>NZ_POQT01000010.1 GCF_002938435.1 Blastococcus saxobsidens
CCTGCCGGCCCGGGACCGCACCTGCCGGCACCCCGGCTGCACCGTGCCCGCCGGCTGGGCCGACCTGGACCACGTCATCCCGCACGCCGCCGGCGGGGAGACCTCCTGCGACAACCTCTGCTGCCTGTGCCGCCGCCACCACCGGCTCAAGACCCACGCACCGGGGTGGGTCCACACGCTCGACGACGACGGCGTGCTCACCGTCCTCACGCCCTCCGGCGTCACCCGCACCAGCCGACCCCCCGGCTACCGAGTGCTTCCCGAACCACCGCAACCGCCACCGGACCCGGCGGACGATCCACCGCCGTTCTGACACCGGTCCGGTGACATGGCGGTGACCCCTGCGCCGCTGTCCGGCGGTTACGGGAGACACTGGGGGACATGACGACGACCAGCCCGCCGCAGCCCGGAGAACTCTCCCTCCCGGCGCGCCCGAGCTGGCCCGACGCGACGGGCCACTTCGGCATCTTCGGCGGCCGCTTCGTGCCCGAGGCGCTCATCGCCGCGCTCGACGAGCTGACCGAGGCCTACGAGGCCATGCGGGTCGATCCGGCGTTCCTCGACGAGTTCGCCCGGCTGCAGCGCGACTACACCGGCCGCCCCAGTCCGGTCACCGAGGTGCCGAAGTTCGCCGAGCACTGCGGCGGCGCCCGGGTGCTGCTCAAGCGCGAGGACCTCAACCACACCGGCTCGCACAAGATCAACAACGTGCTGGGTCAGGCCCTGCTGACGAAGCGGATCGGCAAGACGCGGGTCATCGCCGAGACCGGCGCGGGCCAGCACGGTGTGGCCACCGCGACCGCGGCGGCGCTCATGGGGCTGTCCTGCACCGTCTACATGGGCGAGGAGGACACCCGCCGCCAGGCGCTGAACGTGGCCCGCATGCGGCTGCTCGGCGCGGAGGTCGTCCCGGTGACCACCGGATCGCGCACCCTCAAGGACGCCATCAACGAGGCGTTCCGCGACTGGGTGACCAACGTCGAGACCACCAACTACGTCTTCGGCACCGTCGCCGGCCCGCATCCGTTCCCGGCCATGGTCCGCGACTTCCAGCGGGTCATCGGGGACGAGGCCCGCGGCCAGGTGCTCGAGCGGGAGGGACGGCTGCCCGACGCCGTCCTGGCTTGCGTAGGCGGCGGCTCCAACGCGATCGGCATCTTCACCGCCTTCGTGCCCGACGGCGGCGTCCGGCTGATCGGCCTCGAGGCCGGTGGCGACGGCGTCGACACCCCGCGGCACGCGGCCACCATCACCGGCGGCACCCCGGGCGTGCTGCACGGCGCCCGCTCGTACCTCCTGCAGGACGACAACGGCCAGACGATCGAGTCGCACTCGATCAGCGCCGGTCTGGACTACCCGGGCGTCGGCCCCGAGCACTCCTACCTGCACGACATCGGCCGCGCCGAGTACCGCCCGATCACCGACGCCGAGGCGATGGAGGCGTTCGCGCTGCTCTGCCGCACCGAGGGCATCATCCCGGCGATCGAGTCCGCGCACGCACTGGCCGGGGCGATGAAGCTCGGCCGGGAGGTCGACCCTGGCGCGCTGCTGCTGGTGAACCTCTCCGGCCGCGGCGACAAGGACGTGGAGACGGCGTCCCGCTGGTTCGGGCTGGGCGACCGCGAGCAGGTCGCCCCGGGGCCGGGCATGGACACCGACCAGCAGCCCACCGAGGGCGCGGTCAGCAACCACGAGGCCGTCGCCGGCCAGGACGCGGGGGAACGGGCATGAGCACGCTCGAGGACCGCATCGGGGCCGCGAAGGCCGAGGGGCGGGCCGCCCTGATCGGCTACCTCCCGGTCGGCTACCCGGACGTCGACGCCTCGATCGCGGCCATGGTCGCCATCGTGGAGGCCGGTGCCGACGCGATCGAGATCGGCGTGCCCTACAGCGACCCCGGCATCGACGGCCCCGTCATCCAGGAGGCCGTGGACGTCGCCGTCCGGGCCGGGGTCGGCATGCGCGACGTGCTGCACGCGGTCGAGGCCGTGTCCGCGGCCGGTGCCGCCGCCGTGGTGATGAGCTACTGGAACCCGATCGAGCGCTACGGCGTCGACCGCTTCGCGACCGACCTGGCCGCGGCCGGCGGCGCCGGAGCGATCACCCCCGACCTCATCCCCGACGAGGCGGGGGAGTGGATCGCCGCGAGCGAGCGGGCCGACCTCGACCGGGTCTTCCTGGTCGCCCCCTCGTCGACCGACGCACGGCTGCGCTCCACGGCCGCCGCGAGCCGGGGCTTCGTCTACGTCGCCTCCACCATGGGCGTGACCGGTGCCCGGGCCACCGTGAGCGACGCGGCGCAGACGCTGGTGGCCCGCACGCGCGAGGCGCGTCCGGACATCCCGCTGTGCGTCGGGCTCGGTGTCTCGAACGGCGCCCAGGCCGCGGAGCTCGCCGCCTTCGCCGACGGCGTCATCGTCGGCTCGGCCTACGTGCGGGCGATGCTCGACGGCCGTGGCCCCGACGGTGTGCGTGCCCTGACCGAGGACCTGGCCGCCGGCGTCCGCCGCGCGGGGGTGCGGGCATGACCGTCCTCGCCGCCATCCCGAGCCCGACCCAGGGCGTGTGGGAGCTCGGCCCGCTGCCGATCCGCGCCTACGCGCTGTGCATCGTCGCCGGCATCGTGCTGGCCGTCTGGATCACGCAGAAGCGCTGGGTCGCCCGGGGCGGGCTGGCCGAGGACGTGCTCGACATCGCCGTCTGGGCGGTGCCCTTCGGCATCGTCGGCGGCCGGATCTACCACGTGATCTCCAGCCCCCGCCCCTACTTCGGCGAGGGCGGTGACCCGCTGCGGGCCTTCGCCATCTGGGAGGGGGGCCTCGGTATCTGGGGCGCGATCGCCCTCGGCGGCGTAGGAGCGTGGATCGCGTGCCGGCGCCGTGGCATCCCGCTGCCGGCCTTCGCCGACGCGGTGGCGCCCGGACTGCTGGTCGCCCAAGCGATCGGGCGGCTGGGCAACTGGTTCAACAACGAGCTCTACGGCGGCCCGACCGACCTGCCGTGGGCCCTCACGATCTACGAGTGGAGCGGCGGCCGGGCGGTCACCGGGGCCGACGGGGAGCCGGTCGTGCTCGGCACCTTCCACCCGACGTTCCTCTACGAGCTGCTGTGGAACCTCGCGGCCGCCGCCTTCGTGATCTGGGCGGACCGACGGTTCCGGCTCGGCCACGGCCGGGTGTTCGCGCTCTACGTCATGGCCTACACCGCCGGCCGGTTGTGGATCGAACTCCTGCGCGTCGACCCGGCCGAGACGTTCCTCGGCGTCCGGCTCAACGTCTACACCGCGGTGATCGTCGGCCTCCTGGCCGTGGCCTACTTCGTCTGGCAGCGGGGCAGGCCCCGCGAGGTGATCGACCGCTCCGAGGTCGCGGCGGAGCGGACCCCGGAGGTGACCGGCCGCCGGTCGGGGAACAGCCGCACCCATGCCCGCGACAGCGATCACGAGCCGCCCGCCGCCACCTGAGTCATGTCCGGGACGCCCCTGCCCGGCCAGGGATCGCGGCGATCCGGACAGCCTGGCGTGGCGTGTTCTCCGTCATGTCAGAGACCTGTTACGGCTGTGTACCCTTCGGGCTGACTCGCCAGCGATCCTGGCAGGGTCTCAGAGTCGGACCGGGCCAGCGTCGCCCCGCGGACGACGGCCCGGTGGCACCACCCGTCGGGTTCGCACGCCAGAGACGGCCGGGGCACCTCTGACCGGCCGGACCCCGGCGCTCCGCACCTGCCGCCTTCGACCTTTCGGCCCCGCCCGCCGTCCGCCCTCACCCGAGGGACGACGTGCGCCGACGACGGGAGTGACATGACCGACCTTCCCGCCCCCGCCCCCACGGCTGTCCCGTTCTCCGCCCTGCCCGCCCCGGTGGGGCTGTACGACCCGGCGAACGACAAGGACGCCTGCGGTGTCGCCTTCGTGGCCGACGCCCGCGGCCGACGCAGCAGGCGCATCGTGCAGGCCGGCCTCACGGCGCTGCACAACCTCGACCACCGCGGTGCCGCCGGTGCCGAACCGAACTCCGGCGACGGCGCCGGCATCCTGACCCAGATCCCGGACGCCCTGCTGCGGGCCTCGGTCGACTTCGACCTGCCGCCCATGGGCGAGTACGCGGTCGGCATCGCCTTCCTCCCGACCGACGACTCCGAGAGGGCCGCCCGCTACTCCGACGTCGCCCGGCTCGCGGAGGAGGAGGGCCTGACCGTCCTCGGCTGGCGCGACGTGCCGGTGGACCCCGAGCGCGCCGACCTCGGCCCCACCGCCTGCGCGGTCATGCCGCACTTCGCGCAGTTGTTCGTCGCCGAGACGATGGGCGCCCGCGCCGACGAGAAGGCCTTCGGCGGCAACGTCGAGTGCAACGGCGTCACCCGCCTGGAGCGGCGTTCGTTCGTGCTCCGCAAGCGGGCCGAGCGCGCCGCGGTCGACGCCGGGAGCTCGCTCTACATCGCCTCGCTGTCGTCGCGGACGATCACCTACAAGGGCATGCTGACGACCGACCAGCTGCCGCTGTTCTTCCCCGACCTGCGCGACGAGCGCTACGAGTCGGCGATCGCGCTGGTGCACAGCCGGTTCTCCACCAACACGTTCCCGAGCTGGCCGCTGGCCCACCCGTTCCGCTTCATCGCGCACAACGGCGAGATCAACACGATCAAGGGCAACCGCAACCGCATGCGAGCCCGCGAGGCCAAGCTCGAGACCGAGATGTTCGACGGGCCGGCGGGCCCCGCGTCGGAGCTGGGCCTGGAGCGGATCTTCCCCGTCACCGCCAGCGACTTCAGCGACTCGGCGACCTTCGACGAGGTGCTCGAGCTGCTGCACCTGTCGGGCCGCTCGCTGCCGCACGCCGTTCTCATGATGATCCCGGAGGCGTGGGAGAACCACGACGAGATGGACCCGGCCCGCCGGGCCTTCTACCGGTTCCACTCCTCGATCATGGAGCCCTGGGACGGCCCTGCCGCCGTCTGCTTCACCGACGGCACGCTGATCGGCGCGGTCCTGGACCGCAACGGCCTGCGCCCGGGCCGCTGGTGGCACACCAAGGACGACCTCGTGGTCATGGCCAGCGAGGTCGGCGTCCTCGACATCCCCGCGGCCGACATCGTCGCCAAGGGCCGGCTGCAGCCGGGCCGGATGTTCCTCGTCGACACCGCCTCCGGGCGGATCGTCTCCGACGAGGAGGTCAAGGGCGCGCTGGCCGCGGCCGAGCCGTACGAGGACTGGCTGCACGCCGGCCTGGTGCACCTGCCCCAGCTGCCCGAGCGCCGCCGCTCGCGGCCCAGCCACGAGTCCGTCGTCCGGCGGCAGATGCTCTTCGGCTACACCGAGGAGGACCTGCGCCTCCTCGTCCAGCCGATGGCGGCCAGCGGTGCCGAGCCCATCGGGTCCATGGGCACCGACACCCCCATCGCGCCGCTGTCGGACCGCTCCCGGCTGCTCTACGACTACTTCGGGCAGCTGTTCGCCCAGGTGACCAACCCGCCGCTGGACGCCATCCGCGAGGAGCTGGTGACCAGCCTCGGGCGCACCTTCGGCCCCGAGCAGAACCTGCTCCAGGCGATGCCGGCCTCCTGCCGGCAGGTCACCGTGCCGTTCCCGGTCATCGACAACGACGAGCTGGCCAAGATCCTGCACATCGACGACGACGGCGACCTGCCCGGTTTCGCCGCCGTCCGGATCACCGGCCACTTCGACGTCGACGGCGGCGGGACGGCGCTGGCCGAGGCCATCGAGCAGCTGCGCGGCAAGGTGAGCAAGGCGATCGCCGCCGGGGCGCGGATCATCGTGCTGTCCGACCGGGACTGCGACGAGCAGCGCGCGCCCATCCCGTCGCTGCTCATGACCGCCGCCGTTCACCACCACCTGGTGCGGGAGAAGACCCGCATGGAGGTCGGCCTCGTCGTCGAGTCCGGCGACTGCCGCGAGGTGCACCACGTCGCGCTGCTGCTCGGCTACGGCGCGGCTGCGGTCAACCCCTACCTGGCGTTCGAGTCCATCGAGGACCTCATCCGCGACGGCGTCCTCACCGGCGTCGAACCCGCCCAGGCCGTCCGCAACATCGTCAAGGCGCTGGGCAAGGGCGTCCTGAAGGTGATGAGCAAGATGGGCATCAGCACCGTCGGCTCGTACACGATGGCGCAGATCTTCGAGGCCGTCGGCCTCTCCCAGGAGATCGTCGACGAGTACTTCACCGGCACCTCCGCGCCGCTGGGCGGCGTCGGCATCGACGTGCTGGCCGAGGAGGTGGCCATGCGCCACCGGCGCGCCTACCCGGACAACCCGACCGAGCGGGCGCACCGCCGGCTCGAGACCGGCGGCGAGTACCAGTGGCGTCGCGAGGGCGAGGTGCACCTGTTCAACCCCGAGACGGTGTTCCTGCTCCAGCACGCCACCCGGTCGCGGCAGTTCGACGTCTTCGAGAAGTACACGCAGACGGTCGACAAGATGTCCGAGGACGCAGCCACGCTGCGCGGCCTGTTCACGCTGCGGACCGGCGTGCGCCCGCCGGTGCCGATCGACGAGGTCGAGCCGGTCAGCGAGATCGTCAAGCGCTTCAACACCGGCGCGATGAGCTACGGCTCCATCTCGCAGGAGGCCCACGAGACCCTGGCCATCGCGATGAACCGCCTCGGTGGGCGGTCCAACACCGGTGAGGGCGGCGAGGACCCGGACCGCTTCACGGCCGACCCGAACGGCGACCTGCGCCGCTCGGCGATCAAGCAGGTGGCCTCCGGCCGGTTCGGCGTCACCAGCGAGTACCTCGTCAACGCCGACGACATCCAGATCAAGATGGCCCAGGGCGCCAAGCCCGGCGAGGGCGGGCAGCTGCCCGGCGCCAAGGTCTACCCGTGGGTGGCCCGCACCCGGCACTCGACGCCGGGCGTCGGCCTGATCAGCCCGCCGCCGCACCACGACATCTACTCCATCGAAGACCTCAAGCAGCTGATCCACGACCTTAAGAACGCCAACGACGCAGCAAGGGTCCACGTCAAGCTGGTCGCCGAGGTCGGCGTCGGGACGGTCGCGGCCGGTGTCAGCAAGGCGCACGCCGACGTCGTCCTCATCTCCGGGTTCGACGGCGGCACCGGTGCCGCCCCGCTGACGTCGCTCAAGCACGCCGGTTCCCCGTGGGAGCTGGGGCTGGCCGAGACCCAGCAGACGCTGCTGGCCAACGGGCTGCGCGACCGCATCACCGTGCAGGTCGACGGGCAGATGAAGACCGGGCGCGACGTCGTCGTCGCCGCGCTGCTGGGTGCCGAGGAGTTCGGGTTCGCCACCGCGCCGCTGGTGGTCTCCGGCTGCGTGATGATGCGGGTCTGCCACCTCGACACCTGCCCCGTGGGCGTGGCCACGCAGAACCCGGAGCTGCGCAAGCGGTTCACCGGGCGACCGGAGTTCGTCGTCACCTTCTTCGAGTTCCTCGCCGAGCAGGTGCGCGGCTACCTCGCCGAGCTGGGCTTCCGCTCGATCGACGAGGCCGTCGGGCGCGCCGAGCTGCTGGACACCCGCAAGGCCGTTGGCCACTGGAAGGCGCAGGGGCTCGACCTCTCGCCGGTCCTCGTGGTGCCCGACCTCCCGGAGGGCGCGCCGCGCCGCCGGGTGCGCGGGCAGGACCACGGCCTGGACGTGGCCCTGGACCAGACACTGATCCAGCTGTGCGAGGGCGCGCTCCTCGACGCCCGACCGGTGAGCCTCGAGCTGCCGGTGCGCAACGTCAACCGCACCGTCGGCACGATGCTGGGCTCGATGGTCACCCGGCGCTTCGGCGGCGAGGGCCTGCCCGACGGCACGATCGACCTCACCTTCGGTGGGTCGGCCGGCCAGTCGTTCGGCGCCTTCGTGCCCCGCGGCATCACCATGCGGTTGTTCGGCGACGCCAACGACTACGTCGGCAAGGGGCTCTCGGGCGGTCGGATCATCGTCCGGCCCTCGCGCGAGGCGCCCTTCCTCGCGGAGGACAACGTCATCGCCGGCAACGTCATCGGCTACGGCGCCACGGGCGGGGAGATCTTCCTGCGCGGCCGGGTCGGCGAGCGCTTCTGCGTGCGCAACTCCGGTGCGCTGGCCGTCGTCGAGGGCGTGGGCGACCACGCGCTGGAGTACATGACCGGCGGTCGCGCGGTGATCCTCGGCCAGACCGGCCGCAACATCGCCGCGGGCATGTCGGGCGGGATCGGCTACGTGCTGGACCTGGCCCGGCACCGGGTGAATCCCGAGATGGTCGACGTGGAGCCGCTGGACGGCGAGGGTGCGCAGTGGCTGCGCGACGTGCTCGTGCGGTACGCCGCCGACACCGAGTCGACCGTGGCCGCCGCGCTGCTGGCCGACTGGGGCCGCTGGTCGGAGCAGTTCAGCGTGATCATGCCGCGGGACTACCGCCGCGCGCTGGAGGCCCGGCGTGCCGCCGAGGCCGCAGGTATCGATGTGGATCGAGCAGTGATGGAGGCCGCTCGTGGCTGACCAGACCGGTTTCCTGAAGTACGAGCGCGCGACGCCGCCCCGGCGTCCCGTCGAGCTGCGGATCATGGACTGGAAGGACGTCTACAGCAGGCGTCAGAACGGCGAGGACCCGCTGTTCCCGACGGCTGAGGTGCGCACCCAGGCGGCCCGCTGCATGGACTGCGGCATCCCGTTCTGCCACCACGCCTGCCCGGTGGCGAACCTGATCCCGGAGTGGAACGACCTCGCCCGCCGCGACGACTGGCAGGACGCCATCGAGCGGCTGCACGCGACGAACAACTTCCCGGAGTTCACCGGGAAGCTCTGCCCGGCGCCGTGCGAGGGCTCCTGCGTGCTGAACCTGCAGGAGTCGCCGGTCACGATCAAGCAGATCGAGTGGGAGATCATCGACCGCGCCTGGGACGAGGGCTGGGTGACCCCCCAGACCCCGGCCGAGCGCAGCGGCAAGAAGATCGCCGTCGTCGGCTCCGGGCCGGCCGGCCTGGCCGCCGCCCAGCAGCTCACCCGTGCCGGGCACGACGTCACGGTGTTCGAGCGGGCCGACCGGATCGGTGGTCTGCTCCGCTACGGGATCCCCGAGTTCAAGATGGAGAAGTCCGTCCTGGACCGGCGGCTGGACCAGATGCGCGCCGAGGGCACCCGGTTCGTCACCGGCGTCGAGGTCGGCGGCAGCGCCGAGGCCGATCTGTCGGTCGAGCAGCTGCGCGGGGACTTCGAGGCCGTGGTGCTGGCCGGTGGGGCGACCGTCGGCCGTGACCTGCCCGCCCCGGGCCGCGAGCTCGCCGGCATCCACCTGGCCATGGAGTACCTGCCCTACGGCAACCGGCAGGCCCTCGGCGAGCTGGACTCCCCGCCGATCGACGCCCACGGCAAGCACGTCGTGATCATCGGCGGCGGTGACACCGGGGCGGACTGCCTGGGCACTGCGCACCGGCAGGGCGCGGCCTCGGTCGCGCAGCTGGAGATCATGCCCGAGCCTCCGGACCGGCGGGCGCACGACAGCAACCCGTGGCCGACCTACCCGATGATCATGCGTGTCTCCAGCGCGCACGAGGAGGGCGGCGAGCGGCTCTACTCGGTCAACACCGAGCGATTCGTGGGAGACAGCGCCGACGGCACGGGGGGTCGCGTCCGGGCGCTGCTCATCCACGAGGTGGAGCGGGTCGACGGCCGGTTCCAGAAGATCGAGGGCAGCGAGCGCGAGCTGCCGGCGGACCTGGTCTTCCTCGCGATGGGGTTCACCGGCGCCCAGCGCGAGGGCTTGGTCGACACCCTCGGCGTCGAGGTCGACGGTCGCGGGAACGTCTCCCGCGACGACGAGTTCATGTCCACCGTGCCCGGCGTGTTCGTCGCCGGCGACATCGGCCGCGGGCAGTCGCTGATCGTCTGGGCGATCGCCGAGGGCCGTGCCGCCGCGGCCGCCGTCGACACCTGGCTCACCGGCAGCTCGATGCTGCCGCGCCCGGTGACCCCCACCGCGGTCGCGCTCCGGTAGACGAAGTCGCGTTCGGCTCACCGAGCGCGCAGCCTGTGGACCGGTCGCGGGGCCCGAAGGGTCCCCGACCGGGACACGGGAAACGGCTCCGCGCCAGTGGGGAACGGCACGGGGCCGCGGTGCGGTCCGGAGGATCGCCATGCCATAGCGTTGTCGCCATGTCCCGACGCGCGAAGATCGTCTGCACCCTGGGTCCGGCCACCACCTCGGCGGAGCAGGTGGCTGCCCTCGTAGAGGCGGGCATGGACGTGGCCCGGCTCAACTTCAGCCACGGGTCGCACGAGGACCACGCCGCCAGCTACGGCCGGGTGCGCGAGGCCTCCGACCGCATCGGTCATGCGGTGGCGATCCTCGCCGACCTGCAGGGCCCCAAGATCCGCCTCGGCACCTTCGCGGACGGCCCGGTCACCTGGACCACCGGCAGCGAGGTCTGCATCACCGTGGAGGACGTCGCCGGCACGGCCGAGCGGGTCTCCACCACCTACAAGAACCTCGCCAACGACGTGAAGGTCGGCGACCGGCTCCTGGTCGACGACGGCAACCTGTCGCTGAGCGTGGTCCGCGTGCAGGGCCCCGACGTCTTCTGCCTCGTCGTCGAGGGCGGCCCGGTCTCCAACAACAAGGGTCTCTCGCTGCCCGGCGTCGCGGTGAGCGTCCCGCCGCTGTCGGACAAGGACGAGCGGGACCTCCGCTTCGCGCTGCAGATGGGCGTGGACTTCGTCGCGCTGTCGTTCGTGCGCTCGCCCGCCGACGCCTCCCTGGTGCGCGACATCATGCGGCAGGAGGACATCCACGTCCCCGTCATCGCCAAGCTGGAGAAGCCCGAGGCGGTGCGGAACCTCGACGCGATCGTCGAGGCGTTCGACGGCATCATGGTCGCCCGCGGTGACCTCGGCGTGGAGCTGCCCCTGGAGCAGGTCCCGCTGGTGCAGAAGCGGGCCATCCAGGCCGCCCGCGAGCGGAACAAGCCGGTCATCGTGGCCACGCAGATGCTCGAGTCGATGATCACCAACTCCCGGCCGACCCGCGCCGAGGCCTCCGACGTCGCCAACGCGGTGCTCGACGGCGCCGACGCGGTCATGCTGTCCGGGGAGACCTCGGTCGGGGCGTTCCCGATCGGCGCCGTGCGGACGATGGAGCGGATCATCGAGGCCGTCGAGAGCGACCACCTGTGGGTGCCCGAGGTGGCGCGGGTCTCCCGGTCGCGGTCGGGTGCGATCGTGCGCGCGGCCCGGGACATCGGTGAGTCGCTCGACGTGAAGGCGCTGGCCACGTTCACGCAGACGGGGGAGACCGCCCGCCGGCTGGCGGCGCTGCACCCCCGTCAGCCGCTGCTCGCCTTCACCGTCGACGCCCGCGTCCGCAGCCAGCTGGCCCTGTCCTGGGGTGTCGAGACGTTCCTGGTCCCTGCGGTGGAGCACACCGACGACATGGTCGAGCAGGTGGACTTCTCGCTGCTGTCGATCGGCCGGCTCAAGGTCGGCGACCGCGTCGTCGTCGTGGCCGGCAGCCCGCCCAACACCGTGGGGTCGACCAACCTGATCCGGGTCCACGAGGTGGGGACGGACTCGTGAGCGACGGGCCGGAGGACACCCAGGCGGCATCGCTGCTGTCGGTGCTCGACCTCGCCGAGCGCGAGGAGGACGTCTTCGTCGGGAAGACGCCGAGCACCGAGCGGCAGCGGATCTTCGGCGGCCAGGTGGCCGGCCAGGCGATCGTGGCCGCGGGGCGCACCGTCCCGGCCGACCGGGGTGTGCACTCGCTGCACTCCTACTTCCTGCGGCCCGGGGACCCGACGGAGGAGATCCGCTACTCCGTCGACCGCATCCGGGACGGCCGGTCCTTCACCACCCGGCGGGTGATCGCCTGCCAGCGGCGCAAGGGCGAGGACGTCGCCATCTTCGCGCTGACCGCCGACTTCCACGCGGGGGAGGCCGCCGTCGCCGAGCACTCGCTGCCGATGCCCGGCGTGCCCCGCCCCGAGGAGCTGCCCGGCACCGGCGAGATCGTCGCCCGGCACGGCGAGCGCGCGGCTTGGATGGAGGCGATGGGCACGGTGGTCGAGCAGCGCTTCACCCAGGACCCCTTCGCCGCCCCGCCGAAGTCCCCGCCGCACACCCAGTCACACACCTGGTTCCGCGTCGCCGGCGACCTGGACGACGACCCTGTCGTCCACGCCGCGGCCCTGACGTTCGTGAGCGACCTGACCCTGCTCTCCGCGGGGTTCGCGCGGCTCGGCGGGGGCTGGCCGGACTTCATCGGCGCAAGCCTGGACCACGCGGTCTGGTTCCACCGGCCCGTGCGCGCCGACGACTGGTTGCTCTACGAGACCGACAGCCCGGCGGCGTCGTCGGGCCGGGCGCTGTGCTTCGGGCAGATCTGGTCCGCGGACGGCACGCACGTGGCCACCGTCGCCCAGGAGGGGCTCATCCGGTCCCTGGACCGCTGAGCTCCTCCGTCCCGCCGGGCGGCGATCAGGCCGGGGTGTCCGCGGCAGGCGTCTCCTCGGCACGTGCCCGCTCGGCCGCGCGGGCGGCGGCCTGCTCGGCGGCCTGAGCGGCGAAGTCGGCGGCCAGCCAGTCGTGGCCCTCCGTGAGCAGCGCCCAGACCCGCTCGACGTGCTCCCGCGTCGTCGCCGGGGAGCCCACCGCCACGCGCAGCACCGGTTCCCGGCGGACGGTCGTGTGGGTCAGGAAGACCTCGCCACCGTCGTTGAGCCGCTCCAGCAGCGTCATGGTGGCGACGTCGGCGTCCACACCCTCGGGCCAACGCGGCCTGAGGCACACCAGCGACAGCGGGTGCGGCGCGACGACGTCGAACCGCTCGTCGGCGTCGGCCCAGCCGGCCAGTTCCTGCGCCAGGGCGACGTGCGAGCGGATGTGCGCCCGCAGCCCCTCCGCGCCGTACCAGCGGACGACGAACCAGAGCTTCAGCGCGCGGAACCGGCGGCCGAGCGGGATCTGCCAGTCCCGGAAGTCGACGACCGCGCCGGCGTCGGTGGCGGCGTTGCGCAGGTAGTCCGGCAGGATCGCCAGCGCGCCGGTGAGGGCCGCCCGGTCGGCGACCCAGAAGAGCGTGGCGTCGAAGCCGGTGAGCAGCCACTTGTGCGCGTCGGTGGTGTAGCTGTCGGCCCACTCGACGCCGGCCTGCAGTTCCCGCAGCTCCGGCGCGACGGCGCTGACGCCCGCGTAGGCGGCGTCGACGTGCAGCCAGGCGCCGTGCTTCTGGCAGATCAACCCGATCGCGGCCAGCGGGTCGACGGCGGTGGTGGACGTCGTGCCGACCGTGGCGCACACCAGCACCGGCCGGTACCCGCGGGCGACGTCGCGCTCCAGGCGGGCGGCCAGCGCGCCGGGGTTCATGCCGAGGTCGCCGTCGACCTCCACGATCCGGACGGCGTCGGTGCCGAGACCCGCGATGCGCACCGCCTTCTCCATCGACGAGTGCGTCTCGCTGGAGACGTACACGGTGGCCCGCTCCGGCTCGACCCCCTGCCGGACCGTGGCACCGCCGGACCGCCGGTGCAGTGCGGCGAGGAGGGCGACGAGGTTCGCCCCGGAGCTGGAGTCCTGGACGACGCCGCCCCCGGTGCCGGTGGAGCGGAACGACTCCGGCAGCCCGAGCAGGTCGGCCAGCCAGTCCATGACCTGCTGCTCGAGCTCGGTGGCGGCCGGGCTGGTCACCCACGACATCCCCTGGACGCCCAGCCCGGCCGAGACCAGGTCGCCCAGCACCGAGGGGCCGGAGGTGTTCGCCGGGAAGTACCCGAAGAACCCAGGGTGCTGCCAGTGCGTCACGCCGGGCAGGACGACGCGGTCGAGGTCGGCGAGGATGGCGTCGAAGCCCTCACCGTGCTCCGGAGCGGCGGCGGGCAGCGAGGCTCGGACGTCGCCGGGGGAGACCTGCGATCGCACCGGGAAGGTGCCGATCCGCGTCCAGTAGTCGGCGATCCAGTCGACCACCTCGTGGCCGTGGCGCCGGAACTGCTCAGGGGTCATGTGCGGGACAGGCTCGGTCACGGTGCAACCGTATCGGCGCGACGAGTGGGCCCCGGAGGCTGTCCGCGAGGAGCGCCGGACCGCAGGACGAAGACGCCGGGACGTGAGCCGCCCCCGCGAGGCGGTGCGAGGAGCCGGGGCCGGAGGCTTCGGCGACGAGTGCCGGTAGGGGCTCAGCGCAGCGGGGGAACGGCACGTGGCCGCGGTGTCGTCCGGAGGACGACGATCAGTGGGTGCCCCCGGTGCGACTCGAACGCACACTGCGCGGGTTTTGAATCCGCTCCCTCTGCCGATTGGGGTACGGGGGCGTGGCCGGGGTCGACCCGGACGCCCGAGCAGCGTAGCGGGGCGGTGGGCGGCGGCCGACGTCGATAGGCTCTGCAACCGTGAGCAGCGACCCGATCCGCGTTCTGATCGCCGAGGACGAGGCGCTCATCCGCCTCGACCTCAAGGAGATGCTGGAGGAGGAGGGCTACCGCGTCGTCGCCGAGGTGGGCGACGGGCAGCAGGCCGTGGACCGCGCGCAGGAACTGCGCCCGGACCTGGTCATCCTCGACATCCAGATGCCGGTCCTCGACGGCCTGTCCGCGGCCGAGCAGATCGCCTCGGCCCGCATCGCGCCCGTCATCGTCCTCACCGCGTTCAGCCAGCGGGAGCTCGTCGAGCGGGCGCGTGACGCCGGGGCCATGGCGTACCTGGTGAAGCCGTTCTCCAAGAACGACCTCGTGCCCGCCATCGAGGTGGCCCGCGGCCGGTTCGCCGAGATGACGGCCCTGGACGGGGAGGTCCGATCCCTGGAGGAGCGCCTCGAGACGCGCAAGGTGGTGGAGCAGGCCAAGGGCCGGCTCATGGCCGACCAGGGCATGTCGGAGGCCGACGCCTTCCGGTGGATCCAGCGCACCGCCATGAACCAGCGGACGAGCATGAAGGCGTTGGCGGAGTCGATCCTGGCCGGTCCGGAGACCGCTGAGGAGGCGCCGGCCTGACGCAGCCGGCGTGGCGCACCGGGAGCCGTCACTGTACGTTCGGCAGCGATCACACTGGGTCGAAGTTGTTCCAGCATGCGGATATCTTGGTCACGACCTCATCACGGTCGGTCCTCGCCCGGAGCCAGGGCCCCGGATGGCAGCTACGTTCTGCCCACTGATCGGGCGCCTCCCGGCTGGAACGACTTCCTCCGGGCGCCGCGCGACGCATGTCAGATGACACTGGGAGTTGCTTGATGCGCACTGGCACCACTGCCCGAGGCATCGCCGTGACCGGTGCCGCCCTCCTCGCTCTCACCGCTTGCGGTGGTGGCGACTCCGGCGGCGACACCGGCGACACCGGCGGCGACAGCGGCGAGAAGCAGGTCAACGTCTACGGCACCGACGGCAACATGGGCAACGCCCTCGGGGAGTCCTTCTCCGAGGAGGGCGCGCTCGCCGGGATGAAGGGCACCACCCCGCTGACCGACCTCGGTGACGATTTCACCGACCGGCTGCTGGAGATCGACCCGAACCTGCAGGACTTCAACTACGCCGGCGAGACCTACGACGCCGTCATGGTGGCGGCGATCGCCTCGCAGCTGGCCGGCAGCACCGACCCGGCCGTCTTCGCGCCCTACATCAACGGCGTGACCTTCGGTGGCGACACCTGCACCGACTTCGCCGCGTGCAAGGAGATCATCGACGGCGGCGGCAACCCCGACTTCGACGGCGTCTCCGGGCCGCTGGCGTTCGCCGAGGCCGGTGAGCCCTCCGTGGCGAGCTTCGGCATCCTGCAGTTCGGCCCGGACAACGCCATCTCCGACGACACCACGTTCGAACTGGCCGGCGACGAGGCCAACGCGGCGTCCGACGAGGGCCCGGCCCCGGCAGCGCCCGGTGCCACCGCCGCGGACCCGCTGGTCGTCGGCACCCTGCTGCCGCAGACCGGTGACCTCGCCTTCCTCGGTCCCCCGGAGATCGCGGGCGCCGAGCTGGCCGTCCAGGAGATCAACGCCGCCGGCGGCGTGCTGGGCCAGCAGGTCCAGCTGATCCAGCGCGACTCCGGTGACACCTCCACCGACATCGCCACCCAGTCGGTCGACGCCCTGCTGCAGCAGAACGTCGACGTGATCGTCGGTGCGGCCTCCTCGGCCGTGACCCGCACGGTCATCGACAAGATCACCGGTGCCGGCGTCGTGCAGATCTCGCCCGCCAACACGTCGGACGAGTTCACGACGTACAACGACAACGGTCTGTACTTCCGGACCGCTCCGCCGGACACCCTGCAGTCGCGGGCGCTCTCGGACCTGATCATCGAGGACGGCGCCAACACCGTCGGGATCCTGGCCCGGAACGACTCCTACGGCACGGGTCTGGCCGAGGGCACCGTCGACAACCTGGTGTCCAGCGGTCTGGCCGAGGACAGCATCGAGCTGGTCGTCTACGACCCCACGGCGGCCAACTTCGACGCCGAGGTCCAGCGGATGGTCGACCTCAACCCCGACGCCATCGTGGTGATCGGCTTCGAGGAGTCCGCCCGCATCATCGAGGGGCTCAACTCGCAGGGCATCGGCCCCCAGCGCTGATGCGCCCGCCGGGTCCGTGACCCGGTAGCGCACCGCAGTGGCCCGGCACCTCTCCAGGTGCCGGGCCACTGTCGTTCCCGGGTGGCCAGGTCCGGCAGCGGCTCCTGCGCCTCCAGGACGGCCGGCGGGCGCTCGCCGGGGAGCTGGGGCACCGGCCAGGCCGTGCGGGGTCCTGGTCGGGGCCGCGACGACAGCAGCGCCGGTCCCCGGGTGGGGACCGGCGCTGCCGGGTGGAACGGGGTCAGTGCGCCTTGGCCAGCGTCCCGAGGTAGAGCTCGATGACCTTGGGGTCGTTCATGAGGGACTCGCCGGTCGCCGTGTAGGCGTTGCGGCCCTGGTCGAGCACGTAGCCGCGGTCGCAGATCTGCAGGCACCGGCGTGCGTTCTGCTCGACCATGATGATCGAGACGCCGGTGGCGTTGATCCGCCGGCAGCGGATGAACACCTCGTCCTGGTAAGCGGGGGAGAGGCCGGCCGAGGGCTCGTCGAGCAGCAGCACCGACGGCTCCATCATCAGCGCCCGGCCCATCGCCACCATCTGGCGCTCGCCGCCGGACAGCGAGCCGGCCTTGATCTTCCGGCGCTCGCCGAGCATCGGGAACAGCTCGGCCACGTAGTCGAAGCGCTCCCGGAACACCTTCGGGCGGAGGTAGGCGCCCATCTCCATGTTCTCCTCGATGGTGAGCGAGGGGAACACGTTGTTGTTCTGGGGGACGTAGCCGACACCGAGGGACACCAGCCGGTGCGCCGGGGCGGAGGTGATCTCCTCCCCGCGCAGGGTGACCGCGCCCGAGCGGACCGGGATCAGGCCGAACAGCGTCTTGAGCAGCGTCGACTTGCCGGCCCCGTTCGGGCCGATGATGCCGACGAGCTCGCCCTCCTGCAGGTAGAAGTCGCAGCCGTTGAGGATGTTGACGCCGGGCACGTACCCGGCGACCAGCTCGTCGGCCCGCACCAGGGCCCCCTCCGCGAGGCGCGCGTGCTCCCCGCGGGTGGCGGCCTTCTCGGCGGGGGACAGGTCCGTGGTCCCGGCGAGGGCGCGCTCGTCCGGCGTGCCGCCGTCGTCACCCTTCTCGACCTGGAACATCGGGTCCTGGCTGGCGGGGTCGTCCATGGTGCTCATCGAGCGGTGCCTCCCTGGTCCGGCGCGGACGTGCCGGCCTCGGTGCCCTCGGACTCGCGGGCGATGGCCGCCTCGGCCTCGGCCAGCTGGCGGTCCTCGTCCTCGACGGTGAGCGGTGCGTCGTGGTGCGCGCCGAGGTAGGCGTCGACGACCGCCTTGTTCTGGCTGATCGACTCGGGCGGGCCCTCCGCGATCACGTTGCCGGCGGCCATCACCACGACCCAGTCGCTGATGTCACGGACGACGTCCATGTCGTGCTCGACGAAGATGACCGTCATGCCCTCCTCCCGGAGGTCCTTGACGTGCCCGAGCAGGCTCTGGGTCAGCGCGGGGTTCACGCCGGCCATCGGCTCGTCGAGCATGACGACCTGCGGGTCGCTCATCAGGGCGCGGGCCATCTCCAGCAGCTTCCGCTGACCCCCGGAGAGGGTGCCGGCGAAGTCGTCCTTCTTGGCGTCGAGCTTGAAGCGACGGAGCAGCTCCATCGCCTTCTCGGTGTTCGCCTTCTCCTGCCCCCGCCAGAGCGCCGGCACCAGGGCGGAGAAGAAGCTCTCGCCCTTCTGGCCCTGGGCGCCGAGCAGCATGTTCTGCAGCACGGTCAGCCGGGACAGCGCCTTGGTCAGCTGGAAGGTGCGGACGACGCCGAGCCGGGCCACCTGGTGCGGCGCCAGCTTGCCGAGCGAGCGGCCGTCGAAGGTCCAGGTGCCGCTGTCGGGCTGGTCGAACCCGGTCAGCAGGTTGAACAGCGTGGTCTTGCCGGCGCCGTTGGGGCCGATCAGACCGGTGATGCCGCCGCGCTGGATCTCCAGGTGGTCGACCGAGACGGCCGTCAGGCCGCCGAAGGTGCGGGTGACGCCGTCCACGACGATGGTCGGGTCCGGCTTGGCGACGCCGACCTCCCAGGGGACGTCGCGGAGGGCGGCCTGCGCGAGGCGGGCGGGCACCCTCGCGCCGGAGGCCGTCGCGCCGGTGGGGTTGGGCTCAGCGGGCATCGAGCATCACCTCTCGTCGGTCACCGAAGATGCCCTGCGGCCGGAAGACCAGCAGCAGGATCAGCCCGAGACCGATGATGACGAAGCGGATCTGGGCGACGTCGGTCGTCGAGAGCAGGCCCGCGGGGATCACGCCGTTCTCGATCAGGCTCCGGAGCCCGGAGTCGGCGAACTGGATGATGAAGTACATCAGCATCGCGCCGACCACGGGGCCGAGCACGCGCGCCGCGCCGCCGAGGATCAGCGCCGCGTAGGCCAGGAAGGTGTTCGCGTTCTGGTACTGGTCCGGGGTCGTCGACCCGGTGCCGACGGCGTAGATCATGCCGCCGAGCGCACCGAAGATCCCGCCCAGGACCAGCGCCTGCATCTTGTAGACGTACACGTTCTTGCCGAGGGCGCGCACGGCGTCCTCGTCCTCGCGGATGGACTTGACGACACGGCCCCACGGGCTCCGGACCAGGCCCCACACCAGCAGCGACGCGAGCGCCACCAGGGTCCAGCCGACCGCGGCGACCCACAGGTCCGCCCCGCTCCAGAAGGTCCCCAGCAGGGAGTACCGGCGGCCGGTGTCCCAGGGGGCCAGCTCGACGAACTGCCGGTTGAAGCCGGAGATGCCCCGGGACCCGTTCGTGACCGGCGTGGCCGAGACCGAGCGGAACAGCAGCCGCAGCCCCTCGGCGGCGGCGATGGTCGCGATCGCCAGGTAGTCCGCGCGCAGCCGCAGGGTCGGCAACCCGAGGAGCAGGGCCAGGACGACCGCGGCGACCAGCCCGATCAGCACGCCGACCCAGAAGTCGAGGCCCCACTGGCTCACGGAGATGGCGATGCCGTACGCGCCGAGGAGGGCGAAGGCGATCTGGCCGAAGTTGAGCAGGCCGGCGTAGCCGAACTGCATGTTGATGCCGATGGCGAGGAGCGCCAGGAAGACGGCCTGGAAGCCGATCCCCGCCTTGACGGCGATGGCCACTGCGTCGATGAATTCACCCATTGCTCAACCCACCCGTACCCGGCTGCCGAGGATGCCCTGCGGGCGGACCATGAGGATGATGATCAGGAGCAGGAGCCCGCCGACGTACTTGACGTCGTTCGGGATCACCAGCGTGGACATCTGCACGAAGACGCCCACGACGAGGCTGCCGACGAGGGCGCCGTAGGCGGTCCCCAGCCCGCCCAGGGTGACCCCGGCGAACATCAGCAGCAGCAGGCGGAAGCCCATGTCCCACTGGACCTCGTCGGACAGGCCGAGCAGCACGCCACCGAGGGCGGCCAGCGCCCCGCCCATCATCCAGACGACGAGGATCACGCGGTTCACGTCGATGCCGGACGACGCCGCGAGGTCGCGGTTGTCGGCGACCGCGCGCATCGCCTTGCCGATCTTGGTCTTCTGCAGCATGAGCGCGACCAGGACCAGCACGACCAGCGCGATGATGATCGAGGCGAGGGCCTTGTTGGTCAGCGTGAACGCGCCGTAGCTCACCGCGCGCTGACCGCGGTAGTCGGCGTAGGCCTCCGAGCCGCCCCCGAAGAAGATCTGGTACGCGTAGCGCAGCAGCAGCGACAGGCCGATCGAGATGACCAGCGCGGCCACCAGGCCGGTGCCGCGGCGGCGCAGCGGGCGCCAGAGCAGCCGCTCGTTGAGCAGGCCCACGCCGGCGCCGATGACCATCGCCAGCAGCGCGGCCGGGATCAGCGGGACGCCGCCCTCGACGTTGATGAACCAGGCGACGATCGCGCCGATGGTCACCAGCTCGCCGTGCGCGAAGTTGGTGAGCCCCGTGGTCCCGAAGATCAGCGACAGCCCGACCGCGGCCATGGCGATCAGCAGGCCGAAACGGAAGCCGTCGACCAGCAGCTGCACCCACCGGGTGTTGCCGCCCCCGGCGCCCCCGCTGCCGTCGTCCAGGCCGATGATCACGCCCTGGTTGCGGTTGGCGTCGACCGTCACGGTCCGGCTGTTGCCGGAGCTGAACTCGACGCCCTCGGGGAGGGAGTCCTCGGGGACGGTCACGGTGTACTGGCCGGGACCGGGCAGGTCGACGACGAACCGGCCGTTCTCGTCGGTCTCGTCGGTGCCGACCTCGTCACCGTCCGGCGTGGTGACGACGACCTCGATGCCCTCGATGGGACCGCTCACGCTGGTCCGCATGGTGCCGGAGATCTGCTCGCTGGCGTCGTCGGCGGCAAGGGCGGCGCCGGGGACCAGCGCGGCCAGACCGGCGGTGAAGAGGGCGACCAGCAGCAGCCGGAGCGCGGTCAGACCTCGACGCGGTGGCCTACCGGCCGGCGTCCGAGCCCCCGCTCTCGTGGGACTGCTACGTCGACCGTGCCGGCGGACACGGTCCGTCGGGTGCGTCACTCGACCTCCTCGGCGGATTCGTTGAGGAGGGAACCTAACGCAGTTCTGCCCGGCAGCCGCGGGCGCGGGCCGAGCTGTGACCTTTCTGCGACACGCCGGGCGGCACGCGGTCGTCGCCGGGAGTGGCCGCTCAGGCCTTCCGCGAGGCCGCGAGGCTCATGCACGTGAGCCGGGCGCTGGCCGTCGGCCGGCCCCGCTCGTCGCTGATCTCGATGAGGAAGGTGGAGAGGGTGCGGCCACGCCGGACCGGCGTGCAGATGGCCGTGACGGTGCCCCCCGTGGCGGCGCGCAGGTAGCTGACGTTGAGCTCGATGCCGACCACCTGCCGGTCGGGACCGGCTCCCACGGCCGCGGCCATCGACCCGATCGTCTCGGCCAGCGTGCAGGTGGCACCGCCGTGGAGCAGGCCGAAGGGCTGCTCGTTGCCGGCCACCGGCATGGTGGCGACCATGCGGTCGGGGTTCCAGTCGGTGATCCGGACGCCGAGCTTGTCGTCGAGCGGGCTGCTGATGCCGTCGGGGAGCCAGGCCGGGGGAGGGGTGGTCACCCCGGCACCGTAATGGCCCCGTCGCAGGGGCCCGCGGCGAGCGTGCGAGTCGTGGGGGGGCGACGGGGCCCTCTTACTAGGATCGGCATCGATGTCCGCTCCGGTGAGTACCCCCAGCGCCCCGCAGTCCGCCGCCGCCACCAGTTCGGGGCCCCGGCCGCGACTGCTGCTGCTCGACGGGCACTCCCTGGCCTACCGCGCGTTCTTCGCGCTGCCGGTGGAGAACTTCTCCACGACCACGGGCCAGCCCACGAACGCCGTCTACGGCTTCACGTCGATGCTGATCAACATCCTGCGCGACGAGCAGCCCACCCATCTCGCCGTCGCCTTCGACGTCGGCCGCACGACCTTCCGCAGCGAGATCTACGCCGAGTACAAGGCCAACCGGGCGGAGAGCCCGACCGACTTCCGCGGCCAGGTCAGCCTCGTGCAGGAGGTGCTCGGCGCCCTGCGGGTCCCGGTCATCACCGCCGAGGGCTACGAGGCCGACGACGTCATCGCCACGCTCACCGTGCAGGCGGTCGAGCAGGGCATGGACGTGCTGATCGCCACCGGTGACCGCGACGCCCTGCAGCTGGTGAACGAGCACGTCACGGTGCTCTACCCCCGCAAGGGCGTGTCGGACATGACCCGCTTCACGCCGGCCGAGGTCGAGGCCAAGTACAACCTCACGCCGGCGCAGTACCCCGACTTCGCCGCGCTCCGGGGGGACCCGAGCGACAACCTGCCGAGCATCCCGAGCGTCGGGGAGAAGACCGCGGCCAAGTGGGTGCGGGAGTACGGCTCGCTGGACGCGCTGGTCGACCAGGTCGACACCGTCAAGGGCAAGGTCGGCGAGAAGCTGCGCGAGCACCTGTCCTCGGTGCTGCAGAACCGGCGGCTGACCGAGCTCGACCGCGCTGTCCCGCTGGAGGTGGGCCCGCAGGACCTCGCGGTCCAGGCGTGGGACCGCAACGAGGTGCACACCCTCTTCGACAACCTGCAGTTCCGGGTGCTGCGGGACCGGCTCTTCGCCACGCTCACCAGCGCCGAGCCGGAGGTCGAGGGCGGCTTCGACGTCACGGTCGACGACGTGCCGGGCGGCGGGCTGGGTGCCTGGCTCGACGCGCACGCGCGCACCGGCCGCACCGGGCTGATCTTCCGCGGCACGTGGGGGCGCGGCACCGGTGAGCTGACGGGCCTGGCGCTCGCGGCCGCCGACGACCACACCGCCTTCGTCGACCTCGGCCCCGACCTCGACGTCGCCGACGTGCAGGCGCTGGCCGCCTGGCTGGCCGACGCCGACCGCCCCAAGGTCGTGCACGAGGTGAAGGGCCCGCTGCTGGCGATCTGGGCCCGCGGGTGGCAGCTCGAGGGCGTGGTCAGCGACACGGCGCTCGCCGCCTACCTGGCCCTGCCCGGTCAGCGCTCCTTCGACCTCGCCGACCTCGCGGTGCGCTACCTGCGCCGGGAGCTCAAGGACGCCGCCGAGCCCGAGGGCCAGCTGACCCTCGACGGCCTCGGCCCCAGCGAGGCCGACGTCGCCGCCGAGGCGGCGAAGGCCGACGTCCTCAAGGCCGTGGCGGTCAACGACCTGTCCGACGCGCTGGAGCAGGTGCTCGGCCAGCGCGGCGGTGACCACCTGCTCGGCGGGATCGAGCTGCCGCTCACCCGCGTGCTCGCCTCGATGGAGTACCGCGGCATCGCCGCGGACCTGGACTTCCTGCACGAGCTGCAGAAGGAGTTCGCCGACGGCGTCGCCGCCGCGGCAGCCGAGTGCTACGCGGTCATCGGCCGCGAGGTGAACCTCGGCTCGCCGAAGCAGCTGCAGACCGTCCTGTTCGACGAGCTGGGCCTGCCGAAGACGAAGAAGAACAAGACCGGCTACACGACCGACGCCGACGCGCTGACCTCGCTGCTCGCCTCCACCGGGCACCCGTTCCTGGAGCACCTGCTCCGGCACCGCGACGTGACCCGGCTGCGCACCGTCATCGACGGCCTCATCCCGATGGTCGACGACGCCGGCCGCATCCACACGACGTTCCAGCAGACGATCGCCGCGACCGGGCGGCTGTCGTCCACCGACCCGAACCTGCAGAACATCCCGATCCGCACCGCCGAGGGTCGGCGCATCCGCCAGGCGTTCGTCGTGGGCCAGGGCTACGAGTCGCTGATGACGGCGGACTACAGCCAGATCGAGATGCGGATCATGGCGCACCTGTCCGGCGACGAGGGCCTGATCGAGGCCTTCACGTCGGGGGAGGACCTGCACTCCTTCGTCGCCTCCCGGGCCTTCGACATCCCGATCTCCGAGGTCGACCCGGAGATGCGCCGGCGGATCAAGGCGATGAGCTACGGGCTGGCCTACGGCCTGTCCGCCTACGGGCTGTCCGGGCAGCTGCGCATCTCCGTCGAGGAGGCGCGGGAGCAGATGCACGCCTACTTCGAGCGCTTCGGCGGCATCCGCGACTACCTCGACGGGGTCGTGGACGACGCCCGCCAGACCGGCTACACCGAGACCACGCTGGGCCGGCGGCGCTACCTGCCGGACCTCACCAGCGACAACGGGCAGCGCCGGCAGATGGCCGAGCGGATGGCGCTCAACGCGCCCATCCAGGGGTCGGCGGCCGACGTCATCAAGGTCGCGATGCTCAACGTGGAGAAGGCGATCGCGGCCGAGGGGCTCAGGTCCCGGATGCTGCTCCAGGTGCACGACGAACTCGTGCTCGAGGTGGCGCCGGGGGAGAAGGACACCCTGGAGACGCTGGTCCGCCGCGAGATGGCCGGGGCCGCGGAGCTGTCCGTGCCGCTGGAGGTCTCCGTCGGTGTCGGCGCCAGCTGGGACGCCGCCGCGCACTGAGGGCGGTGCCCGCCCGGGGCGCCCCGCGTTGCGGGCTGCTGTGGATCCGGGTCGGTATCCGCGGTCGATGTGTCAGGGGCCGCTCCCCGGTGCACATCGGGTCCATGGAATCCCCAGCCCCCTCCGACCGGACCCGCCCCGCAGTCCCCGCCTGGCTCGCCACGTCCTCGGCCGTGGGCGGCCGGCTGCTCGTCCTCGCGGTACTGCTGTGGCTCCTCGCCGGCTTCGCCGTCAAGGTGACCTTGCCGCTGGTGACCGTCCTGATCGCCCTGCTCGTCGCGGGCATCCTGGCGCCGCTCGTGGAGTGGTCGCACGGCCGCGGGGCGCCGCGCTGGCTGGCCGCGGGCGGGGCGGTGCTGCTCCTGGTCGGCGTCCTCGGTGCCGTGCTCCTGGCCCTGGGTGCGCGCATCGCCGGCCAGCTGCCCCGGTTGCGGGAGCAGTTCCAGAGGGTCTCCTCGGACCTGTCGCAGCGCTTCGGCGTCGAGCTGCCGAGCCTCGGCTCCTCGGGGGGCGGCGGAGGCGGCTCCGGCGGTGGCACCTCCGCCGGCGACCTGCTCGGCCCCGCGCGGACGGCTGGCGAGGTCGTGATCGCCGCCTTCCTCGTCGTGGCGCTGGCCTACCTCTTCCTGCACGGGGGGCCGGGCATCTGGCGCTGGCTGCTGGGGAAGTTCGGCGGCCGGCTCCGCGAGGACGTCGACGCGGGCGGCCGCGCGGCCTGGACGACCGTGGGCGGCTACGTCCGCGGCCTGACCATCGTCGCGGTGTTCGACGCCGTGGGCATCGGCGTCGGCCTGCTGCTGATCGGCGTGCCCCTCGCGCTGACCCTCGCGGCGCTGCAGTTCCTCGCGTCCTACATCCCCACGATCGGTGCGTTCGTCGCGGGCCTCGTGGCCGTGGTCGTCGCCTACGCCTCCGGGGGTCTCGTCACGGCGGCCCTCGTCCTGGGACTGGTCGTGGTGGTGCAGCAGCTCGGCAACTCGTTCGTGGAGCCGTACGTCATGCGCAACCGGCTGCCGCTCAACGCCGCGACGGTGCTGGTCGCTGTCACCGTCGGCGGCGTGCTGTGGGGGATCGCCGGGGCGCTGCTGTTCGTCCCGCTCACCGCCGCGGTCACGGCCGCCGCGCGCGAGGTGTGGGTCCGGCACGGATCCCGGCCCGTCGCGGGACTCTGAACGTCGACCGGAGGTTCAGGTTTTCGTGCCGACCAGGATGAGCGTGCCGGGCACGAGCTCGCCGCGCTCCGGTGACCACTGCCCCCAGGTCTCCGTCCGGCCGGGCGTCCACTCCGGCTCCAGCAGGTCCGCCAGCACCAGGCCCGCGCCGACGACGGCGCGCACCCAGTCGCCGACGGTGCGGTGGTGCTCCACGTACACGGTGCGGCCGGAGCCGTCGGTCTCCACGTACGGCGTGCGGTCGAAGTAGGAGGAGACGATCCGCAGGTCCTCGGGGTCGGGGGAGTCGGGGAAGGGCCAGCGCATCGGGTGGTTCACCGACGCGACGAAGCGCCCACCCGGGCGCAGCACCCGGGCCACCTCCCGCAGGGCGCCCGCCACGTCGGCGACGAACGGCAGGCCGCCGAACGCCGAGCAGGCCAGGTCCACGCTCGCGTCGGCCAGCGGCAGCGCGCCGGCGTCCGCCTGCAGCAGCGGGACGGCGATACCGGTGGAGCGGTTCAGCTCGGCGGCGCGGGCCAGCATGCCGGCGGACAGGTCCAGGGCGACGACGTCGGCACCGGCGGAGCGCAGCCACCGCGCGCAGGGCGCCGATCCGCAGCCGATCTCCAGCACCCGTCGCCCCGCCACGTCGCCGAGCAGGTGCGCCTGGGCCTCCCGCAGGCCCTCCGGGCACCACAGGAAGTCGGCGTCGCCCAGGTCCGAACCGTGCTCGGCCAGGTACGCGGGGGCGGCCGCGTCCCACCAGAGGCGGTTGGCGCGCACCGACTCGGCGGAGTCGGCGGGGCGGCGGGCCACCCCGCCGGCGACCGGATAGCCGTCGCTCGCGAGCGGCAGCGGGGAGGGGGGTGGGGGCTGGGTCATGGCGCGCCGATCGTGACACGCCGCCGGGCGCGGTGACCGCCCGAACCCAGGTGGACCGCAGCCTCCCGGCGTCCGTACCATGGGAGGGCGCCAGAGGTCTGTCGTGCTCTTCCCCTCCGGGGGACGCCCGCGTCGGTTCTCCCCGCTGTACCTCCCCGTGGTCCGACGGCCGCGGGTCGTCCTGTCCCTACGCATAAACCGTCCGGAGCAACCAACCACATGACCTCCACTCAGGTCCGTCCTTCCAGCACCCCCCAGGTCGCCATCAACGACATCGGTTCCGCCGAGGACTTCCTCGCGGCGATCGACCAGACGATCAAGTACTTCAACGATGGCGACATCGTCGAGGGCGTCATCGTCAAGGTCGACCGGGACGAGGTGCTGCTGGACATCGGCTACAAGACCGAGGGCGTCATCCCCTCGCGCGAGCTCTCCATCAAGCACGACGTCGACCCGAACGAGGTCGTCAAGGTCGGCGACGAGGTGGAAGCCCTGGTCCTCCAGAAGGAGGACAAGGAAGGCCGGCTGATCCTCTCCAAGAAGCGCGCTCAGTACGAACGCGCCTGGGGCACGATCGAGGCCAAGAAGGAAGCCGACGAGGTCGTCACCGGCACCGTCATCGAGGTCGTCAAGGGCGGCCTCATCCTCGACATCGGCCTGCGCGGGTTCCTCCCCGCCTCGCTGGTCGAGATGCGACGCGTCCGCGACCTGCAGCCCTACGTGGGCCGCGAGCTCGAGGCGAAGATCATCGAGCTCGACAAGAACCGCAACAACGTCGTGCTCTCCCGTCGTCAGTGGCTGGAGCAGACCCAGTCCGAGGTCCGCAGCGAGTTCCTCAACAAGCTCGCCAAGGGCCAGGTCCGTTCGGGTGTCGTCTCCTCGATCGTCAACTTCGGTGCGTTCGTGGACCTCGGCGGCGTCGACGGTCTCGTGCACGTCTCCGAGCTGTCGTGGAAGCACATCGACCACCCGTCCGAGGTCGTCGAGGTGGGCCAGGAGGTCACCGTCGAGGTCCTCGACGTCGACCTGGACCGCGAGCGGGTCTCCCTGTCGCTGAAGGCGACGCAGGAGGACCCGTGGCGTCAGTTCGCCCGCACGCACCAGATCGGCCAGGTCGTCCCGGGCAAGGTCACCAAGCTCGTCCCCTTCGGTGCGTTCGTGCGTGTCGACGAGGGCATCGAGGGCCTGGTGCACATCTCCGAGCTGGCCGAGCGCCACGTGGAGATCCCGGAGCAGGTCGTGCAGGTCGGCGACGAGATCCTCGTCAAGGTCATCGACATCGACCTCGATCGTCGTCGTATCTCGCTGTCGCTCAAGCAGGCCAACGAGGGCGTCGTCGGCGACGAGGAGCAGTTCGACCCGGCCGCCTACGGCATGGCCGCCGCGTACGACGAGCAGGGCAACTACATCTACCCCGAGGGCTTCGACCCGGAGACCGGCGAGTGGCTCGAGGGCTACGACGAGGCCCGCGAGACGTGGGAGCGGCAGTACGCCGAGGCCCAGGCCCGCTTCGAGGCGCACCGCAAGCAGATCGCGGCCGCCAAGGAGGCCGACGCCGAGGCGGCTGCCGGTGGCAGCTACTCCAGCGACGACGCCGCTGGTCCGGACGCCCCGGCCGGCACCGGTGGCACCCTGGCCAGCGACGAGGCCCTCGCCGCGCTGCGGGCCAAGCTCGCCGGCGGTGAGTGAACAGCTGATCCGGCGCTGACCCAGCGCTGAACGCCGGAGGCCCAGGACCCATCAGGTCCTGGGCCTCCGTCGTGCCCGGAGCGTGCCGGTCGGGGCAGACGACGAAGGACCCGTGGACGAGGTCCACGGGTCCTGTCTGCCGGCACGGGCCGGACCGGCACCTGCTCGGCGGCCGGGCGCGGCGAGGCGATCGGCGGATCAGTCGACCGGGCAGTGCGCGGTACCCGGTCGGCCGCACCACACGGACGTGCCCGCGGCCGGACCGGGGGTGATCAGAGGCTGAGGATGATCGCGAAGGCGGTGCGCGGACGGCCGCCGGAGCCGGCCAGGAAGCTCCACGTGTGGCGACCGGTGGTCGGCGTGGAGAACATCCAGCGCAGCAGCGAGCTGCGGTGCGCGATGGTCGGACGCTGGAACTGCATCCGGTCGCGAACGGCGGGGATGTCGGCGCAACGCACACCGGCGGTGGCGCCGAGCCGGTGCCGGCCGGCGCCTCGGCGGGCGGCACGGGTCGACGGGGATGCAGCGGGCGGGTGACCGGACATGTTCTCGTTCTGCCTCTCTCGGCGGGGAAGATCGCCAGGACGAACGTTAGTGGTGGGGCTCGTGTGACTACTGCGACGCGCCGGGCGAGTGGGGCGGCGTTACCGGTCCGTAATCCTCGCCGGGAGGTCGCTACTGTCCGTACGTGCTGAGGATCGGACTGACCGGCGGTATCGGCTCGGGTAAGAGCACGGTGTCGGCCCTGCTGGCCGAGCGGGGCGCCGTCGTGGTCGACGCGGACCGCATCGCCCGCGAGGTGCTGGAGCCCGGGACCCCCGGCCTCGCTGCAGTCGTGACGGAATTCGGCCCGGACGTCGTGGCGCCGGATGGCTCGTTGGACCGTGCGGCCCTCGCGGCGGTGGTCTTCAGCGACGATGCGGCGCGTCGCCGGCTGGACGCGATCGTCCACCCGCTGGTGCGTCGGCGGACCGCGGAACTCGTCGCCGCGGCGCCCCCTGACGCCGTCGTGGTCAACGATGTGCCGCTTCTGGTGGAGACCGGGCAGGCCGGCTCCTACGACCTCGTGCTGGTGGTGGAGGCCGACGCCCAGACGCGGGTCGCGCGGCTCGTCGGCCGGGGGCTCGCCGAGGTCGACGCCCGGGCCCGCATCGCCGCCCAGGCCACCGATGAGCAGCGCCGGGCCGCTGCCGACGTCGTCCTGGACAACAGCGGCACGCCGCAACGGCTGGCGGAGCAGGTGGAGGAGTTCTGGGACCGGCACGTGGTCGGGGTGCCGGACTGAGTTCCGCGTGTGCCCGGTGCCCGTGCCGTGTGCACGCCACGAAGCAGAAGACCCCCGCCCGGTCGG
The DNA here is from genome assembly GCF_002938435.1 of Blastococcus saxobsidens. Classification (GTDB taxonomy): domain Bacteria; phylum Actinomycetota; class Actinomycetes; order Mycobacteriales; family Geodermatophilaceae; genus Blastococcus; species Blastococcus saxobsidens. The sequence continues at coordinate 29,430 of NZ_POQT01000010.1, forward strand.
GGCTGTGGGTCTGACCTGCTGTTCTCGCTGGTGGGCGATACTGGGATCGAACCAGTGACCTCTTCCGTGTCAGGGAAGCGCGCTACCGCTGCGCCAATCGCCCGTCCCGGCCTCGCGGCCGGACCCACCTCCACGCTCGTGCTCCGCGGAGGAGACGAGGTGGAGACGGGATTTGAACCCGTGTAGACGGCTTTGCAGGCCGTTGCCTCGCCTCTCGGCCACTCCACCGCACACACGGGCCCAGGTCTTCCGACCAAGGCCCGCGGTTCCGAGCGGATGACGGGATTCGAACCCGCGACCCTCACCTTGGCAAGGTGATGCTCTACCACTGAGCCACATCCGCGTTACGGGGAGAACTCTAGCGGACGTCCGGAGGGGGTTCGAAGGGGGGGTCCCCGGTCCTTCCCCGGATGGCGGCCGCCGAGGCCTTCCCGCAAGTCAGCGGCCCGGGAAGTCCGGTCCGCCGTTGGACAGGAGAGCGTCGAGCTCCTGGTCAAGGTGCAGCAGCGCGGTCTCCGAACCCGTGGGCACGAGCGCCTCGGTGTGCCGCAGGAAGGCGGCGACCGTGGCGCGGGAGAGCTCGAAGAGCGCCTCGCCCGACGGGGCCCGCAGGTGCAGGAACAGCACGTCACTGGCCGTGTGTGCCGGCCACACGCGCACGTCGCCGTCGCCGGCGGGGCGCTCGAGGCCGGCCTGCAGCAGCTCGCGCCCGACCAGCCACGCGATGCCCTCCTCGCCGTCGGCGCCGTCCTGCTCGCCGAAGGCGATGCGGACCGCGAACGGGTCCGAGGGGTCGTAGCACAGCAGCGCCGGGACCTCGGTCCAGGACTGCGGGCCGACCAGTTGAAGAGTGATGGGGGTGATGTGACCGGGGGTCCATCGGCTCGTCATGTCAGGTCAACGAACGGGGTCCCCGGAAGTGACGTCCTGCCAAGAAGTCGACCCACACGGGCCACACCGGTCACACCAGTCACACCAGTCACAGGCGTCACTCGTGGGAGGGGTTGAACCGCCTGCCCGGGTCGATCCGAACACCTCGTGTGACCATGGGAGCCGTGAGCCGACCGGTCCGCCGGCCGGAGGACGGCGACGGGGACGTCGAGATCCTCCGGCGCATACGCGCAGGTGACCGGAGTGCCGTCGACGACCTCTACGACCGCTTCCGCCGGCCGGCGTTCGCCCTGGCCCGGCGCATCCTCGCCGACGACGGTCTGGCCGAGGACGTCCTCCAGGACGTCTTCCTCGGGGTGTGGCGGGATCCGAGCGGGTACGACGGCACCCGCGGCAGCTTCGCCTCCTGGCTGCTGGCGGTCGTGCACCACAAGGCGGTCGACGCCGTCCGCCGTGAGGAGTCGCAGCGCCGGCGCCAGGCCCGCGCCGAGGACGAGGCCGTGCTCGAGGCGCCCGTCGCGGCCCGCGACGTGGAGGACGACGCCTGGTCCCGCGTGGTGGCCGACCAGGTGCGGGCCGCTCTCGGGGTGCTGCCCACGCCGCAACGGGAGGCGCTGACGCTCGCCTACTACGGCGGGTACACGCAGCGGGAGGTGGCGGCTCTGACCGGGACGCCCCTGGGCACGGTGAAGACACGGATGCTGGCCGGGATGCGCCGGCTGAAGACGGAACTGGGCGGGTTCTCGGGCCCGGGTGGAAGTGCCCTGGACGACATCTCGCCCCTGGACGGGACGGCACGATGACCGGCGAGCACGGCTACGACGAGCTGGCGGTGGGGTTCGCCCTGCACGCGCTCGAGCCCGACGACGAGGCGGAGTTCCTCCGCCACCTCCCCGGGTGCGAGCGCTGCGCGCTGACGATCGCCGACACCTCCGAGGCGATGGCGGCCATGGCGCGCGACCTGCCGGCGGCCGAGCCTTCCCCGGAGCTGCGCGAACGGCTGCGTGCCGCCGTGGCGAGCACCGAGCAGCTGCCTCCGCGTCCCGCCGAGCAGCCGGTGCCGATCATCCCGGTCAGCGCCGCCGAGCAGACGGGCCCGCGGCCGGTCCCGCTGCGCCGCGTGCCCTCCCGTACGGTCCTGACCCGGGTGCTGGCGGCCGCCGCCGTCGCCGCCGTCGTCGGGCTGGGCGGCTGGACCGTGGCGCTGAGCCAGTCGCGCGACGACCTCCGGTCCACCCTGGCCGCGCAGGAACAGGTCGTCGCCGAGCTCACCGAGCCCGGCACCTCGACCGTCGTGCCCCTCACCACCGGTGAGCGCGAGGTCGCCACCGTGGTCGTCCGCGACGACGGCGTCCACGTCGTCACCGACGGCCTGAGGCGCAACGACACGTCGTCGGAGATCTACGTGCTGTGGGGTCTCGGCGAGGAGGCGCCCGTGCCCCTGGGGGAGTTCGACGTCGCTGGGTCACAGATCGGCGTCCGAACCGTAGGCTCCGGAGCGACCGGGAACGAGTTCTCCGGATACGGCGTCAGCATCGAGCCCGGTCGGCAGGCTCCGTCGGCTCCGACGGAGGTCGTCGCGACCGGGCAGGTGACCAGCTGAGCGGACCAGACACCACGGCGGCGCCGGCGAAGCGGGCGCGGCCGGCCGCGGAGACCGCCGACGAGCGACGTGCGCGGTACGACTCCGACGACACCCACAGCCTGCGCGAGCGCGTGGCCCAGGCCGGCTGGCGACGCCGGCTGGCCGCGAAGCGGAGCCTGAACCACGGCTACCGGGTCGGGGTCGGCATCGTGGGCGCGGTGGTCGTCGTTGCGGGGCTGATCATGGTTCCCCTGGTGGGGCCGGGCTGGCTCACGGTCATCGCGGGGCTCTTCGTGCTGGCCACCGAGTTCACCTGGGCCGAGCGGCTGCTCGAGTTCACCAAGCGGCACGTCAAGCGGTGGACCGACTGGGTGGGCGCCCAGCCGGTCTGGCTCCGGCTGCTCATCGCGCTGGTGACCGCGGCGTTCGTCTACGGCGCGATGGTCGTCGCGCTGCACTTCATGGGAGTGCCGGACTGGGTGCCGGGGTGGGTGCCGCTCTGGCGATGAGCGTCTGGCACAATCGGACGCGCAACGGGCGATTGGCTCAGTGGTAGAGCGCTTCGTTCACACCGAAGAGGTCACTGGTTCGAACCCAGTATCGCCCACCGCACACGTCGGGCCAGGCAGTTCCAGAGATAGGAAGCCTGGCCCTTCGTCGTATCCCGCCCGGGAGGGGCTCAGCGGGTCCGGTAGCGCGCGTGGACCAGCCCGCTGCCGAAGGCGCGCTGCTCGACCAGGTGGAGATCGAGGCGCACGCCGTCGGGGAAGAACCGCTTCCCGCCCCCGCCCCCGGGGTGCGGGTGCGTCGGTCTCCTGGAGGCTGTGACGTGGGCGGCAGGCCTAACTCATCGGCCGGCCGGGGCGCCGTCGTCAGCGGCGGTACTCGACCAACCGCACCATGCCGTCCTCCATGTGGTGGTGGTTGTGGCAGTGGAACAGCCACCGCCCGGGGTTGGTCGCGAGGAAGTCGATCGTCACCTCGCCGCCGTGCGCGGGGACCGCGACGGTGTCCTTGACCGGTCCGCGGCCGCTCGCGGTGAGGACCTGGAAGTGGTGGCCGTGCAGGTGCATCGGATGCCACTTGGCCCCGGTGTTGCGCATCGTCAGCCGGACGCGTTGGCCCTCCACGACCGGTAGCGGATCGGCGTCCGGATAGCTCTGCCCGCTGATCTCCGTGCCCTCCAGCGTGAGGTCGAAGACGCGGTCCGGGCCGCCGGCCGGCAGGGGGAGGGGGTCGACCGCCAGCAGCTCGTCGTAGCCGACGAGGCGGCCGTCGAGCTCGGCCGGCCGGGCGTCGGGTGGGGGAGCGGTGGACACCGGGCTACCGGTGTAGCGGAGCACCGCCCGTCCGAGGCCGGGCCGGCCCTCCGGCTGCGCCGCGACCTGCCAGGCGCCGCCGCTCCGGTCGAGCTGGACCAGGACGTCGCACCGCTCACCCATGCCGAGGCGGACGGTGTCCACGGCAACCGGCTCGACGGGCATGCCGTCGGTGTGCGTGACCGTCAGTCGGTGGCCGGCCACGGCGAACCGGAAGCCGGTGTCGGCCGCGACGTTCATGACGCGCAGCCGCAGCCGGTCGCCCGGCCGTCCCTCGAGGACCGCGGGGTCCTGCGGCGGTCGTCCGTTCACCAGCAGCGCCGGGTACGTGCGGCCGCCGAAGGAGACGACGTCGCGCGGGTCGACGGGCGGGGGCGGAGGACGTCCGCCGCCCCTGTGGGAGGTGTGGTCCGCCAGGCCGTCGGCCCAGTCGTCCAGCATCAGGACGTACTCGCGGTCGTAGGCCAGCGGCTCGTCCCGGGGCTCCACGACGAGGGGCCCGTACAGCCCGCGGTCCAGCTGCATGCCCACATGGGAGTGGTACATGAACGACCCGGGCACCGTGGCCGGGAACTCGTAGAGGAACTCTTCGCCCGGTCGCACCGGACGTTGCGTGACCCCGGGGACGCCGTCCATGGCGTTGGGTGGGGCGAGGCCGTGCCAGTGCACGGTCGTGTCCTCGGGCAGTGCGTTGTCGACCTGCACCCGCAGCACCTCCCCGGCCCGGAGGCGGATCTCCGGGCCGGGGACCGTTCCGTAGCCCCAGGTGCGCGCCGGCGTCCCGGCCAGGTCGAGGGTCATGGCAGCCGGCCGCAGTCGCAGGGCCGGGGCGGCAGCCGGCGCCGGCGCCCCGCAACCCGGGACCAGCGCGAGCCCGGCTGCCGCCGACCCGGCCAGGAACGCCCGGCGGGTCAGCGGCGTCCGGAGACCGCTCACTCCGCCTGGAACTCCGCCAGCATCCCGAGGGTCAGGTGCGGCGGTCCGCTGCCCTCGGCCTCAGGGGTCGTGCCCTGCGGGACGAAGCAGCCCGCGCCGTAGCGCCCCGGCTCCATGCGGAGGAACACCGTGTCGGACTCGCCGGGGGCGGCGAAGGCGGCGCCGGCGAACTGGACCATCGACTCGGACTGCTCGGGGGGCAGCGCGGCGAGCTCGGCCAGCGGCATGTCGACGTCGTCGTCGATCCGGACGATGCCGATCTCGTGGAGCTCCTCGCCCTCGTTCCGGAAGGTGACGGCCACGACGCCGGAGGGCACCGAATCGGGGACCCCCTCGTACTCGTAGTCGACCCCGGTGACCTCGATCTGCTCGTAGCCGCACTCGGCGAGCATGTACTCGTCGATCGCGTCGTCGGCCGCCATGAACTCGGCGCCCTCCATCGGGGCCATGTCTCCCGTGCTGAGCGCCTGCTGCATCGTGGCGATCGAGGTGGCGACGTCGTCGGCGACCTCCTCGGGTGCGGTCTCCTGCGCGCGCTCCAGCAGCGGGCCGAGCCGTGCGCTGAACTCCTCCATCGCGGCCTGGGCCTCGGCGGGCGGCGTGGTCTCGTCGATCGGTGGGCCGGCGGCGGCGGCCGACTCCACGTCCACGGCCGCCTCGCAGAACTCCGCCGGATCGGCGGCGGCCGAGGTCTCGGCGGAGGTGGCCGCAGCCTGGCTGTCGCCGCCGGGCTCCTCGTCGGAGCCGCAGGCGGCGACGGCCAGTGCCACCACCAGCGCCGTGCCCGTCGCCGACCACCGGCTCCTCGTCGTCGTGTGCATCGGACATCCCAGCCTCTCTGACGGTGGACGGCGAACCGTTCCGCATCGTGTCGACGGTGCAGAGTTGCGAACCAGCGAGTTCTGTGGTTGGTCACGCTGCGGCGGACGTCGTGGCGGGTGAGCCCGACCCGCGATCCGTCACGGTCGGTCGGCACGCGGGTCCGCAGGGTCGAGGACGGCGCGGTGCGCCGGAACGCGGGACCATGGCGGAGGTGAGCGCCCAGCCCGATCGTGCGGCCCGGCTGCTGCTGATCCTCGAGCGGGACGGGCCGACCTGCATCTGGTGCGGGCGTGGCTTCTCCGGACAGGTCCGGCCGACCACCGAGCACGTCGTGCCACGGGTGAAGGGCGGCCCCTCCTGGCTGGAGAACGAGGTCGCGGCGTGCGGCCGCTGCAACGGCGAGCGCGGGCACCGCACCCCCGTCGAGTGGCTGGAGGAGTGCCGGCGGCGCGGCTGGCATGCCGACGCGGCCCGGCTGGCGAGCAGTCTGCAGGCGCTCGACCGGGCGATCGCGCGCACCGGCGGGCAGCGCCGGGCCCGGCCCTACCTCGACGCCCAGTTGCGGCGGCTCCGCCGGTCGGGCGGTCCGGCGGCCGAGGTCCCCGCCTAGGGTCTCGCTCGTGACGGCAGCGCACGCGACGACGGGCCGGGTGGCCCGCATCTGGGTCTATCCGGTGAAGTCCCTGGCAGGCACGCCGCTGGACCGGGTCCGGCTGACCCCGGCGGGCCCGGAGGGCGATCGCGCCTGGACCGTCGTGGACGCCGGCAGCGGCGAGGTGCTGCGCGGCAGGCACGCCCCAGGGCTGGCCGGGCTCAGGCCCACGGGGGACCCCGACGCCGACGGCCGGGCCGTGGCCGAGGCGCTCGGCCGGCCCGTGCGGGTCGAGCCCGCGCCCGGTGGCTCGGCGGCCGACGCCGCGGCGGTCCACCTGGTCTCGCGGCAGGCGGTCGACCGGGCGGAACTGGGCGACGTGCCCGAGGGCTGCTCCGCCGACGACCCGCGGGCCAACGTCCTGCTCGACCTGCCCGACGACGACGAGCGCACCTGGGTCGGCCGCACGGTCCGCATCGGGGACGCCGAGCTGCACGTCACCCGCACGCCCAAGCACTGCCTGGGCGTCTACGCCGAGGTGCGGCAACCCGGTGAGATCGCCGTCGGCGACGTCGTCCTGCTCTAGCCTGCGGCCGTGCGTCGCGTCTGGGCCGTCGGGGCGGCCGTGGTGCTGGTCGCCGCGTGCGGTGCCGAGGAGGGCACGCCCTGGAGCCCGGCCGGCGTCCCCGGTGCCCGGTCCACGCCGGCGGCCGAGCCGCGGAGCATCACGCTGGTGGCCACCGGCGACGTCCTGGTCCACCAGGACCGGGCGCTCGCCGCGGGTGCCGAGCAGCCGGACGGCTCCTACGACTTCAGCGGCGTGTTCGCGCCGGTCGCCGACCTGATCGGCGATGCCGACCTGGCGATCTGCCACCTGGAGACCCCGGTCGCCGCACCCGGCGGCCCCTACCGGGGGTACCCGAGCTTCGAGGTCCAGCCGGAGGTCGTCGACGCGCTCGCCGGGGTGGGGTACGACCTCTGCTCCACGGCGTCCAACCACTCGCTGGACGCCGGGTTCGACGGGCTCGCCCGGACCCTCGACGTCCTCGACGCGGCCGGCATCGCGCACACCGGCACGTACCGCAGCGAGCAGGAGAGCGGGCGGCCCACGCTCGTCGACGTCGCCGGGGTGACCGTCGGGCACGTCGCGAGCACCTTCGGCCTCAACGGCGTCCCGCTGCCCGCGGGCCGGGAGTGGTCGGTGGACGTCGCCGCGCTGCCGGACGTCGACGCGATGCTCGAGGCCGCCGCGCGGGCGCGGGCGGCCGGTGCGCAGATCGTCGTCGCCAGCCTGCACTGCTGCCAGGAGTACCGGCACGACCCCACCGACACGCAGGTGGCCGCCACGCGGGCGCTGCTCGCCTCGCCCGACGTCGACCTGGTCGTCGGGCACCACGCCCACGTCGTCCAGCCGTTCGAGCAGATCGCGGGGGAGTGGGTGGCCTACGGCCTCGGCAACCACCTCGCCGAGCACGCCATCCGCGGGTACCCGACCGAGGACTCCGTCGCCGCGCGGTTCACCTTCACCGAGGGGCCGGACGGCGGGTTCACCGTGACGCGGGCCGAGGCGGTGCCGCTGACCATCGACCTGGGGAGCGACGCCGTGACCGTGCGCCCGGCCGACCCGGCGACGGCCCAGCGGGTGGCCGAGGTGCTCGACCGGCGCGGCGCGGTCGCCGCCGGCCTCGCCGTCGTCCCCGGGTGACGCGCTGCGGGGCGCGGGGCGGGGACGGCACTAGGCTCAAGGGCCGGTGACCGGCCTGCCCGGCCGCCGGTGACGTCGCGCCGACCCCTGGGAGTACCTGTGTCCACCCCGCCCTCGCCAACCGCCGTCGCACCGATCCGGGTGCCGGCCGGGACGACGGCGCAGCAGGCGCTCAAGGACGCCGGGATCCCGCTCAAGGGTGCCGACGGCGCCGTCGTCGTCCGTGACCTGGCCTCCGGTGACCTCAAGGACCTGGCGTGGACCCCGGACACCGACGCCGAGGTGGAGCCCGTCCCGGCCGCCAGCGCCGAGGGCCGGGCGGTCATCCGGCACTCGACCGCGCACGTCCTGGCCCAGGCCGTCCAGGGGCTCTTCCCGGGCACCCGGCTGGGCATCGGCCCGCCGGTCGAGAACGGCTTCTACTACGACTTCGAGCCCGAGCGCCCCTTCACCCCCGAGGACCTCACCGCCCTCGAGAAGAAGATGACCGAGATCGTCCGCGCGGGGCAGAACTTCGCCCGCCGGGAGATCAGCGACGCCGACGCCCAGGCCGAGCTCGCCTCCGAGCCGTACAAGCTCGAGCTGATCGGGCTCAAGGGCTCTGCTGTCGACCCGGCCCACCCCACCGAGGGCGCCGACGTGGAGGTCGGCGGTGCGCAGCTGACCATGTACGACAACCTCGACCCCCGGAGCGGCGAGCGGGTCTGGACCGACCTGTGCCGCGGCCCGCACCTGCCGCGGACCAACAACATCCCCGCCTTCTCCCTGACCCGCAGCGCCGCGGCCTACTGGCGGGGCAGCGAGAAGAACCCCCAGCTGCAGCGCATCTACGGCACCGCCTGGGAGAGCAAGGACGCGCACAAGGCGTACCTGGAGCACCTGGCCGAGGCCGAGCGCCGCGACCACCGCCGGCTGGGCGCCGAGCTGGACCTGTTCAGCTTCCCCGACGAGATCGGGTCCGGGCTGGTCGTGTTCCACCCCAAGGGTGGGGTGGTCAAGCGGGAGATGGAGGACTACGTCCGCCGCCGGCACATCGAGGAGGGCTTCGACTACGTCGGCAGCCCGCACATCTCCAAGGGCGGACTGTTCGAGACCTCGGGGCACCTGCCGTACTACGAGGACACGATGTTCCCGGCGATGGAGCTGGAGAACTCGAAGTACTACCTCAAGGCTATGAACTGCCCGATGCACAACCTGATCTTCCGGTCGCGCGGGCGGTCCTACCGGGAGCTGCCGCTGCGGTTCTTCGAGTTCGGCACCGTCTACCGCTACGAGAAGTCCGGCGTCGTGCACGGGCTGACCCGCGTCCGCGGCCTGACCCAGGACGACTCGCACAGCTACGTCACCCCCGAGCAGGCGCCCGGGGAGATCTGGCACCTGCTGCACTTCGTGCTCGGGCTGCTGCGCGACTTCGGCCTGGACGACTACTACCTCGAGCTCTCCACCCGCGGGGACGACCCGGAGAAGCAGGCCAAGTTCATCGGGTCCGAGGAGGAGTGGGCGGTCGCCACCGCGGTCCTCGAGGAGGCGGCGAAGGAGACCGGGCTCGAGCTGGTGCCCGATCCGGGCGGCGCTGCTTTCTACGGCCCGAAGATCTCCGTGCAGGCACGCGACGCCATCGGCCGGACCTGGCAGATGTCGACCATCCAGTACGACTTCAACCAGCCCGCCCGGTTCGGCCTGGAGTTCAGCGCCGCCGACGGCACCCGGCAGCAGCCGGTGATGATCCACTCGGCGAAGTTCGGCTCCCTGGAGCGGTTCTTCGGCGTCCTCACCGAGCACTACGCCGGCGCGTTCCCGGCCTGGCTCGCGCCGGTCCAGGCCGTGGGCATCCCGGTGACCGACGAGCAGGTGCCCTACCTGCGCGACCTCGGCCTGCGGCTGCGGCAGCGCGGGCTGCGCTTCGAGCTCGACGACTCCGACGACCGCATGCAGAAGAAGATCCGGACCGCCAGCAAGCAGAAGGTGCCGTTCGTCCTGATCGCCGGCGCCACCGACGCCGCGGCGGGTGCGGTCTCCTTCCGGTTCCGCGACGGCAGCCAGCGCAACGGCGTGCCGGTCGCCGACGCGGTCGAGGAGATCGCGGCCTGGGTGGCGGTGCGCAACAACGCCGACCCGACGGCGGAGACCAGCGGATGACCGAGCCGGGGTCGGATCTGCCGACCGGGCAGCCCTTCGAGCACCTCTGGACGCCCTACCGGATGGCCTACATCCGCGGCGAGGGCAAGCCCACCGGCGCCCACGACTGCCCGTTCTGCGTCATCCCGACGATGCCCGACGACGAGGGGCTGATCGTGGCCCGCGGGTCGACGGTGTTCGCCGTCCTCAACCTCTACCCGTACAACGCCGGGCACCTGATGGTGGTGCCGTACCGGCACGTGCCCGACTACACCGACCTGACGGCCGAGGAGGTCGCCGAGCTGGGCGACTTCACCCAGACCGCGATGCGCACCATCCGCGCGGTCGCCGGCGCGCACGGCTTCAACATCGGCATGAACCAGGGATCGGTGGCCGGTGCGGGCATCGCCGACCACCTGCACCAGCACACGGTGCCGCGGTGGGGCGGGGACACCAACTTCATGCCGGTGGTCGGGCTGACCCGCGTGCTCCCGCAGGTGCTGCGCGAGACGCGGGACCTGCTCGCCGCTGCGTGGCCCGACCACGCCGTGCCCGCGGCTCCCACCACCCACCCCTCCACCCGCGCGGAGGCCTGAGTGCTCGGCGTCAACGCCCGCCCGCTGGTGGCCAAGGTCGTGAACCCGCTCGCCGCCCGGCTCGCGCGGGTCGGCGTCACGCCGGACATGGTGACGATCACCGGCACGGTCGGCGCCGTCGCCTCTGCCGCGGGGCTCATCGCCACCGGTCAGCTGTTCTGGGGGGCGTTCGCCGTCACGGTGTTCGTGCTGCTCGACATGCTCGACGGTGCGCTGGCCCGGCTGCGGGGCGGCGGCTCGGTGTTCGGCGCGGTGCTGGACTCCACCGGCGACCGCGCCGCCGACGCCGCCATCTTCGGCGCGCTGATCTGGTGGTACTCCGGCGCGGGCGACGACCGGCTGCTGGTCCTCCTCGCCCTGCTCTGCCTCGTGCTGGGCGTGCTCACCTCCTACATCAAGGCGCGCGCCGAGGGCATGGGTCTGGCCTGCGACGTGGGCGTGGTCGAGCGCACCGAGCGGCTGATCTTGGTGCTGGTCGGCACCGGCTTCACCGGCCTGGGCATCCCGTACGCCGTCGACGTCGCGCTGTGGGTGCTGCTGGTCGGCAGCGCGGTCACGGTGGCCCAGCGGGTCCTGGCGGTGAAGCGGGCCGCCGCGAACGCGCGGATCCCGTCGTGAGCGGCGCCCGGGAGCGGGTGCTCGCCCGGCTGACCGACAGCGGTTACGCCGCGGGCTGGCGGGCGGTGCGGATGCTGCCCGAGCCGGTGGCGCGCGGCCTGTTCGACCGCGCGGGCGAGTGGGCGGCCGGGCGGGACGGCGCCGGCGTCCGCCGGCTGCGGGCGAACCTGCGCGTCGTCACCGGCGGGGCGCTGTCCGAGCCGGAGCTCGACGAGCTGACCCGCCGCGCCATGCGGTCCTACGCCAGGTACTGGCAGGAGGCGTTCCGGCTGCCCACCCTCGGCACCCGGCGGATCCTGGCCGGCACCACGGTGGACGGCGTCGAGCACCTGCGGAAGGCCCGGGACGAGGGGCGCGGTGTGATCATCGCCCTCCCGCACAGCGGGAACTGGGACGCCGCCGGGGTGTGGTTCGTCGACTGGCTCGACGGCCCGTTCATGACCGTCGCCGAGCGGCTGCGGCCGGAGTCGCTCTACCGGCGCTTCCTCGACTACCGCGAGTCCCTGGGTTTCCGGGTCGTCCCGCTGACCGGCGGGCCGCGGCCGAGCGCCGAGGTGCTCAGGGAGTGGCTGGCGGCCGGGGGCTCGGCGTGCCTGCTGGTCGACCGCAACCTCGGCGCCGGCGGTGTGCCGGTGCGGTTCTTCGACCGCCCGGCGACGATGCCCGGCGGCGCGGCGGCGCTGGCCGCGGAGACCGGCGCGGCGCTGCACCCGGTCGTGAGCCGGTTCGACGGGCCGGGCTGGCGGCACCGGGTGTACCCGGAGGTGCCGGTCGCCGACGCGTCGCGGACCGCCGTCGCCGCCGCGATGCAGCAGGTGGCCGACGCGTTCACCGCCGGCATCGCGCAGGCGCCGGAGGACTGGCACATGCTCGGCCGCGTCTGGCCCGACGTCGGGGCCGACGCGCCCCGGTCCCCGCAGAGGGAGCCGGCCTGATGCGCATCGGCCTGGTCTCGCCGTACCGGTGGGACGTCCCCGGGGGCGTCCAGTACCACGTGCGCGACCTGGCCGAGACGCTGCGCCGGATGGGCCACCACGTGGAGGTGCTCACCCCGGCCGAGCGGGAGGAGTCGATCACCGACCCGTTCACGACCTTCGCCGGGCGCACCGTGCCGGTCCCGTACAACGGCTCGATGGCCAGCGCCCAGTTCGGCCCGGTGTCGGCCTCGCGTGTCCGGCGGTGGCTGCGCGACGGCCGCTTCGACGTCGTCCACGTGCACGAGCCGGCGTCGCCGTCGGTGTCGCTGCTGGTCTGCATGATCGCCCGCGGCCCGATCGTGGCCACCTTCCACGCGGCGAGCACCCGGTCCAAGGCGCTGGCCGCGCTCGGGCCGATGGTGCGGCCCTGGCTGGAGCGCATCGCCGGCCGGATCGCCGTGTCGGACTTCGCCCGGCGGCTGCAGGTGGAGCACCTGGGCGGGGACGCGGTGATCATCCCGAACGGCGTGCACGTCGGTCTCTTCGCCGAGGGGCCCACGCTGACCGGCCGGCCGCGCGGCGCCGACGGCCCGACCATCGGGTTCGTCGGCCGCTTCGACGAGCCGCGCAAGGGCCTGCCGGTGCTGCTGGAGGCCATGCGCACCGTCGTCCGGGAGCACCCGGGCGTCCGGCTGCTCATCGCCGGTCGCGGGAACGCCGACGCGCTGCGGACGATGGTCGGGGAGGAGCTCCGCGGCGCCGTGACGTTGCTGGGCGAGGTGCCGGAGGCGGAGAAGGCGGCGCTGCTGCGCTCCGTGGACGTCTACTGCGCGCCGAACCTGCTCGGTGAGTCCTTCGGCGTGATCCTCGTCGAGGCCATGGCCGCCGGGGCCCCGGTCGTGGCCAGCGACCTCGACGCCTTCGCCCGGGTGCTCGACGGCGGCAGGGCCGGCGTGCTGGTGCGCCGCGACGACGCGACGGCGCTGGCCCGGGCGCTCTGCGACCTGCTGGCCGACCCCGGCCGCCGCGCCGCGCTCGCCGCCCGGGGCGCGGAGGTGGCCGCGCAGTACGACTGGCAGGTCCTGGCCCGCCGCATCCTCGCCGTCTACGAGACCGTCCTGCCCGCCGGCGGCGGCGCGGTGACCGCCGGCCCCGACGACGACTTCCCGGCCGTGCCGCCGACGGGCACTGCGCCGCGACCTCCCCGCATCCGGCGGGGTCGCCGCTAACCTCGTCCCCCGTGACGTCCGAGGTGTGGGTGCTGCTCGCCGCCGGCGTCCTCCTGGTGCTGCTGGCCTGGACCGGGTGGACGCTGACCCGGCTGCGGCGGCTGGCGGTGCGGGTCGACCGGGCCTGGGCGGCCCTGGACGCGCAACTGCGCCGGCGGGTGGGCCTGGCCGAGGAGCTGACGCGCAACCACCCGGCCGCCCTCGGCGAGCAGACCGGGGCACGCCTGGCCGCGGCCGCCGCCGGTGCGCGGGCCTCGGCGGCCGGTGACCGGGAACTGGCGGAGAACGCGCTGGGGCGCGAGCTGCGCGAGCTCCCGGCCGACCTCCCGGGCGTGCCCCCACCCCTGCGCACCGACCTCGACGGCACGATGACGAGGGTCGCGCTGGCCCGCCGGTTCTACAACGACGCCGTCCGCGACACCCGGGAGCTGCGCGGCCGCCGCGTCCCCCGGTGGCTGGGCCTGCACCGGTCGCGCCCGCTGCCGCGGTACTTCGACATCGACGACCGGATCGGGAACGTGACCAAGGACGCCGACGGGGCCGGCCGGCCCGCTCGCTGAACGCCGTAGAGTGGCGCCCCAGGCGTTTCTCGACCCGAGGCGGAATCCGTGAGCACTCCCACCGAGCAGACCGTCGGCGCGACCGGCACCGACCGGGTGAAGCGCGGCATGGCCGAGCAGCTCAAGGGCGGCGTCATCATGGACGTCGTCACCCCGGAGCAGGCCCGCATCGCCGAGGACGCCGGCGCGGTGGCCGTCATGGCGCTGGAGCGCGTGCCGGCCGACATCCGCGCCCAGGGCGGCATCGCGCGCATGAGCGACCCCGACATGGTCCAGGGCATCATCGACGCGGTCTCCATCCCGGTCATGGCCAAGGCCCGCATCGGCCACTTCGTCGAAGCGCAGGTCCTGCAGTCCCTCGGCGTGGACTACATCGACGAGTCCGAGGTGCTCAGCCCCGCCGACGAGGCCCACCACATCGACAAGCACGCCTTCACGGTGCCGTTCGTCTGCGGTGCCACCGACCTGGGCGAGGCGCTGCGCCGGATCTCCGAGGGCGCGGCGATGATCCGCTCCAAGGGCGAGGCCGGTACCGGCAACGTGGTCGAGGCCACCCGGCACATGCGTGCGCTGCGGGCCGGCATCAAGCGGCTGGCCACGCTGGACGAGTCCGAGCTCTACGTCGCGGCCAAGGAGCTGCGTGCGCCGCACGACCTGGTGGTCGAGGTGGCCCGGCTCGGCGCGCTGCCGGTCGTCCTCTTCACCGCGGGCGGCATCGCCACCCCGGCCGACGCGGCGATGATGATGCAGCTCGGGGCCCAGGGCGTCTTCGTGGGCTCGGGCATCTTCAAGTCCGGGGACCCGGCCCAGCGGGCGGCGGCGATCGTGCAGGCGACGACGTTCTTCGACGACCCCGACGTCATCGCGAAGGTCTCGCGCGGTCTGGGCGAGGCCATGGTCGGCATCAACGTGTCCACGCTCCCCGAGAGCGAGCGGTACGCCACCCGGGGCTGGTGAGCCGAGCCGCCGGCCGGGACCGCATCGGCGGGCTCGACCTGGCCCGCGGTCTCGCGGTCCTGGGCATGTTCGGCGCCCATCTGGACATCGGCGCCGAGCTGACGACCGACCCGTCCACGTGGGCGGCGGTGGTCGACGGCCGGTCGTCGGTCCTGTTCGCCACGCTGGCCGGCGTCTCGATCGCGCTGCTGTCCGGCGGCACCCGACCGGTAGACGGGATCGAGCTGGTGCAGGCCCGCCTGCGGATCGTCGTCCGCGCCGCCTGGGTCTTCGCGATCGGCGCGGTGCTGGAGTGGCTGGACACCTTCGTCGCGATCATCCTCGGCGTCTACGCGGTGCTGTTCGTGCTGGCCCTGCCGTTCCTGCGCATGTCCCCCCGGCGGCTGTTCCTCCTCGCCGGGGCCCTGGCGGTGGTGGGTCCGCCGCTCGACGCCCTCCTCGGCCAGGTGCTGTCCGTCGCCGACACGGAGGCCCACTACGTGGCCGAGCTGCTGGTCACCGGCAGCTACCCGGCACTGCTGTGGCTGGCGTTCCTGCTCGTCGGTCTCGGGGTCGGACGGCTGGACCTGGAGGCAGCCGGCGTCCGTGCCCGGCTGGCGGCGTCCGGTGCGGTCGCCGCCGTGCTCGGCTACGGCGGCGGCTGGCTCACCACCCGGCTCCTCGCCGGCGGGGAACCGTCCCGGGGCCCGGCCGCGGGGTTCGCCTCGCCCGTGGGGGAGTGGCAGGCGGCCTGGTTCACCGGCGCCGAGCCGCACAGCGGGACGACGTCCGAGCTGGTCGGGTCCGCCGGCTTCGCGTTGCTCGTCCTGGCGCTGGGCCTCGTCGCCGCCGACCTCCTTCCGCTGCCCACCGCTCCGCTGCGCGCCGTGGGGGCGCTGGCGCTGTCGGTCTACTCGGCGCAGGTCGTCGTCCTGTGGGCGCTGCTGCAGGTGGACCCCCAGGCGGCGCGGGGCACCGGCGCATGGGTGCTGTTCTGCCTCACCGCCCTGTCCGTCGCCGGGATGTGGCGGTGGAGGCTGCGCCGCGGACCGCTGGAACGGCTGCTCACGTGGAGCTCGACCCGGGCTGCCGCCGTCGCGCCGTCGTCCCCGACGTACCGTGCTCGCTCGTGACCTCCGCTCCCGACCGTCCCGTCATCGGGGTGCTGGCGCTGCAGGGCGACGTCCGCGAGCACGTGGCCGCGCTGCGCGCCGAGGGCGCCGACCCCCGTCCCGTCCGGCGCCCGGAGGAGCTGGCCGACGTCGACGGGATCGTTCTCCCCGGGGGCGAGTCGACCACCATGGCCAAGCTCGCCGGCCGGTTCGGGCTGCTCGAGCCGCTGCGCGCCGCCGTCGGCTCGGGCCTGCCCGCCTACGGCACGTGCGCCGGGATGATCCTGCTGGCCGACCGGCTGCTGGACGCCCCGCCGGACCAGGCGACCGTCGGGGGACTGGACGTCACCGTGCGGCGCAACGCCTTCGGCCGGCAGGTCGACTCCTTCGAGTCGCGGGTGGAGCTGGCCGGTCTGGACGGTGGTCCGCTGACCGCCGTCTTCATCCGCGCGCCGTGGGTGGAGGACGCCGGGAACGGCGTCGAGGTGCTCGGCCGGGTCGTCGGTGGTCCGGCCGACGGTAGGATCGTCGCGGTCCGCCAGAGGAACGTGGTGGCCACCAGCTTCCACCCCGAGCTGACCGGGGACCGCCGGGTGCACGCACTGTTCGTCGACATCGTGCGCCGTCGCCTGGCGGAGAGGGCCGGCGCCGACGCCGGGGACGAGAGGGGACTGTCGTCGTGAACGAGCGTGCGAGTTCACCAACGGACACAGCGCCGCGGCCGCTCATGCGGGCGACGAGCGCCAGCGAGGAGAACTCATGAGTGGCCACTCCAAGTGGGCGACGACGAAGCACAAGAAGGCGGGCATCGACGCCAAGCGCGGCAAGCTCTTCGCCAAGCTGATCAAGAACATCGAGGTCGCGGCCCGCACCGGCGGCGCCGACCTGTCCGGCAACCCGACGCTCTACGACGCCGTCCAGAAGGCGAAGAAGAGCTCGGTGCCCAACGACAACATCGACCGCGCGGTCAAGCGCGGCGGCGGCCTCGAGGCCGGCGGCGTGGACTACCAGGGCATCACCTACGAGGGCTACGGCCCCGGCGGCGTGGCGGTGCTCATCGAGTGCCTGACCGACAACAAGAACCGGTCGGCGATGGAGGTGCGCACGGCGATGACCCGCAACGGCGGGAACATGGCAGACCCGGGCTCGGTCTCCTACCTGTTCTCCCGCAAGGGCGTCGTCGTGGTCCCGGCCGCCGGTCACACCGAGGACGACGTGCTGATGGCCGTCCTCGACGCCGGGGCCGAGGAGGTCCGCGACCTGGGCGACACCTTCGAGGTGGTCAGCGAGCCCGGCGACATGGTGGCGGTGCGCACGGCGCTGCAGGACGCCGGGATCGAGTACGACTCCGCCGACATGGGGTTTCTGCCCAGCGTCCAGGTCGAGCTCGACGCCGACGGCGCGGCCAAGGTCTTCAAGCTGATCGACGCGCTCGAGGACCTCGACGACGTGCAGAACGTGTACGCCAACTACGCCGTGTCCGACGAGGTCATGGAGCAGGTCACCGCCGACGCCTGAAGAAGGACCCCGGTGCCCCCCACGGCTCGCGAGCTCGCCGCGGGACCCTGCACCGGGGCCGTTCCAGCGTGTTGCCGCGGCGACATCCCCCGTGCCGGTTAGCCTCGGTCGAACACCAGTTCGGCTGACGGGAGCGTGACCATGCGGGTGCTCGGCATCGACCCCGGCCTCACCCGGTGCGGGTGGGGAGTGGTCGACGGTCGCCCCGGCGCCCGCCCGACGGCGGTGGGCGTGGGCGTCGTCCGCACGCTGCCCGAGCTCGACCTCGAGCTGCGGCTGCTCGAGCTGCACACCGCGGTCACCGCGCTGCTGCGCGAGCACCGGCCCGACGTCGTCGCCATCGAGCGGGTGTTCACCCAGAACAACAAGGGCACGGCCACCGGCACCGCGCAGGCGGCCGGCGTCGCGGCGCTGGCCGCCGCGCAGGCGGACCGGCCGGTCGCCTGGCACACGCCCAGCGAGGTCAAGGCCGCGATCTCCGGCAACGGTCGCGCGGACAAGGAGCAGGTCACCCTGATGGTCACCCGCGTACTGGGGCTCGCCGCCGCCCCCAAGCCGGCCGACGCCGCCGACGCCCTGGCCCTGGCGGTGTGCCACGCGTGGCGGGGCCCGGCCCAGCAGCGGCTGCGGTCCGCGGCGCTCGCCGGTGGCCTCGGCGCCCCGGTCGTGCAGCGGACGCTGCCCCGCTGGCAGGGGGTGGCGGCCCGATGATCGCCAGTGTGAACGGCCGGGTCGCCGCGGTCGGCCCCGACGGCGCCGTGGTGGAGGTCGGCGGCATCGGCCTGGCCGTGCAGTGCACGCCCGGCACGATCGCCCGCCTGCAGGTGGGGGAGACCGCCCGGCTGGCCACCAGCCTGGTGGTGCGCGAGGACTCGCTCACCCTCTACGGCTTCGCCGACGACGACGAGCGGCAGCTGTTCGAGCTGCTGCAGACCGCGAACGGTGTGGGGCCGCGGCTGGCGCAGGCCGTGCTGGCCATCCACCCGCCGCGCGAGGTCCGCCGGGCCGTCTCGATGGCCGACGTCAAGGCGCTCATGCAGGTGCCGGGCATCGGCAAGAAGGGCGCCGAGCGGCTGATCCTGGAGCTGCGCGACCGGCTCGGCTCCACCACCACCGACACCCAGCTGGACGCGCCGCCCGGCCTGCCCGCCGTCACCCCGGTGGCCCCGTGGCGCGACCAGCTCACCGCCGCGCTGGTGGGGCTGGGCTGGTCGGCCAAGGAGGCCGACACCGCCCTGGCGCAGCTGGCCCCGGTCGCCGACGAGCAGATCGCGGCCACCGGCTCGGTGGAGGTCGCGGTCCTCCTCCGCCAGGCGCTGCAGCTGCTGGGCCGGTCATGAGCGCCCCGTTCGACCGATCGCTGACCGGCGAGCTGGCCGGCGGGCCGGCCGGCGACGCCGGCCAGGAGTGGGCGGTCTCCCCGCAGGCCGGCGACGAGGAGCGCGTCGTCGAGTCGGCGCTGCGTCCGCACTCGCTGCACGACTTCATCGGGCAGCCGAAGGTGGCGCGGCAGCTGGCGCTGGTGCTCGAGGGGGCCAAGCGGCGCGGCCGCGCCCCCGACCACGTGCTGCTGTCCGGCCCGCCGGGGCTCGGCAAGACCAGCCTCGCGCTGATCATCGGCTCCGAGCTCGGGACCTCCGTGAAGATCACCAGCGGTCCGGCGATCGAGCGCTCGGGTGACCTCGCCGCCATGCTCTCCAACCTCGCCTCCGGCGACGTGCTGTTCATCGACGAGATCCACCGGATCGCCCGGCCGGCCGAAGAGCTGCTGTACATGGCGATGGAGGACTTCCGGGTCGACGTCGTCGTCGGCAAGGGGCCGGGAGCCACCGCCATCCCGCTGGAGATCAACCCGTTCACGCTCGTCGGCGCCACCACGCGGGCCGGCCTGCTCACCGGCCCTTTGCGGGACCGCTTCGGCTTCGTCGGCCAGATGGAGTTCTACGAGCCGGCCGAGCTGCAGCTGGTTCTCGCCCGCAGCGCCGAGCTCCTGGGCGTCGAGCTGACCCCGGAGGGGTCCGCCGAGATCGCCGGCCGCTCGCGGGGCACACCGCGCATCGCCAACCGGCTGCTGCGCCGCGTGCGCGACTACGCCGAGGTCGAGGCGGACGGCCGGGTGACCCGCGCCGTCGCCGAAGCCGCGCTGGCGCTCTACGACGTCGACCACCTGGGTCTGGACCGCCTCGACCGCGCGGTGCTCGAGGCGCTGGTCGCGAAGTTCGGCGGTGGGCCGGTGGGCGTCGCGACGCTGGCGGTCGCGGTGGGGGAGGAGCCGCACACCGTCGAGGAGGTGTGCGAGCCGTTCCTGGTCCGCGCCGGGCTGCTGGCCCGGACCCCGCGCGGCCGGGTCGCCACCGAGGCCGCCTGGCAGCACCTCGGGTACCCGCTCCCGCGCGGCGGCGTCGCCCTCGGCCGGGTCACAGTGGACCCACACGCCCCGGGGTCGTCGTCAGAACCCCTGTTCGACGCCTAGACTCCGCAGACGCTGGCGCGCAACTCGCAGGCCGGGCCGTGCGCGTCCCGTCTGGTCGCCGCGCGCGCCGGTATCGAGTACCCGAGCGGATCCGTCCCGGACCGCACCCACCGCGACGCACCAGTCGCGGAAGAGAGGCACACCTGTCGTGGAGTACTTCCCGCTGATCATGCTGGCCCTGCTGGCCGTCGTGCTGTTCGTCCTGCCCGCCCGGCAGCGCAAGCGCATCCAGGAGCAGAACGCCGCGATGCAGGCCTCGCTCACGGTCGGCACCCCGGTCATGACGACCAGCGGGCTGCACGGCACGGTCGCCGGCCTGCACGAGACCACGGTCGACCTGGAGATCGCTCCCGGTGTCGTGGCCACCTTCGCCCGCCAGGCCATCCTCGAGGTCCGCCGCCCGGCCGACGCGACGCCGACGGTCGACGACGACCAGGCGCGCCCGGCCGACGGCACCGTCTGACCGGGAGGACGTCCGTGGCCAACCGCCCGGCTCCGGCGCGCGGGTACTTCGCCGCGCTCGTCGCCATCATCGCCCTGATCTACGGGCTCGTCTTCTTCGTCGGTGACACCCGGACGCCGCAGCTCGGGCTGGATCTCCGCGGCGGCACCACGGTGACCCTGACCGCGCGCACCCCCGACGGCCAGGCCCCAGCTCCGGAGGACCTGGAGCTGGCCCGACGGATCATCGAGCAGCGGGTCAACGGCCTGGGTGTCGCCGAGGCCGAGGTGGTCACGGAGGGCAGCGCGAACATCGTGATCTCGGTCCCTGGCGACGACGGCGAGCAGGCCCGCGAACTGGGCGCCACCGCCCAGCTGCGCTTCCGGCCGGTCATCGCCGGTCCCGAGCCGGCCGTGCCCGCCGAGGAGCCCGCCGAGCCGACCGAGAGCGCCGAGGGGACCGATCCCGAGACCGCGGACGGGGCGACCGACGGGGACGCCGCCGAGAGCACCGACGACGCCGAGGCGCCGACCGGCACCGACGGCGCGGTCGAGGACCCGGCCCTGCCCGACGCCGACGCGCCGCTGGTCACCCAGGAGGAGGCGGCTGCCGCCTTCGCGACGCTGACCTGCGAGGCGGAGAACGTCACCGGTGAGGTCTCCCGGTCGGACGACTTCGTCGCCACCTGCAGCGAGGACGGATCCGCGAAGTACCTGCTCGGGCAGACGATCATCGAGGGCACCGAGATCGACGACGCCAGCGCGGCGACCGATCCGACCGACGGCAGCTGGGTCGTCCTCCTGGACTTCCAGTCCGCGGGCCGGCAGGCCTGGGCGAACTACACGGCGGGCAACATCGGCACGAACGTGGCGTTCACCCTTGACGGCCGGGTGATCTCCGCGCCGGTCATCCGGGCCGCCATCAACACCCAGACCACGATCAGCGGCAGCTTCGACCAGGAGTCGGCCACCGAGCTGGCCAACCAGCTGAAGTACGGTGCCCTGCCGCTGACCTTCACCCAGGCGACGGCCCAGTCCATCTCCACCGAGCTCGGCGAGGAGCAGATGCAGGCCGGCCTCATCGCCGGTGCGCTCGGCATCGCGCTCGTCTTCGTCTACGCGCTGGCCTACTACCGGCTGCTGGGCTTGGTGATGATCGCCAGCCTGCTGCTGTCCGCGGTGGTGGTCTACGGCTGCCTGGTGCTGCTCGGCCGGGAGATCGGCTTCACGCTCAGCCTCGCCGGGATCGCGGGGTTCATCGTCTCCATCGGCATCACGGCCGACTCGTTCGTCGTCTACTTCGAACGCCTCAAGGACGAGATCCGGGAGGGCCGGTCGCTGCGGTCGGCGGTGCCGCGGGCGTGGGTGCGCGCCCGGCGGACGATCCTGTCGGCGGACGCGGTGAGCTTCCTCGCCGCGGCGATCCTGTACCTGCTCGCGATCGGGGACGTTAAGGGCTTCGCCTTCACCCTGGGCATGTCCACGGTGCTGGACCTGATCGTCGTCTTCCTCTTCACCCACCCGCTCATGGCGGTGCTGTCGCGGGTCAAGTCCTTCTCGACGAACCGCTTCTCCGGACTCGGCCGGGTGGAGCACACCCGCCGGTCCCCGAGCGGGGCGCCGGACGGCGGCCGTGCGCTCGTCGGCGCTGCCGCCGCCACCGGGGCCGGCCGCCAGGACAGGAGCAGCTCATGACCCGCCCGACCGATCCGGTGGAGACGACGCCGGAGGAGGGGCCGGCCACGTCCGGGGACGACGCGCTCGCCGACGCCGGCCTGCCGCAGGACCCGGGTGCCGAGGGGGGTTCCGAGCCGGCGCCGCAGCGTGGTCGGGGCGGCCTGACGCACCGGCTGTACAACGGCGAGGCCGGCTTGGACGTGGTGGGTCGCAGCAAGCTCATCTACCGCATCACCGCGGTGGTCCTGCTGCTGTGCCTGCTCGCCATGGTCTTCCGGGGCTTCAACTTCGGCATCGACTTCGCCGGCGGCAACAGCTTCCGGCTGCCCGGGACCGCGGAGCAGCTCCAGGACGCGCGCGCCGCGGCCGAGGAGGCGGGTGCCCAGGTGGCCAGCGCCCAGGTGGTCGGCGGCAACGAGCTGCTGATCCGCACCGAGCAGCTGGCCAACGCCGACGAGCGCGCCGTCGTGGAGGCGCTGGCCGACACCGTCGGCATCGCGCCCAACGAGGTGAGCCCCGAGTCGGTCAGCGCCGAGTGGGGCAGCGACATCACCGACCAGGCGCTCGTCGCGCTCGCGGTGTTCCTCGTCGCGGTGGTGCTGTTCCTCGCCGTCCGCTTCCAGCCCAAGATGGCGATCGGCGCCATGGCCGCCCTGCTGCACGACATCCTCGTGACGGCAGGGATCTACGCGCTGGTCGGCTTCGAGGTCACCCCGTCGACGGTCATCGGGTTCCTCACCATCCTGGGCTTCTCCCTCTACGACACCGTGGTCGTCTTCGACAAGGTCGACGAGAACGTCAAGGACCTGGAGAAGAGCGCCCGCATGACCTGGGGCGAGGCGGCCAACCTGGCGGTCAACCAGACCCTCATGCGCTCGATCAACACCTCCGTCATCGCGCTGCTGCCGGTGGCCGGCCTGCTCTTCGTCGGCGCAGGCCTGCTGGGCGTCGGCACGCTCAAGGACCTCGCGCTGGTGCTGTTCGTCGGTCTGGCCGCCGGGACGTACTCCTCGATCTTCCTGGCGACGCCGATCGTGGCCGACCTCAAGGAGCGGGAGCCGGAGATGGTGGCGCTGCGCCGCCGGGTGCTGGCCCGCCGGGCGTCCGTGGCCCGCACGGGGGGTGCTCCGGCCGGGCCGGTCGCCAGTGCGCGCCGGCGTCGCCCCGCTGGGGCGGTCGCGGTCGCGGAGCTGCCGGAGACCGTGGACGCCGACGTCGTCGTCGAGTCCCCGGCCACCGTCCGGCCGGAGACCCTGCGCGGCGCCACCGCGGCGCCCCGGCCGGGCGCCCGGCCGCAGCGCCCGGGTGGGCAGAACCGACCCGCGGGCAAGCGGAGACGGTGAGCGGCAGCGTGGCCGAGCGGCTGGACGAGCTGATCTCCGGGCTCACCGTCGACGTGCCGGACCACCCCGAACCCGGGGTGCTGTTCCGGGACCTGACGCCCGTGTTCGCCGACGGCCCGGCGTTCCGCCGGGTGGTGGAGGGGCTCGCCGCGGCGTCGGCGTCGGACCCGCGGGCGGCGGCCCTCGCCGACTCGCGGGCGGGGGAGCGGCCCTTCGACGTCGTCGTCGGCGTGGAGGCGCGGGGCTTCCTGCTGGCCGCCGGGGTCGCCCTGCACACCGGCGTCGGTGTGGTCCCGGTCCGCAAGGCCGGCAAGCTGCCGCGCGAGCGGATCGCCGCCGACTACGCCCTGGAGTACGGCACCGCCACCCTCGAGCTGCACGCCGACTCGATCCGCCCCGGCCAGCGGGTGCTCGTCGTCGACGACGTGCTGGCCACCGGCGGCACGCTGGCCGCCGCGGTCACGCTGGTGGAGCAGCTGGGCGGGGTGGTGTCCGCGGTGGCGGTGGTCGTGGAGCTGTCCGCGCTGGCCGGCCGGCAGCGGCTGGCCCCGCACACGGTGCACGCGCTCTGGACCACCTGACCGAGGGAGACGCGGGCTGCGGACGGGGCGGGCGCGCGCACCTGCCCGCTAGCATGGGGAGGGTCCCCACTCCTCGAGCCTGCAGGAGCAGCCGTGGCCTCCGAAGTAGCCGCTGACGCGGCTCCCGCGCGGCCCGGCCCGGCCGTCGCGGACCAGGGGACCGTCCCGGGCCCACCGGCCGAGGCGCCGGTGCGCAGCCCGCTTCCGGAGCGTCCGCTGGTGCGCCGTCCGGACGACGTCGGCGCCGAGCCGGTCGATCCGGACTCCGGAGCGCCGCGTCGCCGCGTGCGGGACCGGCTGGCCCGCCGGATCGTGGCCGGTCAGCGCAGCACGCTGGTCCGCCCGGTGCTCGAGCCGCTGGCGGTGCTGCACCGGCAGAGCCACCCGAAGGCCGACCTCGCGCTGCTGCAGCGCGCCTACGACGTCGCCGAGGCTGCGCACGCGTCGCAGAAGCGCAAGAGCGGCGACCCGTACATCACGCACCCGCTGGCCGTGGCCACCATCCTCGCCGGTCTCGGCATGGACACCACGACGTTGATCGCGGCGCTGCTGCACGACACCGTCGAGGACACCGGCGTCACGCTGGAGACCATCACCACCGACTTCGGGTCCGAGGTGGCGCACCTCGTCGACGGCGTCACCAAGATCGACAAGGTGAAGCTGGGTGACGCCGCCCAGGCCGAGACGATCCGCAAGATGATCGTGGCGATGTCCCGGGACCCGCGGGTGCTGGTCATCAAGCTCGCCGACCGGCTGCACAACATGCGCACGCTGCGCTTCCTCCCGCCCGAGAAGCAGGAGAAGAAGGCGCGCGAGACGCTGGAGATCCTCGCCCCGCTGGCCCACCGGCTGGGTATGAACACGATCAAGTGGGAGCTGGAGGACCTCGCGTTCGCCACGCTGTACCCCAAGCGTTACGACGAGATCGTTCGGCTGGTCGCCGAGCGCGCCCCGTCGCGCGACACCTACCTGGCCGAGGTCACCTCGACGGTCAACGAGCAGCTCAAGGCCGCCAAGATCGACGCCGTCGTCTCCGGCCGGCCCAAGCACTACTACTCGATCTACCAGAAGATGATCGTGCGCGGCCGCGACTTCACCGACATCTGGGACCTCGTCGGCATCCGGATCCTGGTCGACTCGGTGCGCGACTGCTACGCCGCGCTCGGCATCATGCACGCGCACTGGCAGCCGGTGCCCGGCCGCTTCAAGGACTTCGTGGCCATGCCGAAGTTCAACATGTACCAGTCGCTGCACACGACGGTGATCGGCCCGCAGGGCAAGCCGGTCGAGCTGCAGATCCGCACGCACGACATGCACCGGACGGCCGAGTACGGCATCGCCGCGCACTGGAAGTACAAGGAGAAGGCGCGGGCCGGTGGCAAGCCCAGCGCCGGCGAGTTCGGGGCCCCGCCCAAGGCCGGCTCGCCCGACGACATGCTGTGGCTGCGCCAGCTGCTGGACTGGCAGCGCGAGGCCCAGGAGCCCGGCGAGTTCCTCGAGACGCTGCGCTACGACCTCGGGCCGCAGGAGGTCTTCGTCTTCACGCCGAAGGGCGACGTCGTCAGCCTGCCCGGCGAGGCGACGCCGGTCGACTTCGCGTTCGCGGTGCACACCGAGGTCGGCTACCGCACCATCGGCGCCCGGGTGAACGGCTCGCTGGTGTCGCTGGACAGCAAGCTCACCAACGGCGACGTGGTGGAGATCTTCACCTCCAAGTCGCCCAACGCCGCGCCGTCCAAGGACTGGCTGACGTTCGTAGGTTCCTCGCGGGCCCGCACGAAGATCCGCCAGTGGTTCACCAAGGAGCGCCGCGAGGACGCCGTCGAGGCCGGCAAGGAGGCCCTGACCCGCGCCATGCGCAAGGCCGGCCTGCCGCTGCAGCGGCTGCTGGGCGGCGAGGCGCTCTCGACGCTGGCCAAGGACCTGCGCTTCGCCGACGTCACCGCGCTGTACGCGGCGGTGGGGGAGAACCAGCTGTCCGCGACGTCGGTGGTCGAGAAGCTCATGGTCGCCCTGGGCGGCAGCGAGGGCGCGGCCGAGGACATCGCCGAGACCGCGATCCCCACCCGGCGCCCGGCCCCGCGCCGGTCGGCCAGCGGCGACCCGGGGATCATCGTCCACGGGATGAGCGACGTCTGGGCGAAGCTGGCCAAGTGCTGCACGCCGGTGCCGGGCGACTCGGTCCTCGGCTTCGTCACCCGCGGCGGCGGCGTCAGCGTGCACCGCACCGACTGCACCAACGCCGCGGACCTGCAGACCAAGCCTGAACGTCTGGTCGAGGTCGAGTGGGCGTCGTCGCCCGGTTCGGTGTTCCTCGTGGCGATCCAGGTCGAGGCGCTGGACCGGCACCGGCTGCTGTCCGACGTCACCAAGGCGCTGGCCGACGAGCGGGTCAACATCCTGTCGGCCTCGGTGCAGACCAGCCGCGACCGCGTGGCCATCAGCCGGTTCACCTTCGAGCTCGCCGACCCGGCGCACCTCGGCGCGGTGCTGCAGACGGTGCGCAACGTCGAGGGCGTCTTCGACGTCGAGCGAGTCACGGCCTGACGCCGAGAGCGCCGGTGCCGCGTGGGCACCGGCGCTCTCGGCGCGAGCAGGACGCGGACTAGACGACGGCCATGTCGTCGATGGTCACGGTGGTGTTGGGCGTGCCGTCGCCGGGGCCCTCGGCGCCCTGGATGCCGCCCTCGGCGACGCGGTCGAGGATCGCCAGGCCGGCTTCGTCGATCGTGCCGACGACGGTGTACTCGGGCGGCAGCGTGACGTCGGTGAAGGTGAGGAAGAACTGGCTGCCCGTCGTGCCCGGGGCCGCCGTCTTGGCCATGGCGATCGTGCCCCGCGGGTAGGTCGTCTCGGGAGTGACCTCCTCGGCGTACTTGTACGTCGGGCCGCCGGAGCCGGTGCCGGTCGGGTCGCCGCACTGCAGGAGCCCGAAGGCCTCCTGGGTGACCAGCCGGTGGCAGGTGCTGCCGTCGTAGAAGTCCTGCTGGGCGAGGTAGACGAAGCTCGCCGCCGCGCACGGCGCCGTGGCCCGGTCGAGGGTCAGCGTCAGGTCGCCCTCGTTGGTGGCCATGCGCAGGGTGGCGGTGCCCTCGGTGGGCGTGGCCTCCGGGGTGGGCGGGGTGCCGACGTCGGTGAGGTTCGGGTTGCCGGTCTCGTCGGGCAGGTACTCGCAGGTCACCGTGCCGTCGGGGTTGGTCGTGCGCGCCGCCGGCTCGGTGGGGGCCGGCGTCGACGGGTCGGCGGCCTGGTCGTCGGTGTCGTCGTCGCCGGAGAACACGCCGGTGACCAGCAGCGCGACGCCGACCACCACGACGACGGCGAGCGCGGTGAGGAGCAGGCCCAGGTTCCGGCGGCGCTTCTTGGCCAGCTCCGCGCGGCGCTCCAGCTGGCGCTGCAGGTGACGCTGCGCGGCTTCGCGACGCTGCTTGTTCGTGGGCACGGGTGCGGACTCCTCGGGCGGACGGGCGCGACAGGGCGGCCTCGACGGCGGTGCCGGGCGGGGCCGCACCGCGCTGGTCGGGGAGGGAGTCTAGGTGGCGGGGCTGGGGAATCCCTGGCAGCACCGGGGAGCCCGGGTGCATCCGCGTAACCTGCACGGGTGCTCATCCGCTCGTTCCCTGCCGGCGCGTTCGGCACCAACTGCTACGCCGTCGCCTCCGGGCCGGGGGCCGAGTGCGTCGTCGTCGACCCGGGCATGGACGCCGTCGAACCGCTGGCCCGCATGCTGGCCGACGACGGGCTGAAGCCGGTCGCCGTCGTCCTCACGCACGGGCACCTCGACCACACGTTCTCGGTCCTGCCCGTCTGCGAGGGCTACGGCATCCCCGCCTACCTGCACCCCGCCGACTCCGGGATGCTGTCGGACCCCGCGACGTGGCACGGGCCCCAGCTGGCGCCGCTGATCACCGGCGTCCGGCTCCCCGACCCGTCGGAGGTGAAGAGCCTGGACGACGGCGAGGTGCTGTCGCTGGCCGGCGTCGACCTCACGGTCCGGCACGCGCCCGGGCACACCCAGGGCTCGGTCATGTTCTCCCTCGACCTCGGCGAGGCCCCCGGCCTGCTGGCCGGTGACGTGCTCTTCGCCGGCTCGGTGGGCCGGGTGGACCTGCCCGGCGGGTCGTGGGACGCGATGCTGCGGTCGCTGCGCGAGGTCGTCCTCCCGCTGGACGACGAGACGGTCGTGCTGCCCGGTCACGGCCCGGCGACGACGATCGGCCGCGAGCGGGCCAGCAACCCCTACCTCGCCGAGGCCGCGAGCGCACCCAGGGGGCGTGGACTGTGAGCGCCGGTCTGACCGCCCCGAAGGGCACCTTCGACACGCTGCCGCCGGACTCGGCGCGCTTCCTCGCCGTCCGCGACACCCTCACCGCACCGCTGCGCCGGGCCGGCTACGGGTACGTCGAGACACCGGTCTTCGAGGAGACGGCCGTCTTCTCCCGCGGCGTCGGCGAGTCGACCGACGTCGTCACCAAGGAGATGTACACGTTCGCCGACCGGGGCGGCCGCTCGCTGACCCTGCGCCCCGAGCTCACCGCCGGGCTGATGCGCGCCTTCATCGAGCACCGGCTGCACGACGGCGCGCTGCCGGTGAAGCTGTGGACCGTCGGCTCGGCGTTCCGCTACGAGCGCCCGCAGGCCGGCCGCTACCGGCACTTCACCCAGGTGGACATGGAGGCCCTCGGCACCGACGACCCGGCGCTGGACGCCGAGGTGGTCGCACTGGGCGTGCAGGGCTTCCGCGACCTCGGGCTCACCGACTTCGAGCTGCTGCTCACCTCGCTGGGCGACGCCACCTGCCGGCCCCAGTACCGCGAGCTGCTGGTGGCCTACCTGGACAAGCTGGACCTGGACGAGGAGACCCGGCGGCGCGCGGCGATCAACCCGCTGCGGGTGCTCGACGACAAGCGGCCCGAGGTGCAGGCGCAGCTCGACGACGCCCCGCTGATGGTCGACCACCTCTCGGACACCACCAGGGCGCACTACGACGCCGTCCGCCAGCACCTCACCGACCTCGGGGTGCCCTGGACCGAGGCGCCCAGGCTGGTGCGCGGGCTGGACTACTACACGAAGACGACGTTCGAGTTCGTGCACTCCGGGCTCGGCGCGCAGTCGGCGATCGGTGGGGGCGGGCGCTACGACGGCCTGTCCGCGGCGCTCGGCGGACCCGACGTCTCGGGCATCGGCTACGCCGTCGGTGTCGACCGGACGCTGCTCGCCGTGCAGGCCGAGGGTCTGGACATCGGCGCGACCGCGGGGGTGCAGGCCTTCGTCGTGCCGCTGGGTGCGGAGGCCAAACGGCTGGCGGTGCGCCTGGTCGGGCAGCTGCGCCAGGCCGGCGTCGCCGCCGACACCGTCTACGGCGACCGCGGGCTCAAGGGTGCGATGAAGGCGGCCGACCGGTCGGGCGCCACGCACGTCGTCGTCGTGGGCGAGCGGGACCTGGCCGAGGGAGTCGGCCAGCTCAAGGACATGCGCACCGGCGAGCAGCACGCCGTCCCCGTCGGTGAGCTGTTCCAGCGCCTTCGTGAAAGCGTGGGGGAGTGAATTCTTCGATGGAGCAGCGACCGCTCGGGCGGACCGGAGCAGACGTCAGCGTGATCGGCCTGGGCACCTGGCAGCTCGGCGGCGACTGGGGCGACGTGACCGAGGACGATGCGGCCGACGTCCTGGACGCCGCCCTCGACGCCGGGGTCACCCTGCTCGACACCGCCGACGTCTACGGCGACGGGCGCAGCGAGGAGCGGATCCGCAAGGCGCTGGCGCCCCGGGCCGACCGACCGTTCGTGGCGACCAAGGCCGGCCGCCGCGCCGACCCGTTCGAGGCCGAGCAGTACACCCCCGAGAACCTGCGCGCCTGGATCGACCGGTCCCGCCGCAACCTCGGCGTCGACACCCTGGACCTGGTGCAGCTGCACTGCCCGCCGCCGGCCGTCTACCCCGACCAGCGGGTGTACGACGCGCTGGACTCGTTCGTGGCCGACGGCGCCATCGCCGCCTACGGCGTCTCGGTGGAGACCGTCGAGGAGGGCCTCACCGCGCTGCAGCACCCCGGCGTGGCCACCATCCAGGTCATCCTCAACATCTTCCGGCGCAAGCCCCTCGAGGAGCTGCTCCCGGCCGCCCAGCGGGCCGGTGTGGGCATCCTCGCCCGCGTGCCGCTGGCCAGCGGGCTGCTGACCGGCAAGTACGACGAGTCGACGACCTTCCCGGCCGACGATCACCGGAACTTCAACCGCAACGGCGAGGCCTTCGACGTCGGCGAGACGTTTGCCGGCGTGCCCTTCGACGTCGGTGTGGAGGCCGCCCGCGAGGTCGCCGCGATCGCCGGCGACGCCGTGCCGACCGCCGCCTTCGCGCTGCGCTGGGTCATCGACCAGCCCGGCGTCACCACCGTCATCCCCGGCGCCCGCAACGTCACGCAGGTGCGCGGCAACGTCGCCGCCGCCTCGATGGCCCCGCTGTCGGACGCCCAGCTCGCCGATCTCGAGCGGCTGTACGACGAGCGCATCCGCGCCCACGTGCACGACCGCTGGTAATCCTCCCTTCGAAAGGCTCTTCCTGTGCTTCGCACCCACGACGCCGGCGCGCTCCGCGCGTCCGACGCCGGTACCACCGTCACCCTCGCCGGCTGGGTGGCCCGCCGCCGCGACCACGGCGGGGTGGTCTTCCTCGACCTGCGCGACGCCTCCGGGTACGTGCAGGTCGTCGTCCGCGAGGAGGAGGCCCACCACCTGCGCAACGAGTACTGCGTGCTCGTCACCGGTGAGGTGCGGTCCCGCCCCGAGGGCAACGAGAACGCGGAGCTGCCGACCGGCGACATCGAGGTGGCGACGTCGGAGCTCCGGGTGCTGTCGGCCTCGGCGCCGCTGCCCTTCCCGATCGAGACCGACCAGGCGGCGTCCGACGACGTCCGCTACAAGTACCGTTACCTCGACCTGCGCCGGCAGGGGCCGGCGAAGGCCATCCGGCTGCGCTCGGAGATCAGCCGCATCGCCCGCGGGGTGATGGCGCAGCACGGCTTCACCGAGGTGGAGACGCCGTCGCTCACCCGGTCGACGCCCGAGGGCGCCCGGGACTTCCTCGTGCCGGTCCGCCTGCAGCAGGGCAAGTGGTACGCGTTGCCGCAGTCGCCCCAGCTGTTCAAGCAGCTGCTGATGATCGGCGGCCTGGAGCGCTACTACCAGATCGCCCGCTGCTTCCGGGACGAGGACTTCCGCGCCGACCGCCAGCCGGAGTTCACCCAGCTGGACTTCGAGATGAGCTTCGTCGAGCGCGACGACGTGCTGGCCATCGCCGAGGACGTCGTCCGGTCGCTGTGGCGGGAGCTGGCGTCGTACGAGATCCCCGAGATCGCGCGGATGACCTACCGCGAGGCGA
This sequence comes from Blastococcus saxobsidens, assembly GCF_002938435.1. Classification (GTDB taxonomy): domain Bacteria; phylum Actinomycetota; class Actinomycetes; order Mycobacteriales; family Geodermatophilaceae; genus Blastococcus; species Blastococcus saxobsidens. The sequence goes on from NZ_POQT01000010.1 coordinate 60,779, forward strand.
TGGACCGCTTCGGGTCGGACAAGCCGGACCTGCGCTTCGGCATCGAGCTCACCGAGCTCACGTCGTACTTCTCCGACACCCCGTTCCGCGTCTTCCAGTCGCCCTACGTCGGTGCCGTCGTGATGCCCGGCGGCGGTGCGCAGCCCCGGCGGGCGTTCGACGCCTGGCAGGACTGGGCGAAGTCCCGCGGCGCCAAGGGCCTGGCCTACGTGACCATCGCCGAGGACGGCACGCTGGGCGGGCCGGTCGCCAAGAACATCTCCGACGCCGAGCGCGACGGCCTGGTGGAGGCGGTCGGGGCGAAGCCCGGGGACTGCGTCTTCTTCGCCGCCGGCCAGCGCCGCTCGTCGCAGGAGCTGCTGGGCGCCGCCCGCAACGAGATCGCCAAGCGGCTGGAGCTGATCGAGCCGGGCTCGTGGTCGTTCCTCTTCGTCGTCGACTTCCCGATGTTCGAGGAGACCGAGGACGGCGACTGGACCTTCATGCACCACCCGTTCACCTCGCCCACGCCCGAGTGGCGGGACCGGTTCGCCGAGGACAAGGGCGCGGCGCTGTCCGACGCCTACGACATGGTGATCAACGGCAACGAGGTCATGAGCGGCTCGGTGCGCATCCACGACGCCGACCTGCAGGAGCGGGTGTTCGAGACGCTCGGCATGTCGCGCGAGGAGGCCCGTGAACGGTTCGGGTTCTTCCTCGAGGCGTTCGCCTACGGTCCGCCGCCGCACGCCGGCGCGGCCCTCGGCTGGGACCGGTTGTCGGCGCTGCTGTCCGGGGTGGAGTCGATCCGCGAGGTCATCGCCTTCCCGAAGACCGGCGCCGGCCACGACCCGCTGACCGGCGCCCCGACGCCGATCACCACCGCCCAGCGCAAGGAGTCCGGCATCGACGCGAAGCCGGAGGAGCCGGCGCTGCCCGGTCAGCCTGGCGCCCCAGGGCCCTCCGACCCGACGAAGTAATCCGGGGTGGACCCGCGGCGGGGGCCGGAGGCCCTCCCGACGGGGACACGGGCAACGGCTCGGCGCACGAGGGCCTGCAGGAGCTGGGGCTGGAGCTCTTCGCCGCCGAGGAGCGCCGGCTGCCCGAGCTCACCACGGTGACGGTGCCCGACGGGGTGGACTCGGCGGCGGTGCGCAAGGAGCTGCTCGAGCGGTTCGACCTGGAGATCAGCGGGGGAGTGGGGGCCTACGCGGCCACCGTGTGGCGGATCGGGCTGATGGGCCCCAACGCCGCGCCGGACGAGGTGGCGCTCGTCCTCGCGGCCCTGCGGGACGTCCTCGGCCGCTGACCTCGCCGCGATCATCGGGTTGTGCTCGCGGGATTGGGCGCGCCGGCGCGTGTCGGTGGCAACAACTCGATGATCGCGGGATCAGTGCCAGCCGCGTGAGAGCAGGGCCCGGCGTGCTCGGTCGACGACCGTGCACTCCTGCAGGTGCCGCGCGGCGAATCGCAGCGTGAGCCACCCATCTGCCGCCATGAGCGAGTACCGGTCGATGTCGCGGCCGAACTGCTCCCGCTCCGCGTGCTGCCGACCCTCGTACTCGACCGCCACCTTCCACCGCGACCAGCCGATGTCCGCGTGGGCCACGGCGACCCCCCAGCGGTCGCGGATCGCCACCTGCAGCTCGGGTTCGGGCAGGGCGCTCGACGTCAGCCAGTACCGGATCAGGCTCTCGGGGCGGGACATCGAGAGCGGTGACAGCAGTGCGGTGCATTCGCGGGCCCGGATGACGCCCCGGGCGCCGAGCGCCCGGGCGAGTCGCTCGTCGATGTCCTCACGTGCGGCGAGCCCGGCCCGCAGCAGCGAGTCGCCCACGGCCACCAGCTCCTGAGGGGGGAGCCGAGCGGAGAGATCGAGGAAGGTCTGCGCGGGCGTGGTCAGCCGGAGGCCGGCCGTCTCCACGACGTCGGCCGTCGTGAGGTCCTTGCGGACCAGCACCTGGAGACCACGACGCTGCGGGAGCACGCTCCGCGGCGTCACCACGGCCTGCACCGAGCGAGCCGGTGCAACGGGAGCACCCCAGAGCTGAGCGGCGGTCGTCAGCCCGAACGCCGCGTCCCGTGGGAGGACCCGCGCCCACGCCGCACAACGCTCGGCGAGTGTCGGTTCGACGGCCGATGAGAGGTAGAGGCCGCGCCCCAGCCGGATGCCGTCATGAGCGATCTGCCGCCGGGAGACGCCGCGGTCGCGCGCCTCGTCCCAGGTGTAGCTCGGGCCAAGTTCCACACCGTCCATGCGCCCGACGGTCGGGGCGAGTCGCCCTCGATGGGGCCCGACGCCACCAACTGTGGACGCTCGGAGTGGCTGTGGACCGCGATCATCGAGTTGTGCGGGCACCCGTCGGCGCGTCCCCGCGTGTCCCTGGCAAGAACTCGATGATCGCGGGGGAGGAGGGTCAGGCGTTCAACCGGGCCAGCTGCTCGGGGGAGAGCTCGAGGTCGGCGGCCGCGGCTGAGTCCGTGATCGAGGCCGCCCGCGAGGCCCCGGGGATCGGGACGACCGTGTCGGCCTGCGCCAGGTGCCAGGCCAGCGCCACCCGGTAGACCGACACCCCGAGCTCCTCGGCCACCTCGGCGAACGCCGGCGCGGTCGAGTCCAGCGAGCCGGCCGCGCCCACCCCGCCGAAGGGGCTCCACGGGAGGAACGCCAGTCCGTGCGCCGCGCAGTGCGCCAGCTCGTCGGCGGAGGACCGCCAGCCGGGGGAGAACTGGTTCTGCACGCTGACCAGCGCCTCGCCGACGATCGCCCGGGCCGCGTCGATCTGCGCGACGTCGGCGTTGGAGATCCCGACCATGCGCACCAGCCCGGCATCGGCCAGCTGCCGCAGCGCGCCCATCGAGTCCTCCCAGGGCGTCGCCGGGTCCGGCCGGTGGAACTGGTAGAGCCCGATGGCGTCCACCCCCAGCCGGCGCAGCGACGCCTCGCAGGCGCGCCGCAGGTGGGCCGGCGACCCGTTCAGCTCCCAGTCGGTGCCGCGGCGGGTGTGCCCGCCCTTGGTGGCCACCAGCACCGACGACGGATCGCCGCCGTAGGAGCGCAGCGCCGCGGCGACGAGCGACTCGTTGTGCCCGAACTCCGCCTCGTCCCGGGAGTAGGCGTCGGCCGTGTCGATCAGCGTGACGCCGGCGTCCAGGGCGGCGTGCACCACGCCGACCGCGTCGTCGTCGGACGGCCGCGGCTCCTTGGTCGACAGGGGCATCGCGCCCAGTCCGATGGCGCTGACCGTCATGTCCCCGATGCATCGCTGCTGCACGGCCCTGTCGTGCCCCGCGGGTAGCGTCGGGAACCGTGACCTCGCTGTTCGACCCCGCGCCGGACGAGGACGGCGCGCCCGCGCTCGACCCCGGTGCGCCGCTCGCGGTCCGCATGCGACCGCGCAGCCTCGACGAGGTCGTCGGCCAGCAGCACCTGCTGGGCCCGCGCGCGCCGCTGCGGCGGCTGGTGGAGTCCGACGAACCGATGTCGCTGGTCCTCTACGGCCCCCCCGGCACCGGCAAGACCACCCTCGCCCACGTCATCTCGCTGGCCACCAAGCGGCAGTTCGTGCAGCTGTCGGCGCTCGACTCCGGGGTCAAGGAGGTCCGGGCGGTCATCTCCAGCGCCAAGCGCGAGCTCACCTTCTCCGGTCGCCGCACGGTCCTGTTCATCGACGAGGTGCACCGCTTCTCCAAGACGCAGCAGGACAGCCTGCTGTCGGCGGTCGAGGACCGGATCGTCAGCCTCATCGCGGCCACCACGGAGAACCCGTTCTTCTCCGTGGTCAGCCCGCTGCTGTCGCGCAGCCTCGTGCTCGCGCTGCAGCCGCTGTCCGACGACGACGTCCGCACGCTGCTGCGCCGGGCGCTGGCCAGCGAGCGCGGGCTGGACGGTGAGTTCACGCTCACCGACGAGGCCGAGGAGCACCTCATCCGGATCGCCGGCGGCGACGGGCGCAAGTCGCTGACCGCGCTGGAGTCCGGCGCGGGGGCGGCCCGGGCCGTCGGCGCGACCGAGATCGACCTCGCCACGCTGGAGACGGCGGTGGCGCAGGCCGCGGTCCGCTACGACCGGCAGGGCGACATGCACTACGACGTCGCCAGCGCGCTGATCAAGAGCATCCGGGGCAGCGACGTCGACGCCGCCCTGCACTACCTGGCCCGCATGGTCGAGGCGGGGGAGGACCCGCGGTTCATCGCGCGGCGGCTGGTCATCTCCGCCAGCGAGGACATCGGGATGGCCGACCCGACCGCCCTGCTGACCGCCGTCGCCGCCGCCGACGCGGTGGCCTTCATCGGGATGCCCGAGGGCCACTTCCCGCTGGCGCAGGCCGTCGTGCACCTCGCCACGGCCCCCAAGTCCAACGCGGTCACCGCCGCGATGGGGGAGTCGGTGGCCGACGTGCGGGCCGGCCTGGGCGGCCCGGTGCCGCCCGGCCTGCGCGACGCCCACTACGGCGGGGCGAAGAAGCTCGGGCACGGCAAGACCTACGTCTACCCGCACTCCCACCCCGACGGCGTCGTCTCGCAGCAGTACCCGCCCGACGCCCTGGTGGGCAAGGACTACTACCGGCCGACCAACCGCGGCGCGGAGGCGCGGCTGGGCGAGCGGCTGGCCAAGCTGCGCGCGATCATCCGCCGGACCCGCTGACCTCCCGGCGGGGGACGGACGTCGGCAGGTGGCCGCGACTAGTGTGACGAGGCCGGAACGTCGCTCCCGGCGCTGAATCCCCCGAGAACAGGAGCACGCGTGTCCGTAGGAGAGATCGCCGGGCTGATCGCAGCCGGCGCCCTGGTGCTGCTGGTGGTGCTGGTGGCCGTGCCGCTGCTCAAGCTCGGCCGGACGCTCGACGAGGCCACCCTGACCATCCGCCAGGTGCGCGAGCAGAGCGCGCCGATCCTCAGCCAGGCCGGCACCACGGTCGCGCACGTGAACAGCAACCTGGAGCGGGTCGACGACATCACCGGCAACGCCGCGAACGTCTCCAGCAACGTCGCCGCGCTCACCAGCGTGGTCGCCGCGACCCTGGGCAGCCCGCTGATCAAGGTCGCCGCGTTCAGCTACGGCGTGCGCAGCGCCACCAAGAAGAAGCGGGAGGGGCAGGCCCTGGCCGACGCCGCCCGCCGCGACAGGGAGGCGCGTCGTTCCCGCCGCGCCGCCCGGCGGGCCGCCTGATGCGCCGGCTGTTCTGGCTGGCGATGGGCGTGACGATCGGCGTACTGGTCGTGCGCAAGCTGTCCGCCGCCGCCGAGAAGATGACCCCGGCCGGCATCGGCGCCTCCATCGCCGACGGTCTGCGCGACCTCGCCGACGCCATCGGCGACTTCGGTGCCGACGTCCGCGAGGCCATGTCCGAGCGCGAGCAGGAGCTGCGTGCGGGCACCGGCCTGGACGCGCCGCTGCCCGATGCGGGCGACGCCGCCGCCCTGCGCCGCGGCGCCCACGCCGCCGACTCCTGATCCATCGGCCGGGACGGCCCGCGTCGTCCCGGTCCCGTCGAACCGAGTAGATCGCTGATGCAGACCGCCGAGATCCGCCGCCGCTTCCTGGAGCACTTCGCCCAGCGTGGCCACACCGTCGTGCCCAGCGCCTCGCTGGTCTCGCCGGACCCGTCGCTGCTGTTCACCGTCGCCGGCATGGTGCCGTTCATCCCGTACCTGACCGGCCGGGAACCGGCCCCGTTCCCGCGCGCGACCAGCGTGCAGAAGTGCGTGCGCACCCTCGACATCGAGGAGGTGGGCAAGACCACCCGCCACGGCACGTTCTTCCAGATGAACGGCAACTTCTCCTTCGGCGACTACTTCAAGGAAGGCGCCATCCAGCACGCCTGGGGGCTGCTCACCGGGTCCGTCGAGGACGGCGGGCTGGGCTTCGACCCCGAGCGGCTCTGGGTCACGGTCTACCTGGACGACGACGAGGCGGCCGAGGCCTGGCGCCGCATCGCGGGCCTGCCGGTCGAGCGCATCCAGCGGCTGGGGAAGAAGGACAACTACTGGCACACCGGGGCGCCCGGCCCTGGTGGCCCGTGCTCGGAGATCTACTTCGACCGCGGCCCGCAGTTCGGCCCCGACGGCGGCCCGCTCGTGGACACCGCCGGTGACCGGTTCCTGGAGATCTGGAACCTCGTCTTCATGCAGTACGAGCTGACCGACGTCCGGAGCAAGGAGGAGTTCACGGTCGTCGGCGAACTGCCGAACAAGAACATCGACACCGGGATGGGCCTGGAGCGGGTGGCCTACCTGCTGCAGGGCGTGGACAACATGTACGAGATCGACGAGGTCGCGCCGGTGCTGCGGCGCGCGGCCGAGCTGTCCGGTGTCACCTACGGCAAGGACGCCGAGGCCGACGTCCGGCTGCGCGTGGTCGCCGACCACGTGCGCAGCGGTCTCATGCTCATCGGCGACGGCGTCACGCCCGGCAACGAGGGCCGCGGGTACATCCTGCGCCGGCTGCTGCGCCGCGCCGTCCGGTCGATGAAGCTGCTCGGCGTCGAGGACGCCACCCTCCCGGAGCTGCTGCCGGTGTCGAAGGAGGCGATGAAGGCCAGCTACCCCGAGCTGGAGACCGACTTCGCGCGGATCAGCAGCGTCGCCTACGCCGAGGAGGAGGCGTTCCGCCGCACCCTCACCTCCGGCACGGCGCTGTTCGACACCGCCGTGGCGCAGGCGAAGAGGGCGGGCACGCCGGAGCTGTCCGGGGAGCAGGCCTTCTCGCTGCACGACACCTACGGCTTCCCGATCGACGTGACCCTGGAGATGGCCGCCGAGCAGGGCGTGGTCGTCGACGAGGAGGGCTTCCGCGCCCTCATGAAGGAGCAGCGGGACCGGGCCCGCGCCGACGCCCGCGCCAAGCGCACCGGCTCGGTCGACGTCCTGGCCTACCGCCGGCTGCTCGCCGAGCACGGCCCGACCGACTGGCGGGCCTACGACACCCTGCGCACCGACTCCCGCGTGCTGGCCGTCGTGACCGACGAGGAAGGACCGGAGGTCGCCGAGCAGGGCGACATCGTGCGGGTCGTGCTGGATCGCACCCCCTTCTACGCGGAGTCCGGCGGGCAGGTCGCCGACGCGGGCATCCTCACCTGGGACGGCGGCCGCGCCGAGGTGATCGACGTCCAGCGACCGGTCAAGGGCCTCGTCGCGCACCAGGTCCGGGTGCTGGACGGCGAACTGCGCGAGGGCGCGGAGCTCACCGCCGAGGTGGACTACGAGTGGCGGCTCTCGGCCTGCCAGGCGCACTCGGGCACCCACGTGGTGCACGCCGCGCTGCGCGAGGTGCTCGGTCCGCAGGCGCTGCAGTCCGGCTCCTACAACCGCCCCGGTTACCTCCGGCTGGACTTCGCCTGGCAGGGCGCGCTGAGCCAGCAGCAGCGCACCGACATCGAGGACGTCGCCAACGCCGCGGTGCGCGCCGACCACAAGGTCCGCGCGTCCTGGATGACGCTGCCCGAGGCGCAGGCCTCCGGCGCACTGGCGCTCTTCGGGGAGACCTACGGCGAGAAGGTCCGCGTCGTGGAGATCGGCGGCCCCTGGTCGCGCGAGCTCTGCGGTGGCACGCACGTCCGCGGCAGCGCCCAGATCGGCACGCTGGCGCTGACCGGCGAGTCGTCGGTCGGCTCGGGCGCCCGGCGCGTGGAGGCCGTCGTCGGACTCGAGGGCTTCCGGTACCTGGCCCGCGAGCGCGATCTGGTCCGCCAGCTCGCCGAGATCCTCAAGTCGCCGCAGGACGGCCTCGTCGAGCGGGTCGGCGGCATGGTCACCCGCCTGCGCGACCTGGACCGCGAGCTCGCCGACCTCCGCAGTCAGCAGACCCTGGCCGCGGCCGGGCAGCTCGCCGGATCGGCCCGCGACGTGGGCGGCGTCGCCGTCGTCACGGGGGCACCGGCCGGGCTGGGCGGCGGCGACCTGCGCACGCTCGCCCTCGACGTCCGGGGCCGGCTGGCCGCCGACCGGCCCTCGGTCGTGCTGCTGGCCTCGGAGTCCGGTGGCAAGGTGGCCCTGGTGGCCGCACTGAACCCGGCCGCGGTCGCGCAGGGGCTGTCGGCCAACGACGTCCTCAGGGCGGCCTCGGCACCGGTCGGCGGCCGCGGTGGCGGCAAGTCCGACGTCGCCCAGGGAGGCGGCACTGATCCCGCGGGTATCCCCGCAGCACTGCAGGCCGGCGAGCAGGCGGTTGCGGCCGCCACGGGAAGGTGACCAACGTGTCCGACACCGAGTACAACCCCGAGGACACCGGCCCGGTCGGCAAGCGCCGCCGGGAGCTGCCGGCCGTGCCGCCGGCGCGGCCGCGCACGCCCGGGTCCACCGGTGAGCAGCCGACGTACCACCCGACCACGGAGATCGACCTCAGCCAGGGGTTCCCGCCGGTCAAGCACGAGACCACCGAGATCGACCTCAGCGGCGGCTGGCCGCAGCACCTCAAGGTGCCGCCGCGGCGTCCCGGTGCCGGCCCGGCCCGAGGGCGCGTGCTCGGCATCGACGTCGGCACCGTCCGGATCGGGCTGGCGCTGTCGGACCCGACCGGCACGCTCGCCAGCCCGCTGGAGACCCTCCGGCGGGCGAAGGACGGATCCGATCTGGACCGTCTCGTCAGGCTCGTCGTGGAACACGAGGTGACCGAGGTGGTGGTGGGAGAGCCGAGGCATCTGTCAGGTGCGTCAGGCGCCTCCGCCGTCGATGCGGGCAACTACGCTCAGGAACTGGCCGACCGCATAGCGGATGTGCCGGTCCACATGATCGACGAGAGGCTCTCCACCGTGACCGCAGCCAGTCACCTCCGCGAGGGTGGCATCGACAGCCGCCGATCGCGCCCGGTGATCGACCAGGCGGCCGCCGTGGTCATCCTGCAGCAGTACCTCGACAGCCGGCGGGCGCCCACGTGAGCGCGCCCGGCGGGCCGCCGCGCCGGGGGAGGCACTCCTCCGACGACCGAACCGGTGGAGTGCCCGCGTCCTCCTGGACGACTCCGGGCGCCCCCACCGGGGGCAGCTACCCGCCGGGCTCGCCCCTGCATCCGCCGCACCGTCCCGTCGACCGCCCGGGCGTTCCCCGCTCCCGGTCCGGGACCATCGACCGCGGCGCCGACCACACCGGACCGCTCGTCGAGCCCTCCTGGTGGTCCTACGGTTCGACCGACCACCCGGACCACCCCGGCGCCCCCGCCCGGTCCGACGACGGGCACGGCTTCGGCCGCCAGCACCCCTCGGCGCCGCTGCCCCCGATGCCCACCGGCGCGTGGGACCGGCTCGCCGCCCGGGCGGGCGCCGGCGACGACGAACCCACCGTGGCCACGCCCCGGCTCGGCAGCGGTCGAGACGACCACTCCTCCGCCGGCGACGTGCAGCCCGCGGACGACTTCCGGTGGTGGGAGGAGCAGACCGGCGGCCTCGAGGTCATCGGCGCCAACGTCGACGAGCCGACCCCGCGCCGTCGCGGGCTCCTGCGGGGACGGCGGAGCGCTCCCACCACGACCGACCAGCCCGAGACCGAGGCGATGCCCGCCGTCGCCCCCGTGGCCCCGGCCGCGGCGGTGCCCGAGGCGGACCCGGTCCACGAGGAGCAGGCCCTGGCCGCCGAGCCGGTCGGCCCCCTGACCGACGACGAGATCCCGGTCGCCCCCTACGACCCGCGCAGCGACCGGCAGCGCCGTCGTCGGCGCCGGCGTCCGTTCGCCGTCGCGTTCGCGCTGCTCGTGCTCGGCGGCATCATCGCCGGCATCGTCTTCGGCGGCCAGCAGCTGTTCTCCCTCCTGGACCCCACCTCGCGCGACTACACCGGGAGCGGGTCCGGCAGCGTCGACATCCGGGTGAACCAGGGCGACACCCTCAGCGACATCGCCGGCACGCTCGAGGGCGCCGACGTCATCGCCTCGACCGGGCCCTTCGTCAGCGCCGCCAAGGACAACCCCGCGGCCACCGGCATCCAGCCGGGCGTGTACTCGCTGCGCCTGCAGATGAGCGGTCAGGCGGCGCTCGACGCGCTGCTGGAGCCGGCCTCCCGGCAGGTGTCGCGCGTGACCGTCCCGGAGGGCTTCACCGTGGAGCGGGTGCTCGCGCGCCTCGCCGAGCAGACCGGCACCCCACTGGAGGAGTTGCAGGCCGCGGCCGCTCCCGGCGCGCTCGAGCTGCCCGCCTACGCGGGCGGTCAGCTGGAGGGCTACCTCTTCCCGGCCACGTACGCCTTCGAGCCCGGGACCACGCCGCAGCAGATGCTGCAGGAGATGGTCGACACGTTCACCGAGGTCGCGGGCCGTCTCCGGTTGGAGGAGCGCGCCGCCGCCCTGGGCCGCACCCCGGCCGAGCTGGTGACGGTGGCCTCGATGATCCAGTCGGAGACGCGACTGGACAGCGAGCGGGCGGACGTCGCGCAGGTCGTCTACAACCGGCTGGCACAGGGCATCCCGCTCGGCATCGACGCGACGCTGGCCTACGGGCTGAAGAAGAGCGGCAACGACCTGACCGTCACGGACCTGAGGACCGACGGGCCGTACAACACCCGCACCCGCCAGGGCCTGCCGCCGACACCCATCAGCTCTCCGGGGGAGAGCAGCCTGGAGGCCGCGCTGGTCCCGACCACCGGGGACCTCCTGTACTACGTGCTGGCGGACGAGGACGGCTCGCACTTCTTCACCAGCGACTACGCGGAGTTCCAGCAGGCACGCCAGCGGTGTGCCGACGCCGGTCTCGGATGCGGTGGCTGAGCCGCGCCGACGGGCGGCCGTCCTCGGCCGGCCGGTGTCCCACTCGCTCTCCCCGCTGCTGCACCGTGCCGCCTACGCGGCCCTCGGGTTGAGCGACTGGACCTACGACGCCCTGGACGTCGGGGCCGAGGACCTGCCGGACCTCCTGGCCGGCCTCGGCCCGGAGTGGCGCGGGTTCTCGGTGACCATGCCGTGCAAGCAGGCAGCGGTCGCGGTGGCCGACACGGTGCAGCCGCTGCCGGGCCTGCTCCGGGCGGCCAACACCCTGGTCCGCACCGGGAGCGGTTGGCGCGCGGAGAACACCGACGTGACCGGCATCGGCATGGCGCTGCAGCTGGCCGGCGTCGAGGAGGCGCCGCACGCGGCCGTGCTCGGCGCGGGGGGCACGGCGACCGCCGCGGTGGTCGCGCTGGCCTCCCTGGGCGCCCGGCAGGTCGACGTCGTCGTGCGGGAGCCCCGCCGGGCCGGCGAGGTGACCCGGGTCCTCGAGGCGCTCGACGTGGAGGCGAGGGTCCTCCCGCTGGACGGCAGCGCGGTTCCCGCCCCGGTGGTGGTGAGCACCGTGCCCGTCGCCGGGCAGCCCGCCGTCGCGGGGCTGGACTGGCGGGCCGGTCAGACGGTGCTCGACGTGCTGTACGCCCCGTGGCCCACGCCGCTGGCCGAACGGGTCACCGCCGCCGGCGGAACGGTGATCAGCGGCCTCGAGGTGCTCTTCTGGCAGGCCACCGAGCAGGTGGAGCTGATGACCGGTGACGCCGCGCCGATCGGCGCCATGCGGGCCGCGCTGGACGCGGCGCTCGCCGCACGCTGACCGGCGCGGTGGACGTCTCGCGCCCGGTCCTGGCCGGGATCGCGGTGGTCGTCGGGCTGGTGCTGGGCCCGTGCTGCGCGCGGGTCGCCGCGCGCCTCGCCACGAGGGACGCCACGGCCCGCTCGACCCCGTTGCGCGACGCGCTGGTCGGCGCGCTGACCGCGGGGCTGCTGTGCGCCGCGGCGCTGCTCGGCGGAGTCCGGCCGCTCACGGCCGGACTCGCCTGGGTGGCGGCCGCGGCCGTCGTGCTGGGCGCCGTCGACCTCACCGCGCACCGGCTGCCCGACCGCGTCCTCCTCCCGGCGGCCGCGGCGTTCACCGCGGCCCTGCTCGCCGACGCCGCCGTGCTCGGGACGTGGGGAGCGCTGGCGCGCGGGGCGCTCGCCGGGGGGCTGCTGTACCTGGTCGCCGCGGCCGCGGCCGCGGTCTCCCCGGCGGCGCTGGGCTACGGCGACGTCAAGCTCCTCGCGCTGCTGGGCCTGGTGCTCGGCTGGTTCGGCTGGGGCGTGCTGATCGCCGGGCTCTTCCTCGGGCTGCTGCTCGGCACCGTCGTCTCGGTGGTGCTGGTCGCGACCCGGCGGGCGAGCTGGCGCAGCACCGTGCCCCTCGGGCCGCCGCTGCTGGCCGGCGCCGTCCTGGCGCTGGCGGTCGGGGGCGTCCCGCCCCTTCCATGATGGAACGGCCCCGGTCCAGAGGCTCGCCCCGAGCTTGCGAGGGGGGAGGGGGACCGGGGTCCTCCTACTGGCAGAATCACCCCCATGTTGCGCTGGCTGACCGCCGGTGAGTCGCACGGCCAGCAGCTCACCGCCATTCTCGAAGGCCTCCCTGCCGGGGTCGAGGTGCAGACCTCCGACCTCGACCTGCAGCTGGCGCGCCGCCGGCTCGGGCACGGCAGGGGTGCTCGCATGGCCTTCGAGCAGGACGTCGTCACGCTCACCGGCGGTGTGCGGCACGGCCGGACGCAGGGCGGGCCGATCGCCGTGCAGGTCGGCAACACCGAGTGGCCCAAGTGGCAGACGGTCATGTCCGCCGACCCGGTGGACGACGAGATCCTCGCCGGTCAGGCGCGCAACGCCCCGTTGACCCGGCCGCGCCCCGGCCACGCCGACCTCGCCGGCATGCAGAAGTACGGCTTCGACGACGCCCGGCCGGTCCTCGAGCGGGCCAGCGCCCGGGAGACCGCGGCACGGGTCGCGCTCGGCACCATCGCGCAGGCGTTCCTGCGCCAGTCACTCAACGTCACGGTGGTCAGCCACGTGGTCGGCATCGGCCCCGTCGTCGCCCCGGACGGCCTGGTGCCCGGCCCGGAGGACACCCCCCGGCTGGACGAGGACCCGGTGCGCTGCGCCGACCCGGCGACCAGCGGGCGCATGACCGCCGAGATCGACGACGCCCGGAAGAACGGCGACACGCTCGGCGGCGTCATCGAGGTCGTCGTGCACGGCCTGCCGCCGGGCCTGGGCAGCCACGTGCACTGGGACCGCCGCCTCGACGCCCGCCTGGCCGCCGCGCTCATGGGCGTGCAGTCGGTCAAGGCCGTCGAGGTCGGCGACGGGCTGGAGACGGCCCGCCGCCGCGGCTCGGTGGCCCACGACGAGATCGTCGGCGTGGACTCGACGAACGGGCAGCAGCGCATCCAGCGGCTGACGGACCGCGCCGGTGGCATCGAGGGCGGCATGACCAACGGCGAGGTGCTGCGCGTCCGGGCGGCCATGAAGCCGATCAGCACCGTGCCCCGCGCGCTGCAGACGGTCGACGTCGCCACCGGCGAGCCCGCGGTCGCCATCAACCAGCGCAGCGACGCCTGCGCGGTGCCCCGCGGCAGCGTGGTGATGGAGGCGATGGTCGCCCTGGTGCTCGCCGACGCCGTCCTGGAGAAGTTCGGTGGCGACTCGATCGTCGAGACCCGTCGCAACGTGCAGGCCTACCTCGACGCGCTGCCGTACCGGTGACCGCCCCGGCGCTCGTCCTGGTGGGTCCGCCCGCCTCCGGCAAGACCACGGTCGGCACGGCCGTCGCCGCGGCCCGGGACCTGCCCTTCCGGGACACCGACCGCGACGTCGAGGCCGAGACCGGCACGTCGATCGCCGACCTGTTCGTGCAGCAGGGTGAGCCGCACTTCCGGGCGCTGGAGGAGCGGGCCGTCGCCCGGGCGCTCGCCGAGCACCCCGGCGTGCTGGCCCTGGGCGGCGGGGCGGTGACCAGCTCGGCGGTCCGGGAGCTGCTCGTCGCCCACGGCCGGGCCGGCGGCACCGTGGTCTGGCTCGACGTCGACGTCGCCTCCGCGGCCCGGCGGGTGGGCCTGTCCCGTGACCGGCCGCTGCTCGCCGTGAACCCCCGCGCCATGCTGCGCTCGATGCTCGAACAGCGCGCCCCGCTCTACACCGAGGTGGCCACACACCGGGTGACGACGGCGGGGCGCTCACCGGAGGAGGTCGTCGCCGAGGTGCTCGGAGTACTGGTGCCGGAGGAGGCCCGATGACCCGCCGCGTCCCGGTCGCCGGGGAGCGGCCCTACGAGGTGTCCATCGGCGCCGGTGTGCAGGCGGAGCTCGCGCTGGTGCTGGCCGGCACGCCGAAGGTGGCGATCGTCCACGCCCCGCCGCTGGCCGCCGCCGCCGGTGCGGCCGTCGAGACGCTGCAGAGCGCCGGGGTCGCCGCCGAGGCGGTCGTCGTCCCGGACGGCGAGGCGGCCAAGACCGCCGAGGTGGCCGCCGGGCTCTGGGAGGAGTTCGGCCGGCTCGGCATGACCCGCTCGGACGCCGTGGTCGGCCTGGGCGGCGGAGCGGTGACCGATCTCGCCGGCTTCGTGGCCGCCACCTGGACCAGGGGGGTCCGCTTCGTGACGGTGCCCACCAGCGTGCTCGGCATGGTCGACGCGGCCCTGGGCGGCAAGACGGGCATCAACACCGGTAGCGGCAAGAACCTGGTCGGCGCGTTCCACCCGCCGGCGGCCGTGCTCGCCGACACCGACCTGCTCGCCGGGCTGCCCGAGGAGGAGTTCCGCTCCGGGATGGCCGAGGTCGTGAAGTGCGGCTTCATCGCCGACGGCGAGATCCTGCGCCTGCTGGACGCCGACCCGACCGGCCGCCGGGAGATCGAGGAGCTCATCGAGCGCGCGGTGCGGGTCAAGGCCGACGCCGTGGGGGAGGACCTGTACGACACCGGCCGGCGGGAGTTCCTCAACTACGGGCACACGCTGGGGCACGCCATCGAGCGGCTGGAGGACTTCGGCTGGCGGCACGGCGAGGCCGTCGCCGTCGGGCTGGTCTTCGCGGCGGAGCTGGCCGGGCAGGCGGGCCTGCTCGCGCCGGCCGAGGTGGCCCGCCACCGGGAGCTGGTCGCGGCGATGGGCCTGCCCACCCGGTACGCCGGCGACTGGGGGCGGCTGCAGCAGGTGATGCGGGTGGACAAGAAGGCCCGCGGCGCGTCCCTGCGGTTCGTCGTCCTCGACGGGCTGGGCCACCCCACGATCCTGACCGACCCGGACCAGGCCTGGCTCGACGCCGCCTGGGCCGCCGTCGCCGCCTGACCACCCGCCCGCCACCCCGAACGAAGGAACCGCATGACCATCCAGGTGCTCAACGGGGCCAACCTCGGCCGGCTCGGCACCCGCGAGCCGGAGATCTACGGGACGACGACCTACGAACAGCTCGTCGAGCTGGTCGAGGCGGCGGCTCGCGAGCTCGGCATCGACGTGCAGGTGCGCCAGACCGACGACGAGGGCCAGCTGCTGCGCTGGATCCACGAGGCCACCGACGCCGGCGACGCCATCGTCATCAACCCCGGTGGCTGGACGCACACCTCCGTGGTGCTGCACGACGCGCTGGCCGCGGTGGCCGCGCCCGTGGTCGAGGTGCACATCAGCAACATCCACCGGCGCGAGGAGTTCCGGCGGCACTCCTACGTCTCCCGGGCCGCGGACGGCGCCATCGTCGGGCTCGGCGTGCACGGCTACGTGCTGGCGCTGCAGTGGATGACGCTGCGCGGCGTCTCGTGAGCGCCGCCGGACGGCGCGACGTCCTCCGGGCCACCGCCGCCGAGCGCGGGTTCGACGCAGTGCTGGTCACCAACCTGCTCAACGTGCGGTACCTGACCGGCTTCACCGGCTCGAACGGTGCGCTGCTGGTGCGCACCGACGGCGGGGACCTCTTCGGCACCGACGGCCGGTACACCACCCAGGCCGGCCTCCAGGTCCCCGACGTGGAGCTCGTGGTGGACCGCGCGACGGTGGCCGCGCTCGCCCGCGAGGCGGTCCGTCGGGGCGCCGGCCGGCTCGGCTTCGAGTCCCACGAGCTCACCGTCGACGGCCTGCACGGGCTGCAGCGGGTGCTCGCCGACGCCGCCGCCGGCGGCACGGTGCCCGAGCTGGCGTCGGTGCGCCGGGCGGTCGAGGACCAGCGGGCGATCAAGGACGACGGCGAGATCGAGGCGCTGCGCCGCGCCTGCGCGGTGGCCGACCACGCGCTGGCGGAGCTGGCCGCCGAGGGCGCGCTGCGGCCCGGCCGCACGGAGCTGGAGGTCGGCCGGGAGCTCGACGCCCGGATGCTCGCCCTGGGCGCGGAGGCGCCATCGTTCGAGACGATCGTGGCGGCCGGCGCCAACTCGGCCATCCCGCACCACCGCCCCGACGGCACCGAGCTGCGGGCCGGCGACTTCCTCAAGCTGGACTTCGGCGCGACCGTCGACGGCTACCACTCCGACATGACCCGCACGCTGGTGCTGGGCCACGCGGCCGACTGGCAGCGCGAGATCTACCAGCTGGTCGCCGCCTCCCAGGCGGCCGGGCGGGCCGCCCTGGTGGCCGGTGCCGACGTCGTCGCGGTGGATGCCGCCGCCCGCGACGTGATCGTCGAGGCCGGCCACGGCGAGCACTTTCCCCACGGTCTGGGCCACGGCGTGGGCCTGGAGATCCACGAGGCGCCGGGCATCGGCCAGCTGGGCGCGGGTACTCTGGCCGCCGGCATGGCCGTCACCGTGGAGCCGGGGGTCTACCTGCCCGGCCACGGTGGTGTCCGGATCGAGGACACCCTGGTCGTCACGGACGACGCGCCCGAGTTGTTGACCCTCACGAGCAAGGAACTGCTGGTCCTCTAGATGGCTACCACCAACGACCTGAAGAACGGCATCGTCCTCAACCTGGACGGCCAGCTCTGGACCGTCACCGATTTCCAGCACGTGAAGCCCGGCAAGGGTGGCGCCTTCGTGCGCACCACGCTGAAGAACGTGCTGTCGGGCAAGGTCGTCGACAAGACGTTCAACGCCGGCACCAAGGTCGAGACGGCCAACGTGGACAAGCGGTCGATGACCTACCTGTACAAGGACGGCACCGACTTCGTCTTCATGGACGGCGACACGTTCGACCAGATCTACGTGCCGGCCACCACCGTCGGCGGCGGCGCCGACTACCTGCTGGAGAACACCGAGGTCGTCGTCGCGGTGCACGACGGCAACCCGCTCTACGTCGAGCTCCCGGTGACCATGGAGCTCGTGGTGGAGCACACCGACCCGGGCCTGCAGGGCGACCGCTCCACCGGTGGCACCAAGCCGGCCACGCTGGAGACCGGTGCGCAGATCCAGGTGCCGCTGTTCATCACCACCGGCGAGAAGCTGAAGGTCGACACCCGCGACGGCCGGTACCTCGGCCGCGTCAACTGAGCGACCGGATCCCCTCATGGCCGCACGGACCAAGGCGCGCAAGCGCGCCGTCGACGTCCTCTACGAGGCCGACGTCCGCAGCCGCGACCGCCTCGAGCTGCTGCGCGAGCGGGTCGCCGACGGCAACCCGCCGGTGCCCGACCACGCCGTCCGGCTGGTCGAGGGCGTCGAGGAGCACGGCACGCGCATCGACCAGCTGATCGAGGCGCACGCCGCCAACTGGTCGCTGGACCGGCTGCCGGACGTCGACCGCGCGATCCTGCGCATGGCCACCTACGAGCTGCTCTGGGTCGACGACGTACCCGACGCCGTCGTCATCGACGAGGCGGTGGAGCTGGCCAAGGCGCTGTCCACCGACGACTCCCCGGGGTACGTGAACGGCGTGCTGGGCGGCATCCTCGCCGCCGAGGTGCCCACGGCGTAGCCGGTCTCAGTGGATGTCGCGGCGGGCGAACAGCCAGACGCCCACGCCGACGAGCAGCCCGTCTGCGCCGGGTCCTGGTGACCTCCGCCATCTCCACAGCCGGCATGCGCGCCCCCGTGCCTGCCGGGACCGCCGCCCGGGGTGGGAGCACCTTGGCGCGAGGGCGAGCCCGGCGTCCGCCGCGCGTGTCGATACCGACGAGGGCCGGAATGCCGACGTTCCCCCGCCGGATCGGCAGGGGCCCGTCGTCGTGCGGTCGCTCAGCGCGGCGCGCGCCGCCGGTCGCCCCAGGCGGACTCGTCGACGTCCTCCTCGAGCTCGTCGTCGCCACCGGCGCTGACGATGCCCTCCATGCCGGGCGACAGGACGCCCCACTCGATCAGCCGCGAGGTGAGCTCGTCGGGGCTCATGTCGTAGATGATCGCCAGCGACTTCAGGTCCTCGGCGCGGATGGAGAGGACCTTGCCGTTGTAGTCGTGCCGCTGCGCCTGGATGGTGGAGGCGTAGCGGGCCAGCGGGCCCGCCTCGTCGGCCGGCAGCGAGCCCAGCGACTCCAGGTTCAGCACGATCTTGTTGGTCGAGGTCACCGCGGAGCTCGGCCGCGGGTCGGGCAGCAGCTCGGAGACCGGGACGCCGTAGAAGACGGCGAGCTCCGACAGGCGCTGCACGGTGACGGCGCGGTCGCCTCGTTCGTAGGACCCGACGACGACCGCCTTCCAGCGGCCGTGCGACTTGTCCTCCACGCCCTGCAGCGAGAGGCCCTGCTGGTTGCGGATGGCGCGGAGCCGGGCGCCGAGGGCCCGTGAGTAGTCGGTGCTCATCGCTGTCTGCTCACTGTCCGTCGTCTCGGATGGGTCTTCGTCGTCACGCAGCGTACTGGCCGAGCCCGGATCACAACAGGCAGCCTGCTCGGGAATCGAGTGTGAGCGCCCGGTCACGCTGAGTGTTGGGACCGGCCGCCGACGGGTGCCCGACGTGCAGCGCACGTGGGTGCAGTACCGTCGGCCCCGGTCCGACCACTCCTTTAACGACCCGTCCAGTGAGGCGGGGAAGGAGGCCTCATGGCCCGCTCGTCCGAGCCTGCCCGGAGTACGACTCCCGGCAGCACGTCCGGCACGCTGTTCTCCTCCGCCGACGTCGCCCGCGTCGTCGACCGCATGGCCCACCAGCTCATCGAGCGGGCCGCGACCATCGACCCAGGATCGGCCGACGGAGGCCTGTCCGACCTCGTGCTGGTCGGCATCCCCACCCGCGGTGCCCCGCTGGCCCGCCGGCTGGCCTCACGCATCGAGGCCTTCACCGGGACGAGCGTCGACGTCGGCACCGCCGACATCACCCTCTACCGCGACGACCTGCGCCTGCGCGGCGTCCGGGCGCTGGAGCCCACGGTGCTGCCCGACGCGGGTATCGACGGCCGGCTGGTGGTGCTGATCGACGACGTCCTCTTCTCCGGCCGATCGGTGCGTGCCGCCCTGGACGCCCTGCGCGACCTCGGCCGGCCGCGCAGCGTCCAGCTCGCCGTGCTGGTCGACCGCGGGCACCGGGAGCTGCCGATCAAGGCCGACTTCGTCGGCAAGAACGTGCCGACGTCGCGCAGCCAGCAGGTCAAGGTGCACCTCGCCGAGACCGACGGCGTCGACGAGGTGCTCGTGACGGAGGAGGTCCTGTGAAACGGCACCTGCTGGAGGCCGCCGACCTCGACCGGGACGACGCGACGCTGGTGCTCGACACCGCGGCGCAGATCGACCAGGCGCTGGCCGGCCGGGAGGTGAAGAAGCTCCCGACCCTGCGCGGGCGCACCGTGGTGAACCTCTTCTACGAGGACTCCACCCGCACCCGCATCTCCTTCGAGCTCGCGGCCAAGCGGCTGTCCGCCGACGTCATCAACTTCTCGGCGAAGGGCAGCAGCGTCTCCAAGGGCGAGAGCCTCAAGGACACCGCGCTGACGCTGGAGGCCATGGGCGCCGACGCCGTCGTCGTCCGGCACGGGGCCTCCGGGGCGCCGCACCGGCTGGCCAACTGGGTGCGCGGCAGCGTGGTCAACGCCGGCGACGGCACCCACGAGCACCCCACGCAGGCGCTGCTGGACGCCTACACGATCCGGCAGCGGCTCGGCCGCCTCGAGGGTGTCCGGGTGACGATCGTCGGCGACGTCCTGCACAGCCGGGTGGCCCGCTCCAACGTCGGTCTGCTGCACACCCTGGGCGCGGAGGTGACCCTGGTGGCCCCGCCCACGCTGCTGCCGGTGGGCGTCGGCAGCTGGCCGGCCGAGGTGGGCTACGACCTGGACGCCGTGCTGCCCAAGAGCGACGTGGTGATGATGCTGCGGGTGCAGGCCGAGCGGATGAACGCCTCGTACTTCCCCAGCGCCCGGGAGTACAGCCGCCGCTACGGGCTGGACGCCCGGCGCATGACCGCGCTGCCCGACGACGCCATCGTCATGCACCCGGGCCCGATGAACCGCGGCATGGAGATCGCCGCCGAGGTGGCCGACTCCGTCCGTTCCACGATCGTCGAGCAGGTCGCCAACGGGGTCTCCACCCGCATGGCCGTGCTCTACCTGCTGCTCGGAGGGTCTCAGCAATGACCACGTACCTGATCAGGGGGGCGCGGCCGCTGGGCAGCGACCCCGCCGACATCCTGGTGAAGGACGGCCGGATCGCCGCGATCGGCGACTCGCTGTCCGCGACCGGCGCCGAGGTGATCGAGGCCGCCGGGCTGGTCGCCCTGCCCGGCCTGGTCGACCTGCACACCCACCTGCGCGAGCCGGGCCGCGAGGACGCCGAGACGGTGGAGACCGGTAGCCGCGCCGCCGCGCTCGGCGGGTTCACCGCGGTCCACGCGATGGCCAACACCGACCCGGTCGCCGACACCGCCGGCGTCGTCGAGCAGGTCTGGCGGCTGGGCCAGGAGGCCGGGCTGGTCGACGTCGTCCCGGTGGGCGCGGTGACCGTCGGGCTGGGGGGCGGGCGGCTGGCCGAGCTCGGCGCCATGGCCGACTCCGCCGCCCGCGTGCGGGTCTTCTCCGACGACGGGCACTGCGTCAGCGACCCGGCGCTGATGCGCCGCGCGCTGGAGTACGTGAAGGCCTTCGACGGCGTCGTCGCCCAGCACGCCGAGGAGCCGCGGCTGACCGTCGGCGCCCAGATGCACGAGGGCGACCGGTCGGCGAAGCTGGGCCTGACCGGCTGGCCGGCCGCCGCGGAGGAGGCGATCATCGCCCGCGACGTGCTGCTGGCCGAGCACGTCGGTGCGCGGCTGCACGTCTGCCACGTCTCGACGGCGGGCTCGGTGGAGATCCTGCGCTGGGCGAAGTCCCGCGGCGTCCAGGTCACCGCGGAGGTCACCCCGCACCACCTGCTGCTCACCGACGAGTGCGCCGAGAGCTACGACCCGGTGTTCAAGGTCAACCCGCCGCTGCGCACCGATGCCGACGTCGAGGCGCTCCGCGCGGGGCTGGCCGACGGCACCATCGACGCCGTCGGCACCGACCACGCGCCGCACGCGGTGGAGGACAAGGAGAGCGAGTGGGCCCAGGCCCGGCCCGGCATGCTCGGGCTCGAGCAGGCCCTCTCGGTGGTCATCCAGACCATGGTGGAGCCGGGCCGCCTGGACTGGGCCGGCGTCGCCGACCGCATGTCGGTGCGCCCGGCCGTGATCGGCCGGCTCGGCGAGCACGGCCGGCCGCTTGCCCCCGGTGAGCCCGCGAACTTGGTCCTGGTCGACCCGTCGGCCCGCGCCACGGTGGACCCGGCGGCGCTGGCCAGCCGCAGCCGCAACAGCCCCTATGCCGGCCGGGAGCTCCCCGGCCGGGTGGTCGCGACGTTCCTCCGGGGCGTGCCGACCGTGCTCGACGGAAAGGCAACCAAGTGAGAGAGGCACTGCTCGTCCTCGAGGACGGGCGCACGTTCCGCGGCGAGGCCTACGGCGCCACCGGGACGACGGTCGGGGAGGCGGTGTTCGCCACCGGGATGACCGGCTACCAGGAGACGCTGACCGACCCCAGCTACGCGGGCCAGATCGTCGCGATGACCGCCCCGCACATCGGCAACACCGGGGTCAACGACGAGGACGACGAGAGCAGCCGCATGTGGGTCGCGGGCTTCGTCGTGCGCGACCCCGCCCGCCGGCCGGCGAACTGGCGTGCGACGGGCACCCTGGACGACGAGCTGGCCGCCCAGGGCGTCGTCGGCATCAGCGGCATCGACACCCGCGCGCTGACCCGGCACCTGCGCGACCGCGGCGCCATGCGGGCCGGCATCAGCACCGAGCTCTCCGCGGACGAGCTGCTGGCTCGCGTCACGGCGGCCGAGAGCATGACCGGAGCCGATCTGGCGCCGACGGTGAGCACGCAGGAGGCCTACGTCGTCCCGGCGGTGGGGGAGAAGCGGTTCACCATCGCCGCGCTGGACCTCGGCATCAAGACGGCGACGCCGCGCCACCTGGCCGCCCTCGGCGTGGAGACGCACGTGCTGCCCTCGACCGCGACGGCCGAGGAGCTGCTGGCCGCGGGCCCGGACGGGGTGTTCCTCTCCAACGGCCCGGGTGACCCGGCCGCCGCCGACTACGCCGTCGCCGCGGTGCGGGGCGTGCTCGACGCCCGGCGCCCGCTGTTCGGCATCTGCTTCGGCAACCAGATCCTCGGCCGCGCCCTCGGCCTGGGCACCTACAAGCTGCGCTTCGGCCACCGCGGCCTGAACCAGCCGGTGCTCGACCGGGTCAGCGGCACGGTCCGGGTGACCAGCCACAACCACGGCTTCGCCGTCGACGCCCCGCTGGACCGCCCGACCGACACCCCCTACGGGCAGGTGGAGGTCAGCCACGTCGGTCTCAACGACGACGTCGTGGAGGGCCTGCGCTGCCTGGAGGTGCCCGCGTTCAGCGTGCAGTTCCACCCGGAGTCCGCGGCCGGTCCGCACGACGCCGCGCCACTGTTCCAGCGCTTCGTCGACCTGATGGAGGAGGCCCGGTCGCACCAGGTGCACGCCGGCGGGCCCGCCCCGGTCGTCGAGCACACCACCGGGGAGAACACCTGATGCCCAAGCGCACCGACCTGAAGCACGTCCTCGTCATCGGCTCCGGGCCGATCCTCATCGGGCAGGCCGCGGAGTTCGACTACTCCGGCACGCAGGCCTGCCGGGTGCTGCGCGCCGAGGGCCTGCGGGTCAGCCTGGTCAACAGCAACCCGGCGACGATCATGACCGACCCGGAGATCGCCGACGCGACCTACATCGAGCCGCTGACGCCGGAGTTCGTCGAGAAGGTCATCGCCAAGGAGCGCCCCGACGCGCTGCTGGCGACCCTCGGCGGGCAGACCGCGCTCAACATCGCCATCGGCCTGTACGAGAACGGCGTGCTGGAGAAGTACGGCGTCCAGCTCATCGGCGCTGACGTCGACGCGATCAACCGCGGCGAGGACCGGCAGAAGTTCAAGGACATCGTCCGGTCCATCGGCGCCGACGCCCCGCGCTCCCGGGTGTGCGGCACCGTCGAGGAGGCGATCGAGACCGCCGGGGAGGTCGGCTACCCGGTCGTCATCCGCCCCAGCTTCACCATGGGCGGTCTCGGCTCGGGCTTCGCCACCGACGAGGCGATGCTGCGCCGCATGGCCTCCCACGGCCTGGCCGACTCCCCGGTGCACACCGTGCTCATCGAGGAGTCGGTGCTCGGCTGGAAGGAGTACGAGCTCGAGCTGATGCGCGACCGCAGCGACAACGTCGTCGTCATCTGCTCGATCGAGAACATCGACGCGATGGGCGTGCACACCGGTGACTCGGTGACCGTCGCCCCGGCCATGACCCTCACCGACGTCGAGTACCAGCGGATGCGCGACGTCGGCATCGCTGTGCTGCGCGAGGTGGGCGTCGACACCGGCGGCTGCAACATCCAGTTCGCGGTCAACCCCGCCGACGGGCGCCTCGTCGTCATCGAGATGAACCCGCGCGTCTCCCGGTCCTCGGCCCTGGCGTCGAAGGCAACCGGCTTCCCGATCGCGAAGATCGCCGCAAAGCTGGCCATCGGCTACACCCTCGACGAGATCACCAACGACATCACCGGCGTCACCCCGGCGTCCTTCGAGCCGTCGCTGGACTACGTCGTCGTGAAGATCCCGCGGTTCGCGTTCGAGAAGTTCCCCGGCGCCGACCCGCGGCTGACCACGACGATGAAGAGCGTCGGCGAGGTCATGTCGATGGGTCGCAACTTCACCGAGGCCCTCGGCAAGGCGATGCGCTCCACCGAGACGAAGGCGGCAGGCTTCTGGACCGGCGCTCCGGACAACCGGTCGGCCGAGGAGCTGCTGGAGGCGCTGCGCACGCCCGTCGACGGCCGGCTCTACACGGCCGAGGCCGCGCTGGCCGCCGGTGCCACGGTGGAGGAGGTAGCGGCTGCCAGTGGGTTCGATCCATGGTTCGTCGACCAGATCGCCCTGGTCCGCGAGGTGGGCGAGGCCGTCCGCGAGGCGCCGTCGCTGACCGAGCCGCTGCTGCGGCGGGCCAAGCGGCACGGCCTGTCCGACCGCCAGATCGCCGCGCTGCGGCCGGAGCTGGCCGGCGAGGACGGCGTCCGCGCGCTGCGCCGCCGGATGGGCGTACGGCCGGTCTACAAGACCGTCGACACCTGCGCCGCGGAGTTCGCCGCCCGAACGCCGTACCACTACTCCTCCTACGACGAGGAGACCGAGGTCCGGCCCCGCGAGAAGCCCGCGGTGCTCATCCTGGGCTCGGGGCCGAACCGGATCGGGCAGGGCATCGAGTTCGACTACTCCTGCGTGCACGCCGTCATGGCGCTGCAGGACGCCGGCTACGAGGCGGTGATGGTCAACTGCAACCCCGAGACCGTCTCCACCGACTACGACACCGCCGACCGGCTCTACTTCGAGCCGCTCACCTTCGAGGACGTCCTCGAGGTCGTCGAGGCCGAGCGCGCGGCCGGCCCGGTGGCCGGGGTCATCTGCACCCTGGGTGGCCAGACCCCGCTGGGCCTGGCCCAGCGGCTGAAGGACGCCGGCGTCCCGGTGCTGGGCACCTCGCCGGAGGCCATCGACGACGCCGAGCACCGCGGGGCGTTCTCCCGGGTGCTGGCCGACACCGGGCTGCTGGCTCCCAAGCACGGCACGGCCACCACCTACGCCGAGGCCCACGAGATCGCCTCGGGCATCGGCTACCCGGTGCTGGTCCGCCCGTCCTACGTGCTCGGTGGCCGCGGCATGGAGATCGTCTACGACGACGCCACGCTCGAGGCCTACATCGCCAAGGCGACCGACGTCAGCACCGCCCACCCGGTGCTGGTCGACCGGTTCCTGGAGGACGCCGTCGAGATCGACGTCGACGCGCTCTACGACGGCACCGACCTCTACCTGGGCGGCGTCATGGAGCACATCGAGGAGGCCGGCATCCACTCCGGCGACTCCGCGTGCGCCCTCCCGCCGATCACCCTGGGGTCGGCGGACCTGCTGAAGATCCGCGCGGCGACGGAGAAGCTCGCCGCCCGCATCGGCGTCCGCGGCCTGATCAACGTCCAGTACGCGATCAAGGACGACATCCTCTACGTCATCGAGGCGAACCCGCGGGCCAGCCGCACGGTGCCGTTCGTGTCCAAGGCGACGGCGGTGCAGCTGGCCAAGGCCGCCGCCCGGATCGCCGTCGGCGAGACGATCGCGCAGCTGCGCATCCTCGGGGTGCTGCCGGCGAGCGGGGACGGCACCGACCTGCCCGAGGACGCGCCGATCGCCGTCAAGGAGGCGGTCCTGCCGTTCCACCGTTTCCGGACGGTCGAGGGCCACGGCGTGGACACGGTGCTGTCGCCGGAGATGAAGTCGACCGGCGAGGTCATGGGCCTCGACGCCGAGTTCGGCACCGCGTTCGCCAAGTCGCAGGCCGCCGCCTACGGCGCGCTGCCCACCGAGGGCACGGTGTTCGTCTCGCTGGCCAACCGGGACAAGCGCTCGGCGGTCTTCCCGGTCAAGCGGCTGGCCGACCTCGGGTTCCGGGTGCTGGCCACCGCCGGCACCGCGCAGGTGCTGCGCCGCCACGGCGTGACCTGCGAGGTCGTCGGCAAGTTCAGCGAGGGCCCGGGCAACGTCGTCGAGGCGATCCTGGCCGGCGACGTCGACATCGTCGTCAACACGCCGTTCGGCTCGCCCGGCAACAGCGGTCCGCGGCTGGACGGCTACGAGATCCGCACTGCCGCGGTGAGCTCCGGCATCCCGTGCATCACCACGGTGCAGGGGCTGTCCGCCGCCGTCCAGGGGATCGAGGCGCTGCGGCGCGGGGACGTCGGCGTGCGCAGCCTGCAGGAGGTGCACGCGGCGCTGGCCGGGGGCACGCGCGGCGGGCCGAGCGCCTTCGCGGGAACGCAGGCGTGACCCCGCCGCCGGGACAGGACGTCGTCCGGCGGATCGCGGGGCAGCTGGCCGTGCGGGGGGCGCTCGCGGACCTGCCGGCGGCGTTCCTCGCCGGCGTCACGCGGTTCGCCCGACCCCCGCAGACGGAGCTGGACGCCCTGGCGGCGGACGCCGGGGCCCTGGCGCGGCGGCTGGCCGACGGGGAGGCGGGGGAGCACGACCTCCCCCTGCTGACCCGCGTGCTGTTCTTCGCCGGGCACGCCGAGCTCCTGGCCGCGCACGGCGTCCCGACGCCGGCCTACGACGTCCTGGGGTCCTTCGGTGCGAACCTGGCCCGCCCGGTGGGGCCCCGGCTGCCGGAGCGGCCCACCGCCGGGGCGCGGCGCTGGCCGCTGCTGGGCCGCACGGTGGGCTTCCCGCTCGGGGTGCCCGCCTGCGTGCTCAACGGCAGCGAGGCGTGGGTGCGGCACAACGTGGCCAACGGCTACAGCGTGCTCACCTACAAGACGGTCCGCGGCCGGGCGCACCCGGCCAACGAGCAGCCGAACTGGACGTTCGCCCCGCGGCAGACCGCCAGCCTCCCGCCGGGCGCCGCCGCCGAGGTGGTCTCCGACCCCTGGGACTGGGTCGGCCCCGGCTCGCCGACGGTCAGCAGCGTCAACTCCTTCGGCGTCCCGTCGCCGGAGCCGGAGGAGTGGATGGCCGACCTGGAGCGGTCGCTGGCCGCGGTCTCCGACGACGTGCTGCTCCTGGTCAGCGTCATGGGCGAGGGCAACGGCACCGACCTGGTCGAGGACTTCGCCGGGACCGCGCGGATGGCGCAGGAGGCCGGTGCGCCGGTGGTCGAGCTGAACCTGTCGTGCCCGAACACGCTGTCGGCCTCCGGGAGCGGCGTGAAGCCCCCGCTGTGCCTGGACCCCGACGCGACCGTGGCGGTGGTCGAGGCCGTCCGTCGGGCGCTGGACGACCGCACCGGGCTGGTCGCGAAGCTGTCCTGGCTCGACGAGGGGCAGCTCGCGGCGCTGGTGCCGCGGCTGGCCCCGCTGGTGGACGGCATCGCCGGGATCAACACGCTGCAGAGCCGGGTGCGCCGCAGCGACGGCGTGCCCACCTTCCCCGGCCGCGAGCTGGCCGGGCTGTCGGGGATCGCCGTCCGCGACCCCGCGCTGGACTTCACCCGCCGGCTGGTCGGCCTGCGCGAGGCCGGCGGCGTGCACTTCGACGTCCTGGCGATGGGCGGGGTCACCGACCCGGCGTCGTTCGAGGCGCTGTTCGCCCTCGGCGCCGACGCCGTGCAGTCCGCCTCCGGCGCCTTCTCCGACCCCTTCCTCGCCCAGCGGTGCATCACCGCACTGGGGGAGACCCTGCCCCGAGCCGTGGAGGTCTCGTGATCGTCCCCTTCGGGCAGCGCCTGTCGGCCGCCGTCGCCGAGCGCGGCCCGCTGTGCGTCGGCATCGACCCGCACGAGCAGCTGCTCCTCGACTGGGGGGTGGGCGACTCGCTGGACGGGCTGCGCCGGTTCACCGACGCCGTCGTCGAGGCGCTGGCCGGATCGGTGGCCCTGCTGAAGCCGCAGATCGCCTTCTACGAGCGCTTCGGCTCCGGGGGCCTCGCGGTCCTGGAGGACGGCGTCGCACGGGCCCGCGCGGCCGGCGCGCTGGTGCTGCTGGACGCCAAGCGCGGGGACATCGGCTCCACCATGGCGGCCTACGCCGACTACCTGCGTCCCGACCACCCGCTGGCGGTGGACGCGATGACGGTGAGCCCCTACCTGGGGCCGGAGTCGCTGGCGCCGGCGGTCAGCACCGCGAAGCACCACGGCGGCGGCCTGTTCGTGCTCGCCCGCACCTCGAACCCGGACGCGGGCACCCTCCAGCACGCGACCGTGGGGGAGCGCTCGGTCGCCCAGGTCGTCGTCGACACCGTGGCGGGCTGGAACGGCCCCGGGGACCCCCTCGGCTCCTTCGGCGTCGTCGTCGGCGCCACCCTGCCCGAGCTGGACCTGGACCTGGACGGTCTCCGCGGGCCGGTCCTCGCCCCCGGCCTGGGCGCGCAGGGTGGCACGGTGGCCGACCTGCGCCGGCTGTTCGGCACCGGGCGCGCCGTCGTCCCGACGGTGTCCCGGGCCGTGCTGGGCGCCGGTCCCGACCCGGCGGCGCTGCGGGCCGCCGCGGAGCGGTGGGCCGGGGAGCTGGCCACCTGACGGCGGCGCCCGACCACGGCCTTCCGGCTCCGCCCTCCGGCGTGTCGGATCCACGGCGTGTCGACGCCGTGGCACCGACCTGGGACGGGCCGACGCGTTGCGGAACGAGTCCGGTCGGTCTTCGCCAGTGACCTGCTGTCATTACGCTGCGTAACCGGCCGCGTGGCCAGGGTGCGGGCTCGTCGCCGCGCGACAGTCGCACCGTCCCTGCGCGGTGGCGCGTGACCTGCGGATTTGCCGGGCACTACCGTGGCGGTGACGCTTTCAGCAGCGAGCTGCCGCTCCTTCTGACACAGCGGAACACCGCCGGCCCAGCGGGGTCGGCGTCGACACGATTGGGTTGCACCATGCCCCTCCCTGACCTGTCCCCGGAACAACGCGCCGCAGCCCTCGAGAAGGCCGCCGCCGCCCGCAAGGCGCGCGCCGAGCTCCGCGAACGCCTCAAGAGCAAGGGCGCCACCGTGGGCGACGTCCTCAAGCAGGGCGAGACCGACGAGGTCATCGGCAAGATGCGCGTCTCCGCCGTCCTGGAGTCCCTGCCGGGGGTCGGCAAGGCCCGGGCTGCGAAGATCATGGAACGCCTGGAGATCTCCCCGACGCGCCGCGTGCGGGGTCTGGGCGCCAACCAGCGCCGTGCGCTGGAGACCGAGTTCGGCGGCGACCAGGTCGGCTGAGCCCGGCCCGACGCACGCACGACCGGGCGAGGACGACGAGTGGCAGCAGCAACACCGGCACGGCTGACCGTGCTCTCCGGCCCCTCCGGAGTGGGCAAGGGCACCGTGATCGCGGAGGTCCGGCGCCGGCACCCTGACGTCTGGGTGTCGGTGTCGGCCACCACCCGCCGCCCCCGGCCCGGTGAGGTCGACGGGGTGCACTACCACTTCGTCGACGCCGCCGAGTTCGACCGGCTGATCGCCACCGACGGGCTGCTCGAGTGGGCCGAGTACGCGGGCAACCGCTACGGCACCCCCGTGGCCCCGGTCCGGGCCCGGCTGGACTCAGGTCGGCCGGCGCTCCTGGAGATCGAGCTGCAGGGCGCCCGCCAGGTGCGGGCCCGGGCCCCCGAGGCGCAACTGGTCTTCCTCGCCCCGCCGTCCTGGGCGGAGCTGCAGAGCCGGCTGGCCGGCCGGGGCTCGGAGCCGGCCGCCGTCCAGGAGCACCGGCTGCGCATCGCGCAGGCCGAGCTCGACTCCTCCGGGGAGTTCGACGTGGTCGTCGTGAACGACGACGTGGCCCGCGCCGCGGACGAGTTGGTAGGCTTGCTGACTGCGCCGTCACCCGGGCTCTCCCAGGGTGCCGGCGCTCACGAGTGAGATGGCGGCCGAAGGCCGTCGCCGCCGGCGCTCACTCCCGCCGAACCGATTGAGGAGCACGCCCGCCCGTGTCCGGAGTCGCACCCGCCCCCGAGGGCATCACCAACCCGCCGATCGACGAGCTGCTCGAGCGCACCAGCAGCAAGTACGGCCTGGTCATCTTCGCCGCCAAGCGCGCGCGCCAGATCAACGCCTACTACAGCCAGCTCTCCGAGGGCCTGCTCGAGTACGTCGGCCCCCTGGTCGACACCGCTCCTCAGGAGAAGCCCCTGTCGATCGCGCTCCGCGAGATCAACGAGGGCCTGCTCGCCCACACCGCCGGCGAGAACTGAGACGGTCCCGTCCCTGCGCGGACGGGCCACCCAGACTGATGACGACGCACCCGGCAGTCCCTGCCGGGTGCGTCGCCGTGTTGGGAGGATGAGCACGTGAGCCGGATCGTTCTGGGTGTCAGCGGTGGAGTCGCCGCCTACAAGGCCGCGCTGTTGCTGCGCGCCCTCACCGAGTCCGGGCACGACGTCCGGGTCGTCCCCACGCCCGGGGCGCTGCACTTCGTCGGCGCCGCCACGTTCGAGGCGCTGTCGGGCAACCCGGTCACCACCGACGTCTGGTCGGACGTGCCGGAGGTGGCCCACGTGCGGATCGGGCAGGAAGCCGACCTCGTCGTGGTCGCCCCCGCCACCGCGGACCTGCTGGCCCGGGCCGCCATGGGCCGCGCCGACGACCTGCTCACCGCCACGCTGCTCACCGCGCACTGCCCGGTCGTGTTCGTGCCGGCGATGCACACCGAGATGTGGCTGCACCCCGCCACGCAGGACAACGTGGCCACCCTGCGCCGCCGCGGAGCCGTGGTCCTGCCCCCGGCGGTCGGCCGGCTGACCGGGCCCGACTCGGGTCCCGGGCGGCTGCCGGAGCCGGCCGACATCGCGGCGCTGGCCGCCGTCGTCCTCGCCGGCGGTGCCGACGCGCTGGCCCCGGACCTCGCCGGCCGCCGGGTCGTCATCAGCGCCGGCGGTACCCGCGAGCCGCTCGACCCCGTCCGCTACCTGGGCAACCGCTCCTCGGGCAAGCAGGGCTGGGCGCTCGCGCGGGTCGCCGCCGCCCGTGGTGCCGCGGTCGTCCTCGTCGCGGCGAACGTCGAGCTGCCGGCCCCCTTCGGCGTGCGGGTGGTGCCGGTCGGCACCGCCGAGGAGCTGCGTTCGGCGGTGCTCACCGAGGCGGCGGACGCCGACGCCGTGGTCATGAGCGCCGCGGTCGCCGATTTCCGCCCCGCCGCGGTCGCCGCCACCAAGATGAAGAAGGGTGCGGCCAGCGAGCCGAACTCGATACCGCTGGTGCGCAACCCCGACGTGCTGGCCGAACTGGTCACCAAGCGGGCACCGGGGCAGCTCGTCGTCGGCTTCGCCGCCGAGACCGGCGACGACGACGGCGACGTCCTGGCCCACGCGCGCGCCAAGCTCGCCCGCAAGGGCTGCGACCTGCTGGTCGTCAACGACGTCTCGGGCGGGCAGGTGTTCGGCCGGCCGGAGAACGCGGCGGTCGTGCTCGCCTCCGACGGCGGCAGCACCGAGGTGCCACGGGGCACGAAGGACGCCGTCGCCGCCGCGATCTGGACGGCCGTCACCACGCGTCTGGGAGACCGCGGCGAGCGCTGACGCGCCGCGGCGGTAACGTTCGCCCCGATCGCACCGCCCACCCGCCCTCGATCCCAGGGAGTCCCCGAGTGCCACGCCGCCTCTTCACGTCCGAGTCGGTGACCGAGGGCCACCCGGACAAGATCGCCGACCAGATCAGCGACTCGATCCTGGACGCGATGCTCGCCCAGGACCCGCGCAGCCGGGTCGCGGTGGAGACCCTCATCACCACCGGACTGGTGCACATCGCCGGTGAGGTCACCACCGCCGGCTACGTCGACATCCCGGCGATCGTCCGCGAGACGGTCCTCGGCATCGGCTACGACTCCTCCCGCAAGGGCTTCGACGGCGCCTCCTGCGGCGTGAGCGTCTCCATCGGCGCGCAGTCGCCCGACATCGCGCAGGGCGTCGACACCGGCTACGAGGCCCGCACCGGCGGCACCTCCGACGACGCCATCGAGCGCCAGGGCGCCGGCGACCAGGGCCTGATGTTCGGGTACGCCACGGACGAGACGCCCGAGCTGATGCCGCTGCCGATCGCGCTGGCACACCGGCTGTCGCGGCGGCTGTCGGCGGTCCGCAAGGACGGGTCCGTGCCCTACCTGCGCCCCGACGGCAAGACCCAGGTCACCGTCGTCTACGAGGACGACCGCCCGGTCGCCGTCGACACGGTCGTCGTCTCCTCCCAGCACGCCGAGGACATCTCGATCGAGACGCTGCTGACCCCCGACATCGAGGAACTGGTCGTCGAGCCGGAGCTGGCCGCCCTCGGACTGCCCACCACCGGCCACCGGCTGCTGGTGAACCCGACCGGCAAGTTCGTCATCGGCGGACCCATGGGTGACGCGGGACTGACCGGCCGCAAGATCATCGTCGACACCTACGGCGGCATGGCGCGGCACGGTGGCGGTGCCTTCTCGGGCAAGGACCCGTCGAAGGTCGACCGCTCCGGCGCCTACGCGATGCGCTGGGTGGCCAAGAACGTCGTCGCCGCGGGCCTGGCCCGTCGGTGCGAGGTGCAGGTCGCCTACGCCATCGGTACAGCGCACCCGGTGGGTCTGTTCGTCGAGACCTTCGGCACCGGCACCGTCGCAGACGAGTTGCTGGAGAAGGCGATCACCTCGGTGTTCGACCTCCGTCCGGGCGCCATCGTCCGCGACCTGGACCTGCTGCGGCCGATCTACCGGCCCACCGCCGCCTACGGGCACTTCGGCCGGTCGGATCTCGACCTCCCGTGGGAGCGCCTCGACCGCGTCGAGGCGCTGCGCTCGGCTGTCGCCTAGCACCGCGCCCGGCCCCGACGGGGCCAGGACTGTCGGCATGAGCGGGGAGACTGGCCGGGTGCAGGTGGCCCGGGTCGTCGTCGACGTCCCGCTGGCCCACCTGGACCGGCCGTTCGACTACGCGGTGCCGGAGAAGTTCGCCGACGTGGTGCAGGCCGGCTGCCGGGTGCGGGTGCGCTTCCACGGCCGGCTGGTCGACGGCGTCGTCTGGGAGCTGGGCGATACGACCGAGTTCAGCGGCACCCTGCAGCCGCTCTCGCACGTGCCCTCGGGGGAGCCGGTGCTCACCCCGCAGGTGGCGCGGCTGGTCCGCGCGGTCGCCGACCGGTACGCCGGCACGGCGAGCGACGTGCTGCGCCTCGCGCTGCCGCCGCGCCGCGCCGCGGCGGAGAAGCGGCCCTCGCCCACGCCGGAGGAACTGCCCGAGCCGCCCGACCCGGCGGGCTTCGCCCGTTACCAGGCCGGGCCGGCACTGCTGACGGCGCTCGCCGAGGGGCGGCCCGCACGCGCCGTCTGGACGGCCCTGCCCGGGGAGGACTGGCCCACCCGGCTCGTGGAGCTCTGCCGGGCCGCGCTCTCCGGCCGGCGCGGGTCGCTGGTGGTCGTGCCGGACGGCAAGGACCTCGACCGGCTCACGGCGGCGGCGCAGCGGCTGCTGCCCGCCGACTCGTTCACGGTGCTGCGCGCCGACGACTCGCCCGAGAAGCGCTACCGCCGGTTCCTGGCCGCCTCGCGGGGTGCCGCCCAGGTGGTGCTGGGCACCCGGGCGGCGATGTTCGCCCCGGTCCGCGAGCTGGGCCTGGTGGTCGTCTGGGACGACGGCGACGACCTGCACTCGGACGACCACGCGCCTTACCCGCACGCGCGGGACGTGCTGGTGCAACGGGCCTGGCTGGACTCCTGCGCCGCGGTGGTCGCCGGGACCTCGCGGACCGCCGAGGCGGCTCTGCTGGTCGAGTCGGCGTGGGCGCACGAGCTGGTCGCCGACCGTGCGGTGCTGCGGGCCGCGGCGCCGCGGGTGCAGGCGCTCGGTGACGACTTCGAGCTCGCCCGCGACCCCGCCGCGCGCACCGCCCGGCTGCCCTCGCTGGCGTACGAGGCGGCCCGCAAGGCGCTGGCCGCCGGTGCGCCGGTGCTCGTGCAGGTGCCGCGCCGCGGGTACGTGCCGTCGCTGTCGTGCGCCCGGTGCCGGGCGCCCGCGCGGTGCGCCGCCTGCGCCGGGCCGCTGGGCATCTCCCCGCGTCCCGGTCCGGGGGGCACCCGGATCCCGGCCTGCCGCTGGTGCGCCCGCCCGGCCGCGACCTTCGACTGCCCGCACTGCCACGCCACGAAGCTGCGCGCCGCGGTGGTGGGGGAGTCGCGCACCGCCGAGGAGCTGGCCCGCGCCTTCCCGGGCACGACCGTCCGGACCTCCGGCAGCACGTCGGGCGTGCTCGCGTCGGTCCCGGCCGGGCCGGCGCTCGTGGTGGCCACCCCGGGGGCCGAGCCGGTGGCCGAGGGCGGCTACGGCGCCGCGTTGCTGCTGGACTCCTGGGCGCTCCTCGGCCGGGCCGACCTGCGCGCCGGTGAGGAGACGCTGCGCCGGTGGACCAACGCCTCGGCGCTCGTCCGGCCGGCGTCGGCCGGTGGGCTGGTGATCGTGGCCGCCGACGCCGCGCACCCCGTCGCCCAGGCGCTGGTCCGCTGGGACCCGGCCTGGCTGGCCGAGCGCGAGCTGGCCGACCGGCGGGAGCTCGGATTCCCGCCGGTCACCCGGATGGCGTCGCTGGCGGGGTCGCCGGCCGCGCTGGCGGAGTTCCTGGCGGCCGCGCGGCTGCCGGGCGACGCCGACCTGCTCGGCCCGGTGCCGGAGCGGCCGCGGCCCGGGCAGGAGGGCGAGCGGGAGCGGTACCTGGTCCGGGTGCCGCGCACCGACGGCGGGGCGCTGGCGCACGCGCTGGCCGAGGTCCAGGGCGTGCGCAGCGCGAAGAAGGCCCCCGAGCACGTCCGCGTGCAGCTCGACCCGCTCGACCTCGTCTGAGAAGGGACCACCCTGCCCCCCACCGCTCGCAGGCTCGCGGCGGGCCCCTGCAGGGCGGCCGACCTCGTGCGGGCGCGGGCGACCTGCTGTGGCCACCTACGATCGACCGGTGAGCGTGACCCCCATCCGGCTGTTCGGCGACCCGGTCCTGCGCCGGCCCGCCGCCCCGGTCGTCGACTTCGACCGGGAGCTCCGGCAGCTCGTCGCCGACCTGACCGAGACCATGCACGCCGCCGGTGGCGCGGGCCTGGCCGCACCCCAGATCGGCGTCGGCCTGCGGGTGTTCACCTGGTTCGTCGACGGCGAGGTCGGTCACCTGGTCAACCCCGACGTCGCCGCGGTGGGGGAGGAGATGCAGGACGGCCCCGAGGGCTGCCTGTCCATCCCCGACCTGCGCTACGACTGCCTGCGGCACCTGCACGTGGCGGCTTCCGGCTGGAACATGCACGGCGACCCGGTGCGGATCGAGGGCTCGGAGCTGCTCGCCCGCGCCATCCAGCACGAGACCGACCACCTCGACGGCGTGCTGTTCGTCGACCGGCTCGCCGATGCCGACCGTGCCGCCGCCCTCGCCGAGATCCAGGCTGCCGAGTGGTCCGGCTACGGCAGCTACCTCCCCGTCGTGAAGGTGAGCCCGCACTGAAGCTCCTGTTCGCCGGTACGCCGGCGCCCGCAGTCCCGTCGCTGGAGGCGCTGCTCGCCTCCGACCACGACGTCGTCGCCGTCCTGAGCCGGCCCGACGCCCGCTCCGGACGGGGCCGCACGGTGAGCCGCTCGCCGGTGGCCGAGCGCGCCGACGCGGCCGGGATCCCGGTGCTGCAGCCGCGCTCGCCCCGCGAGCCGGAGTTCCTGGCGCAGTTGGCCGACCTCGCCGTCGACTGCGCGCCCGTCGTCGCCTACGGCGCCCTCGTGCCGCAGCCGGCGCTGGACCTGCCCCGCCACGGGTGGGTCAACCTGCACTTCTCGCTGCTGCCCGCGTGGCGCGGGGCGGCGCCGGTGCAGCACGCGATCATGGCCGGCGACGAGGTGACCGGCGCATCCACGTTCCGGCTGGAGGCGGGCCTGGACACCGGGCCGGTGTTCGGCACCCTCACCGAGGCGATCGGCGCGCGCGACACCGCCGGGGACCTGCTGGAGCGGCTCGCGGTGAGCGGGGCGCAGCTGCTCGTCGCGACCCTCGACGGCATCGAGGCCGGGGCGCTCGAGCCCCGGCCCCAGCCGTCGGACGGGATCAGCCTCGCGCCGAAGGTGGAGACCGCCGACGCCCGCGTCGACTGGGCGCTGCCCTCCCATGTCGTTGACCGGCGGGTCCGTGGGGTGACGCCCGCCCCGGGCGCGTGGACCACCTGGCGCGGCGAGCGCATGCGCGTCGCACCCGTGGAGCCGGTGGCCGGCGGGCCCGACCTGTCGCCGGGCGAGGTCCTGCTCGACGGACGTGCGGTCGTCGTCGGCACGGGCAGCGGCGCGGTCCGCCTCTCCCAGGTGCAGCCGGCCGGGAAGAGGATGCTGCCCGCCGCTGACTGGGCCCGGGGCGCGCGTCCCGCGGCCGGCGAGCGGGTGGGCGCGTGACCCGGCCGCCGTCGCGGCGTGGACCCCGCCGGCACCCGGCCACCCGTCGCCCGGTGCTGGACGGGCCGCGGCTGACCGCCTACGACGTGCTCGACGCCGTCTCCTCCCGGGAGGCGTTCGCCAACCTGCTGCTGCCGCAGCTGCTGCGCGAACGGAAGCTCGACGAGCGGGATGCCGCGTTCACCACCCAGCTGGCCTACGGGGCGCTGCGGGCGCAGGGCACCCTCGACGCGATCCTCACCGGCCTCGTCTCGCGGCCACTGGCCGAGCTGGACCCGCGGGTGCTGGACCTGCTCCGCCTCGGCGCGTACCAGGTCGTCGACCTGAGAGTGCCGGCGCACGCCGCCGTCGACACGACCGTCGACCTGACCCGCGCCATCGTGGGGCCGGGGGCGGCCGGGCTGGTCAACGCCGTGCTGCGCAAGGTGGCCGCGGGCGGGGACCGGGCCGCGTGGCTGGCCGCGCTCGGCGCCGAGGGTGACGAGCGGCTGGCGCTGGCCACCGACCACCCGCGGTGGATCGTCGAGGCGTGGCGGGACGCCCTCGACGGTGAGGACGAGCTGGAGCCGGCGCTGCTGGCCGACGACGCGGCTCCCGAGGTGCACCTCGTCGCCCGGCGGATGGGCCGTGCGGACCTGCTGACCGAGTCCGGTGGCGAACCCGGCCCCTGGTCGCCGTACGCGGTGCGGCTGCGTGGGGGAGATCCCGGCCGGCTGGCGTCGGTGCGCTCC
The DNA here is from genome assembly GCF_002938435.1 of Blastococcus saxobsidens. GTDB lineage: Bacteria > Actinomycetota > Actinomycetes > Mycobacteriales > Geodermatophilaceae > Blastococcus > Blastococcus saxobsidens. Next base: position 97,443 of record NZ_POQT01000010.1, read on the forward strand.
GGCCGCGCCGCGGTGCAGGACGAGGGCAGCCAGCTCGCCGCCCTGCTGCTCACCCGTGCGCCCCTCGAGGGCACGGACACCGCCTGGCTGGACATGTGCGCCGGCCCCGGCGGCAAGTCCGGGCTGCTGGCCGCCACCAGGCCCGACGGCGTCCGGCTCACCGCCGCCGACCGGGCGCCGCACCGTGCCGACCTCGTCCGGCAGGCGTTGCGCGACGAGCGGGACGTCGAGGTGCTGGCCGCCGACGGCACGCAGCCGCCGTGGCAGCCCGGCTCGTTCGACCGCGTGCTGCTCGACGCACCCTGCACCGGGCTGGGCGCCCTGCGGCGTCGCCCGGAGGTGCGCTGGCGCCGGACCGCCGAGGACGTCGCACCGCTGGCTGAGCTGCAGACGGCGTTGCTGGACAGCGCGCTCCGCTCGGTCCGGGTGGGTGGGGTCGTCGCCTACGTGACGTGCTCGCCGCACTCCGCCGAGACCACCGACGTGGTGGAGGCCGCGGCACGGCGGGACGACGTCGAGGTGCTCCCGGTGGCGCCGCTGTTCCCCGAGGTCCCGGACATGGCCCGCGGCGAGCACGGGCAGCTGTGGCCGCACCGGCACGGCACCGACGCCATGTTCATGGCGCTGCTCCGCCGCACCAGCTGACGCTCGCTCAGAACGGCGGTGGATCGTCGTCCGGGTCGGGTAGCGATGGTGGTGGGTGCGGTGGTTCGGTGAGCACGCGGTAGCAGGGTGGTCGGCTGGTGCGGGTCACCCCGGAGGGGGTGATGACGGTCAGCACCCCCTCGTCGCTCAACGTGTGGACCCAGCCCTCGGCGTGGGTCTTGAGCCGGTGGTGGCGCCGGCATAGGCAGCAGAGGTTGTCGCAGGAGGTCTCCCCGCCGGCGGCGTGCGGGACGACGTGGTCCAGATCGGCCCAGCCGGCGCGCACGGTGCAGCCGGGATGCCGGCAGGTGCGGTCCCGCACCCGCAGGAACCGTTGCTGGGCTGCCGAGGGGCGGTAGCGGTCGACCGCGCCGGGTGCGGTCAGCACCGGGCAGGCGCAGGCTGCCTCGGGATGCTCGGGGCAGCCGCGGCGGGCCAGCCGTGCGACCTCGCCGCGGTCGGTCAAGGCCAGCAGCGCGCCGGTGCGGTCGGTGATCGCGATCTCCAGGCTGCCGCCCGTCGGGGCCTGCAGCCCGCCGGGGCACAGCGCGTCCAGCTGGGTGAGCAGCTCGCGCAGGTGGGCGGCGGTGATCGGCTCACCATCGACCTCACCCACCGGGGAAGCCGTGCCGGGCGGGGTAGCGGTGCCGGGCGGGGTGAACGCGGCCGGCCGCGGGCCACCGGCGGCCATGAATCCGGTGGGAGTGAGCGCCGTCAGCGGGGCCACCACGGTCAGCTGCGCGGTGACCGGCGGCTGGTCCTGCCAGGGGCGCAGCATCAGATCAGCCGCAGCCCCGGCCCGCAGCATGCCGATCGGCCGGTCGTCACCGGCCTCCTTCGCCGCACGGGCGTGCCGGTCCACGGTGTCCCGGCAGGCGCGGGCCTCGGGATGGGGCATGAGGGCGCGCAACTCGCTCATCCCGTCCCCGACCGGGCGCACAGTGACGTCCGCTGCGCGGCGGCGGGACTCCCGTCGCCGGTCGGCGGCCGTGGCATCCCGGGCGATGAGCTCGGCGCGCACCGCTTCCCGCAGCTTGCCCACCCCCAGCTCCCCGGCGCCGGGCAGCACCGCGGCCTCCATCCCGGCGATCACGCCCGGATCGGTCTCCCGCCCGGTGGCGGCGACCTCTGCGGCCATGGCCCGGGCACGGGGCCAGTCCAGCCGCCCCAGCCGCAGCTGCTCGAACACCCCGGTGAGCACGGTGGTGAGGATCTCCGCGTGCTCCAGCAGGGTGACCGCCGCCGCCCGGCTGCAGTTCTGCACCGCCGCCAACTCATCGGGCACGAACTCACTGGCATCGCGCGGGCCGGTGTGCCCGGCACGCTCACCGCCCGGCAGCGCACCAATCGGAGCCGGGCGGGCGGCGGCCAGGTCCATCGCCAGCTCCACCCGCAACGCCGCCAGCTGGGCCTCGGCCACCACGATCTGCCCCAGCAGCGCCGCGGCCTCCCCAGCACTGCGGCCGGCCGGCAACCACGCGCTCAACGGCTCACCCGACCGGGGAGCCGGATCCGGATCGACCAGCTCCCACGGCGAGGGCACCGGGTCCACCGGCACCACGGTCACCCCGACCGCGAACCCGCCACCCGACGACATACCCGCAGGCTATGCAGGGGGTACGACAGTTCCGGCGCTCCGACCAGGTCGTCCGCCGGAGCTCATCGGACGCAGGGTGACCGCGTACCCGGAAGTGGCGGCGGGGGCGGCGGCCCCGCTCTCCTCGATGTGCCAGCGCACGACCTCGTCCTTGCGCTGGACCTCCGTGGCCCGGGCGTAGGCCTCGTTGAGCTCGTCGGCGGTGGCGAGCGGGATCTCGGTCGACGTCTCGCCGGTGTGGGGGTTGGTGTGGGTGGCGGTCTTTCCCGCGCGACCGGTGCGCCAGGTGCCGGCGATCGCCATCCGGTCGAAACCGTCGTAGGGCGGAAGGGCGTCGGAAGCCATGATCAGGCCCTACCCCGGTCGCCACAGGAGACATGTGGGGCCGCGCGCCCGTCAGTCGCGTGGCGGGCCGGGAGGGTCAGCGAGCCAGCGGCGTCCGGCGCGGGCCTGGCGAAGACACCCCGCGAGGAACAACAGCGCTGCGACGAACGCGAACGCGGCGCCCGGCAGGGTCGTGGCCAGGTCCTGCCAGGACACGAACGCCACGTGCGGAGCGAACAGGACGAGCAGGAACAGCGGACCGAGGACCCGCATCCGGGCCATGTCCGCCGCGCGACGGTCGGCTGCCTGCCGACGCCCCAGTCCCGGTCGGCGTGCCGCCGCACCGCGTACTCGGCCAGCAGGCGCCGGCTCTGCAGCCGGCGGCCGGGCTCGGTACCCAGGAGCGCCCAGGCTGCAAGCGCCAAGGTCAGACTTATCGCCACCGTGGTTTCCCACGCCCCCGGGGATCACTGCGCCGGTTCCAGGCGCAGGAGCGCGAAGCCGACGATGAACGGTGCTGACGTCATGGCCAGGTGGCGCAGCTCATGCCGGGCCTGGACACGGACCGCCGCCGTCGCGTCGTCCGCGATCAGTTCCGGCTGGTCGGGCGCGCCGGGGTCGCTCACGAGGGCAGGTCGGGGATGCACGACCTCGTCGGTGGACCACGGACAACCGCTTCACCCGTTCGCGCAGCAGGCGGCGGTCGCGGGAGTGGGCGGGCCCACGAGAAGGCCGCACCTAGACTCGGCGGACGTGTCCCGGGAACCGATGATCGCTCCGAGCCTGCTGGCCGCGGACTTCGCGCGCCTCGCCGACGAGGTGGCCCGGGTCGCCGACGCCGACTGGCTGCACGTCGACGTCATGGACGCGCACTTCGTCCCGAACCTCACCCTCGGCCTGCCGGTCGTCGAGGCCATCCAGCGGGTGAGCCCGGTGCCGCTGGACTGCCACCTGATGATCACCGACCCCGAGCGCTGGGCGCCCGGGTACGCCGAGGCCGGCGCCCGCAACGTCACGGTGCACGCCGAGGCCTGCCGCGACGCCCGGGCCGTCGCCCGCGACATCCGGGCCGCCGGAGCGCTCGCCGGCCTGGCCGTCAAGCCCGGCACCCCGCTGGAGGACCATCTCGACGTCCTGCGCGACTTCGACACCTTGCTGGTCATGAGCGTGGAGCCCGGCTTCGGCGGCCAGTCCTTCATCGCCGACGTGCTCCCCAAGGTGCGGGAGGCCCGCCGGCTCGTCGACAGCGGTGAGCTCACCCTGCTCGTCGAGATCGACGGCGGCATCAACGCCGACACCATCGAGCAGGCGGCCGAGGCCGGGGTGGACATGTTCGTCGCCGGCTCCGCCGTCTACGGCGCCGACGACCCCGGCAAGGCCATCGCGGCCCTGCGCGCGCAGGCCGCTGCGGCGATGCGCGGGTGACCGTCAGCGACGCCGAGCTGCGCGCGATGGCCCGGGCCCGCGAGCTCGGGGGGACGGTGCTGGGCACCACCAGCCCGAACCCGGCCGTGGGCGCCGTGGTCCTCGCCGCCGACGGGACGGTCGTCGGCGAGGGGGCCACCCAGCCGCCCGGAGGACCGCACGCCGAGGTCCGCGCCCTGACGCAGGCCGGCGACCGCGCACGCGGCGGCACCGCGGTGGTCACCCTCGAGCCGTGCGCGCACACCGGTCGCACGGGCCCGTGCGCCGACGCCCTGCTGGCGGCCGGGATCGCGCGGGTCGTCGTCGCCGTCCCCGAGCCGACGGAGCTCGCCGGCGGGGGAGCGGAGCGGCTGCGGGCCGCCGGGGTCGACGTCGTCGTGGGCGTCGAGCAGGAGGCGGCCGAGCGCGGGGCCCTGGCCGGGTGGCTGACCGGCGTCCGCGAGCAGCGCCCCTACGTCGTCTGGAAGGTGGCCGCGACCCTGGACGGGCGGGTCGCGGCGGCCGACGGCAGCAGCCGCTGGATCACCGGCCCCGAGGCGCGCGCCGAGGTGCACCGCATCCGGGCCGGGTGCGACGCCGTCGTCGTCGGCTCGGGCACCGCGCTCGCCGACGACCCGCAGCTCACCGTCCGCGACGCCGACGGCCGGGACGCCGCCCGGCAACCGCTGCGGGTCGTCGTCGACCGCCGCGACCGGCTGCCCGCCACCGCCCGGGTGCTGGACGGCGCCGCGCCCACTTACGTCAGCCGTGCCTCGACGCCGGCGGAGCTCCTGGCCGAGCTGTTCGCCCGCGACGTCCGCCGGGTGCTGCTCGAGGGCGGCCCCACCCTGGCCGCCGCCTTCCTCCGCGACGGGCTCGTCGACGAGGCCGTCGTCCACCTCGCGCCGAAGCTCCTGGGTGCCGGTCCCTCCCTGGTGGGTGACCTGGGAATCAGCGGCATCGGCTCGGCGCTGTCCTTCTCGGTCGCCGGTCTCACCCCCCTGGGCGGGGACGTGCAGATCCGGCTGCACCCCACCCGGCACACTGGTGGGGGCACCCGCACCGGCGGGGACGGCACGGACGGAGGGAGCTGAGGTGTTCACCGGCATCGTCGAAGAGGTGGGCACCCTGGCCGCACGGGAGGACCAGGGCGACTCCGCCGTCCTTCGCATCCGCGCCCGCACCGTCCTGACCGACGTCTCGCTGGGCGACTCGATCGCCGTCAACGGCGTCTGCCTCACGGTCACCGGTGTGCAGCACGGGGCCGACGGCACCGGCGTCTGGACCACCGACGTGATGGCCGAGACCCTGCGCCGCAGCAGCCTCGGCGCCGTCGTCGACGGCGCACCGGTCAACCTCGAGCGCGCCGTCAGCCCGCAGACGCGGCTGGGCGGCCACCTCATGCAGGGGCACGTCGACGGCGTGGGCCGGATCGTGTCCCGCACCCCGGCCGAGCACTGGGAGGTCGTCCGGATCGGACTGCCGGCCGGGCTCGGCCGCTACGTCGTCGAGAAGGGCTCCATCGCCGTCGACGGCGTCTCGCTCACCGTGAGCGCCGTCAGCCCCCTGGCCGACCCCGAGCCCTGGTTCGAGGTCAGCCTCATCCCCACCACCCTCCGCGAGACCACGCTCGGTGCGCGCGCCACGGGGGAGCCCGTCAACCTGGAGGTCGACGTGATCGCCAAGTACGTGGAGCGTCTGCTGGAGGCCCGCGCATGAGCGGACCCGTCCGGCTGGATTCCATCGAATCCGCCCTGGCCGCCATCAAGAGCGGCAAGCCCGTCGTCGTCATCGACGACGAGGACCGCGAGAACGAGGGCGACCTGATCTTCGCCTCCGAGCTCGCCACCCCGGAGCTGGTCGCGTTCATGGTCCGGTACACCTCGGGCTACATCTGCGTGGCCGTGAGCGAGGCCGACGCCGACCGCCTGGACCTCCCGCCGATGCACCGGGTGAACCAGGACCGCCTCGGCACGGCCTACACCGTCACGGTGGATGCCCGCGAGGGCGTCACGACCGGCATCTCCGCCTCGGACCGGGCGCACACCATCCGGACCCTCGCCGCCGCCGCGACGACGTCGGCGGACCTGGCCCGGCCCGGGCACGTGGTGCCGCTGCGGGCGCGGGACGGCGGCGTGCTGCGCCGGCCCGGGCACACCGAGGCCGCCGTCGACCTGGCGCTGCTGGCCGGCCTGCGCCCCTCGGGCGTGCTCTGCGAGATCGTCAGCGAGAAGGACCCGACCGGCATGGCGCGCAGCGGGGAGCTGCGCGTCTTCGCCGACGAGCACGACCTGTGCCTGATCTCGATCGCCGACCTGATCGCCTACCGCAAGCGGTTCGACAAGCTGGTCGAGCGGGTCGCCGAGGCGATCGTCCCGCTGGCGCCGGGCACCTTCACCGCGGTCGGCTACCGCAGCTCCTACGACGAGCGCGAGCACGTGGCCTTCGTCTACGGCGACATCGGGAACGGCGACGACGTCCTCGTCCGCGTGCACTCCGAGTGCCTCACCGGCGACGTGTTCGGCTCGCTGCGCTGCGACTGCGGTCCCCAGCTGCAGACGGCGCTCGCCGCCGTCGCCCAGGAGGGCCGCGGCGTCGTCCTCTACATCCGCGGGCACGAGGGCCGGGGCATCGGCCTGCTGCACAAGCTGCAGGCCTACCAGCTGCAGGACATGGGCGCCGACACCGTCGACGCCAACCTCGACCTGGGGCTGCCCGCCGACGCCCGCGACTACGGCACCGGCGCGCAGATCCTCGTCGACCTCGGCATCCGCACCATGCGGCTGCTGACGAACAACCCGGCCAAGCGCGCCGGCCTCGAGGGCTACGGCCTCCGGGTGCTCGGCCGGGTGCCGCTGCCGAGCCACGTCACCGAGCAGAACCTCGGCTACCTGCGCACCAAGCGGGACCGCATGGGGCACCTGCTCGACATCATCGAGCCCGAGACGGAGGCCGGCCCCGCGGACGCCCCGGGTGCCACGACCGTCCCGGGCACCGACGTGCCCCTCGGGCAGAACGAGCAGCCGGCATGAGCGGCGCGGGCGCACCCGAGGCGCGACCGGTCGACGCGGCCGGCCTGTCGCTGGGCGTCGTGGCCACCACCTGGCACGCCGAGATCACCGGCGCGCTGCTGGACCGGGCGCTCGCCGCGGCGCAGGCGTCCGGCGTCGTCGCGCCGACGGTCGTGCGCGTGCCGGGAGCCGTGGAGCTGCCGGTGGTCGCGCAGGCGCTCGCCGAGCGGCACGACGCCGTCGTCGCGCTGGGCGTGGTCGTCCGCGGCGGCACCCCGCACTTCGAGTACGTGTGCGACTCGGTGACCGCCGGGCTCACCCGGGTGGCCCTCGACGCCGGGAAGCCGATCGGCAACGGGGTCCTCACCACGAACGACGAGCAGCAGGCCCGGGACCGCTCCGGCCTGCCCGGCGCAGCAGAGGACAAGGGCTGGGAGGCCACGATCGCCGCGCTGCAGACGGCGCTGGTGCTCCGCGAGCTGCGGGCGCCCCAGCGGACGACCGGCTTCGCCGCCACCCCTGCCGGCCAGGAGGCCCGCTCGTGAAGACCTTCGACTCCCTCTTCGCCGAGCTGAGCGCCAAGGTGGCCGACGGCGACCCGGCGTCCGGCACCGTCGCGGCCGTCCGCGACGGTGTGCACGCGGCGGGCAAGAAGGTCGTCGAGGAGGCGGCCGAGTCCTGGATGGCCGCCGAGCACGAGGGCGAGGAGCGCACCGCCGAGGAGATCAGCCAGCTCCTCTACCGCGTGCAGGTGCTCATGCTCGCCCGCGGGCTGACCCTCGACGACGTCTACACCCACCTGTAGAAGGACCCTCGCGCTCCCCACGACACGCTTCGCGCGCCGCGGGTCCCTGCGCGAGGGCCGTTCCATCCGCTTCTGAAGGAGTTCCCCCATGCTGCGCGTCGCCGTGCCGAACAAGGGCGTCCTGAGCGAGCCCGCCGCGGAAATGCTCGCCGAGAGCGGGTACCGGCAGCGCCGCAGCACCAAGGACCTCGCGGTCTACGACCCGGAGAACGACACCGAGTTCTTCTACCTGCGGCCCCGCGACATCGCCGTCTACGTCGCCGCCGGCACGCTCGACGTCGGCGTCACCGGCCGCGACATGCTGCTGGAGACGGCGCCGGCCGACGGGGAGGGCCCGGCCGCGGTCGAGGTCATGCCGCTGGGCTTCGGGCGGTCGTCCTTCCGCTTCGCCACGCCCGTGGAGTCCGGCATCGAGCAGGTGGAGCAGCTGGGCGGGAAGCGGGTCGCCACCGCCTACCCAGTGCTGGCCGAGCGCTACCTGCGCGAGTCGGGCATCAAGGCCGACGTCGTCAAGCTCGACGGGGCCGTCGAGACCGCCTGCCGGCTGGGGGTCGCCGACGCGGTCTGCGACGTGGTGGAGACCGGGACGACGCTGCGCGCCGCGGGCCTGCACATCATCGGCGAGCCGGTGCTCACCAGCGAGGCCATCCTGGTCCGCCGCGAGGGGGCCGAGGAGATCCCGGCGGTGGCCCAGCTCCGCCGCCGGCTCAAGGGCGTCCTGGTGGCCCGGCAGTACGTGATGCTCGACTACGACTGCCCGAACGAGATCCTGCCCGCGGCCACCGCGATCACGCCCGGCATCGAGGGGCCGACGGTCAGCCCGCTGCAGACCCCCGGCTGGTCGGCCGTCCGCGCCATGGTGGCCAAGGCCGACACCAACCGGGTCATGGACGAGCTGTGGGAGCTCGGGGCCCGCGCCATCCTGGTTACCAGCATCCACGCCTCCCGGATCTGAGCCCGGTGACCGGCGGGCAACTTTTCGCGGGCTCCGTTCGTCGGACCGGCATGCGACGTCTGCTGCCGCTCCTGCTGCTCGCCTCGGCGGTCGTGCTCGGCGCCTGCGGCACGCCCGCCGCCGACGGCGGTGCCGGCCCGGCGCCCTCGGACGCGGCCGGTCCGGGTGGCGGCACCGGCATCTCCCAGGCGGAGAACGACCTGCGCATCGACGTCGACCGTGGGGACGGCAGCCCGCCCGAGTCGTGGACGCTGGTCTGCGTCGGCTTCGTGGAGGGCACCCACCCCCAGGCGCAGGCGGCCTGCGACCACCTCGCCGGGATGACCGACCCGTTCGCGCCGATCGCGGCCGACACGATGTGCATCCAGCAGTACGGCGGCCCGCAGACCGCGCGGATCACCGGCCGCTGGCAGGGTGGCCCCGTCGACCTCGAGCTCTCCCGGGTCGACGGGTGCCGCATCGCCCAGTGGGACTCGCTGGGCCCGGTCCTGCCGGTCCCGGTGACAGGGGTCCAGCCGCTCGGCTGACGCCGGCTCCGGTCAGCGGGGGCGGGTCGTCCGCTCCACCAGGTCGATCGCCGTGCACAGGCCGAGCGCCAGGGCCCGGCCGGTGACGGGGCCGGTCGCCAGGAGCCGCTCGACGGCCGGCGCGAGCAGCTTCTCACCGACCAGCCCGCGCAGCACGGCCGCGTACTCGGCGCTCACCCGGCCCGCGGCGGCGTGCCGGAGCAGAGCCCCCGACAGCTCAGTGGTGCGCCCGGCGGCCAGCGAGCAGACGCCCGCGGCGAACCGCTCCGCCGAGGGGTGGCCGAGGAGGACCAGGCCCGCGATCGTGCCCGCCATGACGTCGTCGCCGGCCGGGGTGAGCCCCGGCCCGACGCCGATGAGCCGGGTCGCGGTGCGCAGCGCCGCCTCGAGGTCGGCCCGGCGGACGGCGCCGCGCAGCGCCGCCAGCGGCCCGCCAGGGCCGGTCGGCAGACCCGGCAGGGTGAACGCGCTGTGCGGCACGCCCTCGCCGTAGAGGGTGTTGCGGAGCTGGCGGACGCCCTCGGGGAGCAGGGCCGGGCGCCCCCCGGGCAGCCGGGGGCGCGGGTCCCACCAGGCGGCGGCACTGACGGCGAGGTCGCCGACGGCGACCCGTCCGCCACCCACCTCCGCGGGGGCGCCCGCGGGCAGCCCGACGAGCGGGCGGCCGTTGCTCGGGCGGAACAGGATGCAGCCGAGCGGCAGCCGGGGGGCGTCGCCGGTCAGGATGCCGACGACGTCGCTGCAGCCGCGTTCACCGGTCACGTGCAGGTAGACCGCCGTCGGTGAGCTGAGGAGCACGCGGGCGGGGCGGACCGGGCCGCGGAGCAGCTCGGCGACGCCGGTGCTGGCGGCAGCGGGCACCGCGGTCGCCGCTCTGGCCGGGCGGGCGGTGCGCGCGGTCGCCCGCGCGGACTCCCGGGGGAGCGGGATGGTGGGCACACCGGCGCGGGCCGCCTGGCCGCGCAGCGCGACCCGATCGCTCGTGCCGGTCCGGACTGTGGTGTCGTCGATCGCGCGCATCTCGGCCCCTCCCCGACGGGTCGGAGGAGGCCGGTGGGTCGGCCCCCTACCGCTGGATCCAGCCCCTCGCGGGAGGACCGGCGGCACCGCCTGAGCGGGAACGCCTACCATCCAGCGAGCGGGTCGATCGGGTTGAACCTAAGCGGCGCGTCGCACGCCTTCTTATGGCGGAAGTCGCCAAGAATGGGTCTCGGCGTCCAGGGACACCTGACATCATCCTGCGGTGTGGCACTGTGGACGCGAACTGAAAGGGGACGCTTCGTGACCCAGAGTGACGCGTCGCTGATGGCCTCTACGCACGGTAATGGAACCCTGCCGTTCCGTCGTAACTGGGCTGTCGACGAGTCGCCGCGCGCCGAGGCCCGGGACGACCGCAGGAGCTGGCAGCAGCGCATGGGTCTCACCGTCGAGGAGGCGCTGGACCTGCCGTCGCTGGCCGGCACGGCCGTCGCCGCCGGAGCGGCCGGTCTCAGCCGCGTCGTCCGCCACATGGTGGTCGACGACCCCGCCGAGCCCCTGGCCGCGGCCGGACCCGACGTCCTCGTCGTCCTGGGCGCCCGCCTCCCGCCCGCCGACCCGGCGAGCTGCCGGGCGCTGGTCGAGCGGCTGGACTCCGTCGGCACCGCCGCCCTGGCCTACCGCCGGACCGACGGGCCCCCGCCGCTGCCGGGCGAACTGCTGGCCGAGGCCGACCGCCGCGGATTCCCGGTGCTGGCCCTGCCCTCGACCGCGCGCCTGGACGAGATCGTCTCCGCCGTCCTCGGCACCGTCGTGGCCAAGCAGGGCGAGGCGCTGGCGCTGTCCTCGCGCATGGACGACGAGTTCACCGAGGTCGCCCTGACCGGCGGGGGCCTGGCCGAGGTGACCCATCGCCTGGCCGTCATGCTCGAGGGCACCGCGGTGCTGGGCCTGGGCCCCGACCGCGACATCGTCACCAGCGCCGGTCCCGCCGAGGACGTCGAGGAGATCAGCGACTGGCTCTGGCTGCTCGACGCGGCCGCCGACGACGCGCTCGCCGAGCTGACCCCGTCCCGCCGGCTCTCCGGCGTGCGCGCCGACCGGACCGTGGTCACCCCGGCCGACGTGCTGGCCGACGCCGACCTCTCGCCGGCCGACGGCATCCTCCTGGTCCCCGGGCACCACGAGCTGCCCGGCGGTGTGGGTGAGTACGCCGTCGCCCCGATCATGGCCGGCGACCAGCGGCACGGCTGGCTGGTCGCGGTGCACCGGACCGGCGCGATGATGCTCGGCGCCGGTGGCGTCCTGGAGCGGGCCGCCGTCATCGCGGCGCTGTCGGTCATCCGGCTGCAGGCCGTGCACTCCGTCGAGCTGCGTTTCCAGGGGGACCTGGTCCGTCGCCTGGTCGGCGGCGCGGTCGGGCACACCGAGCGCACCCTGGCCTACACCCGGTCGTTCGGCTGGCGGCTGGACGGCCCGGTGGCGGTCCTGGTCACCGCCACCGAGACCGTGGCCGACGCCACCGCCGACCCGACCCGCGCCCTCGACGTCCTGGACCGGCTGGCCGACGGCTGGCGGGCGGCACTGGAGTCCGAGGTGGCCGGCGCCGCCGTCGCGGGCCTGGCCACCGAGATCGTGACGCTGCTCCCGCTGGACGGGCGGACGCCGGAGGAGCTGTCCGCGCTCGTGTCCGCGGTGACCTCGCGGGTGAACGGCCGGCTGCGCCGCGTCGGGCGGCTGCTCGGGACCGGTATCGGGCGCCCTGCCGGGGCGCTGCCGGAGCTGGCCGAGGCGCACCGCCAGGCGCAGCGGGCGCTGGGCGTCGGTCAGGAGATCCACGGCAGCTCATCGGTCACCCACTTCGACCAGCTGGGCGTCTTCCGGCTGCTCTCCCTCATCCCCGACAGCTCCGAGCTGCGGTCCTACGTCGACGAGGTGCTCGGTCCGCTGGCCGACGCCGTCGACGCCGACTCGGCGGACCTGCGCGAGACGCTCCGCGTCCTGCTGGAGACCAACCTCAACGTCGCCGAGTCGGCTCGGAGGCTGCACTTCCACTACAACACGATGCGCTACCGCATCGGCAAGCTGGAGCGGATGCTCGGGCCGTTCACGACCGACCCGACGCTGCGGCTGAACCTGCTGCTGGCGCTGCACGCGGCTCGCATGCGGGGGCTGGACCAGCCGCACCGGCCGCCGCTGGAGGCCGGGCTCGGCCTGGGCCCCGACGACGGCTTCGACGCGCTCCTCTGACCCGCCGCGGACGGACACCGGGACCCGCTGCGGTGAGCTCGCCCGTCGCCGCGCTGGTGGCCCGGATGTCCGATCTGCTCGCCGAGCTGGAGGACACCGGGAATCCGGCGCGGTTCTTCCTCGGCACGTACCTGCGCACGACCAGGGCCGTGGCCGCCGGGCTCGACCGCGGGCTGTTCGAGGACGCCGGGTGGGTGACCCGCTGGGACGTCGACTTCGCCGAGCGCTACCTGGACGCCCTCGCCGCGCACCGGGCCGATCCCGGCGCCCCGCCCGGCCCCTGGCGCCGGGCGTTCGGCGCGGACCCGGAGCTGCGGCCGGAGGGGCACGTGCTCCTCGGCATGAACGCGCACATCAACTACGACCTGCCGCAGTCGCTGCTCGCCGTCATCCCACCCGAGCACTTCACCGACCCGGCGGTGCTCGACCGCCGGCACCGCGACCACGGCCGGATCGACGGCGTCCTCGCCCGGCGCGTCGGCGCGGAGGACGCCGAACTGCGGCGGGCCGGCGGCAGCCGCACCCGGCTGGACCGGCTGCTCACGCCGGCCAACCGGCTGGCCGCCGTCACCTTCCTCCGGGAGTCCCGGCGCAGGGTCTGGGCGAACACCGGTGTGCTGCAGGCCGCCCGGCTCCGCGGGCCCGGTGTGTACGCCGCGGGCCTGGCGGAGCTGGAGGCGGCGAGCACCGCGCGCATCGGGGACCTGCTCCGTCCCGGCCCGGTCCTCCTGCGGCTGGCCGTGCACGGGTTCGGCGTCTCGTTGACCCGCGCGACCGCCCCGGGGAGCGGTCCGGCCTGAGCCCGGGAAGGCTGACGCCGGAGCGCCGCACGTCGCGGCGCGGGAGGAGAGCCGCATGACCAAGGCAGCACAGCCCCTCGTCGACAGGGTCGCCCTCGTGACCGGCGCGTCGTCGGGCATCGGGGAGGCGACGGCGCTCGCCCTCGCCGGCGCAGGGGCGTCCGTCGCCATCGGCGCCCGGCGCACCGACCGGCTCGAGTCGCTGGCCGGCCGGCTCCGCGAGGGCGGCGCCAGGGTGCTGCCGCTGGAGCTCGACGTCACCGACGAGCAGGCCTGCGCCGACGCCGTCCGGCGGACCCGCGCGGAGCTCGGCGGGCTCGACGTCCTGGTGAACAACGCCGGGGTCATGCTGCTGGGGACGATCGCCGGCGCGGACCCCGGGGACTGGCGCCGGATGATGGACACCAACGTGCTGGGACTCATGTACATGACCCACGCGGCGCTCGACGGCATGGTCGAGCAGGGGTCCGGCGACATCGTCAACATGTCCAGCGTCGCCGGGCGCACCGCCCGCAAGGGCGCAGGGGTCTACAACGCCAGCAAGTGGGCGGTGAACGCCTTCAGCGAGTCCCTGCGGCAGGAGGTGACCGGCCGCGGCGTGCGGGTGAGCCTGGTCGAGCCGGGCGCGGTCACGACCGAGCTGACCAGCCACATCACCCAGCCCGAGGCCAAGGTTGCCTCGGAGCGGATGCACGCCGGCATGCGGGCGCTGGAGGCCGACGACATCGCCCGCGCCGTCGTCTACGTGGTCTCGCAGCCCGCCCACGTGGCGGTCAACGAGGTGCTCGTGCGGCCCACCGGCCAGGAGCGCTGACCCCGCGGAAAGCCGGGGCGACCGGCACCCACGGCTCCTGGTCGGTGCTCGCGGCGACCATTCCCCGCCGGTCGACGAGGACCCCGCGCACGCCCGTGCGGGGCATGGTCCCGGAGCGCCCCCTGTCGGTGGACGGCGGGGCGCGGCAGACTGCCGACCGTGGATGTACTCGTCACCGGAGCCACCGGCCGGCTCGGCCGCCGTCTCGTGCCGCACCTGCAGGACGCCGGGCACCGGGTCCGGCAGATGTCGCGCCGCGGGACCGGCCCGGGTGGCGTCCGGGGCGACCTCGTCACCGGCCGCGACCTCGGGCACGCGCTGGCCGGGGCCGAGGTGGTCGTGCACGCCGCCAGCGATCCGCGCGGGAACCCGTGGGAGGTGGACGTCGCGGGCACCCGTCGGCTGGTCGAGGCTGTGGACCGCGACCGCCTCCGGCACCTGGTCTACGTGTCGATCGTCGGGATCGACCGGGTGCCGCTGAGCTACTACCGGGCCAAGTACGCCGCCGAGCAGGTGCTGCTCGCCTCGCGGCTCCCCATCACCCTGGTGCGCATCACCCAGTTCCACGAGTTCGCCGACGAACTCCTCGGGACCGCCCGCCGCGGCCCGCTGCTGCCGGTCCCGATGGGCTGGCGGGTCCAGCCGGTGGACGTCGACGACGCCGCCGCCCACCTGGCCGCGACCGCCTCGGCCGAGCCGGACGGCGGCGTGGTGGAGTTCGGCGGGCCCGAGGAGCACTCGGTCGGGGACCTCGCCCGCGCGTGGGCGGCGGTGCGCGCACCGACGGCGCGGGTCCTCTCCACGCCGTTCCCGGGCCGGCTGGGCGCGGCCCTGCGCGACGGCGCCGCACTGCCCGCCCGTGGCGGGCGGGGACGGCGCACCTGGGCGGAGTACCTGGCCGGGAGCCCGTCCCCGGGCTGAGCCGACCGCGTCGTCCCTGCCAGTCTCCGGCGGTGGACGGCCAACTCCGGACGCCGTGTCCGAAAGCCGCCGGTCCCCGTCGGGGGCGCCGCCTATGGTCCGGTCGTGAGCACGCCCCGGCCCGCCGCCCTCGACGCCCGCACCCTGATGGCGGTCACCGTCACCGTCCTCGCCTGGGCGTCGGCGTTCATCGGCATCCGCGCGGTCGGCGAGGACCTCTCGCCGGGTCCGCTGGCGCTCGCCCGCCTCCTCGTCGGCACCCTGGTCCTCGGCCTGCTGGTGACCCGGCGCGGCTGGGTGCGCCCCGCGGCGCGCGACTGGCGGCTGCTCGCGGTGTGCGGGGTGGGCTGGTTCGCCGTCTACAACGTGGCGCTCAACGCAGCCGAGCAGCACCTCGACGCCGGCACCACGGCCATGCTGGTCAACCTCGGGCCGATCCTCATCGCGCTGTTCGCCGGTCTGTGGCTGGGGGAGGGCTTCCCGCGCCGGCTGGTGCTCGGCGTCACGGTCGCCTTCGCCGGTGTGCTGCTCATCGGCCTGGCCACCCGGGGCGCGGACGCCGACCTGGTGGGCGTGCTGCTGTGCCTGGTGGCCGCGCTCACCTACGCCGTCGGGGTCGTGGCGCAGAAGCCGCTGCTGGGCCGGCTCCCGGGGCTGCAGGTCACCTTCACGGCCTGCGCCATCGGTGCCGTCTGCTGCCTGCCCTGGGCCGGGGCCCTGGTGACCGAGCTCGGGCGTGCGCCCGCGACCTCCCTCGCCGGTGTCGTGTACCTCGGGGTCGTGCCCACGGCGCTGGCCTTCAGCACCTGGGCCTACGCCCTGCGGCGGATGGACGCCGGCCGCCTCGGGGTCACCACCTACCTGGTGCCGCCGCTGGTGATCGGCTTCGGCTGGCTGCTGCTGGACGAGGCCCCGCCGGCGCTGGCCGTCGTCGGCGGTGCGGTCTGCCTCCTGGGCGTGGCGGTGTCCCGGACGCGGAGTCGGCGGCCCGCGCGCCCGGCCGTGGCGGTGACCACGGCCTGAGGGCCGGCGGGGGGGCCGTCGCCCGGCTCGCGGAGGCGGTCCTTCGCCGCGCTCAGCGCCGGGACGTCGGGGCCCAGGGGTCCTCGGGGTCGATGTCGTCCGGCTCCGCGGACGCCGGCCCGGCCGCGGACCGGCGGGTGGCGGCCTCCAGCGCGGCATCGCGGGCCCGGGCCTGCTCGGCGCGGCGCGCCTCCTCCT
>NZ_POQT01000011.1 GCF_002938435.1 Blastococcus saxobsidens
CGCGCGGTCGCGGCGACGGACGCCGCTGGCGCTCGCCGGCGCGGTCGCGGCGCTGATCGGCGCGCTGCTGGCCGGCGTGTGGTTCGGCGCCCTGCCGCTGCCGCCGGGGGCGGTGGTCGCCACCCTGCTCGACCGCGTCCTGGGGCCGGCCTTCGGCGTCCGGGTGCCGGGCGCGCTGGAGGGCACCGAGGCGGCCGTCCTGCTGGAGCTGCGGCTCCCCCGGGTGGTCCTGGCCGTCCTCGTCGGCGCCGGGCTGGCCATCTCCGGCGCCGCCTACCAGGGGGTCTTCCGCAACCCGCTGGCCGATCCGTACCTCCTGGGCGCCGCTGCGGGCGCGGGTCTGGGAGCGACCCTCGTCATCGCCTACGCCCCCGGGCAGAGCATCGGCCCGGTGGGCGTCGTACCGCTGGCGGCCTTCGCCGGTGCGCTGCTGGGGGTCGGCCTGGCGGTGGCCCTCGGCAGCGCCGCGGGGGGCTGGCACAGCGCCACCCTGCTGCTGGCCGGGGTCGCGGTCGCCGCCTTCCTCGCCGCCGGCCAGACCCTGGTGCAGCAGCAGAACACCGAGGACCTCCGCGAGGTCTACGGCTGGATCCTCGGCCAGCTGGGCCGTTCGCAGTGGTCCGACGTCGCCCTGGTGCTGCCCTACCTGGGCGTCTCCTGCCTCGTCCTCCTGCTCTGCGGCCGAGCCCTGGACGTGCTGGCCGTCGGCGACGACGAGGCGCGCTCGCTGGGGGTGCACCCCGGCCGGATGCGGCTCCTGGTCATCGCCGCCGCCTCGATGGCCACCGCCGCCGCGGTGGCGGTCAGCGGGCTGATCGGGTTCGTCGGCCTGGTGGTGCCGCACATCGTGCGCCGGCTGGTCGGCGGCGCGCACGTCCGCGTGCTGCCCCTGTCGCTGCTGGTGGGGGGCGCCTTCCTGGTCGTCGCCGACCTCGTCGCCCGGGTCCTGCTCGCCCCCGCGGAGCTGCCGCTGGGCGTGGTGACCGCCTTCGTCGGCGCCCCGTTCTTCGCCGGGCTGCTCTGGATGGGCGGGCGGCGGCGGTGACGTCCGCACCCGGACCGGCGGGCGCCTCCGTCGAGGTGGTCGACCTGAGCGCCGCGCACGGCAGGATCCCCGTCCTGCACGGCGTCCGGCTCACCGTGGCCCCCGGCGGCTGGCTCGCGGTGATCGGACCGAACGGCTCGGGCAAGTCGACGCTGCTGCGCTCGGTGCTCGGTTTCCACCCGCACGAGGGGACGGTCCGCATCGACGGCGTCCCGACCTCGGGCATGCCGCGCCGGGCGCGCGCCCGCCTGCTGGCGTACGCGCCGCAGCACCCCGTCCTGCCCGAGGGCGTGAGCACCAGCGACTACGTGCTCCTGGGCCGCACCCCGCACCGCCCGCTGCTGGCCGCCCCCCGGGCCCGCGACCGCGAGGTGGCGGCCGAGGTGATGGACCGGCTCGCGCTGCTCCCCCTCGCCGACCGCCCGGTCACCCAGCTCTCCGGTGGCGAGCAGCAGCGCGCCGTCCTCGCCCGGGCGCTGGCCCAGCAGCCGCGGGTCCTGCTGCTCGACGAGCCGACCGCCGCCCTTGACCTCGGCCACGCCCAGCAGGTGCTGGACCTGCTGGACCGGTTGCGCCGCCAGGACGGGCTCACCGTGCTGAGCACGCTGCACGACCTCACCCTCGCCGGGCAGTACGCCGACCGGCTGACCCTGCTGTCGGAGGGCCGGGTCGCCGCCCACGGCACCCCCACCGAGGTGCTGACGCCCACGGCGCTGGCGACCCACTACGGCGCGCGCGCCCAGGTCGTGGCCGGACCGGACGGACCGGCGGTCCTGCCGGTGCGGTGATCCGGTGGCGGTGCGATCCTCCGGATGGCACCGCGACCAGGTTCCGTCCCCGCCCGCGTGGAGCCGCTGCGTCGTCCCTGCTCGGCCCCCCTCCGAGGGTCCGCTCGGGACGACCCCGATCAGCCGGGCCGGAACCGCAGCACGTCACCGGGCCGGGCCTGGGCCGCGGCGGGCAGGTCGGCGGTGACGACGACGGCGAGCACCGGGTAGCCACCGGTGACCGGGTGGTCGGCGAGGAAGAGCACCGGCGCGCCGTCGGGCGGCACCTGCACGGCGCCCGGCACGAGCCCCTCGCTGGCCAGCTCCCCCTCGCGGGCCCGATCCAGCGCCGGGCCGGTCAGCCGCAGGCCCACGCGGTCGCTCGCCGTCGCGACCGTCCACTCCGCGGTGGTCAGCGCCGTCCACGCCGACGCCGCCAGCCAGTCCCGCCGGGGGCCGGGCAGCACGCGCAGCGCCGCCGTCGGTCCCGGCGCGGCCACCGGGGCGACGTCCACGACCGGCTGGTCCGGTCCCGGCGGACCGATCGGCAGCCGGTCCCCCGCCCGCAGCGGCCGCGGCCCGAGCCCGGAGAGGGTGTCGGTGCTGCGCGACCCCAGCACCGGGGGCACGTCGATCCCGCCCCGGACGGCGAGGTAGCTGCGCAACCCGGCCGTCGGCGTCCCGAGGGAGAGGACCGCACCCGCCGGTACGGGCAGCGGCGCGTTCCACGGCGCCGGGCGGCCCGCCACGTCGACCGGCGTGGGCGCCCCGGTGAGGGCCACCAGCAGCGTCCGCTCGGCCCGCACCCGCAGTCCCCCCGCCGTGACCTCGAGGACCGCGGCGCCGGCCGGGTTGCCCACCAGCCGGTTGGCCAGGCCGGCCGAGGACGCGTCGGCGGCGCCGGACCGGGTCACGCCGATCCCGGCCCAGCCCGGGCGCCCGGCGTCCTGCACGGTGGTCAGCGGCCCCGGCGCCAGCACCGCGAGCACTCAGCCCACCGCCCGCAGGGCGACCGTCGTACCCGGGGTGAGCAGCGCGGGCGGGTCGCGCTCGACGTCGAACAGGACCAGGTCGGTGCGGCCGACCAGCTGCCAGCCCCCGGGTGACGCGCGGGGGTAGATGCCGGCGTAGGGGCCGGCGAGCCCGACCGCGCCGGCGGGCACCCGGGTGCGCGGGGTCGGGCGGCGGGGCACGTGCAGCTCCTCCGGCAGTCCGGTGAGGTAGCCGAAGCCCGGCGCGAAGCCGCCGAAGGCGACGGTGAACCGCGTTCCGGTCAGCTGCGTCACCAGGTCGGCCTCGGAGCGGCCGGTGCGGGCCGCCACGTCGCCGAGGTCGGGGCCGTCGAAGACCACCGGCACCTCCAGGTGGCCCGTCGGGGCCGTCGGCGGGCCGGCTCCCGGGCGCAGCCGGCGCAGCGCGGCCAGGTCGGGGTCGGTGGGCGGCCGGTCGAGGACCACGAGCAGTGTGCGGGCCGCCGGCACCAGGTCCAGCTGGCCGTCCAGGGGCGCCGCCGCCAGGGCGGCCCGCAGCGCCGGCACCAGCGCCGGGTCGGCCTCCAGCAGCACCGCACGGTCGCCGTAGGCCACCACCCGCTCGACTCCCCCGACCCCGGACACCGGCCCATGATCGGGCATCGGTCACCCGGACGTGGCATCTGCGGCTCCGACCTCGTCCCGGCAGCGCCCGCCCGCCCCGTGGGTGGAATGCTGGGCGGCCGTGACCGTGCAGACGTCCCAGCAGCAGGTCGGCGAGGACGTGCCGCCGGTCCTGGTCGTGGGGCTCGTGGCTGCCCCGGGCGCGCCGGCCGAGCTGGCGAAGGGGCTGGCCGGCGAGCTGGCGAGCGAGCTCGGGAGCCGGCACCCGGAGGTCGGCTGGCGGGTGGAGACCGTCGAGGACGGCCTGGTGCGCCCCCCGGCCGACGACGCCGAGCTGGTCGCCGCCACCCGCGAGCGGCTGCTGGCCGCCGACTGGGACCTCGCGCTCTGCCTGACCGACGTCCCGCTCGAGGTGTCCCGCCGGCCGGTGGTCGGCCACGCCAGCCCGCTGCACGGCGTCGGGGTGCTGTCCCTCCCCGCGCTCGGCGCGATGGGCCGGCGCCGGCGGGCGCTGGAGACGGCGGTCGGCCTCGTGCAGGCCCTGGTGAGCGACGGTGACGACGACCCCGACGACCCGGCCGACCGGGCCACCCTGGGCCGGCGCCTCCAGCAGCTGGCCACCGATCCCGACGGCCCGGACGACGGGGTCCGCTTCACCGCCCGGGTGCTGTCGGGCAACCTGCGGGTGATCAGCGGGATGGTGCGCGCCAACCGGCCGTGGCGGCTCGCCGTCCGCCTCTCCCGGGCGCTGACCGCGGCCATCGCCGCCGGCGTCTTCGCCCTCGTGAGCGCCGACATCTGGCGGCTGGCCGACGCCTTCGGGTGGCTGCGGCTGCTGCTGGTCGGCGTCGGCTCGGTGGTGGCCATCGCCGTCACCCTCATCGTGGGCGCCGAGATGTGGGAGCGGCCGCGCGGGCGCCGGGTCCGCAAGCAGGTCGTGCTGTTCAACATCGCCACGGCGGCCACCGTGACGATCGGCGTGCTGTCCCTCTACCTCGCCCTCTTCGTCCTCGCGCTCCTCGGCGGGCTGTTCCTGGTCGTGGAGCCGCTGTTCAGCGAGGGGCTCGGGCACCCGGCGCAGTTCTCCGACTACCTCGAGCTCGCCTGGCTGACCAGCTCGCTGGCCACGGTGGGCGGCGCGCTGGGCGCCGGGCTGGAGAGCGACGAGGCCGTCCGCGAGGCGGCCTACACCTACCGTCCCGGGCACGCGGGGCCCGTGGCCGACGAGACCGGGCGGCTCTGACCGCTTCCCCGGCGGCCGCTCGGGGTGTGCCGGACCGTCCGCGGCGGGACACTCGGGTGTGACCATCGCCGATCGGTTCGCCGCCGCGCTCGCCGCCGAGAACCGACCCGAGCTCGCCGGACCGGAGCTGCTGCCGGTCCGCCTCAGCCGGGCCTGCGCCGCGGTGACCGGTGTCGACGGCGCCGGCCTGAGCACGGTCGACGGCGCCGGGCGCTGGCTGCCCCTCGGGGGGAGCGACCCCTGGGCGAGCACCGCGGAGCGCCTGCAGTTCAGCGCCGGGGAGGGGCCCTGCATGAGCTCGCGCAGCGCGGGCCACCCGGTGCTCGCCACCGAGGAGGACCTCGGCCGCCGCTGGCCCCGGTTCGCCGAGCTGTTCCTCTCGCTGTCCCCGTACCGCGGGGTGATCGCCCTGCCGCTGGGCCCCGCACCCTGGGGCGGCGGCGCCCTCGATCTCTACCTCACCGACGGGGCCGCGGTCGTCGAGGTCGACGTCTTCGCCGCGACCGCCGTCGGCGAGCTCGCCAGCGCGGCGCTCAGCGACGCCACGATCTGGTCCAGCTGGTCACCCGGCGACGACCCCGCCTGGTTGCGCGGGCCGGCGCCCCGCCGGCGGGCCCGCGTGTGGGAGGCGATGGGCCGGTTGAGCCTGGACCTCGACGTCCCGGCCGAAGAGGCGCTCCGCCTGCTGCGCGACGACGCCGTCTCCCGCGGCTGCCCTGTGGACGAGGTGGCGGGCGACCTGCTCGCCGGCCGCCGCCGGCCGGCGGACCTCGGCGCCCCCCGATGACGGCTCAGCCGGCGAAGGCGGCCACGGTCAGCCCGGCCGACTCCAGGGACGCCCGCACCGAGCGCGCCAGGTCGACCGCTCCGGGGGTGTCGCCGTGCACGCACACCGACTCGACGTCCACGGCCACGCGGGTGCCGTCGACGGCCAGCACGACGCCGTCGGCGGCCATCCGCACCGCCCGTTCCGCCACCTCCGCCGGGTCGTGCACCACGGCACCGGCGGCGCTCCGCGGGACCAGCGCGCCCTCGGGGGTGTAGCCCCGGTCGGCGAAGCCCTCGGCGACCGTGCGGAGGCCGGCCCCGGCCGCGAAGCGCAGCAGCACCGAGCCCGGCAGCCCTAGCACCGCCAGGTGCGGGTCGTAGGCGGCCACGGCGTCGACCACCGCCTGCGCCTGCCGCTCGTGGTGCACGACGGCGTTGTAGAGCGCGCCGTGCGGCTTCACGTAGGACACCCGACCCCCGGCGGTCCGCGCGATGCCGTCGAGCGCGGCGAGCTGGTAGAGGACGTCGGCGGTGAGCTCCGCCGGAGCGACGTCGAGGAACCGGCGGCCGAAACCCGCCAGGTCCCGGTAGGCCACCTGGGCGCCGATCGACACGGTCGAGGCCACGGCGGCGGCGCACACCCGCCGCATGGTCAGCGGGTCGCCGGCGTGGAAGCCGCAGGCGACGTTCGCGCTGCTGACGACGCCGAGCAGGGCGTCGTCGTCGCCCAGCCGCCACACGCCGAAGCCCTCGCCGAGGTCGGCGTTCAGGTCGATGCGGGGCCCCGGTGCGCTCACCGGGGCAGTCTCGCACCGGAATGGCGCCCGTCCCCAGGACGGTGCACCGGGCATGGCAGCCGCCGAGCCGCTCTCGCTCTTCGACCTCGGTCCCCCAGCGTCCCCGATGCCGCCCAACCCGCTGCTGGCGATCCGCCGGGTCTACGCCGAACCCGCGGCGCTGGACTCGCCCCGCGGCCGTCAGGTGCTGGGCCGGGTTCCCGGGGCGGAGGTGGTCGAGGTGCCGTCGCACTGGCAGATCCCGGGCCTGCACGGCAACGACGAGCTCGTCGACCGGTGGGTGCGGGTGAAGACCGAGACGCTGGTCCTCGGCGTCCGCAAGGGGCTGGCCGCCCGCCCGAACGGCCGGTCGGCCGACTTCATCGCGCCCGGGGCCGCCAACGGCTGCGCAATGGCCTGCGCCTACTGCTACGTGCCCCGGCGCAAGGGCTTCGCGAACCCGATCACCGTGTTCACCAACATCGAGCAGATCACCGCCCACCTGCGGCGGCACGTCGCCCGCCAGGGCGTCAAGCAGGAGCCGGACCAGCGCGACCCGACGGCCTGGGTGTACGACATCGGGGAGAACAGCGACTGCTCGGTGGACGCACTGGTCAGCGACAACGTGGCCGACCTGGTCGCCACGTTCCGCGGGCTGCCGACGGCCAAGGCCTCGTTCGCCACCAAGTACGTCAACCGGCAGCTGCTGGACCTCGATCCCGCGGGTCGCACCCGCATCCGCTTCTCGGTCATGCCGCACGACGACGCCCGGGTCCTCGACGTGCGCACCAGCCGGGTCGCCGAGCGCATCGCGGCGGTCGACGACTTCGTCGAGGCCGGGTACGAGGTGCACCTCAACCTCTCCCCCGTCGTGCTCCGCGACGGCTGGGAGCCGGCGTGGGCGGACCTGCTGCGACAGCTGGACGACGGGCTCGGCCCGGCCGCCAAGGCGCAGACGGCAGCCGAGGTGATCATGCTGACCCACAACGAACCGCTGCACGAGGTCAACCTCGGGTGGCACCCGACGGCGGAGGGGCTGCTGTGGCGGCCGGACCTGCAGGAGCCCAAGCGCAGCCAGAACGGGCAGGACAACGTCCGGTACCGGGCCGGGGTGAAGCGGGCCGCGCTCGACCGCCTCCGGGGGCTGCTGGCGGCGCACGCGCCCTGGTTGCGGGTCCGGTACGCGTTCTGACGGTCGACACGTCGCGATGTCGACGTGACCACTTGTCGACCAAACGTATACGGAGGCTCACCCCTCGTGTGAGACGCTGACGGACGTGGGGTCCTGCCGCTCCCACACGGGGGATGTCGCGGCACGAGGGGGAACTGGTGCCCGAGTACAGCTCCGGGGTGCCTGCGGAGAATCTGCTGGCCGCGCTCCCGGACACCGTGGTCGTCGCCGACGCCCACGGCATGGTGGCCTACGTCAGCCCCGCCGTCGAGGCGCTGCTCGGATACCGCCCGGCGGACCTGATCGGGAGACCGCTGCAGGTGCTGATGCCCGAGCGTCTGCGCCGGGGGCACGGCGAGGGCTTCTCCCGCTTCCGCGCCACCGGCGAGGGCAAGCTCGTCGGGGCCACCACCCAGGTGCCGGCGCTGCACGCCGCCGGCCACGAGGTGGCCGTCGACCTCACCCTCTCCCGCCTCGCCGCGACGCCCGGGGCCACGGCCACGGACGCCTTCGTCGTCGGGGTGCTCCGTGACGCCAGCACGACGATCCTCCTGGAGCGCCAGTTCCAGGTGAGCCGGTACCTCGCCGCCACGCTCCGGGTGACCGCCGCCCTCACCGAGGCGCGGGACGCCGACATCGCCTTCCAGCAACTGCTGCCGACGCTCTGCATGGAGCTGGACTGGGACGCCGCGATGCTGTGGCAGCCCGACGAGCGGGGCGGGCTCGCCCACGCCGGCACCTGGAGCGCACCCGCCAGCCCCGTGCCCGCACTCGTCGCCGAGTCCACCGGCCGATCGTTCCGGCGCGGTGAGGGGCTGCCGGGGCATGCGTGGCAGCAGCGCGAGCCCGTGGTGGTCGAGAACCTCGGTTCCGATCCACGGGTGGTGCGTCGCAGCGCGATGCGGGCCGACGGGCTGAGCACCGGCGTCGCCTTCCCCGTGCTGCGCGGGGACACGCTGCTCGCCGTCTGCGAACTGTTCTCGACCGATCCGCGGCCGGTCCCGCCGGAGCTGCTGGAGGTGCTCTCCCACGCCGGCCGGCAGATCGGCCAGTTCCTCGCCCGGCTCCGGGCCGAGTCCGACGTCCGCGAGCTGGCCGACACCCTGCAGCGGAGCCTGCTGCCCTCGCACCTGCCCACCATCCCGGGCGTCCAGCTGGCCGCCCGGTACCGCCCCGGCGGCGACACAGCGCTGGTGGGCGGCGACACCTACGACGTCATGCCGCTGCCCGACGGGCGCTGGATGGTGCTCATCGCCGACGTCTGCGGCACCGGCGCCGAGGCGGCCGCGGTCACGGCGGTCACCCGGCACACCGCCCGCGCGGCTGCCGCCTCCGGCGGCCCGGCGGAGATCCTCTCGGCCGTCAACACCGCCCTCCTGCACGAGCAGGGCCAGGCCCCGCTGCGCTTCGTCACCGCCTGCTGCCTGGTGCTGGAACCGGCCGAGGACGGGCACCGGGTGTGCCTGAGCGTCGCCGGCCACCCGCTCCCGATCCTCCGCGGTGCCACCGGGGCGGCCCGGGAGGTCGGGACCGCGGGCCGGCCGCTCGGCATCGACGCCGACGTGGAGTTCGACGAGTCGGCCCTCGACCTCCCTCCGGGGTCGACGCTGGTGCTCTACACCGACGGGGTGACCGAGGCGCGGGACGACGCCGGGCGCCAGTTCGGGGAGGACGCCCTCCTCCGGGTCCTCACCGGCGCCCCCGCCGACGCGGAGGCGACGGTCGGAGCGGTGACCGCGGCCGTCGAGCAGCAGCTGGCCGGCTCCCGCCACGAGCACGACGACCTCGCCGTCCTGGCGCTCTCCATCCCTCGCTGAGGCTCGCGCCCGGGACACCGACGACGAGGGCGCTCGGCACGTGAGCCGTCGAGCGCCGACGTGACGCGGCGGCTCGCTACGGTGGCGGGCGTGGCGCGCGTCGTGGTGGTGGGCGCCGGGCTCGGCGGGCTGGCCGCCGCGGCACGTCTGGCGGCGCTGGGCCACGCCGTGACGGTCCTGGAGCAGGCCGCCGAGTTCGGCGGGAAGCTCGGCTGGTTCACCCGCGACGGGCACTCCTTCGACACCGGGCCGAGCCTGGTCACCCTGCCGCAGGTGCAGCGGGACCTCTTCGCGGCCACCGGCGCCCGGCTCGAGGACGCCGTCGACCTGGTGCGCCTGGACCCGGCCGTCGGCTACCGCTTCGCCGACGGCACCGCGCTGGCGATGCCGGGCCGGCTCGACGCCGTCCCCGCCGCGCTCGACGACGCACTGGGTCCGGACGCCGGCCGCCAGTGGAGCGCCCTGCTCGACCGGGCCGCGACGATGTGGCGGATCAGCGAGGAACCCTTCCTGCGCACCCCGCTGGCCGGGGCCGCCACGCTCGCCCGGCTGGCCCGCCGTCCCGGCGACGTGCGGGCGATCGCCCCGTGGCAGTCGCTGCGGGGGCTCGGCCGGCAGTACCTGCGCCACCCCCACCTGCGCACGCTGCTCGACCGCTACGCCACGTACTCCGGCTCCGATCCGCGACGCGCCCCCGCGGTGCTCGCGACCGTGCCGTACGCCGAGCAGGCGTTCGGTTCCTGGTACGTGCGCGGCGGCCTGCACCGGCTGGCCCGGGCGGTGCTGGAGCGGGCCGTCGCGCACGGCGCCGTCGTCCGGACCGGCAGTGCCGTCGCCCGGGTGCTGCTGGACGCCGGGCGGGTCGCCGGCGTGCAGCTGGCCGGCGGGGAGCGGGTGGCCGCGGACGTCGTCGTCTCCGGCGTCGACGCCGCCGCCCTGCACACCGACCTGCTCCCGGAGGACAGGCGCACCCGCGCCGCCCGCCGCGACCTCGGCCGGGCCACGCCGTCGCTGTCGGGGTTCGTCCTGCTCCTCGCGCTGCGCGGCCGCACCGAGGGGCTGGCGCACCACACCGTGCTGTTCCCCGACGACTACGACGCCGAGTTCGACGCGGTGTTCGGGGTCGGCCGGCACGCGGGGCACCCCGCCCCGGTCGCCGACCCGACGGTCTACATCAGCGCCCCCGAGGACCCCGCGCTGGTGCCCGACGCCGACAGCGAGTCGTGGTTCGTGCTGGTGAACGCCCCGCGGCACGACCCGGTCGGTGGCGTGGACTGGAGCTCTCCCGGACTCGCCGAGCGGTACGCCGACCGGGTGCTGGAGGTGATGGCCGCCCGCGGGCACGACGTGCGGGGCCGGCTGCGCTGGCGCGTGGTGCGCACCCCGGCCGACCTGGAACGGGACACCGGCAGCGTCGGCGGCTCGATCTACGGCACGTCCAGCAACGGCAGCCGGGCGGCGTTCCTGCGCCCGGCCAACGCCTCGCAGGTGCCCGGCCTCTTCCTCGTGGGCGGGTCCGCGCACCCGGGCGGCGGGCTGCCCCTGGTCGGGCTCTCGGCGCAGATCGTGGCGGGCCTCGTCGGACCGGCCTGAGATCAGCGGAGCCGCGTGGCCTCCAGGGCGATCAACGGGGCCCCCGGTGCGATCCGCCGCGGCTCGCGCGGCAGCAGGCCGGCCGCCCGCAGCGCGGCCGACAGCGAGTCGACGTCCGGGAGCGACATGTCCCCCTCCTGGGCGCGCAGCAGCAGGTCGAAGTGCCGGCTGAACAGGTGCGGCGTCGCGATCGTCGTGACCACCAGCAGCGTCCCTCCCGGCGCCAGCAGCGCGGCGATGCCCGCCAGCAGGGCGGGCCGCTCCTCGGCCGGCACGTAGTAGACGACGTTGGCCAGCAGTGCGAGGTCGAACGTCCCCGCCGTCCCGACGGCGAGGTCCCGGACGTCGGCGCGCAGCACCCGTCCCCGCACGCCGAGACCCCGGTCGTCCAGGGTCCGCCGGGCCAGCGCGGCGGCGGCCTCGTCGAGATCGATCCCCACGCCTTCCGCTCCGGGGGCGGCCGCCAGCATCGTGGCCAGCTGCAGCCCCGCGCCGCAGCCCGCGTCGAGCACCCTGCGCGGCGACGCCTCGGCGACCGCCTCCCGCAGGACGTCGTCGACGAACGGTTCGAAGGCGGCCGACACCCGTGCGATGACCGCACCCTGCTCGACGACGTCGCGCCGCCCCGGCGCACCGGCGAGGAGGCCGTCCAGCTCGCGGTACACGCCGGTGTGGAACCCGGCGAAGGCCTCGTACGAGGCGCGCACCAGGTCGTCGGAGACCACGGCCCGCCCGGCGGGGGCCAGCGACCACCGGGCGTCCTCCTCCCGGACCAGGTCGGCCACGCTCAGGACCCGCAGGAACGCCTCCAGCAGGTCCTCCCTCGCCACCCCGAGCCGTCGGGCCAGGTCGGCGGTCGTCGCGGGCCCGTCCCGGACGGCGTCCAGCACCCCGGTGCCCAGTCCCGCCGCTCCCACGTGCAGCCGGACCGCCGCCTGGCCGTCGCGGGTGGCCCGGAGCCGGGCCGCGGCGTTCCCCGCCCGCAGCACCGTGACCAGGGTGCGGGGGCTGAACATCCGGGCCACGTGCGCCTCCTCGGGTCGGCCGGGGACCCACTGTGGCCCGGCCGGCCGAAGCGCACCAGTGCCTCGCCCGCAACCCGGCTCAGGCCCGGGCGGCCCCGTAACCGAGCAGCGCCGCGAGCCCGAGGGCGCTGCGCGGGGCGTAGGCGGCCCGCCACAGACCGCCGTGCGCGGCCTCGTGGGCCTCGTCCTGCCACGGGTGCGCGTGCGTCGGCCCGCCGCCGGTGTGCAGGTCGTGGACCAGCAGCGCGGCCATGAGCACGTTGGCCGTGGCGGGCTCGAAGATCTGGACACCGAACCGGTGCGCCCCGGCGTAGGCCGCCGCCAGCGCCCGGTTCTTGACCACCGACCGGGTGCGCGTCGGTGGCGCCACGTTCATCGAGACGGTGCTCCCGGACGCGCGCGCCACCGTCGCCCGCCAGCGCTGGAGACGCTTGGCCAGCGCGTAGTTGGGGCCCTGCTGGGCCACCAGGCTGTCGGCGATGCCCGGGTCGGCGCCCGGTACGTACGCGCGCCGCAGCAGCCGTCCGCCGGACACCGTGCGCAGCGGCCGGCCGAGGAGCTTCGCCGTCCGGGACCGGGCGGCGTATGCCCGCACCGACTGCTGCACGGCCTCGGCGGACACGGCGAAGACGTCGGTCGGTGTCGCGAGGAAGGCCAGCGCCAGCTCGGGTCGCGCGGCGGTGAGCCGCACCGTCAGCGCGTCGACGGCCGTGGAGACCCGGACGTTCGTGGCGCCGTCGGCGTAGACGTAGTTGCCGAGCACCGGCCGCCCGGGCAGGCCGGCGGCCCAGTCGGCGAACGCCGGTACCTCGGCGACGAGATCCCCGCCCGCTCGGCGCGGGTCGGCGTCGGTCCCGGTCCCGTCCATCGGCACCAGCAGGGTGCCGGCCCCGCTGCGCGCGGTGTCCAGCACCCGCTCCCACAGCGGCGCCCGTGGCAGGTCGACCGCGGCCACGCGGGCACCCCAGCGGAGCAGCGCGGTCAGCGGCCCCATCTCCGCGCCCGCACCGAGGACGACGACGGTGCTGTCGGGGAGGGAGAGCCACCCCGGGTTGGCCGCCACGGTCCGCACCGCCTCGGCGCACGACGGCTCGACGATCCCGTCCTCGGCCCAGCGGTCCAGCCGGCGCAGGAGCGCGTCCCCGCGCAACCGCTCCCCGTGGAAGGGCAGCGAGAGCTCCCGCTCGGGCTCGGCCGTGCCCGTCACCTCCACGGTGCGCAGCGACCGGCCGGCGGGCGCGGCGGTCAGGGCCCCCAGGTCGGTCTCGCCGTCCTGGCCCGCGACCCGCATGCGCGCGTGCAGCGAGTCCAGCCCGAAGGCGGCGATCGTCCGAGCCGCCTCGGCCGACGGCAGCCCGGCCTCGACCAGCCGCCGGAAGTGGGTCAGGTAGCCGGCCCGCCAGTTCGTCTCGTGCGCCGCGGCCAGTGCTCCCGCTGCGTCGACCGGGCGCAGCGCATCGGCGACGACGGCGCGACCGAGCGCGCCCGTGCTGCGTCGTCCGTCGGGTCCGGCCGGGAACACGACACCACGTTGCTCGCTCACAGCTGCTCCACCACTCCCCCAGCTTTCACCGGCGCACCCGACCGCGGCCAGCCGGCTCCCTGCCCACCACCTCGGCGACGCCCGCGCGGCCTCGCTCGGTTGAGCACGTCCGATCCGGGCTATGAGCACCGAACCGGTCCAGCACGGGGCCGACCCGACCCGGTCGAGCCGCGTCGCCACCCGGGCGCCCCACGTCCGGGCGGCGAGCGACCGAGGTGTCCGACGGCACGGAAAGCGAGATCCACATGCCTCCTGCAGCCACCGACCTCTACGCGGCGGCTCTGCAATCCGTCCGATCTGACGAGGTGGCCGGATCCCGGCCGTGGTCCGTACGCGACCACGACGGACGCGCGTTCCCCCTTGCCGGTGCGCTGGACCGGTGGACCGGGCGCGCCGACGCCGTGGACCGACGCTTCCTCGGCCGCGCCCGGGGAACCGTGCTCGACATCGGCTGCGGGCCGGGTCGGCTGGCCGCTGAACTGGCCCGCACCGGCGTGCACGCGCTGGGGCTCGACATCTCCCCGGCGGCGTTGCGGCTGGCTCGCCGGTCAGGGGCCACCGTCATCCAGCGATCGGTCTTCGAGCCCGTCGTCGCGGAGGGTTTGTGGGGTACCGCGCTGCTCGCCGACGGCAACATCGGCATCGGCGGCGATCCCACGGTCCTGCTCCGGCGGTGCCGGTCACTGCTCGCACCTGACGGGTTGGTGCTGGTGGAGACCGAGCGCCCCGGGGCGGGGCTGCGGACCACCCGCCTGCGGCTCGAACGGGTCGACGCGGTCAGCGCCTGGTTCGACTGGGCCGAGGTCGGCTGCGACGCCGTCGAGGAGCTCGCCGGCTCGGCGGGCCTCCATCCGAGCGAGACCTGGCAGGACGGGGGCCGCTGGTTCGTGGCACTGCGCCGCTGACCTCGTCCTCGTCCCTGCGCCGCGACGGAGCGGCGCTGCACGACCGGTCGGGGGAACGACACGGCCCCGGCTGCCGGCGAGGTGCCGGCGGCCGGGGCCGTGTCGCCCGAGCGGGCCTGCCCGAGGCAGGCCCGCTCCGGTTCAGCTGGTCGCGCCCTTCAGTGCCTCGGACAACGCCGCCGCCTCGTCGGGCGACAGCTCGACCACCAGGCGACCGCCACCTTCCAGCGGGACCCGCATGACCAGTCCGCGCCCTTCCTTGGTGACCTCGAGGGGACCTTCACCCGTGCGCGGCTTCATGGCCGCCATGCGTGCCTCCTTCGCCAGCCGCTCGCCTGCCTCGTGAACAGGCGCGCGGTGTCCGATGCTGTGAGCTCCGCAGCAATGATCCCGTATGACCGCATTCCGTCCAACATCGGGCCTATACGGGTGACGCCCGGAAGCAGCCGGTCACGTGATCGTCGACCATGCCCGTCGCCTGCATCAGGGCGTAGGCGGTGGTCGGGCCGACGAACACGAATCCGCGCCGCTTGAGCTCCCGGGCCATGGCGACCGACTCCGGACTCGTCGCCGGCACGTCGGCGAGGGTGCCGGGACGGCTCCGCGGGCCGGGCGGGGAGAAGGACCACAGCAGCTCGGAGAGGCCCTCGGGCAGCTGCTCGGCCGCACGGGCGTTGCTGACCGCCGCGGCGATCTTGGCCCGGTTGCGGACGATCCCGGCGTCCGCCATGAGCCGCTCCTGGTCGGCCTGCGTGAAGGCGGCCACCGCGCCGATGGAGAAGCCGGCGAAGGCGGCCCGGAACGCAGGCCGCTTGCGCAGGATGGTGATCCAGGAGAGCCCCGACTGGAACGCCTCGAGGGTGAGCCGCTCGAACAACGCGTCGTCGCCGCGCAGGGGCCTGCCCCACTCCTCGTCGTGGTAGGCGATGTAGTCGGGGGCACTCGTGGCCCAGGCGCAGCGCTGCACGCCCCGGACCGTAGCCCCGGGCACCGACACCACCGCTCGACCGGCGGGGGAGGCCGCCCGGCAGTAGCCTCGCCGCTCGTGCGTGTCCTCGTCACCGGCGGTGCCGGCTTCATCGGTTCGGCGGTCGTGACCGCCCTGCGCGACAGCGGCCACGAGGTGCGGGTGCTCGACGCCCTGCTGCCGGCCGTCCACCCCGCGTACCCCGACGGGCCGCCGCTCCCAGCAGGAGCGGAACTGCTCGTCGGCGACGTGCGCGACGCCGCGACGGTCGACCGGGCCCTCGACGGCGTGGATGCGGTGTGCCACCAGGCGGCGATGGTGGGGCTGGGCGTCGACGTGCAGGACATGCCGCTCTACGCGGGCATCAACGACCTGGGCACCGCCGTGCTGCTGGCCGCCATGGCCCGCGCCGGGATCGACCGATTGGTGCTGGCCAGCTCCATGGTCGTCTACGGGGAGGGCCGGTACTCCTGCGCCGAGCACGGTCCGGTGCCGGCGGCGCCGCGGCGGCGGGCCGACCTCGATGCCGGTCACTTCGAGCCGCCCTGCCCGCGCTGCGGCCGGCAGCTGGGCTGGGACCTGGTCACCGAGGACGACGTGCCCGACCCGCGGAACACCTATGCGGCGACGAAGCTCGCCCAGGAGCACCTCTCGGCCGCGTGGGCCGGCGCGACCGGCGGCAGCGTCGTCGCCCTGCGGTACCACAACGTCTACGGCCCCCGGATGCCGCGGGACACCCCCTACGCGGGCGTGGCGTCGATCTTCCGCAGCGCCCTGGAGTCCGGCCGCGCCCCGGCCGTCTTCGAGGACGGCGGCCAGCAGCGCGACTTCGTGCACGTCTCCGACGTGGCGACGGCCAACCTTCGCGCCCTCGAGCACCCGCCCGGGGAGTCCGTCCTGCGCGCCTACAACGTGGCCTCGGGACGACCGCACACCGTCGGCGACATGGCCCGTGCGCTTGCCGACGCCATGGACGGCCCGGCGCCGGTGGTCACCGGCGAGTACCGGCTCGGGGACGTGCGGCACGTCGTGGCCAGCCCCGCCCGGGCGGAGACCGAGCTCGGCTTCCGGGCGCGGGTCGACTTCCTGGACGGCATGCGGGAGTTCGCCACCGTCCCGCTCCGCGCGGCCCCGCAGGGGTGACCCCGGCCGATCACCACTCCGTGCGGACCAGCACCTCCACCGCGATCGCCGTGACCGCCGACAGCACCAGCCACAGCCGGGCGCCCCGCACGGGCAGGAAGGCCGCGGCGGCGGGCAGCCAGACGGTGAACGGCAGCCAGATCCGCTCCGTCTCGCCCCGCACCAGTCCCGTGACGTCGCTGACCAGCAGCGCGACCAGCACGGCGAGCAGCGGCAGTGCCAGGCGCGTGCGCCGCAGGCAGGCCAGTCCGGCCACCGCCGCGGGCCCGGCCGCCACCGTCGCGGCGGCAACGTTGGCGAACAGGAAGAACGCCAGCGGCCGGTTGGCGTAGGACGGTCCCGAGCGCACCCGTTCGGCAGTGAGGGACAGCCCCTCGAACCAGCCGTACCCGGACGCTGCGAAGACCGCGAAGACCACGAGCACACCCGCGGCCGCGAGCGCCAGGACGCGGACGACCCCGCTCCGGCCCAGCCTCCGCCGGTGCACGACCACGACCGCGAGCGCGAGCAGCCCCAGCGACGTCATCCCGAAGGACATGTGCAGCGCCAGCCCGAGCAGCAGCCCGCCGCCCAGCGCCCGCCCGGCGCCGCCGCCCGCCCCCCGGGCCGCCGCGGCGGCCAGCAGGGCCACGCCCCAGGCGAAGACGCCGGCGAACAACGCATCGGCGCTGGTGGCGACCCACAGGGCGGTCGGCGCCAGCACGAGGAACGGCGCCACCGTCCGTGCGGTGCCCTCCCCCGCCACCGCCCGCACGGTCACCAGCACCGCGGGGACCGCCAGCGCCCCGCCGGCGACGCACATCGCCGCGGCCCAGCCCAGCCCGCCGAGTCCCACCCGCTCCAGGAGGACGAAGGCGAGCAGCGCCGCCGGGGGGTGCCCCGCTACGTGGGTGGTCCAGGGATCGGCGGAGTCGGCGAGGACGGAGTCGTTGAAGGTGCGCAGCAGCTCGCCGATCCCCGCCACCCGGCCGACGTCGTAGGGGTACTCGTAGACGCTGTCCAGCGGCTCGGTCAGCCGCCCCCAGCCGGAGGCCAGCGCGAGGGCGACCGCC
This sequence comes from Blastococcus saxobsidens, assembly GCF_002938435.1. Classification (GTDB taxonomy): domain Bacteria; phylum Actinomycetota; class Actinomycetes; order Mycobacteriales; family Geodermatophilaceae; genus Blastococcus; species Blastococcus saxobsidens. The sequence continues at coordinate 17,411 of NZ_POQT01000011.1, forward strand.
CAGACCGCGGTCACCACGGCCGAGCCGACCAGGAGCGCCCGCCAGCCGGCCCTCCGGGCCGCCGTGGGGCCCCACAGCACGACGACGACGGCGACGACGACCGGCAGGAGCACCCGCGGGGCGAGCAGCGGGTCCCAGCCGCCGCGCAGCACGTACCCGCCGAGGAGGTGGAGCACGACGCCGTCGCGGGCCAGCTCCCGGCCGGCCAGCGCCGTTCCACCGACGAGGACGACGGCGACCAGGAAGCCGGCCACCGGGCGCCACGGACGCGCCTGCGGAGGGTCTGCCCCCCGCTGCGGCGTACCGGTGGTGGCCTGCGTCATCAGCCCGGAGGGTAGGGCCCCCGCTCCTCCCCCGCCCCTCGGCCGCGGACAGGAGCTCTGGACGGGCAGGACCGGTACATCCGTGATTTCGTGCTGGCGTGCCCGACGTCGTCCTCCCCTGCCTCGACGAGGCCGGTGCACTGCCGTGGGTGCTCGGCCGGCTGCCGGCCGGCTACCGCGCCATCGTGGCCGACAACGGCTCGACCGACGGCTCGCCGGAGATCGCTGCTGCCCACGGCGCGACGGTGCTGCGCGTCCCCCAGCGGGGCTTCGGTGCGGCCGCGCACGCCGGGCTGGAGGCGGCCACCGACGACGTCGTGTGCTTCTGCGACGCCGACGGCTCCATGGACCCGGCCGACCTGCCGCTGGTCGCCGACCCCGTGCTGGCCGGCAGCGCCGACCTCGTGCTCGGCCGCCGCCGGCCCACCCGACGGGGCGCCTGGCCGGCGCACGCGCGGGTGGCCAACGTCGCGCTCGGCATCATGCTGCGCCGCCGGACCGGCCTGGCGCTGCACGACCTGGGTCCCATGCGCGCCGCCCGCCGCACGGACCTGCTCGGGCTCGGGCTCACCGACCGCCGGTTCGGCTACCCGCTGGAGATGGTCACGAGGGCCGCCGACGCGGGCTGGCGGGTGCACGAGCTGGACGTGCCGTACGCGCCGCGGGCCGAGGGCACCCGCTCCAAGGTCACCGGCACCGTGCTGGGCACGGTGCGCACGATCCGCGACATGCGCCAGGTGCTCTCGTCGTGACACCCACCCAGCTGCTGGTCATCACCAAGGCCCCCGTGCCGGGCCGGAGCAAGACCCGGCTCAGCCCCCCGTGCACGCCCGAGCAGGCGGCGGCCATCGCCGCGGCCGCGGTCGGCGACACGCTGGACGCCGTCCGCGCGGCACCCGTCGCCCGGCGGGTGGTGGCGCTGGACGGCGCCCCGGGCGAGCTGGACCTGACCGGCTGCGTCGTCGTCCCGCAGGCCGACGGCGACCTCGGCGTGCGGCTCGCGGCCGCGTTCGCCGACGCCATGCGCGGGCCGGACGGCGCGCTGCCCACCCTGCTCATCGGGATGGACACCCCGCAGGTGAGCCCGGAGCTGCTCGCCGACTGCCTCGACCGGCTGGTGCGGGCCGGCCCCGGCACGGCGGTGCTCGGCGTCGCCCCCGACGGCGGCTGGTGGGCGCTGGGCCTGCACGCACCGGAGCCGGCGCAGGTGCTGCCGGGCGTCCCCATGTCGCGGGAGGACACCGCCGTCCGCACCCGCGCGGCGCTGGAGGAGGCGGGGCTCACCGTGCTCGACCTGCCGGTGCTCACCGACATCGACCACTTCCCCGACGCGCTGGCGGTCGCGGAGCGGTGCGCTCCCGGCACGCGGACGCACCGGGTGGTGACCGGGCTCGCCGCCACCCTCGGGACGGCGTCGTGACCGGCCGGCTGGACCGCCTGCTGGGTGCCCGCCTGCCCGACCCGCCCGAGCGGCTGCGCCGCGGGCCGTTCCGCGCCGGCGCCTTCCCCAGCCCCCTGCACTCCGAGCGCCGCGCCGCGCGGGTCGGGGTGTGGCTGGGGGCGGCCTTCCTGGTGTGCTTCCTGACCGGGCTGGTCAGCGACCTGATCCAGTCGGGGCCGGAGTGGTTCTCCTGGCCGTCGTCCCCGGTGTGGCTCTACGAGCTCACCCAGGGGTTGCACGTGGCCACCGGGCTGGCCGCGATCCCGCTGCTGCTGGTCAAGCTCTGGACGGTCTACCCGCTGCTGTTCGAGTGGCCGCCGGCCGGCTCGCTCGCCCGGCTCGCCAGCCGGCTGTCGATCCTGGTGCTCGTCGGCACGGCCGCCATGCAGCTGGTCACGGGCCTGTTCAACATCGCGCAGTGGTACCCGTTCGGCTTCTTCTTCCCGACCGCCCACTACTGGACCGGGTGGATCGCCATCGGCGCGGTGGCGGTGCACGTCGGGGCGAAGGCACCGGAGATCCGGCGGGGGCTGGCCCGCCGCGGCTCCCCCGCCGCCACGGCCGGGCTGGTGCCCGAGCAGGCCGAGGAGCTGCGCGCGGCGGAAGCGGCCGCGGAGGAGGGCGCCATCGACCGCCGCACCTTCGTCCTCGCCTCCGGGCTGGGCGTCGCCGCGGTCACGATCACCACGCTGGGCCAGACGGTCACCCCCCTCGCCCCGGTGTCCGTCCTGGCGCCGCGGCTGCCGCACGCCGGCCCGCAGGACCTGCCGGTCAACCAGACGGCGGCCGCGGCGCAGGTGGAGGAAGCCGCGACCGACCCGGGCTACCGCCTCATCGTCGACGGACCCCGCCGGCTGGAGCTGTCGCTCGCCGAGCTGCGCCGCCGTCCGCAGCACACCGAGACCCTGCCGATCACCTGCGTCGAGGGCTGGAGCGCGTCGGGCCGCTGGACCGGGGTGCGCCTGTCCGATCTGCTCGAGGAGGCCGGGCTGCCCCGCGACGCGCGGGTCGTGGTCGAGTCGTTGCAGACCGGCGGGCTGTACCGGACGAGCGTGGTGGCCCCACCGCACGTCACCGATCCGCGCACCCTGCTGGCGCTGCAGCTCGGGGGCGAGCCGCTCGCCCTGGACCACGGCTACCCGGTGCGGTTGATCGCGCCAAACCGGCCGGGGGTCATGCAGACGAAGTGGCTGGCCCTGGTGCGGCCGGCATGAGCACCGGCGTCTCACGGGACGACCGCGCGGCCGGCCGGGTCGACCAGGACCCGTACGCCTCCGATCCGGCCCGCCCGCTGGCGTCGGCCGCCCGGCCGTGGTGGCGGTGGCTCTTCCTGGTCCCGGGTCTGGCCGCCGTCGCCTGGGGGGTCGCCGGTCTGCTCGGCGCCGGCGACCGGGTGCCCCTGCCGGCGTGGGCCGTGTGGTTCCTCGGCAGCGCGCTGCTGCACGACGTGGTGATCGCGCCCCTGGTCGTGCTCGTGGGGGCACTCCTCGCCCGCCTGCTGCCCCGGCCCGCCAGGGCACCCATCGCCGTCGGGCTGGTCGTCTGCGGGGTGCTGACCCTGGTGGCCCTGCCCTTCGCGCTCGACCCGGGTGGCGTGCCGGAGCCGGGGTTCCTGCCCCAGGACTACTCCCGGAACCTGCTGCTGCTCGTCGCCGGGACCCTCGCCGTCGCCGGGACCTGGGCGGCGGTGCGCACACGCCGCCGGTCGCGGGGCCGCGCCGGTCAGCCCAGCGGCGAGGAGACCACCCCGGTCCCGAGGTCCTTGAGGTAGAGGTCGCGGAGCCGGTTGGTGTCGGCCGAGACCAGCGCCTGCGACGTCGTGACGACGACGCGGTCCGCGGTGAGCGCGATCAGCCGGCCGTACTCCGGGGGCATGACCGAGCCGATCGGGCCGCCGGTGGTCCGGCCGTCGGAGTCGCTGGTCACCAGCACCAGCGGGCCGGCGACGCCACCGCCCAGGTCGCGTCGGTAGTGGTCGGTGTGCCCGTTCGTGTCCACGGGCAGCTGCCCCGACGCGGTGGCGAAGAAGGCGTGGCGACCGCCGTGCGCACGGCGCCTGCGGGCCCGGTGGGTCCACTACGGTCGCTCGGGTGACCGCGGTGGCGCAGGCGCAGCACGACCGGACCGCGGCCACCCGCCCGGCCACCTCGGCCCTGCTGGCGCTGGGGGCGGCCCTCGCCGTGGCGCTGCTCGCGCTGGCCGGCCGCTACGGGTACCACCGGGACGAGCTGTACTTCCTGCGCGCCGGGTCCGAGCCCGCGGCCGGCTACGTCGACCAGCCGCCCTTCACCCCGATCGTGGCCGCCGCCATGGACGCGCTGGCGCCCGGGTCGCTGGTGGCCCTGCGACTGCCCTCGGCGCTGGCCGCGGGGGCCGTGGTGGTGCTCACCGGCCTGCTCGCGCGGGAGTTCGGGGGCGGACGCACCGCGCAGCTGTTCGCCGCCGCCTGCATGGCGGTGTCCTCGGTGCTGCTCGCCGTCGGCCACCTGCTGTCGACGACGACGTTCGACCTGCTGTTCTGGACGCTGCTCTCCTGGCTCCTGGTGCGGGCGGTCCGCGACGGAGGCCGCACCTGGCTGCTGGTCGGCGGGGTGGCCGGGCTGGCCCTGCAGAACAAGCTGCACCCGGCGTTCCTGCTGGGCGCGGTGGTGCTGGGCCTGCTGGCCGTCGGCCCACGGCGGGTCCTCGGCTCCCCCTGGCCGTGGGCGGGGGGCCTGGTGGCCCTGCTGGTCTGGGCGCCGAACCTGGTCTGGCAGGCGAGGAACGACTGGCCCCAGCTGGCGCTGGCCGACGCGATCGCTGCCGGGAGCTCGGGGACCAGCGAGCCCTGGTACCTGTTCGTGCCCTTCCAGCTGGTGCTGGTCGGCCCGCTGCTGTTCCCTGTGTGGATGGCGGGGTGGTGGCGGCTGGCGCGGGACCGGCAGCTGCGGACCTGGGGGTGCTTCGCCGTCGCCTACGCCGTGCTGGCGCTGCTGTTCCTGGTCACGGGGGGCAAGCCGTACTACCTGGCCGGCCTGTACCCGCTGCTGCTGGCCGCGGGCGCCGACCCGGCGCTGCGCTGGGCCCGGCGGTTCGGCGCCCGGGCGCGGACGGTGCTGCTGTCCGCGCTGGCGCTCAGCCTCGTCGTCTCCGCCGTCCTGATGCTGCCCGTCCTGCCGGTCCGCTGGCTGGCGTCCACACCGGTGCCGGCGGTCAACTACGACGCGGGCGAGACGGTGGGGTGGCCGCGGTTCGCCGCCGCCGTCGAGCAGGCGCACGGCCGGCTGCCCGACGGCGACCGCGCCGTCGTCCTCACCGGCAACTACGGCCAGGCCGGCGCCGTCGACCGGTACGCACCCGAGCTGGGGCCGGCGTACAGCGGCCACAACTCCTACTGGACGTGGGGGCCGCCGCCGGAGGAGGCCACGGCCGCCGTGGTGGTGGGGCTGCCGCGCGAGCAGCTGGAGCGCTGGTTCGGCTCCGTGCGGGCCGCCGGCCGCATCGACAACGGCGTCGGGCTGGACAACGAGGAGCAGGGCACGACCGTCTGGCTGGCCACCGAGCGGCAGGTGCCCTGGTCGCAGATCTGGTCCGAGCTGCGCCGGCTGGCCTGACTCAGCGCGCGGCGGCGTCCACGGCTTCGACGCTGGGCTCCACCCGTGGTGCGCTGCGCCGGGTGGCCAGCACGCAGCCGACCAGCACCAGGGGGAGGCCCAGCGCGATGCCGAGGGTGAACGGCTCGTCGAGGAGCCAGACCCCGAGCAGCACCGCGACCACCGGGTTCACGAACGTGATGACCAGCGCCCGCTGCGGTCCCACCTCGCGGATCAGCACGAAGAACAGGGCCAGGGCGACCGCCGTGCAGAGCACGCCGAGGGTCACCAGCGAGGCCACGGCGTCGAGAGACGCGTCGGCCACCTCGCCCAGCCGCGGCACGGCGAACGGCGCGTAGACGACCGCGGTGACGAACAGCGCCACCGAGCTGGCGGCCACCCCGGGGACCTCGGGCAGCGCCCGGGAGACGATCAGCGGCGCGGTCGCGTAGCCGACCACGACCAGCGCGACGGCGAGGATCGGCAGCAGCTGCGCGCCCTCGAGGTCCAGCCCGAGCAGCACCGCGATCCCGACGACGCCGACGCCCATGCCCCACAGGCGGACCGCGGTCAGCCGCTCCTCCTCACCGGCCAGCCGGGCGGCCAGCGCGGCGGCGAACGGCACCCCGGCCACCAGCAGACCGGTCAGCGAGCTGGACAGCGTCTGCTCGGCCCACGACAGCAGCAGCCAGGGCCCGGTCATCTCCAGGACCGTGAAGGCGAGCAGCGGCTTCCAGTGCCGCAGCGCGGGGCGCAGCTGCCCGCGGGCGATCGTCCACGGCAGCAGCAGCGCCGCGCCGACCACGCAGCGGGCGAAGACGACGACGACCGGCGACACCTCGCCGACCGCCACCTTGATCAGCAGGTACGGCACGCCCCAGATCACCGACATGGCCAGGAACAGCACCCAGCCCCGGCGGCTCACGCCGCCCCCTCGCCCGTCCCGGTCCCGTCGCGCACCCGGTCATGATCGCCCATGCCCCGACGGCTCCCGACGTCACCACTCCAGGCGGAGGCCGACCTCCAGGACGATCGCGAAGAGCACCGAGGCGGCCGGCCGCGGCCGCGGCCAAGGAGCCGTCCGGGCCGCCGCCTCCCGGGCCCCCGCGGGCGTCAGGCGGCGAACGTGCCGGCGAATGCGGCGAACCGCCGGAGCGACCAGCGGATGCCGAGCAGCGCGAACGGCTTCACCAGCACCCAGCCGACCACGCCGAGCGGCCCGTAGGGCAGGTACAGCCGCTCGGTCCAGACGAAGGTCGAGTGAGCACCCCGCGGCTCGATCCGGAAGATCCCCGGGCCCCGCACCAGCCGGCCGGTGTGCTGCACCTCCACCAGGCGCGGCGGGTCCCACTTCGTGATGACCATGGTGTCGAGCAGGCCCACGTGCCGCCCACCTGGCAGCGGCAGCCCGGTGCGGGCGGCCAGCCTGCCACCCACGCCCTGGGCCGGCCCGGCGACCGTCCGGACGTCGGTGGCGACCATCCACTCCCCCTGCCGGGTCCAGGCGGTCAGCGCCGCCCACACCTGCTCGGGCGGTGCGTCGACGTCGATCCGCTCCACGAGCTCAGGCATCGCGGTCCACCCCTCTCTCGGGCAGGGCGGCCCCCGGTTCGGGAGGCGTCTCCTGCGTCGACCGCGCGCCGATCTCGGCCCGCAGCCCGGCGATCACGGCGTCGCGCTCGTCCAGCGTCCGCGCGAGCTGGTCGAGTAGCCAGTCCACCTCCGCCATCCGGTATCCGCGGGCCGTGACGGTCATCCGCAGGGCCCGCACGTCGGCGGCGGTCACCGCCCGGTCCACGGGGAGCTCCACCGGCGAGCGGTCGGGATCGGCCGGCGGCCGGGTCTCCCCCCGGCCCAGGACGAGCGACGCCACCAGGAAGAGCGCCCCGCCGACCAGCAGGACCACGACCACGAACAGGACGAACGACAGCACGTCAGGCGTCGGACGGGCCGGTGTCCGCCGGCGGCCGCGGCGCCGCCCGGTCGTCGCCCGTGGAGCGCGCCGCGTCCGCCGCCTGGATGACCGACACCGCCTCGGCGACGTCGTCGGTCACCGTGATGAGGTCGAGGTCCCCGGGGCTGATCATGCCGTCGGCGATCATGGCGTCGCGGATCCAGTCGACCAGACCCGACCAGTACGCGGTGCCGACCAGGATCACCGGGAACCGGGTGACCTTCCGCGTCTGGACCAGGGTGAGGGCCTCGAAGAGCTCGTCGAGGGTGCCGAACCCGCCGGGCAGGATGACGAAGGCCTGGGCGTACTTAACGAACATGGTCTTGCGCACGAAGAAGTAGCGGAACGAGATGCCGACGTCGACCCACTCGTTGAGCTCCTGCTCGAACGGCAGCTCGATGCCCAGGCCGACCGACATGCCGCCGGCCTCGGAGGCCCCGCGGTTGGCGGCCTCCATCGCACCCGGCCCGCCCCCGGTGATGACGGCGTAGCCGGCCTCCACCAGCGCGGCACCCAGTTCGACGCCGATGGCGTAGTGGGGGTGGTCGCGAGGCGTGCGGGCGCTGCCGAACACGCTCACCGCCCGGGGCAGCTCGGCGAGCAGACCGAACCCCTCGACGAACTCCGACGTGATCCGCATGACCCGCCAGGGGTCGGTGTGGACGAAGTCGGCACCGCCGTCGCGGTCCAGCAGCCGCTGGTCGGTGGTCGTGCCCTGGTTCTTCGGGTCCGGCTCGCCACCGCGCAGCATCACCGGGCCCTTGTGCCGGGCGGTCCTGCCGCGGCGGCCGTCGGACGGGGGGATGCTCATGAGCTGCTCCCGGACAGGTAGGCGGTCAGGGCGTCGACGGCGGGCTGGAGCCGGTCCACCAGGACGTGCTCCTCCCGCGTGTGGGCCAGCTGCGGGTCGCCCGGGCCGTAGTTGACGGCCGGGATGCCGAAGGCGGCGAACCGGGCGACGTCGGTCCAGCCGAGCTTGGCCCGGGCCGGGCGCCCGACGGCGGCGATGAAGGCGGCCGCGGCGGGCTCGGACAGACCCGGCAGCGCTCCCCCGGAGTTGTCGACGACGGTGAGCGTGGCCCCGTCGGCAATCGCTTGCGCGAAGACCTCGCGCACGTGGGCCTCGGCGGCGTCCTCGTCGCGGTCGGGCGCGTAGCGGAAGTTGACGGTGAGGGACGCCTCGTCGGGGATGACGTTGCCCGCCACCCCGCCGGAGATGCCGACCGCGTTGAGCCCCTCGCGGTAGGTGCAGCCGTCGATCTCCACCTCGCGCGGCCGGTAGGCGGCCAGCGCGGCGAGGGCCCCGGTCAGCCCGTGGACGGCGTTCTGCCCCAACCAGCTGCGCGCGCTGTGCGCCCGGCGGCCCTTGGTCCGCAGCACCGCCCGCAGCGTGCCCTGGCAGCCGGCCTCGATCTCGCCGTCGGTCGGCTCGAGCAGGATCGCGAGGTCGCCGTAGAGCCAGCCCCGGCGCTCCCGCGCCACCCGGCCGAGGCCGTTCTTCACCGCCTCGACCTCCTCGTTGTCGTAGAAGACGAACGTCAGGTCGTGCGCGGGCTCCGCGCCCGGGACCCCGAAGACGGCGGCCAGCCGGAGCATGACCGCGTCGCCGGCCTTCATGTCGCTGGTGCCGCAGCCGTAGAGCCGCCCGGTGGCCTCGTCCAGCACGCTCGGCACGTTGTCCGCGATCGGCACCGTGTCCAGGTGCCCCGCGAGGACCACCCGCGTCGGCCGGTCGAGGTCGGTGCGGGCGAGGACGGCGTCGCCCACCCGCTCGACCTCCAGACCGCCCAGGGCCCGCAGAGCGGACTCGACGGCGTCGGCGAGAGCTGTCTCGCTCCCCGACACCGACGGCGCGTCCACCAGGGCGCGGGTCAGCGCGAGGACGTCGGAGGAGAGATCGAGTTCTGGCACGGCACTCACGCGGGCGAGCCTAGAAGGACCCCGCTACCCCCCGCCCCTCGCATGCTCGCGGCGGGCCCCTGCAGCGGGGCCGTTCCAGCACGTCACCACGGCTGGGTAGCGTCGTCGCCGTGACTGACGCAGCGTCCGCCCCCGTCTCCGCCACCTCCGCCGTCGCCGCCGGGCTGGCGACCGTCACCCCGTCCGGCACCGTCCTGGACACCTGGTACCCCGAGCCCCGGCTCGGCGCGCCCGGCGGGGCCGCCACGGGGACGACCCGGCTGGGCGCGCTGGAGCTCTCCGGCGAGCTGGGCCCCGACTACGGCGGCCTCGTGCGCACCGACGAGGCCCGCGGCGTGGAGATCATCGCCGTCCGCACCGTGATCGCCGACCTCGCCCAGCCGCCGGTCGACACCTACGACGTCTGGCTGCGGCTGCACCTGCTCTCGCACCGGCTGATCCAGCCGCACGGGGCGGACATGACCGGCGCCTTCGGCCTGCTCACCAACGTCGCCTGGACCAGCGCCGGCCCGGTCGAGGCGGCCGGGTTCAACGCGCACCGGCTGCGCGCCGCCGTCGGCCACGTGACCGTGTTCGGCGTCGACAAGTTCCCGCGGATGGTCGACTACGTCATCCCGACCGGTGTGCGGATCGCCGACGCCGACCGGGTGCGCCTGGGCGCCCACCTGGCCGAGGGCACCACGGTCATGCACGAGGGCTTCGTCAACTTCAACGCCGGCACGCTGGGCCCCTCCATGATCGAGGGCCGGATCAGCGCGGGTGTCGTCGTCGGCGCCGACAGCGACATCGGCGGCGGCGCCTCGATCATGGGCACGCTCTCCGGTGGCGGCAAGGAGGTCATCTCGATCGGCACCGGGTGCCTGCTCGGGGCCAACGCCGGCATCGGCATCTCGCTCGGCGACGACTGCATCGTCGAGGCCGGCTGCTACGTCACCGGGGGCTCGCGGGTCACGCTGCCCGACGGCTCGGTGGTCAAGGCCCGGGAGCTCTCCGGCCGCGACGGCCTGCTCTTCCGCCGCAACAGCGTCAGCGGTGCGCTCGAGGTCGTCGTCCGGAAGGGCACCTGGGGCGCGCTGAACGCGGAGCTGCACGCCAACTGACGCCCCGGCCGCCCGAGCGACGGACATCTCTTCCGCAGGCACAGGAACCACCCAGGAACCGCACCTACAGTCGCAGGCGATGACCAGCCTCCGCACCGCGTCGCACCCTGCCGCGGCACGCACGGGGGCACGAGCGGGTGCGCGCTCGGACGGCCGCGGCCGGGGGGCGGGGCGCCGGGCACCGGCCCGCCGGCCGGCGAAGAGGAAGCGCCGCGCGCCGCGCCGCAGCGGTGCCGCCGGGATCATGCGCTGGTGGCCGGCCCTGCTGATCGCGGCAGCGCTCGTCGCCGGAGCCGCCTGGGGCACCGAGCGGGCACCCAGGCCCGGCACGTGCACCCTGCCCGGCTCGTCGGTGACCCTCTCCGCCGACCAGATGGCCAATGCGGCCACCATCGCGGAGGTGGGCTGGGACCGGGGCCTCCCGGACCGGGCAGTCGTCATCGCGCTGGCGACGGCGATGCAGGAGTCGACCCTGCGCAACCTCGACTACGGCGACCGGGACTCGCTCGGGCTCTTCCAGCAGCGACCCTCGCAGGGCTGGGGCACACCCGAGCAGGTGCAGGATCCCGTCTACGCGGCCGGCCAGTTCTACGACCGCCTGGTCCAGATCCCTGAGTGGGAGTCCGGTCGATTGACGAATATCGCCCAGGCCGTCCAGATCTCGGGCCATCCAGAATTGTACCAAAAGTGGCAGGAATTTGCACAAGAATTGACCACCATGCTGCAGTCCGGTGCTATGATGGACGACAACTGCTCGCGCCCCACGCCCATGTGAGACACCATGTGGTGACCAAGCAGCGCGCCTGGAACACGACGGCGAATTGTCACCACCCTTCGAGATCATGCGTGCATGGCCGCGCCACCCGAGCACTCGACCGCCATCAGCCAGTTCTTGGGCGCAGCCCCTTTGGATCCCAAGTCGCCCCTGACCGCGGAAGTGCTCACGCAACTGTTCCTGCTGGGGTTGACGGCCGCAGAGATCGGCGCTCTGTTTCGTCGGGACCCTGGCCAGATCAGGCGCATCGCGAGGAAGTGGGGACTCGACGGACGAAGTCTCCGAGCCGGCGCGGTCAGCATGGCCGTGCTGACGCCCACCCTGGCGGCCGAATTCCTGGAAGAAGTGGGGGGCTCGCGCAGGCGCGGACCCGAGCACCTGACCCTCGGCGCACCCGCCCGGTGCCGCTGGCGGTGCGCCTCCTGCGCATTCGAGTGGGAAGCCACGGTCAGCAATCGCGCCTTGCGCGGCTCGGGTTGCCCCTCGTGCGCGCGCCGACGCAATCGAGAGACCGCGTTGACCACTCGGGCGAAGACGCCGGCCCTTGCACTCGTCCGACCTGAGCTGGCCGCAGAGTTCGTGGAGAACGAAACAGTCCCCCAGAGGGATGCTTCATCTACGCCGGCGGGCAGCCACGACCGCATTCGTTGGCGATGCCGAGCGGGGCACGAGTGGGTCGCCAGCGCCAAGCAGCGCGTCTCACATAGGACCAATTGCCCCGGATGTCGCCCTGGCTTCAGGAGCAGCCGGCTGGAGTACGACGTCGCTGAGCTGATCACCGTGGCCACCGGGCTGGGCGTCCAGGTCTCGCACGAGGAACCTCGGCAGGACAGGGCGGATGTGGAGCGCATCGACCTCTGGATCCAAGAGTTGGACATGCTCATCGATCTCGACCCGGAACGGTGGCACCGCGGCGAGGCGGCCAGAAGGCGCGACGCGCGGAAGCTCCGCCGCCTGGCATCCCGCAACTACGTACGCGCGCGATCGCTTCAACTCGGAGCGCTGGATGTCCCGCTGCCGCCGGGGAGTCGAGCCCGTCAGGTAATTCTTTCCGGTAGTGCTGACGGGGACCCGGAGCTGTGGCTCGCGGCCCTGGTTCCGATTCTGCGAGAGGGCTCCGCCCAGACCTCCACCCCCCTGACCCTGCCGAGAGCCGCCAAGGCCCAGGCATTGGGACGAGCCGCTCGGCGGTGGGCCGACCGCCATCACGAACCTCGGGCTCGCAGCCTTGCCAGTGAGCATCCGCATCTCGCGACCGAGTTCGTGGCTGTGGTCGATCGTCCGGGACTCACCGCCGCAGATATTGCACCGGCCGGTGACGACCTCGTTCTCTGGCGCTGCACGGCCTGCCTCCACGAATGGCAGACCAAGACGAAAAACCGGACGCGCCTCGGGACCGGCTGTCCGCCCTGTCGCTATCAGCAAGGGGGGCGGCTCGCAGCACGAGCCGCACCCGGGAACAGCTTCGCCGACCGCAACCCGCAACTGGTCGACCAGTTCATCGCCAACAGGACACACCCAGGCGTCGGCCCGCGGGAATTCAAGCCGAACAGCACGGACAGCTGCGAATGGCGATGCCCGCGTTGTGATGCCACTTGGGTGACGAGCCCACAGTCCCGCAACCGTCGACCGGACGGAGGGTGCGGCTGCGGTCGACGCCGAAGCGGCAACTGACGCCAGCTGAGCCGTCGCCGGCGAACGCCCGGGCGTCGGCGGTGGACGGTCCGCGGAGCTCCTGATCGGTGGCGTCCCCCACAGTTGCGTCCGGACCCGTCCCCCTCCGGAGGGACATCCCGGTCCGGGCTCTCAACGAACCGGGCCGTGGCACCGACTGCTCAGCCATGACGATCGCGCCGAACGACCATTCCCCGGCGGCCCGCGCCGCCGCTTCCGCGGTCGCCGACATGCCGGTGCTGCTCCCCACCCGCGAGGGCCTGCTCGAGCGGCTCGCCGCCGACCTCCCCGCTTCCGGTGAGCAGCCGACCACGCTCCTGGTCATCGGGCTCCTCCGCCGCGACGACGGCTGGCCGACCCCGACGAGCACCCTGGCCCAGGTCACCCAGCTGTTCGCCCGCTCCGTCCGTGGCGACGACTGGCTCGGCGCCTGCGGGGCGGCCGAGTTCGCCATCGTCGTCGCCGGTGCCACCACCGCCGCGGAGGTCGCCGGGGCGCGCCTGATCACCGCGATCACCGCGCTCGGCGTCCCGGGGCTCTCCGCCGCGGCCGGCTACACCACGCTGCGGCCCGGGCTCCCGGCGAGCGAGGTCTTCCGCCGCGCGACGCTGAGCCTGACGGCGGCCCGCCGCGTGGGTGCCGGCACGGTCATCCGGTACCGCGAGCCTGTCTGAAGAAGGACCCCCTGCCACCCACGGCTCGCACGCTCGCCGTGGGCCCCTGCAGGGGGCCTAACGCAGGCGCTCCACTGCGGCATCGATCCGCTCGTCCGAGGCGGTCAGCGCCAGCCGGACGTGCCGGGCTCCGGCGGCTCCGTAGAAGCTCCCGGGAGCGGCGACGATGCCGAGCCCGGCGAGCCGGTCGATGGTGGTCCAGCAGTCCTCGTCCCGGGTGGCCCACAGGTACAGGCCCGCCTCCGAGTGGTCGATGCGCATGCCCGCGCCCCGCACCGCGGCGGCCAGCCGCTCGCGGCGGGCGCGATAGCGCTCGCGCTGGGCGTCGACGTGCGCGTCGTCGTCCAGGGCCGCGACCATCGCCGCCTGCACCGGCGCCGGGACGAGCAGCCCCAGGTGGCGGCGGACCTCCCACACCCGGCGCACCAGCACGGGGTCACCGGACAGCAGACCGCCGCGGTACCCGGCGGCGGTCGACTGCTTGGACAGCGAGTGCACCGCGAGCAGACCGGTGTGGTCCTCCCCCGCGATCGCCGGGTGCAGGATCGAGCGCGGAGACACGTCCCAGCCGAGGGTGATGTAGCACTCGTCGGCGACCACCGGCACGCCGTGCGCCCGGCCCCACTCGACCCAGGCCCTCAGCTGCTCGTCGGTGAGGACCCGGCCGTGCGGGTTCCCCGGCGAGTTCAGCCAGACCAGCGACACCGCGCCGGCATCGGCAGGCGGGGCGTCGCACCGGCGCACCGAGAGCCCGGCCAGCACCGCGCCGACCTCGTAGGTGGGATAGGCGATCTCGGGCAGCAGCACCGTGGTCGCGCTGCCCTGCAGGCCCAGCAGGGTCGGTAGCAGGGCGACGAGCTCCTTGGACCCCACCGTGGGGATCACCGACGGTTCCGCGCCGGCCGGATCGGCGATCTCGACGCCGAGCCGGCGCCGCAGCCAGCCGGCGGCGGACGCGCGCAACGCCGTCGTCCCCAGGGCCGTCGGGTACCCGGGCGCATCAGCGGCAGCGGCGAGCGCCTCCCGGAGGACCGGTGGCGTGCTGTCGACCGGGGTGCCGATCGAGAGGTCGACGACCCCGCCGGCGTGCTGGGCGGCACGCGCCCGGGCCCCGGCAAGGGAGTCCCACGGGAAGTCCGGCAGCGCGCGGGGCGCGCCGGGCGCCGGAGTGGTCAGTGGCCTTCGCCCTGCGGCGGCAGCGCGGCCACCAGCGGATGGTCCTTGCCGACCTTGCCGGTCTTCGCCGCACCGCCGGGGCTGCCCAGGTCGGAGAAGAACTCCACGTTGGCGTTGTAGAAGTCCTTCCACTTGTCCGGGACGTCGTCCTCGTAGTAGATGGCCTCGACCGGGCACACCGGCTCGCACGCACCACAGTCCACGCACTCGTCGGGGTGGATGTAGAGCATCCGGTCGCCCTCGTAGATGCAGTCCACCGGACACTCGTCGATGCACGCCTTGTCGAGAACGTCGACGCAGGCCTGGGTGATGACGTAGGTCACGGGGTTCCCTCCCGGGGACGTTCGGGCGGCGCCTTCGGCCGGGACCGGGGCGCCAGATGCGCGTCCAGTATCACCTGCCCGGTCGCCGTCCGTTCGGCGGGCCACCTGGTCAGGGGGCCCTCACCCGTTGGGGGTGCGGCGCAGGTCCCCGCTCAAGACGGGGTCGCGGACGCCGATCCTGACGACGTGTCGGAGCAGAAGACGCATTCCCGGGCAACGCCGCGGCATCCGTCGTCGGTGTCGCCCTACGACGCCGAGGCAGCTCTGGAACACCTCCTCGGCAGGCTGCGCGCCTCGGCCGGGGCCACCCGCGTCTCCGTGTGGGTCCACGAGGCCACCACCGATCTCGTCATCCCCTTCCGGCGGGCCATCCGCCCCGGCGACGACCCTGCCCTCCCCCACCCGGCGATGCGCACCCCCGCCCTCGTCTCGGACACCCCGTTCCTGGAAGCCGTGATCCGCACCCGGCGGCCCGTCACCGGTCGGGCGGACGGCCGGCGGGCCAGTGACCAGCAGCTGGCCGCGCTGGGCATCCGGTCCGCCCACGGCGAGCCCCTGGTCGTCGACGGCGAGGTCGTCGGCGTCCTCACCGTCGAACCGGCCGCGGCCGCGGCCCCGCACCTGCTGCGGCAGGTGACCCCCAAGCTCGCCGCGGCCATGTCCGAGGCGTGGAAGCGCCGCTCGCAGCAGCGCCGGCTGGACCAGGCAGCGGTGCTGCTCGGCCTCATCGAGTCCGCCGCCCAGGCGCAGTCCATGGACCACCTGCTGGGTTCCGCCTGCCGCCAGCTCGCCGAGCTGGGGGAAGTGGAGCGGGCGTGCGTCTTCCTCCTGGAGGACGACGAGCTCGTCCCGCGCATGGCCGCCTACGCCGACGGTCGCCGCGACCTGGCGACCTGGCAGCAGTTCCGCAACGCGCCGGTCGGGCTGCAGCTGGCCGAGACCGTGCTGCGCACCGGCGAACCCATGACCGCGGACCGGAACTCCGGCCTGGTGTCGGGGTGGTGGGTCGACTCCTTCCAGGTGGCCTCCGCCCTCGCCGTGCCGCTGGGCCGCGCTCCCGACCTGGCCGGCGTCCTGACCCTCGACAGCACCCAGGTGCGGCCGTTCTCCGAGGACGTCCGCCGGCTCGCCGCGGCCGCCGGCGCGCACCTCGGTGGCGTCATCGAGCAGGCCCGCACCAGCCAGGCGCGTGCGGCCTCGCTGACCACCGCCCGTGTCGTCCGCCAGATGCTGGTGGACGGCTCGGGGGTGACCGGCGCGGCCGAGGCCGCTGAGGTCCTGGCCCGTGCCGTCCAGCGCCTCGCCGGCACCGACCGCAGCGCCGCCTACCTGGAGGGCCCCGGAGGCATCGTCGGCGAGGTGCGCCACATCGACTGGCCGGAGGCGCACAAGCAGGTCGTGCAGACGCAGCTGATCGGCCGCCCGGCCGCAGACGTGCCGCTGTGGCGGCTGACCTCCGACCAGAAGACGCCGGTGTTCGTCGAGGACGCCCCGGGCAGCGAGCTGCTCGACCCCCGGCTCACCGAGGCGCTGGACCTGGCCTCCTACATCAGCGTGCCGCTCATGTCCGGCGACCGGCTCCTGGGCCTGGTCGTCACCGGGTCGATCGGGACCCGGCGCACCTGGACGCCGTCCGTCCGCGACGCCGTCCGGCAGGTCACGCTCGAGGGCGCGCTCGTGGTGGAGAACGCCGAGCTGCGGGCCGCCGAGCAGCAGCGGCTGGCCCAGCTGGCCTCCGAGGCCCACCACGACCCGCTCACCGGCCTGGCCAACCGCCGCCGGTTCATCGAGCAGGTGGAGGCCACCGTCTACGGCGACGGCGACGGCGACAGCGCGCTGCTCATGATCGACCTCGACCGGTTCAAGGAGATCAACGACAGCTTCGGGCACAGCGTCGGCGACGACCTGCTGTGCCTGGTCGGCCCGCGCCTGGAGCAGGCACTGCGTCCGGGCGACCTGCTGGCCCGCATGGGCGGCGACGAGTTCGCCGTCCTCCTGCCGGGCGCCGGCGCCGAGCGGGCCCGCGAGGTGGCCGAGAGCCTCGGTGCGGCGCTGCGGGACGCCTTCGTGCTGGACGGGATGCCCCTGCACGTCGACGCCAGCATCGGCATCGCGCTGTGCCCCGACCACGGCCGGGACCGCTCGCTGCTGCTGGCCCGGGCGGACACCGCGATGTACGCGGCCAAGCGCGCCCGGCACGGCTACGAGGTGTGGGCGCCGGACGGCACCCCGGCCCCGCGGGACCGGCTGGAGACCCTGGAGCAGCTGCGCGCGGCCCTGGACACCGAGCAGCTGGACAACCACTACCAGCCCAAGCTGGACCTGCGCAGCGGCGTCGTGGTCGGTGTCGAGGCGCTGGTGCGGTGGAACCACCCCGAGCGCGGGCTGCTGTTCCCCGACGTCTTCCTCCCGCTGGCCGAGCAGGCCGGCCTCATGCGCCGGCTGGCGCTGCGCGTGCTCGAGCGCTCGCTGCGCGACCTCCGGGGCTGGCGGGCGCAGGGCCACGACCTCTCCGTGGCGGTGAACCTCTCGGTCTCCAACCTGCAGGACGTCGCGCTGCCGGAGCAGGTGGAGATGCTGCTGGACGGCTTCGCCGTGCCGGCGGAGGCGCTGATCCTCGAGATCACCGAGGACGTCCTCATGGCCGACGCCGCGCGCAGCCAGCAGGTCATGGCCGGGCTGCGCCGCCTGGGCGTGCGCCTCTCGGTCGACGACTACGGCACCGGCTACTCCTCGCTGGCCTACCTGCGGGCGCTGCCGGTGGACGAGCTGAAGCTCGACCGCAGCTTCGTCACCCACCTGACCAGCGACACGCGTGCGGCCGCCATCGTGCGCAGCACGCTGCAGCTGAGCCGCGACCTGGGCATGAGCATGGTCGTCGAGGGGGTCGAGGACGCCGCCTCGCTCGCCGCGCTGCGGGAGTGGGGCTGCGACATCGCGCAGGGCTACCACATCTCCCGGCCCATGCCCGCCGAGCGCGTGCTCGGCTGGCTGGACGCCCGGCCCATGCAGGCCGACGTCGTCCATGCCGGGCGCCTGCCGCGCTGACCGGAGGGGGTCGCCCGGTCGGTCACGGGGGGCGGGCACCAGGATCGTCGCCGTGCGCGCCGTCCCTGCCGGAACCGTCGACGACCTCGAACGCCTGGCGGCGCGGACCTGGCGCGGGCTGGAAGAGCAGCCGCTCGGGGGCTGGCTGCTGCGGGCCGGTGGTGGGTTCACCGGCCGCGCCAACTCCGTGCTCGTCGTCGGGGATCCACCGGCGGACCCGACGACGGCGGTCGGCGACGTCACCCGCTGGTACCAAGACCGGGGCCTGCGGCCGTGCGCCGCCGTCCCGACCCCGGGGCCGGTCGCCGCGGACGACGCGTTCGCGGCCGCGGGCTGGACCCGGGACGAGGACAACCTCGTGCTCACCTCGGCGCTGCGACCGTGGGCGGGCGCGGCCGACGACGTCGCCGTTCCCCTGGCGACCGAGCCCGACGACGCCTGGCTGGCCGGCTACCGGTACCGGGGCGCTCCTCTGCCCGCCGCGGCCGCCGCCGTGCTCCGGCACGCCGATCGCCCGCTGTTCGCCTCGGTGCGCCTCGACGCCGCCCCCGCGCCGCTGGCGGCCGTCGCACGTGGCGTGCTCGCCGACGGATGGCTGGTCATCAGCGCCGTGACCGTGGACGACGCCTACCGGCGCCGCGGGCTGGCCACCCGGGTGATGTCCGCGCTGGCCACCGACGCGCTGGCCCAGGGCGGGCACTCCTGCCTGCTGCAGGTGGCCGCCGGCAACGCCGCCGCGCTGTCGCTCTACGCCCGCCTGGGGAACACCTACGCACCACCGCTACCACTACCGGTGGGCGCCCGCGGAGAGCTGACGGGCCGCGGCCCTCCGCCCATCGCCGTCCCCACGGAGAAGGCGGCGGCGAGCACTCCGAGCAGCAGGAACGCCGTGGTGACGACGGTGTATCCACCGGTACCGATGGTGATCACCAGGTCGCCCTCCGGCCGGCGGCCCATCGCGGCGACGACCACGACCAGCCAGACGAGCGCCGGCACCGCGGCGACCAGCCTGGAGCCGGACACGCGCAGCGCCGCACGCACCAGGAGCACGTTGCCGACGACGGCGGCGAGCACCGACACCGGCACGGGGACGCCGCCGACGCGCAGCGGCAGCCAGAAGACCTCCACGACGGCCAGCCAGCCCGCCACCAGCACCGCGGCCAGCGCCCAGCCGGCCAGCAGCAGTCGGCTCACCCCGGCAGACCGGCGAACAGGTCGTCCTCCCAGCCCTCCGGACCGGGCCCGGCCGGCCCGCGCTCGCCCTGGACGAGCCGGTAGTGCTCGACGGCCATCATCTCCAGGCCCAGGTTGTTCGACAGGGCGAAGAAGGGGCCGTCGACCATGATCTGGGTGGGGTGGGACCGCATGGCGGCGTCCTTCTCCGCTGCGTACCGGCTCCCGTCGACGGCCGCCGTCACCTGCTCGTCCGGCACGCCGAAGGGCAGGTCGTCGGCGCTGGTCACGCCCTCGAAGAACGTCTGGTCGCCGGCGGCGGCCATGGCGTCGATGCCGCGCTGGAGCACCGACCGGGGCATGCAGCACCAGTAGACCTTCGCGACCGCCCACGCCGCACCCAGGTCGGGCCGGTAGGCGGGGTCCGCCGCGGCCGCCACGGCGCCCATGGCGACCCGGTGCGCCTGGATGTGGTCCGGGTGGCCGTAGCCGCCGTTCTCGTCGTAGGTGACGACCACCTGGGGGCGCACCCCGCGCACGACCGCGACGGCGTGCGCGACCGCCTCGTCGAGGTCGGCGTTCCAGAAGGCCCGGGGGTGCTCGTTGGCCGGCACGCCCATCATGCCGGAGTCGCGGTACCGGCCGGCCCCGCCGAGGAACCGGATGTCGGTGACGCCGAGGGCGTCCATCGCCGCCCGCAGCTCCCAGATGCGGTAGCCGCCGAGCTGGTCGGCCTGGTCGGCGGCCAGCTGCTCCAGCTCCGGGACGAGGATCTCGCCCTCCTCGCCCAGCGTGCAGGTGAGCAGCGTGACCTGCGCGCCCTCGGCGACGTAGCGGGCCATGGTGGCGCCGTTGTTGATGGTCTCGTCGTCGGGATGCGCGTGCACGAGCAGCATGCGGCGGTCGGAGGTCACGAGGAGGCATTCTCCCTGAGGCGGCCCGGGGCGCGAACGGGTCGGGGTGCACCCGCGTCCTCCCCCACCGCAACGCGTCCTCCCTCACCGCGCACGGTGAGGGAGGACGCGCGGGGATCAGGTGACCTGATCCCCGCGCGAGGTGCTCAGGCCTCGGTGGGGACGACGGTCCGCGCCTCGGCGAAGTGGCACGCCGACGGGTGCCCCTGGCCGCGATCGACCAGTGCCGGCGCCTCGGTGGCGCAGATGTCCTGGGCCTTCCAGCAGCGAGTGCGGAAACGGCAGCCCGACGGCGGGTTCGCGGGGCTCGGGACGTCCCCCTCCAGCAGGATGCGCTCCTTGAGCCCCCGCAGGTGCGGCTCGTGCACCGGGACCGAGGACAGCAACGCCTGCGTGTACGGGTGGGACGCGGCGGTGTAGACCTGCGCGTCCGTGCCCTCCTCGACCACGCTGCCGAGGTACATCACGGCGACCCGGTCGGAGATGTGCCGGACGACCGACAGGTCGTGCGCGATGAACAGGTAGGACAGGCCGAAGTCGTCCTGCAGGTCCTCGAGCAGGTTGACCACCTGGGCCTGCACCGAGACGTCCAGGGCGCTGACCGGCTCGTCGCAGACGATGATCTCCGGCTGCAGGGCCAGGGCCCGCGCGATGCCGATGCGCTGACGCTGGCCACCGGAGAACTGGTGCGGGTACCGGTTGACGAAGTCGGGGTTGAGCCCGACCCGCTCCATGAGCTCCTGGGTGCGCTGCAGCCGGCCCTTGCGGGGAGCGATGTCGGCGTGCACGGACCAGCCCTCGGCGACGATGTCACCGACGGTCATCCGCGGGTTCAGCGAGGCGTAGGGGTCCTGGAAGATGATCTGGACCTCGCGCCGGTACTGCTTGAGCGCGCGACCGCCCATCTTCGCGACGTCGTCGCCCTTGTAGAGGATCTGCCCGCTCGTGGGCTTCTCCAGCGCGACCAGCAGCTTGCTGACGGTCGACTTCCCGCAGCCGGACTCGCCCACCAGGCCCAACGTCTCCCCGCGGCGCAGCGTCAGGTTGACGCCGTCGACCGCACGCACGTGGCCCACGGTCCGCTTGAAGACGATGCCCTGGGTGAGCGGGAAGTGCTTCTTGAGGTCCTTGACGTCGAGCAGGACCTCTCCGGGCGCAGCGGCCGGGCGCGGTGCCGCGGCGGCGTCGGTGATGTCAGACACCGAGGACCTCCTCGCTGTAGTGGCAGGCCGCCTCGCGCCCAGGGACGACCAGCCGCAGCGGCGGGACGTCCTCGGCGCAGTGACGGCCGGGCGGTGCGTCGGCACCGAGCCGGCGCTTGGGGCACCGGGGGTGGAACGGGCAGCCCGACGGGATCGAGGAGAGGTTCGGCGGCTGGCCGCCGATCGGCTGCAGCCGGCCACCCTTCGCCTCGAGCATCGGGATGGAGGCCATCAACCCCTCGGTGTAGGGGTGCGCGGGGTTGCCGAACACGTCGTCGACCGTGCCGCGCTCCACGATGCGCCCGGCGTACATGACGGCCACGTTGTCGGCGACCTCGTTCACCACGCCGAGGTCGTGGGTGATGAGCACCAGGCCCATGCCGGTGTCGCGCTGCAGGTCCTTGAGCAGGTCCATGACCTGCGCCTGGACCGTCACGTCGAGGGCTGTCGTCGGCTCGTCGGCGATGAGGATGCGCGGGTCCAGCGCGATCGCCATGGCGATCATCACGCGCTGCCGCATGCCGCCGGAGAACTGGTGCGGGTAGTCGTCGACCCGCTGGGCGGCGGCGGGGATGCGCACCCGGTCCATCAGCTCGATGGCGAGCTTCTTGGCGTCCTTGCGCGACGTGCCGCGGTGCGCCCGGAACATCTCGCCGATCTGGAAGCCGACGCTGTAGACGGGGTTCAGCGACGAGAGCGCGTCCTGGAAGATCATCGAGATGCCGGGGCCGCGCACCTTGCGCTGCTCCTCGGCCGACGCCGTGAGCAGGTCCCGGCCCTCGAACATGATCCGGCCGCTGGTGATCTCCGCCGGCGGCATGTCGAGGATGCCCATGATCGCCTGCGCCGAGACCGACTTGCCCGAGCCCGACTCGCCGAGGATCGCCACGGTCTCCCCCTCGGAGACCGTGTAGCTGACGCCGTTGACGGCGTTGACCAGGCCGGAGCCGGTGCGGAACTGCACCCGCAGGTCCTGGACCTCCAGGACCGGGGCGGACGCGCCGCGGGCGGAACCGGACGGTACGGACATCGACGCGGTGCTCATGAACGCTGCCTCGGGTCGAGGGCGTCGCGCAGCGCGTCACCCATCATCACGAACGCCATCACCGTCATCGTCAGGATCAGGCTGGGGAAGAGGACCAGGTGGGGGGCGATGCGCAGCAGCCGCTGCCCGGCGTCGATCTGCAGCCCCCACGAGATGGCCGGACGCTGCAGGCCCACGCCGAGGAAGGTCAGCGTCGCCTCCGCGGCGATGAGCACCCCGATGGTGATCGTCGCGTAGACCAGCACCGGCGCGACCGCGTTGGGCAGGATGTGCCGCACCAGGATCCGGCCGTTGGAGGCGCCCATGGCGCGGGCCGCGGCCACGTAGTCGGAACTCTTCACGGCGATCACCTGGGAGCGGACCAGCCGCATCGCCGTCATCCAGCCGAAGGCGGCCAGCGCGATCGCCACCGCCACGACGCCGCGGCCGAGGAAGCCGCTGCGCAGCACCACGAGCGCCCCGAGGATCAGCGGCAGCGCGTAGAAGATGTCGGCCACCCGCGAGAGCAGGCTGTCGATCCACCCGCCGAAGAAGCCGCTCAGTGCGCCGACCACCACGCCCATGAGCAGGATGACCACCACGGCGAGCAGACCGATGATCAGCGAGTTCCGGGCACCGTGCACGACGTTGGCCAGGTAGTCGCAGCCCTGCTGGTCGAAGCCGAACCAGTGCTCCGACGAAGGCGCCTGCCCGGACCGGGAGAGGCTGCAGTCACGCGGGTCGACGCCGCGGGAGAACACCCCGGGGAAGAGCGCCATCAGCAGGAAGAGGAGCCCGAGCACGGCCCCGATCCAGAAGAGGACGTTGCGCCGCAGCTGCTTCCAGGCGTCGCTCCACAGGCTGTTCTGGCGGTCGCTGGCCGGGTCGACCGACGGACTGGCCAGACCCGTGGTGGTGCCGGCCTCGACCTCGTCCTTGCGGAGGTCGGCCTGCTGCTGGTCACTCATAGCGGATCCTCGGGTCGAGGACGGCGTAGAGCACGTCGACGACCAGGTTGAAGAAGATGAAGAAGAAGACCATCAGGGTCACGATGCCGACCACGACGGCACCTTCCTGGGCCCGGACGGCGTCGAAGATCGCCCGCCCGATGCCGGGCAGGTTGAACACCGACTCGGTGACGATGGCCCCGCCGAGCAGCGTGCCGATGTCGGCGCCGACGAACGTGACCACCGGGATCAGGCTGTTGCGCAGGGTGTGCCGGACGACGACCGTCCGGTTCGGCAGGCCCTTGGCCCGGGCGGTGCGGACGTAGTCGGCCCGCATGTTCTCGGCCACGCTGGTACGGGTCAGCCGGGCCACGTAGGCCAGGGAGCCCGACGCGAGCACGAGGCCCGGGAGCAGGAAGCTGTACCAGCCCTCCTGGACCCCCGAGATCGGGAAGAGGCCCAGCTTCAGGCCGAACACGAACTGGGCGATGAAGGCCAGCACCAAAATCGGGATGGACACCACCAGCGTGGTGGAGACCAGGACCACGTTGTCGAAGAAGCTGTTCCGGCGGATGCCCGCGAGGACACCGGCGACGATGCCGATGATCGCCTCGATCAGGATGGCGACGACGGTCAGCTTGATGGTGACGGGCAGCCGCTGAGCGATCGTGTCGAGCACCGGGCGGCCGCGGAAGTCGGTGCCCAGGTCACCCTGGGCGAGGTCACCGAGGTACTTGAGGTACTGGATGCCGAGCGGGTCGTTGAGGTTGAACTCCTGGCGCAGCTGGGCGACGACGGCCGGCGCGAGCGGGCGGTCGCCGCCGAGCGCGCGGATCGGGTCGCCCGGCAGGGCGTACACCATCGCGAAGATGAGGAAGGACGCACCCAACAGGACCGGGATCGTCAGCAGCAGGCGGCGCGCTACGTAGCGGCCCATGTTCCCCCTCGGGTGTGTGCGTCGCCGGCGCGCCGGCGACGCGGAACCATCGTGCCAAAGTCCCCCGCACGGGCGCCGCCGGGGGCGACTGCCCTTGCGGACAGCACCCCCGGCGGCGGCAGGGGTCGTGCTGGGCGAGCGTCAGTTGTTGACGGTCACCTTGGAGGTGTCGACCTGCCCGAAGATGTCGACGAAGACGCCGGACACGTTCTCCGAGTGGACCGCCTGCTCGAGCCCGAAGAACATCGGGATGATCGGCATGTCCTCGAGGAGGACGTCCTCGGCCTGGTTGTAGAACTCGATGGCCTCCTCGTTGCTGGAGGCCTGGTTGCCCTGGGCCACCAGCTCGTCGAACTCGGGGTTCGAGTAGAACGAGGCGTTCGAGCCCGCCGGCGGCAGGGCCGCGGTGGAGTACAGCGGCTCCAGGTAGTTCTGCGGGCTCGGGTAGTCCATCGCCCACGCGAGGCGGAACGGACCGGTGATGCCCTTCTCGTCGAGGAGGGGCAGGTACTGCGAGAAGTCCAGGTCGCCACGGAGCTGGTACTCCACGCCGAGGTTCTCCCGCAGCTGGTTGCCGACGGCCTCCATCCAGGCGTCGTGACCGGCGCCCGAGTTGAACCACAGCTCGACCGGCTGGCTGCGGTCGAAGCCGGCCTCGTCGAGGAGCTGGTTGGCCCGGTCGACGTCGACCTCGCAGTACTCGCAGGCACCCTCGCGGTACCCGTCGACGACCGGCGCGATGGCGGCGTCGGCGGGGGCACGCGTGCCGTTGAAGATGGCGTCGGTGATCTGCTCGCGGTCGATGGCCAGCGAGAAGGCCTGCCGGACCCGCTTGTCCTGGTAGCGCGGGTCGTAGGTCGGGAAGCCCACGTAGGTGAACTGCGACGACGGCGACTCGAGGAACCGGTCACCGAACTCGTCGGCCGCCGTGGTGATGGCGTCCGGCGGCACGTCCCGGGTGATGTCCAGACCGCCGGCCTGCACCTCGGTGTAGGCGGTGTTCAGGTCGGCGAAGACCTTGTACTCGACGCCGTCGGCCTGCGCCTCGTTCTCGCCGGCGTAGTCCTCGTACTTGGACAGGGTGATGCCCTGACCGGGGACGAACTCGCCGTCGGCCTTGAACGGGCCGTTGCCGATCGGGTTCTTGCCGGCGGCCTCCGGGTCCTCGAAGAAGGACTCGGGGAGCGGGAAGAAGGCGTTGTAGCCCACGGTCACCGGGAACTGGGCGAACGGCCCGGTCAGCGTGACGGTGAAGGTGGTGTCGTCCACGACCTCGAGGCCCGACATCTCTGTCGCGGCGGGCTCGCCGGTGACGTTGCCCTCCTCGTCCGTCGGCGCCTGCAGGTCCTCGTAGCCCTCGATGTTCGAGAAGAAGTACGACGCACCCTGGGCGTTCGGGCTGTAGGCGGTGTAGTTCCAGGCGTCGACGAAGGACTGCGCGGTCACCGGGGTGCCGTCGTGGAAGGTCCAGCCGTCGTTCAGCGTGACGGTCCAGGTGACGTTGTCCTCGGACTCGATCGACTCCGCGACGCCGCTGAACTCGGCCTCGCCCTCGGGGCCGTACTGGATCAGGCCGGTCCACAGGGACTTGACGACCTGGGAACCCTCGCTCTCGGTGGTGTTGCCGGGCACCAGCGGGTTCTCGGGCTCGTTGATGTACATGCTGAAGGTGCCGCCGGCCTCGCCGCCGGCGCCACCCTCACCGCCCTCGTCGCTACCGCCGCAGGCGGACAGCACCATCGCGGCGGTGATGCTCGCCGCGACGAGCGCACCTCTGCGCTTGCTCAGGTTCACGTGCAATGCCTCCCTCGTCCCGCGTATCGCGGGGGGAACGGACAGGTCGGCCACGGCCCCTCGGGCATGTGGACGACTGACTGGTCACGAGCCGAACGCAGCCGGGTGACGGAGCCACCAGGACTGCGACGGGTGGACCCTAGGCGCGCTTCGGAGAGGGTGTCCACGGACGTCATCGAGTTGTGACCTGGGCTCACGATCCGCGCGCCAACCGCAACTTCCACATCTCCCACCCCCGCCCGGGCCCCGTCTTTCCGCCGCCGCCGCGGGCAGACCGGAGGCCTTCCCGCAGGTGGGGGCCGCGGCGTGTCGCCGCCCTCCGGTCTGGGTAGTGCCTTCTGGACACAGACCGACAACGACGCGGAGGTGCTCGAGATGAGTGGCACGGACAAGCTGACGAACAAGATCGAAGAGATGTCGGGCAAGGGCAAGCAGGCCGTCGGTGACGCCACCGACGACCGCGACCTCCAGGCCGAGGGCAAGAAGGAAGAGTCCAAGAGCAACCTCAAGCAGGGTGTCGAGAACGTCAAGGACGCCTTCAAGTCCTGAGGTAGCCCTCTCCGACGACGGGCGCCGCTCCCCACCGGGAGGGGCGCCCGTCGCCGTCCCCCGGTCCGGCCGCCGGGCGGTTCGTGCACTTTCCGCCGGGCGGTTCGTGCACCTTCCGCCGGGCGCCCGGCCGGCACGGTCACGCCCGGTCGGCGGCGCCGGCCAGCTCGGCGGCGATGCGCCGGACGACGCCGTCGAGGTCCCGCAGGTCTGCGGCGCTGAGGCGGATCACCCGCCAGCCCGCAGCCAGCAACCGCGCCAACCGTGCGTCGTCCCGCACCACCTGCACGCCGTCGAAGTGGTGCTCCCCCTCGTACTCGACGATCAGCCGCTGCTCCGGCCAGGCGAGGTCGACCCGCGCGAGCCAGACGCCGTCGTCCGCCACTTCGTACTGCGGGACGGGAGCCGGCAGCCCGCCGAGTGCGCACGCGACCCTGACCCACGACTCCGGCGGCGATTCCGCCCTGCCGTCCACGAGCTCGAAGACCCGGCGGGCGCGCGTCACCCCCCATCGCCGGGCCCCGTCCTGCAACGACCGACCGAGGTCCGCGTGTACCAGGGCACGCGAGCGCAGGAGCGCGTCGAGCACCCCCACGGCCGTCGCCGTCGTCTCCACCGCGGCGACGTCCCATGCGGTTCGCACGGCCGTCGTGAACCGGAGGCCTTCGTCGGTGACGACGACGTCCTGCGGCGGTAAGGGACCGCGGCGTACCCGCACGCCGACCGGCCCCCGCCACTGGACGTCGGCCGGCACGACGACGGTCACGGGCTCGCCGTAGCCGGGCGCCGGCGCGCCGAGAACAGCGGCCGCGGATCGTGCGGCGAGCGCCGCACAGGACGGCATCAGGAGAGCCGCCGCACGACACCGCAGCAGGTGGTCGCGCGGCAGCGAGGCGTCCGCGTAGACGCCGCGCAGCACCCGGACGTAGGGACCTTCGCGCAGCTGGCGCACCGTCAGCACGCCCTCCGACACGGCATGGGCCCCGATGAACACGCCGCGCAGACCGTGGCTCCGCAGTAGCACCGAGGGATCGTGGCCCAATCGGTGGTCCGGCCGCTCCGGTCATCCACATCCCCACCCATCCCAGGGCGGTTCGTGCACGAACCGCCCGGCGAAAAGTGCACGAACGGCTGGGAACTGGGGTCAGAGGCGGGCGAGGAGGGCGCGGACCGCGGGCAGGAGCGGGCGGTCGGCCGGGATCCAGTCCAGCGCGGCCAGCTCACCGGCGCCGACCCAGCGCAGCTCGCGGTGCTCGCGCGCGACCGGTTCCCCGTCGGTCACCCGCGCCCACCAGACCCGCATGGTCGAGGCGCCCGGTGCCCCACCGCCGACGACGCCGTCCAGCGGCACCTCGCCGAGGAACGCCTGCGGCACGACGGCGACGCCGAGCTCCTCCGCGCACTCGCGCACGAGCGCGGTCAGCTCTGCCTCCCCCGGTTCGACCTTGCCGCCGGGGAACTCCCAGCAACCGTCGAAGGGGCCTCCGGCGCGCTGCGCCACGAGCACCCGGTCGCCGTCGACGAGCGCGGCGCCGACGACCTGGACGACGTCGAGGGCACGCCGTGCGGCGGCCGCGGCGTAGGCGTCCAGGTGCGCCTGCATCGCGCGGACGATCCGGCGGCGGAGCACCACCTGGTCGACCAACCCGCCGAGCACGCCGGGCAGTCCGCCCTCCCAGTCCACCTGCTCCTCGACCAGCGTGCCGGCGCCGGTGGCGGAGAAGCTCCGCGAGTGCGAGACCCGGCGCCGGCCCGCCGGGGAGCCGGAGGCGAAGACGTCCCGCTCCGGCCGGACGGAGACGACCTCCTCCAGGGGGAACGGCCACGGACGGCCGAGCGCGCGGGCGACGTCGAACGCCACGGTCAGCGGCGCCTCCACCAACGTGGTGAAACGCAGCTGGAACACGGGTCCACCCTCCCAGACCACGGCAGGATGGCCGTCGTGCGCATCAATGCCCGGGTCGACTACGCGGTCCGAGCCGTCGTGGAGCTCGCCGCGGCCGCGCCGGGCTCGCTGACAGCCGAGCGCATCGCGACCGCGCAGGACATCCCCAACCGGTTCCTGCAGGCGATCCTCACCGATCTGCAGCGCGCCCGGCTGGTCACCAGCCAGCGCGGCCGGGAAGGGGGCTACCGGCTGGCGCTGCCGGCCTCGGAGATCTCGATCGCCCGGGTCATGCGCGTGGAGCAGGGGTTCCTGGCCGAGGTGCACGGCCAGCGCCCGGAGGACGTCAGCTACCCGGGGCCTGCGGCCGAGCTGGCCAGCGTGTGGGTCGCCGCCCGCGAGGCCTACCGGCGGGTGCTGGAGGGCGTGACCGTCGCCGACGTCGTCGCCGGGCAGCTGCCGGCGCACGCCGCCGAGCTGGTCGCGATCGACAACGCCTGGCGGTCCTTCAGCGAGACCGACCGGGACTGACGACGGACCCGGTCGTGCGCGACGCGGGACCCGGCGGCGACACTGGCGGCATGACCGCTGCACCGCGTCCTGGCGTCACCGTGTTCCTCACCGGCCTGTCCGGCGCGGGCAAGTCGACGATCGCCGACGCCCTGGTCGCCCAGCTGGAGGCCGAGGGCCGGCCGGTCACCGTCCTCGACGGCGACGTCGTCCGCACCCACCTGTCCAGCGAGCTGACGTTCGCCAAGGAGCACCGCGACCTCAACATCCGGCGCATCGGCTGGGTGGCCGGCGAGGTGGTGAAGCACGGCGGGACCGCGGTCGTGGCGGCCATCGCGCCGTACGAGGCCGCCCGCGAGGAGGCCCGGCAGCTGGTCGAGAAGCACGGCCGTTTCGTCCTCGTGCACCTCGCCACCCCGCTGGAGGTCTGCGAGCAGCGCGACGTCAAGGGGCTGTACGCCCGGGCCCGCGCGGGCGAGATCCCCGGCTTCACCGGCGTCAGCGACCCCTACGAGCCGCCGGCCCGGGCCGAGCTGGTCATCGACACCTCGGTCACCCCGCTGGCCGACTCGGTCGCCCGGATCCGCGCGGAGATCGACGCGTCCTGACCCGCCCCGTCCCCCGTACGGGCCGGTGCGCCGTGGCGCACCGGCGCCGCTGTGGCACCATCGACGCATGACCGATGGCAGCGCTCTCCTCGTCGCGCGGCTGCACATCGATCTGGCGCTCGTCTCCAGCGCCGCCTGTCGCGCCGCGCGCTGACCCAGGTTCACCCGCGCAGCTCTCCCGCTACGCCCCGATCCAGCAGCGCCCCCGTCCTCCGGCCCGGCTGCCGGACGGGCGGCGAGCGCAGGAAGAAGTACGCCACGTGAGCACCCCCACCCGCACCAGCAACCGGCCGCAGCGCGGTCAGGGCCAGTGGGCGCTGGGCTACCGCGAGCCGCTCAACCCCAACGAGCGGATGAAGAAGGACTCCGACGGGCTCGAGGTCCGGCAGCGGATCCTCGACATCTACTCGAAGACCGGCTTCGACGGCATCGACCCGGGCGACCTGCGGGGCCGCATGCGCTGGATGGGTCTCTACACCCAGCGGGCGCAGGGCATCCCCGGCGGCAAGACCGCCGTGCTGGAGCCCGAAGAGCTCGAGGACTCCTACTTCATGATGCGCGCCCGGATCGACGGCGGGCAGCTGACCAGCGATGCGCTGCGGGTCCTCGGCGGCATCAGCACCGAGTTCGGCCGGGACGTCGCCGACGTCACCGACCGGCAGAACGTCCAGTACCACTGGATCCGCATCGAGGACGTGCCCGAGATCTGGCGCCGGCTGGAGTCGGTGGGCCTGTCCACGATGGAGGCCTGCGGTGACGTGCCGCGGGTCATGCTCGGCTGCCCGCTGGCCGGCATCCTCGAGGACGAGGTGATCGACGCCACCGACGTCATCGCCGACACCGTCGCCAAGTACGTGGGCAGCCCCGAGTTCTCCAACCTGCCGCGCAAGTGGAAGACGTCGATGTCCGGCTGCGTCGACCACTGCACCGAGCCCGAGATCGACGACGTCTCCTTCGTCGGCGTGGTGAACGAGGCCGGCGAGGCCGGCTACGACCTGTGGGTCGGCGGCGGCCTGTCGACCAACCCGATGTTCGCCCAGCGCATCGGCGTCTTCGTCCGGCCCGACCAGGTCACCGACGTCTGGGCCGCCTGCACCGCCGTCTTCCGCGACTACGGCTACCGCCGGCAGCGCAACCGGGCCCGGATCAAGTTCCTCATGGCCGACTGGGGTCCGGAGAAGTTCCGGCAGGTGCTCCAGGACGAGTACCTGGAGGAGCAGCTGCCCGACGGTCCCGCCCCCGCCCCGGCCAAGCACGACCAGCGCGACCACGTCGGCGTCAGCCGGCAGAAGGACGGCCGCAACGCCGTCGGCTTCGCGCTGCGCACCGGCCGGATCAGCGGCTCGCTGCTCACCACGATCGCCGACCTCGCCGACGAGTACGGCCAGGGCCGCATCCGGACGACGACGCAGCAGAAGCTGGTCATCCTGGACGTGCCGGACGAGAAGGTGGAGGCGCTGGTCACCGCTCTCGCCGAGCACGACCTGCAGGTGCGGCCCAGCGCCTTCCGCCGCGGCACCATGGCCTGCACCGGCCTGGAGTTCTGCAAGCTGGCGATCGTGGAGACCAAGCAGCACGCGCAGGATCTCTACGCCGAGCTGGAGCGGCGGCTGCCGGACTTCGACACCCCGATCGGGATCAACGTCAACGGCTGCCCGAACAGCTGCGCCCGGTTCCAGACCGCCGACATCGGGTTCAAGGGCTCGATGGTCAAGGACGACAGCGGCGAGATGGTCGAGGGCTTCCAGGTGCACCTGGGCGGGCACCTCGGCGTGGAGGCGACCTTCGGCCGCAAGTTCCGCGGCCACAAGGTGACCAAGGCCGAGTCCGCCGACTACTGCGAGCGGGTGCTGCGCGGCTTCCAGGAGCGGCGGACGCCCGGTGAGTCCTTCGCCCACTACGTCTCGAGGGCCGAGGAGGACTGGCTGCTGTGACCGAGGAGCCGACGTCGGGAAGGACCCGGCAGCTGCCGGTGTTCCACTGCCCGTACTGCGGCGACGAGGACCTCACGCCGCACGAGGACGAGGGTTGGCGCTGCGGCGCCTGCCTGCGTGCGTTCTCGGTCCGCCTGATCGCGACGGGAGTCCAGGAATGACGACGGCCATCTCGCCGACGCCGGAGCTCGCTGCCGACGCCGACGCCCGCTTCGAGGGCATCGCCGACCCGGTGGAGCAGGCCCTGGCCGTGCTGCGCTGGGCCGGGGAGATTTTCGGCGACCAGTTCGCCATCACCTCCTCCATGGCCGACGGGCTGCTGTCGCACCTGGCCTCCCGGGCGGTCCCCGGCGTCAACGTGGTCTTCCTCGACACCGGCTACCACTTCGCCGAGACCATCGGCACCCGCGACTGGATCAGCAGCGTGCTGCCGATCACCCTGCACAACGTCACCCCACCGCAGACCGTGGCGGAGCAGGACCTCTCCTTCGGGCCGGAGCTGCACGACCGCGACCCCGATCTGTGCTGCGAGCTGCGCAAGGTCAAGCCGCTGGCCCAGGCCCTGGCCGGTTTCGCGGCCTGGGGTTCCGGGGTGCGCCGGGACGAGTCGCCGACCCGGGCGGGCACGAAGCTGGTCGACTGGGACGCCAAGCGCGGCATGGTGAAGGTCAACCCGATGGCGGCCTGGACCCAGGACGTCGTCGACGCCTACGTCGCCGAGCACCGGATCCCGGTGAACCCGCTGTTCGAGCTGGGCTACGGCTCCATCGGCTGCGCGCCGTGCACCCGCCCGGTCGCCCCGGGCGAGGACCCGCGCGCCGGGCGCTGGGCGGGGTCGAACAAGACCGAGTGCGGCCTCCACACCTGACGAAGGACCTCGTCCCTCCCCCACCCTTCGCGAGCTCAGGGCGGGCCCCTGGGACAAGACCGTTCCAACACGTCACCATGGGCTCGTGCCTCGCCCACCGCGACTCTCCCCTGACGAGCTCTCCGCCGCGATGCACGGCCTGCCGCTGTGGTCGGGCGACGGGGACGGCATCCGCCGCACCGTCGAACTGCCGAGCTTCCGGGACGCCGTCGCCGCGATCGGGGCGATCGCCGACGTCGCCGAGGAGATGGACCACCACCCCGACGTGGACCTCCGCTACCGGACGCTGCACCTGACCCTGGTCAGCCACTCCGCCGGCGGCGTCAGCGAGCTGGACCTCGAGCTCGCCCGCCGGATCGACGCGCTCCTGCCATGAACGCACGACGGCGCCGGCCCCGGTCGGGGCCGGCGCCGTCGTGTGACGAGCCGTCGATCAGCGACCGAGCCGTCCGCCGTCGCTGCGATAGACCAGCGCGACGCTCGGCCGCGGGAAGCCCCCCGAGCGCTGCTTGTCCGGCCACGTGCTGGACGGGTTCTCGCGAGTGGAGCCCTCGGTCTCCCCCGGGTGCTGGACCGCGACGAAGACTGCCTTGTGGTCCGGCGTGATCAGCGGGCCGCTGCACTCGGCCCCGACGGGCACGGTCAGGAAGGCCTTGACGTGACCGCGCTCCGGGCCCTCGGTCGGGACGGCGAAGAGCCCGTCGTTGGCCCCAGCGATCGTCCCCTCCTCGCGGTTCACCGTCGACAGGACGTTGCCGTCGGTGGAGATCCAGAGGTTGCCTGCCGGATCGAACTCGAGGTTGTCCGGGCAGGAGATCGGGCTGACCTTGGACTTGTCGTACCCGGCGAAGTAGGTGCCGGGGTACCCCGGGTCGCCGCACACGATGAAGATGTTCCACTCGAACGTCGTACCGGCGTCGCCGGCGGTCTCCCGCCACTCGATGACGTGCCCGTTGCGGTTTCCGGGCCGCGTCGTGTATGCCCCCGGCGCGGTGTCGGAGGCGGGGGTGAAGGCGTAGGACCGGGTGAGCGGGTTGGCCTCGTCCGCGCCCGGGCGGCCGTTGGCACCCGTACGGTTGGAGTTGTTGGTCAGGGCCGCATAGACCCGGCCGTTGACCGGGTTGACCTGGATGTCCTCCGGCCGGTCCATCTTCGTCGGCACCTTCGACGCGTCGACGACGACGGGGGCCGCCGGGTCGGGGAAGTCCCCCTGTGCGTCGAGCTGCTTGCCCAGCCGGTCGGCCGCCAGGCGGGTGTAGGTGAGCACCCACGCGACGTCCTTGCCGGGGATCTGCGACTCGCCGTCCAGCACCAGCGGGATCCATTCACCGGTGCCGTCGAACTGGCCGTCGGAAGGCAGGTTCCCGCTGCCGTCGATCTCCTCCTTCGGCGAGTCGCCGTCGAAGCGGGCGACGTAGAGGTCCCCCTCCTCGAGCAGCGTCAGGTTGTGCGCGCGCGCGGCGGCGTCGTCGCCCGGCCGGTAGCTCTTCTTCGAGACGAACTTGTAGATGTAGTCGAAGCGCTCGTCGTCGCCGGAGTAGGCGACGACCCGGCCGTCCTCGGCGATGCGCACGTTGGCGCCCTCGTGCTTGAACCGGCCCATCGCGGTGCGCTTCATGGGAACGGAGTTCGGGTCGTAGGGGTCGAGCTCGACCACCCAACCGAACCGGTTGACCTCGTTCGGCTCCTGGGAGAGGTCGAAGCGGCTGTCCACCTCGTCCCAGCGGCGGCCGGGCGGCTCGTTGCGGTTGATCCCGTAGCGGCTGTAGACCGGCTGCTTGGGGTCCTCCGCGACGGGGGTCGTGGCCCCGAAGTACTGGTTGAAGTTCTCCTCGCCGTGCAGCGTGGTGCCCCACGGGGTCATGCCGCCGGCGCAGTTGTTCAGCGTGCCCAGGACGGTGCTGCCCGCCGGGTCGGCGCTGGTGCGCACGTACTCGGTGCCGGCGACCGGGCCGGTGAGCGCCATCGGCGTGTAGGCGGTGATCCGGCGGTTGCGCGGGCGGCCCGGCAGCGCCTTCCACTTGCCGCCGATGCCCTGCCGCTGCACCTCGACGACCGAGATGCCGTGCGCCATGAGGGCGATCCGCTTCTGCAGGTCGGTGGTGGGCGCGTCCTCGCTCTCCACCCCCGCGAACATGAGCTGCTCGTCGGTGTACTCGTGGTTGACCACCATCAGGGCCCGGCGGTACTCCGGGTCGAGAGGCAGGAGCCCGATGTAGTCGCAGTTGTAGCCGAACTGCATGGCCTGCGCCTCGGGCGTCTGCCGGTCGATGTCGAAGGCGGGGGCGCCGGCCACGACCGGGTCGCCCCATCGCATGACCACCTTCGAGCCGTAGCCGAAGGGGACGACGAGCTCGTCGAGCGTGTTCTGCTCCACGGGCCGGAAGGTCAGCGACCTGCCGTCGTCCTTCGGCGCGGCCGCGGCGACGCCTACCGGCCCGGCCGCGAGGACGATCGCGCCGATACCGGCCGCCTTGAAGACCGATCGCCGGCTGATCGCCGTCTCTACGACGTCGGCGAAGGTGGGGTTGTCCGTCTGGTTCGGCACGGGCGCGTCGCAGGCGTTGCCGCACTTGTAGTAGCAGGTGACGTGGCTGCGGTTGCCGTGACGCACGCTCGACAGCAACGGCAGGAGCGCGCGGGCACGAGGCTTGCGGATGTCGGTCATCGGTCCCTCTGGTCGCGAGGCGGTGGGGGCCTATGCACCCAAACCGACCGCCGCCACCACCCGGTGGACATCCGGTGAACGGAGGATGTCCTCCGGCCACCGTTTTGCGGTCAGGTCCCGACGGGGAGCACCAGCAGGCGCAGCAGCCGGTCGGCCTCGGCGTCGGGGTCCGCGGTCAGCCCGGTGTGCACCGGCCCCGGCTGGACGACCGTGCTGCGGGGTGCGGTCAGCCAGCGGAAGCGCGAGCCCAGGGCCTCGCGTCCGGCGGCGCCGGCGCCTGGCTCCGCGGCGCAGACGTCGGTGGCCGCCTGCAGTGCCCTGGCGATGGCCGACGCGTCGGCGGTCGGGTCCAGGGCGTGCAGCCGGTCGGCGTCGAGGTGCACCCGCGAGCCGAGGTAGTCGCGCTGCCGGCAGTAGACGAGGACCCCCGCGTTGAGCGACTCCCCCCGTTCGATGCGCGGGACGACGCGCAGCACGGCGTACTCGAACGTGTCCCTCATCGCTGGCTGATCCCTTCCGGCGGCGGTGGCCCGAGCCAGCCGGGGCGGTTCTCCCCCACGCGCGGGCGCCGGCGGCCCGCGCCTCCTGCCGCCGCGGCGGCGACCAGGCCCGGCAACCAGGCGTCGCGGGCCGCCAGCCGCGCCAGCAGCTGCCCCGCGTAGCGGTCGCGGACGACGTGCGCCGGGTCCTCCGGCGTCTCGCCCTCCAGCCACTCGTCGGGCACCTGCGCCAGAACGTCCTCCAGCAGCGGCCGGGTGACCCGCCCCGCCAGGGCGGCGTTCGCCGCCGGCACGTCCGGAGCGCACTCGATCAGGGCGTGCGCCGACGCGTCGTAGGGACGGGTGACCGCGGCCTCGGCGCCCGGCCAGTGGTGGTGGAAGGTCAGCGCGGCGCCGTGGTCGATGAGCTGCAGGCGGCCGTGCCAGAACAGCATGTTGGGGTTGCGCCAGGAACGGTCGACGTTGCCCACCAGCGCGTCGAACCACAGCACCCGGCCGGCGGTCTCCGGGTCCACCCCGTCCGCACCGGCCTCGAAGTCCAGCGCCCCGGGCAGGTAGTCCAGGCCGAGATTGCGCCCGGCGGAGCGCTGCAGCAGTTCCTGCACCTCGTGGTCGGGCTCCCCCACCGCGAGCTCCGGGGCGACGTCGACGGTGACGAGCGCGGGCACCGGCAGACCCAGGGCACGGGCCAGCTCGCCGCAGACGATCTCGGCGACCAGCACCTTCACGCCCTGGCCCGCGGCGCGCCACTTCACCACGTACGTGCCCAGGTCGTCTGCCTCCATGAGCCCAGGCAGCGAGCCACCCTCGCGCAGCGGGGTGACGTAGCGGGTGGCGGTGACGGCGGGCAGCACAGTGCGGTCAACCTACGCCCGCGGTCCGCCGGACGGCCCCCGTGCCGGGGCAGGTCGCCCCCCGGCAGGGGGACAGCGGCTCCGACATGCTCAAGGCGAGACCCACGGCCGCCGATTCCGCGGGGAGAGGACGGCCCTGATCTGGGAGGTGCGCGTGGACCGGACCGCCGCCACCGCCGGCATTTCCGCACTCCGGGCCCGCGTGCTGCGCGACGTCGCCGTCGTCGTGCTGATGACCGCAGCCTTCACCGTGGCGAGCGTGACCTGGGACTGGTCCGACCTGCTCGGGGGCCCTGCCGACGACGTGGTGCTCGTGCTCGCCTTCTCGCACCTGCTGATGATGGTCTTCGGCAAGCGCCGGTCCGACGAGCTCAAGGCCGAGGTGGAGTCCCGCCGGGCCGTCGAGCGCGCGCTCAGGCACCGCGCCCGGCACGACTCCCTGACCGGTCTGCTGAACCGGTCGGCCATGGTCGAGGAGGTGACGGCAGCCGTGGCGGACACGGCCTCCGGCGGGCCGGGGACCGCCGTGGTGCTCATCGACCTCGACCGCTTCAAGGAGGTCAACGACACCCTGGGCCACCACGTCGGCGACATCCTCCTGCGCTCGGTGGCGCTCCGCCTCGCCGACGAGCTCCGCGACGGCACCCTGCTGGCCCGCCTGGGGGGCGACGAGTTCGTCCTCCTGGTGCGCGACTGCGACCCCGAGGAGGCCGAGCAGGTGGCCGGACGGGCGCTGCGCGCCATCCGCCGTCCCTTCGCCGTCGAGGGGCTGGTGCTGGAGGTCGACGGCAGCTGCGGGATCGCCGTGTCCGGGTCCGATGCCGCGGAGATGCTCCGGCACGCCGACGTCGCGATGTACGCGGCCAAGGCCGACCACCTGGGGGTGGCGGTCTACCGGCCCTCCCTCGACACCGACGCGCCCGGCCAGCTGACCCTCTTCGGCGACCTGCGCCGGGCCATCCGGGACGGCGGGCTGGTGGTCCACTACCAGCCCCGCGTCGCACTCCCCGGCGGACGGGTCCTCGGCGTCGAGGCGCTGGTCCGCTGGCAGCACCCGGACCGGGGGCTCGTGCCGCCCGCCCAGTTCATCCCGCTGGCCGAGCAGACCGGCCTGATCCAACCGCTGACCGAGGTGGTGCTGGAGCAGGCGCTGGCCGCCTGCCGGCGGTGGCGCGACCGGGGCCTGCAGCTGACCGTGAGCGTCAACCTGTCGGCACGCAGCCTGCTGGACGGCGGGCTCCCCCACCGGATCGGCGAGCTGCTCGGCCGGCACGGGCTGACGGCGGACTGCCTCGAGCTCGAGATCACCGAGAGCGCAGCCATGAAGGACCCCGTCCGCGCCCTCGAGGTGCTGCACCGGCTGCGCGATCTCGGCCTGGAGCTGTCCGTCGACGACTACGGCACCGGGCACGCCTCGCTGGCGTACCTGACCCGCCTCCCGGTGAGCACGCTGAAGATCGACCGCTCCTTCGTCCAGACCATGGAGCTGGACGCCAGCGACCGGACCATCGTGCGGTCGACCATCGACCTCGCGCACAGCCTGGGCCTGCACGTGGTGGCCGAGGGCGTCGAGACGCGCGCGACCTGGGACGAGCTCGGGATGCTGGGCTGCGACGCCGCCCAGGGTTACTGGCTGGCCCGGCCGCTGCCGGAGACGGACCTGCCCGCGTGCGTGGCCGAGCTGCAGCAGCGGCTCGTCGCGTCCCGGCCGGCCTGACAGCTCCGGCGGGGCACACTGCCCCCGTGGGCCTGTTCCGGACGACCGATCCCGCCGCTCTCACCGACCTCCCGTTCAGCTATGCGGAGGTGGGTGCCACCGGCGACGACCTGCTGCCGACCGGCTACCGCCTCGCCGAGCACTCCGCGGTGGTGGGCGCGGGACAGGAGGCCCTCGAACGGGCCGCCGCGGCCGTCTTCGACTGGCGGGCCCAGCGCGGCGCCGGTCTGCGCATCCGCGCCACCGGTCCGGCCAGCGCGCCGGGCACCGTCGTCGTCCTCACCGCCGGACTGCCCCGGCTCGGCTACGACATCCCCTGCCGCGTGGTCTGGGCCAGCACCGAGGGCCCGGAGCGGGGGTTCTCCTACGGCACGCTGCCCGGCCATCCGGAGAGCGGCGAGGAACGGTTCACCGTGCGCCTCACCGACGACGGCGACGTCGTCTACACGATCCGGGTCTTCTTCCGGCTGGCCTCCCCGGCCGCCCGGCTGGCCGGTCCGTTCAGCCTCGTGCTGCAGCGGGCGGCCACCGCCCGCTACGTGTCGGCGATCCGCCGCGCCACCGCAGGTCAGACGTCCCGGTGAGCCAGCAGCACGGCGCCGAGGACCCAGGTGGCCACCGCCCAGGAGCCGAGCACGAGCAGCCCCAGCTGCCAGGTCGTCTGGACGGCGAGGAACGCGTCCTCCCCCACCCGGAGCGCCGGCACGAACCGCCCGATCCGCTCGCCGGCCGAGGTCTCGGAGATGGCGAGCAGCGGGTGGAGCAGGAACAGCACGCCGAAGGACACGCCCAGCGCGCCCGCCGACGAGCGCAGCAGCGCGCCCAGCCCGAGGGCGAGCACGCCGGTCAGCGTCGCGGCAGCGACCTGCACCCCCAGCTGGCGGACGACGCCCGGGTCGGTGAGCGGGATGCCGCCCTCGACGTAGGTGAGCCGGCCGGCGGCGAACCAGCAGAACAGCGCGAGCGACGACGACAGCAGCACGCACCAGACGGCGACGACGACGGTCTTGGCCAGCAGCAGCCTCCCCCGCCGCGGCACCGACGTGAACGAGGCCAGCACCATGCCCGTGCGGAACTCGCCGGTGACGGCGAGGACGGCGAACACGACCAGGACGATCTGCCCGAAGCCGAACCCGGTGAGCGCGGAGCCGACCGCGAGGTCGGGCTGCGGGGCGGACTGGGTGATCGCGGCACCGAACCACCCGCCGGCGCCGACCACCAGCAGGTACAGGGCGGTGCACCACCACGTCGAGCGCAGCGACCGCAGCTTGGTCCACTCGCTGGCGACCAGAGAGCGGAACGGCACCCCCCGGGTCACCGGGGCGCCGCCCGGTACTCGACGTCGTCGCCGGTGAGCTCCAGGTAGGCCGCCTCGAGCGACGCGGTGATCCGGGCCAGCTCGTGGACCCGCGCACCGGTGGCGAAGGCGATGTCGCCGATGGCCGCGGCGTCGAGCCCCTCGACCTTGAGGGCGCCGTCGATCTCCAGCTCGACGTGTCCGCCCGCCCGCTGCAGCGCGGAGGCCAGCAGCGGCGCCTGCGGGCTGCGCACCCGGACGGCGGCGTGCGCACCCAGCAGGTCGGCCATCGGGAGGTCGGCGAGCAGCCGGCCACGGCCGAGCACCACCAGGTGGTCGGCGGTGTCCTCCATCTCGCTCATCAGGTGGCTGGAGACCAGCACCGTGCGGCCCTCGTCGGCGAGCACCCGGAGCAGCCCGCGGACCCAGCGGATGCCCTCGGGCTCCAGCCCGTTGACCGGCTCGTCGAGCAGCAGGACGTCCGGGTCGCCGAGCAGGGCCGCCGCGATGCCCAGCCGCTGCCCCATGCCGAGGGAGAAGCCGCCCACCCGGTCGTCGGCGACCGACTCCAGCCCGACCAGCTCGATGACCTCGTCGACGCGCGCCCGCGGCAGGGCGTTGCTCTGCGCCAGGGCCAGCAGGTGCGAGCGGGCGGTCCGCCCGGGGTGGCGGGCGCGGGGGTCGATGAGGGCGCCGACGCGGCGCATCGGGCGGGCCAGCTCGCGGTAGGGGTGGCCGAGCACCGTCGCCGTCCCCGCGGTGGGCCGGGTGAGGCCGAGGACGCACCGCATCGTCGTCGTCTTGCCCGAACCGTTGGGCCCCAGGAAGCCGGTCACCCGGCCGGGCTCGATCGTGACCGTCAGCGCGTCGACCGCGACGCGGGAGCGGTACCGCTTCGTCAGGGAGCGCAGCTCGATCACGGGGCAAGCATGGCGAACGCGCCGCGGCGCACACCGCAGGCGCGCGCCTAGTGACCGTCGGCGACAGCCGCCCGTTCCCGCTCGATGAGCTCCTTGCTGCGCACCAGCCGCAGCAGCGTGACCACCAGCAGCCCGCCGGCCATGTTGAGCAGCACCGTGTACCAGAACCAGGCGATCCAGTCGCCGTAGCCGATCGGCCCGCCGGCGTGGATGCCGGCGAAGATGATCAGCGAGTCCAGGACCGAGTGGAACAGCACGAGGCCGGCGAGCACGAACGCTCCGGCCACGGCGGCGACGATCTTGCCGCCCTCGCTCTCCGCACCCTGCTGCATGCGGGTCATCAGCGTGATGGAGCTGCCGGCCAGGAAGGCCAGGGCCATCGACTGCAGGTTCAGCGGGGCGTCGACGAACTCGGTGGCCGATTCCACCGCCGTCGCGCCGAGCTCGGGCAGCGCGACCACCACGACCCACATGACCAGCCAGCCGCCGACCAGGTTGGCCACCAGGGTGCCGCTCCACAGCCGGGCCAGCTGGCCGATCCGGGCACGGCCGGCGACCACGGCCGTCACCGGCAGGAGGAAGCCCTCGGTGAACAGCTCGCTGCGGGCCAGCAGGAGGGCGATGAAGCCGACGCTGAAGGCCAGGCCGGCCAGCAGGTGGCTGCCCGTCTCGGCGTACACGGCCAGCAGCGCGAGCACGCCCACGCCGACCTCGAAGCCGCCGGCCAGACCGGTGGTGAGCACCTCGCGCCAGGTGCGGTGCAGCCGCTGGGCCCCCTCGTCGACGACGCGGTCGAAGGCCTGCACCACCTCGTCCTCGACGGGGGCGTCGCTGCTGCCGAGCTCCTCGCGTGCGCTCTGCTCGTCCGCGGCGTCCTGCGGGCTCCGCTCGTCACGGGCATGGTCCAGTGCCACGGGGCCTCCTCCGGCTCCGGACGCCGACGCCACGGCTCGGCGGCGTGTCCGCATGGCGGGCTACCCGCGCGGATGCGGCCCACACCGACTGCCCCGTCACCGGCCGGCGCCTCCCGCCCTGCGGAAGGCGCCGTTTCCCCGATGCGACGGCCCGGGTAGCCGCCCGGAGATCGAAGCAGCCCGATGATCAGGAGAACCCGTGCCCCCCACGCGCAAGCCGAACACGTCCGCCCCCAGGACCGTCAGCCCCACCGGCGTCGGCTACGACGGACCCGAGGACGGCCGCGACCCGCGGGCCCAGGCCGGCGACACGCTGACCACCCCGAACGGTGTCCGCGTCGCCGACACCGACCACTCGCTCAAGGCGGGGCCCCGCGGCCCGGTGCTGCTGGAGGACTTCCACCTCCGCGAGAAGATCATGCACTTCGACCACGAGCGCATCCCGGAGCGCGTCGTGCACGCCCGGGGCGCCGGCGCGCACGGCGTCTTCACCGCCTACGGCACGGCGTCCAAGGTCACGCGCGCCGCGGTGCTGGCCGAGAAGGGCCTGCAGACGCCGGTCTTCGTGCGGTTCTCCACCGTGCTGGGCTCGCGCGGCTCGGCCGACACGGTGCGCGACACCCGCGGGTTCGCGACGAAGTTCTACACGAAGGAAGGCACCTGGGACCTGGTCGGCAACAACATGCCGATCTTCTTCATCCAGGACGCGATCAAGTTCCCGGACATCATCCACGCGGGCAAGCCGCACCCGGATCACGAGATCCCCCAGGCGCAGTCGGCCCACGACACGTTCTGGGACTTCGTCACGCTCCACACCGAGGCCACCCACCACACGATCTGGAACATGAGCGACCGGGGCATCCCGCGCAGCTACCGGACGATGGAGGGCTTCGGCGTCCACACCTTCAGGCTGGTCAACGCCGAGCGCGAGACCGTCCTGGTGAAGTTCCACTGGAAGCCGAAGCTCGGCGTGCACTCCCTCACCTGGGAGGAGGCGCAGATCGCCGGCGGCGTCGACCCGGACTTCCACCGTCGCGACCTCTACGAGTCGATCGAGGCCGGCGCCTTCCCGGAGTGGGAGCTCGGCATCCAGGTCTTCCCCGACACCCCCGAGGAGACGTTCGAGGGGATCGACCTGCTCGACCCGACCAAGATCGTGCCGGAGGAGCTCGCCCCGGTGCAGCCCATCGGCCGGCTGGTCCTGAACGCCAACCCGACCAACTTCTTCGCCGAGACCGAGCAGGTCGCCTTCCACACCGGTCACCTGGTGCCGGGCATCGAGGGCACCAACGACCCGTTGCTCCAGGGCCGCAACTTCTCCTACCTGGACACCCAGCTCTCCCGGCTGGGCGGGCCGAACTTTACCCAGATCCCGATCAACCGCCCGCACGCGCCGGTGAACGACAACACCCGCGACGGCTTCCACCAGCACGCCGTCCACCAGGGGCAGGCGCCGTACACGCCGAACTCGGTCGACGGCGGCAGCCCCTTCCCGGCCGACTGGTCGGAGGGCGGGTACGTGCACGTGCCGCGCGTGGTCAGCGGCCAGGTGGCCCGCACCGCACCGGCGTCCTTCGACGACCACTACTCGCAGCCGGCGCTGTTCTACAAGAGCCTGACCACCATCGAGCAGCAGCACGTGGTCGACGCCTACACCTTCGAGCTCGGCAAGTGCTTCGAGCAGCCGATCAAGGAGCGCGCGCTCACCGTCCTGGCCCGCATCCACGCGGACCTGTGCTCGCAGGTGGCCGCCGGGCTCGGGCTCCCGGTGCCGAAGAAGATCAAGGCGGAGAAGGTGCGGGGTGAATCTCCGGCCCTGCGCCAGATCAAGCCCACGCCCTTCCCGATCGACGGCCGGATCATCGGCGTCGTCGCCGGGCCGGAGGCCGACCTCAGGGGCATCGCGAAGCTGCGGGCGGCGCTCGAGGCCGAGGGCGCCCAGGTCAAGGTCGTCGCCCCGCACGGCGGGCAGCTGGTCAGCGGCAAGGACGTCGAGATCGTCGAGCGGACCTTCGCCACCGGCCGGTCCATCGAGTTCGACGCGATCGTCGTCGCCGACGGCGCACCGAAGGACGGTGACTTCCGCGCCCTGGTGATGCTGCAGGAGGCGTTCCGCCACCTGAAGGGCATCGGGGCCTGGGGCGACGGCGTCGAGGTGCTGCGCGCCGCCGGCATCGACCCGAAGGCCCCGGGCGTGATCACCGGCAGGAAGGCGAACGCCGCGATGGCCGCCGAGACCGTCGCAGCCCTGGGCATGCACCGCGCCTGGGACCGCACCCCGCTGGTTCGCTCGTCGATGGTGCCGCCGACCGTCCGCGCCTGACCCACTGCGCGCGAGAGCGCCGGTCCTGCGCGTGCGGGACCGGCGCTCTCGTGCGTGTCAGCGGATGAAGGGGGCGCGCTCGAGCGCCTTGAGGCCGGCCGTCATCACCTTCGCGTAGCGGTCCAGCGGCAGGCCCGGCATGGGGCCGACCGGCAGCCCGCGCTGGACGGCGACGGTCTGGCTCTCGGTGTACTTGAGGATGCCCTCGCGCCCGTGCCGGCGGCCCACGCCGGAGTCCTTCATGCCGCCCATGGGCGCGTCGTGCGACGCCCAGGCCGCGGCGTAGGCCTCGTTGACGTTGACCGTGCCGGCCTGGATACGGGTGGCGAGCTCCGCACCGCGCGCCGGCGTCGTCCAGATGCTGGCGTTCAGCCCGTACTCGGTGTCGTTGGCCCGCTCGACCGCCTCCTCGGCGTCGCGCACCCGGCTGATCGCCACGACCGGCCCGAAGGTCTCGCCCCGGGCCA
Organism: Blastococcus saxobsidens; assembly: GCF_002938435.1. GTDB lineage: Bacteria > Actinomycetota > Actinomycetes > Mycobacteriales > Geodermatophilaceae > Blastococcus > Blastococcus saxobsidens. The sequence goes on from NZ_POQT01000011.1 coordinate 61,396, forward strand.
GCTCCATGTCGTCGGTGACGCCCTCGAGCACGGTCGGCTCGTAGAACAGCGGGCCGAGGTCGGGCCGCGCCTTCCCGCCGGCGAGCACGCGGGCCCCCTTCGCGACGGCGTCGTCGACGTGCCGGGAGACGACGTCGAGCTGGTCGGCGCTGACCAGCGAGCCCATCTCGGCCTCCCACGTCAGCCCCGCGGCCAGCTTCATGCGCTCCACCCGCTCGACGAACGCCGGGACGAAGCGGTCGTAGATGCCGTCCTCCACGTACATGCGCTCCACCGAGATGCACAGCTGGCCGGAGTTGGAGAAGCAGGCGCGCACCGCGCCCTCGACGGTCCTGTCCAGGTCGGCGTCGGCCAGCACGACCATCGGGTTCTTGCCGCCGAGCTCCGCGGAGAAGCCGATCAGCCGCCGCGCGCACTGCTCGGCGACGATCCGCCCGGTGGCGGTGGAGCCGGTGAACATCAGGTAGTCGACGCCCTCGATCAGCGGGGTGCCGAGGTCGCGGCCGGCGCCGGTGACCACCTGGAACAGCTCCCGGGGCAGGCCGGCCTCGAGGAGCAGCTCGACGGCGATGAGCGCGGTGAACGGCGTCTGGGCGTCGGGCTTGAGGACGATGCCGTTCCCGGCCAGGAGCGCCGGGATCGCGTCGGAGACGGCGAGCGTGAGCGGGTAGTTCCACGGGCTGATGACGCCGATCAGGCCCTTGGGGTGGTGGTGCTCGACGGTGCGGGTCAGCACCGGCAGGGCGCCCTGGCGGCGGGTCGGGCGCAGGTGCCTGGCCGAGGTGTTCGCGTAGTACCGCGCGGTCATGGCGACGTCGGCCAGCTCCTCGAAGGCACTCACCCGCGCCTTGCCGGTCTCGGCCTGCGCGACGTCGAGGATCTGCTCCTGCCGCTCCAGGACCAGGTCGTGGTAGCGCAGCATCACCGCGGCCCGCTCGGCCAGCGGACGCCGCGCCCACTCCGCCTGCGCCGCCCGCGCCCGCCGCTGTGCCTCCCGGACGTCGTCGGCGGTGCAGGTCGGCACCTCGCCGACGACGTCTCCGGTGAACGGCGCGTACGAGGCCTGGCGGGGCCGGTCGGGCGCGGCGGTGACCAGGGCGGCGAGCCGGGAGACCAGCGCCGGGTCCAGAGCCGGGGACGGGTGCGGGGCGGTCGTCGTCATGGCGCCACCTTGCCGCAGGTCAGGTGGCTCCGCCGCTGGGACCGAACTGCTCCACCCGGATGGCCGCCGCCGGGATGCCGAGCGTCTCGAGCAGCCGGGTGGCCGCCCCGGCGAACGCGGCCGAGCCGCACACGAACGCCGTCTGACCGGGCTCCCACAGCGGCACGAGGTCCGCGGCGCTGAGCCGGCCGGCGGGGCGGATGCCGCTCGGCTCACGGGTGGTCGCGACCAGCGCCCCGGCGGCCCACAGCTCGTCGGCGTAGGGCAGCAGCTCCAGCTCGCGGACCGAGACCGCGATGCGGAGCAGGTCGGTGCGCCCGAGGGCCCGGGCGGTGCGCAGCATCGACACGAACGGGACGACGCCGCTGCCGCCGGCGACCAGCAGGGCCGGCGTCGCGCCGTCCCACACGAACCAGCCGCCGATCGGACCGCGGACCTCCAGCTCGTCGCCGGGCTCCACGACGTCGGCCAGGTGGGTGGACACCTCGCCGTCGTCCAGCCGCTCGACGAACAGCTCCACCAGCGGGTCGCCCGGGGCGGAGGCGATCGAGTACGACCGCTGGGCGGTGTAGCCGTCGGGCGCGGTGAGCCGCACCACGTAGTGCTGGCCGGGCAGGTGGTCCACGCGGTCGGCGACGTCGAGCCGCAGCTGCACCGAGCGCGGCACGGAACGTCGCACGCCGGCGACCGTGGCGGTGCGCCACCCGCCGCTGGGCGCACCGGCGACCCCGGCACCGAGCACGGCCCCGTCCAGAGGCTCGCCCCGAGCTTGCGAGGGGTGAGGAGGACGGGGTCCTTCTTCAGTCACCCTGGTACCGCTGCTGCCGCCACGGGTCGCCGCGGTCGTGGTAGCCGTTCTGCTCCCAGAAGCCCGGCTGGTCGCGGGCCAGCAGCGAGAGCTTGCTGATCCACTTGGCGCTCTTCCAGAAGTACAGGTGCGGCACGAGCAGCCGCACCGGGCCACCGTGCTCGGGCGTCAGCGGCCGGCCGTCGAACTCCCACACCAGCCACGCCTTGCCCCCGGTGACGTCGGCCAGCGACAGGTTCGTGGTGTAGCCGGTCTTCGACGTCGCCATGACGAACTGCGCCTCGGCGGTCGGCCGGGCCACCTCCAGCAGCGAGTCGACGCTGATGCCGGTGAACCGGGTGTCGAACTTCGACCAGGTGGTGACGCAGTGGATGTCGCCGCGGTACTCCGACGGCGGCAGCCGGTGCGCCTCGTCCCAGGACCAGGTGGTGGGGTTCTCGACCCGCCCGTCGACGGTGATGCTCCAGGTCTCCGGAGCGATGCGGGGGGTCGGCTCTGCGGCGAGCACCGGCCAGTCGGCGCCGACGTCGTACTGACCCGGCGGGAGGCGCGGGTCGCGCTCGCGCCGGCGGCCGAGGAAACCGCGGGTGGGTGTGGGCACGGACGCATTCTCCCCCGCCGCGAGGCGGCCCAACCGGCGCCTCCCTGACCTGCAGGATGTCACCACCACCCGCCTGGCTGCGGTGAGGGCACCCTTACATGAGGTGTGTCACCTCGCGTTGGCTTGGTGGCAAGGCCCGTGTGGTCATAGCGTTGTCAGTTGTGGTGACGGTGACGCACGCGACGCGCAGGACCCCGAAGGCTTCGAAGACCACGTCGGTCTTCAAGAAGGCCGTGATGGCCGTCAGCGGCATCATCCTGGTGCTGTACCTGATCGCCCACGTGATCGGGAACCTGAAGGCATTCTCCGGGGCGGAGTCCTTCAACTCCTACTCCGGGTGGATCCGCACGGTCGGCAACCCGGCACTCCCCGGCGCCACGGCCCTGTGGGTCATCCGGATCGTGCTGCTCGTCGCGGTGATCGCCCACATCTGGGCGGCGGTCTCGCTGTGGCGTCAGGCCAAGCGCGCCCGCCCCGAGCGGTACGTGACCAAGAAGGCCGTGGCGCAGAACTACGCCTCGCGGACGATGCGCTGGGGCGGCGTGATCATCCTCGCCTTCATCATCTACCACATCCTGGACCTCACCACGGGCACGGTGAACCCCGAGGGCTTCGACAGCACGCCGTACGACCGGCTGGTCGCGAGCTTCCAGAACCCGTTCGTCACCGCCTTCTACGCGATCTCGGTCATCCTGCTGGGTATGCATCTGCGGCACGGCATCTGGAGCGCCACGCAGACCCTCGGTCAGAGCAACCGCCGCCGCGAGAAGACCGTGAGCGCCTTCGCGTTCGCCTTCGCGACCCTGATCACCGCCGGCTTCCTGCTCGTGCCCCTCTCCGTCCTCTTCGGGCTCATCGACTAAGGACCCCCAGATGCCTCTCGAGCTGTTCACCACCGGCGAGCCGATCGCCGACACCAAGGCCCCCACCGACGTCCCGATCGGCGAGCGCTGGAGCGAGCGCCAGTTCCGCGGCCGGCTGGTCAACCCGGCCAACCGCCGGAAGCTGACGATCATCGTCGTCGGTACCGGGCTGGCCGGAGGCTCGGCCGCCGCAACGCTCGGCGAGGCGGGCTACAACGTCAAGTCGTTCTGGTACCAGGACAGCCCGCGCCGCGCGCACAGCGTCGCCGCGCAGGGCGGGATCAACGCCGCCAAGAACTACCGCAACGACGGCGACAGCGTGCACCGGCTGTTCTACGACACGGTCAAGGGCGGCGACTTCCGGGCACGGGAGAACAACGTGCACCGCCTGGCCGAGGTCAGCGTCAACATCATCGACCAGGCGGTCGCCCAGGGCGTGCCCTTCGCCCGCGAGTACGGCGGCCTGCTGGACAACCGCTCCTTCGGTGGCACGCAGGTCTCCCGCACCTTCTACGCCCGGGGCCAGACGGGCCAGCAGCTGCTCTACGGCGCCTACCAGGCCCTCGAACGGCAGATCGCGGCCGGCAGCGTCGAGCAGCACGCGCGCACCGAGATGCTCGACCTGATCGTCGTCGACGGCCGCGCCCGCGGCATCGTGGCCCGTGACCTCGTCACCGGCGAGCTGAGCACCCACTTCGCCGACGCCGTGGTGCTGGCCAGCGGCGGGTACAGCAACGTCTTCTACCTCTCCACCAACGCCAAGGGCTCGAACACCACGGCGATCTGGCGGGCGCACAAGCGGGGGGCGTACTTCGCCAACCCCTGCTACACGCAGATCCACCCGACGTGCATCCCGGTCAAGGGCGACTACCAGTCGAAGCTGACCCTCATGTCGGAGTCGCTGCGCAACGACGGCCGCGTGTGGGTGCCCAAGGAGCGCGGCGACGACCGCCCGGCCAACGACATCCCCGAGGACGAGCGCGACTACTACCTCGAGCGGCTCTACCCCTCGTTCGGCAACCTGGTGCCCCGCGACATCGCCTCGCGCCAGGCGAAGAACGTGTGCGACGAGGGCCGCGGTGTCGGCCCCGGTGGGCTGGGGGTCTACCTCGACTTCGCCGAGGCGATCAAGCGGTTGGGGCGCCCGGCGGTCGAGGCCAAGTACGGGAACCTCTTCGACATGTACGCCCAGATCACCGGCGAGGACCCCTACGCGACGCCGATGCGGATCTTCCCGGCCGTCCACTACACGATGGGCGGCCTGTGGGTGGACTACGACCTGCAGTCGACCATCCCCGGCATGTTCGTCATCGGTGAGGCCAACTTCTCCGACCACGGCGCCAACCGCCTGGGTGCCAGCGCACTCATGCAGGGCCTGGCCGACGGCTACTTCGTCCTGCCGTCGACGATCAGCAGCTACCTGGCCGACGGCCCGTTCGAGAAGGTCGACGAGTCCCACCCGGCCGCCGTCGAGGCGCTGACCGGGGTGCGGGAGCAGACCCAGAAGCTGCTCAGCATCAACGGCACCCGCACGCCGGCGTCGTTCCACCGCGAACTCGGCCAGCTGATGTGGGACCTGTGCGGCATGGAGCGCACGGACGAGGGGCTGCGCAAGGCCATCGACCGCATCCGGGAGATCCGCCAGGAGTTCTGGACGGACCTGAAGGTCAGCGGCGACTGGCACTCGTTCAACCAGACGCTGGAGCACGCCGGCCGCGTCGCCGACTTCATCGAGCTCGGCGAGCTCATGTGCGTCGACGCCCTGCACCGCCGCGAGAGCTGCGGCGGGCACTTCCGGGCGGAGAGCCAGACCCCCGAGGGCGAGGCGCTGCGCGACGACGAGAACTTCGCCTACGTCGCCGCCTGGGAGTGGACGCCGGAGGGTCAGCCCCCGGTGCTCCACAAGGAGAACCTCGAGTACGAGTACGTCCACCTCGCACAGCGGAGCTACAAGTGACAGCCACCATGCAGTCCAGCGTCGGCAACCCCGGCGCGGAGAAGCGCGGGATGAACCTCACCCTGCGCATCTGGCGCCAGCAGGGTCCCACGGCCAAGGGCAAGATGGTGACCTACAAGATCACCGACATCTCCCCCGACATGTCCTTCCTCGAGATGCTGGACGTGCTCAACGAGCAGCTGATCCTGCAGGGCGACGACCCGGTCGCCTTCGACCACGACTGCCGCGAGGGAATCTGCGGCATGTGCGGAGTCATGATCAACGGGCAGGCGCACGGCCCGCAGCAGACCACCACGTGCCAGCTGCACATGCGCTCGTTCAAGGACGGCGACTCGATCGACATCGAGCCGTGGCGCGCGACCGCCTTCCCCGTGATCAAGGACCTCGCCGTCGACCGGCGGGCGTTCGACCGGATCATCCAGGCCGGTGGCTACATCAGCGTGCCCACCGGTACCGCGCCGGACGCGCACGCCACCCCGGTGCCCAAGGCCGACTCGGACGCGGCGTTCGACGCCGCGACCTGCATCGGCTGCGGGGCCTGCGTGGCGGCCTGCCCGAACGCGTCCTCGATGCTGTTCACCGCCGCGAAGGTCACCCACCTCGGGCTGATGCCGCAGGGCCAGCCGGAGCGCAACGACCGGGTGGTCAACATGATCGCGCAGCAGGACCGCGAGGGCTTCGGCGGCTGCACGAACATCGGCGAGTGCTCGGCCGCCTGCCCCAAGGGCATCTCGATGGAGACCATCTCGCGGCTGAACCACGACCTGCTCGGCGCCCTGCGCGCCGGCGCGCGACCCAAGAGCTGAGCCGCATCGCCCCCTGGGGCGATGCGCGGAAGAGGCCCCCTCCGGATGCCCGGAGGGGGCCTTCTGCGCGCACGGGCGGCTGTGGCCGGCCCCGCTCAGCCGATGCGGGCGGTGGCCCGATCCTCCAGCCAGAGCCAGAGCTGCTCGGGCGGCAGCGGCCGGCTGAGGTGGTAGCCCTGGACGAGGTCGCACCCCAGGTTGGCCAGGGCGTCGACGGTGGCCTGGTCCTCCGCGCCCTCGGCCACCAGCACCAGGCCCAGCGCGTGGGCCAGCTGCAGCGTGGAGGTGACGATCGACTCGGCGCGGGCGCTGCCGGTCATGGCCGACACGAAGGTGCGGTCCAGCTTCAGCTCGGTCACCGGCAGAGCGGCCAGGTAGGCGAGGCTGGAGTGCCCGGTCCCGTAGTCGTCGATGGCGACCCCGACGCCGGCGTCGCGGAGCCGGCCGAGCACGCGCACGGCACGCTCCCGGTCCTCCATGAGCAGGGACTCGGTGACCTCGAGGACGAGCGAGCGGGCCGACCGACCGTGGTCGCGGAGCAGCGCGGCGACGTGGTCGGGGAACTGCTCGTCGACCAGGTTCGACGGGCTGACGTTGACCGCCATGGTCAGCTCCCGGCCCTCGTCGGCCCAGCTCCGCGCCTGGGCCAGCGCCATGTCGATGACCTGCGTGGTGAGCCGGCTCATCAGCCCGGCGGACTCCGCCAGGTCGATGAAGCTGTCCGGGTAGAGCAGTCCGCGGGTCGGGTGCTGCCAGCGCACGAGGGCCTCGACACCGTCGATCTGCCCGGTGCTCAGCGCCAGCTTCGGCTGGTAGTGCAGCACGAGCTCGTGCTGGTCGAGGGCGCGGCGCAGCTGGGCGACGTCCTCCAGGCGGTGGCGTCCGTGGCCGTCGCGCGCCTCGTCGTAGACGTTGACGCCCTGCCGGCCCCCCTTGGCCGCGTACATGGCCAGGTCGGCCAGCTGCAGCAGCTCGGCGGTGCTCGTCGAGTCCGTCGGGCCGACGGCGATGCCGATGCTGACCTCGACGCCGAGCTCGACCCCGCCGAAGACGAACGGCCGGTGGAACTGCTCCCGCAGCCGGTGGCCCAGGGCCAGTGCGGCCGCGACGTCGAGGTCCTCGGCCAGCACCACGAACTCGTCGCCGCCCAGGCGGGCCAGCAGGTCCTCGGCCCGCAGCCGGTCGCGGAGCCGGTCGCCGACCTCGCGCAGCAGCGCATCGCCCACGGAGTGGCCCAGCGAGTCGTTGATCTCCTTGAACCGGTCGAGGTCCAGCACCAGGACGGCGATGGAGGTCCCCTCGGCCAGCCGCTCGTCGGCGGCCACGAAGGACTCGAAGACCGAGCGCCGGTTGGGCAACCCGGTGAGCTCGTCGGTCCGCGCCTGCTTGAGGCTGTCGGCCAGCGCCCGCACGTCCCGGAAGGTCAGACCGGTGCGTGCGAGGGCGGCCAGCACGGCGGCCATCGCCAGCGAGCCGGCCACGGGGTCGCCGTCGGCCAGGTAGCCGTGGAAGAGGATGCCGAGGGCGACCAGCGCGCAGGCGGCCGGCACGACGAGCGGCCGCTGGGCGGCGACGGCGGTGTCCAGCCGGACCGGCCGGGGCGCGACGCAGGCTGCCAGCCCGAAGGCGATGAAGGCCAGGCCCCAGAGGGTGTCCAGCGGTCCGCCGACGACGTAGGTGCCGCGCACGACCTGGTAGGCGTAGGCGGTGTCGGCGACGACGAACAGCGCGAGCCCACCGGTCATCCACCACCAGCCGGGGCTCGCCTCGCGGCCGACGAGGACCAGCCCGCCGGCGACGAGCCCGAAGAGGAAGAGGTCGGCGGCGGCGTAACCCATGCTGGCGATCAGGGCCAGGTCCTGCCCCGCCTCCTGCAGAAGGGCTCCGAGTGCCAGGGCCGCGGCCACCGCGGCCGCGGTCAGCCCGGTGACCGCGCAGTCCAGCCAGGTGCTCAGGGGAAGCCGCCGGGTGCGCCGCCGGATCAGCAGGAGCAGCCCGACGAAGGCCAGCGGGTAGAAGCCCATGGACGCGGCGTCGGACCACGACGGCTGCGGGACGACGGCGACGTGCCGGTAGTGGAACTCGTACGCCGCCGCACCGGTCAGGTAGCACGCAACGGCACCGGCGAAGGACCACCAGACGGCGCGACCGGCCCCGGCCGCACCCCGGACGACGAGCATGACCACGAGCGAGGCGAGGAAGAGCAGCTTGCCCTTCTCGGCCAGCAGGGAGGCGACCGCGCCGACCCCGGCGGCGCTGGCGAGCGAGGCGAGGACCCAGGAACCTCCGAAGACGATCCCCATGACCCGGACAGCGCGCAGCGACCGGTCGCCGCCGCGCTGGTGGGCGCGCGCCTCCCGGGACGCCTCGGACCGCCGTGTCCACATGGGAACTGTTTCGGCTGGAATCGGGGCCGACTGAAACCCACGTCACCTGTGCCCTCCCCCGCCCGGGTGAGCCCGGCGATCCAGCGCCGCCGGGGCCCGTGCAGCCCGGCACCTGGGCTGAGGCCCCCGCTCAGGTGGCGGGCACCGGCGGGATGATCCGCTCGATCACGTCGGCCGGCATGAGCCCGGCCTTGCCGAAGCGGCTGGCCGCCTCGATGAACTGCGGCGCGCTGGCGGCGAGGTCGACGAGCATCGCGCGAGCGTCGTCCTCGCGCCCGGCGAGCGCCGCGACGACGGCCCGCCACATCAGCTGGTCCGGTTCGGTCACCGGGTCCATGGGCCGCAGCAGCTCCAGCTCGCGGTCGGCGGTGACCGGGTCGCCGTCGATGGCTTGCTGGAACGCGCGGACGACGTCCTGGTAGCGGGCACGGGTGACGGTGAGGTCGGCCAGGGCGCCGAGCGGGTCCGGGGAGTCGTCGACCCGGAGGTCGACCACCATGTCGTGCCAGGGGCGGCCGGTGGTGGTCGCGCGGACGACGATGATCGCGGCTGACCGGCGTCCCCGGAAGTCGCCCCCTGCCTCCTCCCCCGCCATGAGCGAGCCGAGCAGCCGCGGGGCGAGCGGGCCGGCGGAGCCCTCGAACCGCTCCACCATCGCCTCCCACACCGCCGGGGAGCTCGCCATGTTGGCCAGGGCGACGCAGGTGTCGCCGAGCAGGTGGCCGGCGGCGTCGACGCAGCTCGTGCCGGTGTACACCGCGAAATCACCGGCCAGGCCGAGCACGGCGACCTGCCGGCGCTCGGGCTGCGGGTCGACGCTGCTGAGCGCCGTCAGCACCTCCTGGGCGGTGAACCCGCCGCGGAGCAGGTCGAGGCCGACGGCGCCGTACATCGGCTCGGCCATCGACTGGGTGGCGATGACCCCGTGCCCGGGCAGGGCGAAGGGCACGCTGTTGCCGACGGCGAAGGCCTGCGACTGGGTGGCGACGCCCATCTCCCCGGTCTCGGGATCACGGGCCACGATCGAGTAGGTCACCCGCTGCGCGTACCCGCCCCTCCCCGGGGGGCGAAACCCCTGAGGGTCAGGCCGTGACCGATGCCATGGCCTCGGCCAGCAGCTCCACCGATCGCAGCCGGCCGTCGAGCGAGCCGGACTGGTGGGCGACGATCAGCTCGTCGGCGGCGGCCAGCTCCACGAAGCCCTCGAGGTGCCGGCGCACCTGGTCCGGAGTGCCGACGGCGGTGTGCGTGAGCATCGTGCCGACGTGCTGCCCCGCCCCCTGGGCCAGCAGCTGGTCGGCCTGCTCGTCGGTGAGCGCCTGGCCGCGGCCGAAGAGGCCGATCGCGAGGTTGCGGCGGACGGCGGCGAGCTGCTCCTGCGCGGCGCTGGTGGTGTCGGCGGCGACGACGTTCACGCCGGCGATCACGTAGGGCCGGTCGAGCTGCTCGGAGGGCTGGAACTCGCTGCGGTAGGCCGCGACCGCGGCCTCGAGCATCGCGGGGGCGAAGTGCGAGGCGAAGGCGTAGGGCAGGCCCAGGGCAGCGGCGAGCTTCGCGCCGAACATGGAGGAGCCGAGGACGTACAGCGGCACGCGCGACCCCTTGCCGGGGATCGCGTCGACGCCGGGCACCCGCGTCTCACCGGCCAGGTAGGCCTGCAGCTCCAGCACGTCCTGCGGGAACGTCTCGGCCGAGTGCGGGTCGCGGCGCAGCGCGTACATGGTGTTCTGGTCGCTGCCGGGTGCGCGGCCCAGGCCGAGGTCGATGCGGCCGGGGTACATCGCGTCGAGCGTGCCGAACTGCTCGGCGATGGTCAGCGGCGAGTGGTTGGGCAGCATGACCCCACCCGCGCCGAGCCGGATGCTGCTGGTCCGCGCGCCCACGTGCGCGATGAGCACGCTGGTGGCCGACGAGGCGATCGACGGCATGTTGTGGTGCTCGGCGTACCAGACCCGCTCGTAACCGTGCTCCTCCGCGCGCTGCGCCAGCGCCACGCTGGCGGCGATGGCGCTGGTCGCGGTCTCCCCGCGCGGGATGGGGGCCAGGTCGAGGACGGACAGCGTGATGCTCATGTGCGGTGCGGGCCTTTCACGTCGGTTGCAGTGGGCAACACCCGACGCGGCCGGCTGCTTCCCCGGGGAGGCAGCCGGCCGTGCTCCGTCAGCGGCTCTGCAGCGCGTCCAGGGCCACGGCCATCGCCGCCGCGACCCGGAAGTCCAGCTGCGGGTCGGGGACGGTGACCGTGTAGCTGTCGCGGATCCCGATCTTCTTCTGGCTGGACATGACCGGCCGGCCGGTGGCCTGGTCCACGAAGTCGAAGTGGAAGAGGAACGGCACCCAGACGTTGCCGAGGTAGGGGATGAAGCCCCAGATCCGGCGCAGCACCGCGATGAACTGGTTGCGCTCCTGCCCGACCGCGTCGACGCCGGGCGCGGACAGGTTCCAGGTGGAGCGCAGCAGGCTGGCACCGAACTGCTTGCGGAAGTAGCCGATCACCGTGCCGTACTCGTCCAGGACGTCGTGCTCGGCGTGCACGTCCAGCCGCTGCCGCGCCTTGAAGGAGAACACCCGGCGGGTCTTGGACTCGTCGGAGTAGAAGATGACCTCCTCGCGGATCTTCATCCGCTTCTGCTGGGCGAGGGCGATCAGCTGGCCCTCGCTGCCGTCGGGGTTCATCGCCCGGATCTCGTAGCGGTTCACCATCACGGTGAAGCGCTGCTTGACGAAGAACTGCGGCACCACCATCGGGGCGGGCGGCTGCTGGCCGGCGGGCGGCGGGGTGGTCACGGTAGGGCTCCGATCCTGGTCAGCTGGGTGGCGCTCATCCTGTCGCACCGCCACCCCGCGCGGAACGCCTCCGTGCCGTGTCGTCGATCCGCCGGGATCAGCCGTTCCGGTCGCCGACCAGGACGCTGCGCAGACGCTGGGCCCACTGCTCGAGGATGCTGGGCCGGTCGCCGTCGGGGAGCGGGGCGCTCGGGACGACCACCCACAGGAGCAGGTACACCAGCAGTCCGGCCCCTCCGGTGAGGGTGAAGAGGACGGCGGCGACCCGCCACAGGGTGGCGTCGATGCCGGTGTGCTCGGCCAATCCGCCGCAGACGCCGCCGGCCATCCGGTCGGTGCCGCTGCGCAGGAGTGGCCGGACCGGAGGGCGCGGCTGGTCGGCGGGCTGGGCGGGGGTGGGAGCTGCTGAGGTCATGGTGCGAGCCTGCCGGGCGGGCGGCGCCGGCACCATCAGGTGAGCCCCTGGTCCGTCCCTGGTTCCGCGGTCAGGGTCTACCCTCCCCACGTCTCACTGCAGCGGCAGCGGGGTGGTGTCGCCGTCCTCACGGGGGCCGAGGATCCAGCGCTCCTCGGGTGCGATGGGCACGTCGTTGATGCTGGCCTCCCGCCGGCGCATCAGCCCCTCGGCGGTGAACTCCCAGTTCTCGTTGCCGTAGGAACGCCAGGTGCGCCCCTCGGCGTCCTGCCACTCGTACTGGAAGCGGACCGCGATGCGGTCGTCGGTGAAGGCCCACAGCTCCTTGCGCAGCGCGTAGTCCTGCTCCCGCTCCCACTTGCGGGTCAGGAAGGCCACCACCTCGTCGCGCCCGTGCAGGAACTCGTCACGGTTCCGCCAGACGGTGTCCTCCGTGTAGGCCAGTGCCACCTTCTCGGGGTCGCGGGTGTTCCACCCGTCCTCCGCTGCCTGCACCTTCTGCCGGGCGGTCTCAGGGGTGAACGGCGGGAACGGCGGACGGGACACGCGGGACCTCCTCGACTGGGCGGCCGCTGCCCGACCGCACTCTCCTACCCTGCCCGGAGCACGCGGGGCCTGCGAGTGCGATGAGTTCCTGGCCGGCGCCCGGTCTACCCCCCTGACGAACCACCGCACCGAAGGAGTAATCCCCGTGGGCCAGATCGCCGCCAACCTCTTCGCCACCCTCGACGGCTCCGCCGAGCGCCCCGACCAGTGGCACTTCCCGTACTTCGACGACGCCATGGGCAAGGCCGTGGACCGCCACACCGACCGGTGCGAGGCCTACCTGATGGGTCGCGTCCTGCACGACCAGTGGGCGGAGTACTGGCCGGGCAACACCACCGACGAGTTCGCCGACTTCATCAACCCGATCCCCAAGTACGTGCTGTCGACGACGCTGGAGAAGTCCGACTGGGCGGGCACCACGGTGCTGCGCGGCCTGGACGAGGTGCGCGAACTGAAGGAGCGGACGGCGGGCACGATCGGCATGTCCGGCAGCCTGTCGACGGTCCGGTCGCTGCTGGAGGCCGACCTCCTCGACGAGCTGGTGCTGCTGGTCGACCCCATCGTGGTCGCCGGCGAGCGCCGCTGGACCGACGAGCTGGGCCGCACGCCGCTGGAGCTGGTGTCCGGCGAGACACTGCCGACCGGGGTGCTGCACCTGGTCTACCGGCCCGCGCGCAAGGGCTGAGACTCCTCGGGAGTGTTCGATGCGCCGTCACCTGGTGGACACCCGGAGGGCCCACCCTGGCGGCATGACGGCGAGCCTCTTCGTGATCGGCACCGGTGCCGGTGTCCAGGGACGCGCCCTCCCGCGGGAGGGCGCGGCCAACCGCGTGGCAGTGGCGCACGCGGTCGCGAAACCGGCGGTCGACGGGCTGGAGTCCTCGGTGTGCGGTGTGCTGGTCACCGCGACCGCCGCCGAGGACTGGCCGTCGGCCCGGCACGCCGTGCGCTGCGAGGAGTGCGCCCGCATCGCGGGCTGACCCGTCGGCGGCGACCGATCTCACCGCATCCGCGCCGTGCAGAACGGGCGCGAAGTGGGCAGGCACGTCCTCAGTGCCGAGCCGCGGCGGTGACCCAGGTCCGTGGCCCTCGATCAGGGAGCGGACATGGAAAGGCACGAGGTTCTGATCATCGGCGGGGGCAACGCCGGCATCTCGCTGGCGGCCCGGCTGCTCCGGGACGGCGTCCGGGACGTCGCCGTCGTCGCCCCACAGCCGGTGCACCGGTACAAGCCACTGCTCAACTACGTCGGCGCCGGCGAGGCGACGATGGCGGACCTGGAGCGGCCCATGGCCGACGTGGTCCCGGACGGGTGCACGTGGATCCGCGACGCCGTGGAGTCGGTCGACCCGGCGACGGCGTCGGTGCGGACCCGCGGTGGTCGCACGCTGAGCGGGTCGACGCTCGTCGTCTGCCCCGGCCTCGTGGAGGACTGGGACGCGACGCCGGGGCTGCTGCAGGCCTACGCCGACGGGTGGGCGGCCTCGACCTACGTCCCGGGCAGCACGCCGCAGGTGTGGCCCCGGCTCTCAACCCTGAGCAGCGGCTCGGTCGTGTTCACGGTGCCGCCGGAGCCCGCGTCCTGCGGTCCGACGGCGCTGAAGCCGCTGCTCATGGCGTGCGACCACTGGCGGCGGACCGGCGTGCTGCCCTCCCTCGACGTGACGCTCGTGCTGCCCGCCGCGACCGCGACCGGCCTGCCGGAGGCCGACGCATTGCTGGAGCGCACGTTCGAGGGCTACGGGATCGAGGTGATCCGCGAGGCGCGGACCGAGCGGGTGGACTGGGACGTGCACGCGCTCACCCTCACGTCGCCCACGGGACGCCGGGTGCTGGAGGACGTGGCCTTCGCGCACGCCGTGCCGCACTACCGGGCACCGGCGTGGATCGCCGACGCCGGCCTCGCCGCCGACGCGGCACCCGGCCTGGTCGACGTCGACCCGGAGACGCTGCGGTCCCGACGGCACGAGTCGATCTGGGCGATCGGCGACGCGGCCGACCTCGCCACCCGCCCGTCGGGTGGCGCGCTTCGCAAGCAGGTCGACGTCTTGGCGCGGAACCTGGCCGCTTCCGCGCGCGGCAGGTCGCTGCACCGGTACGACGGCTACACGGTCATGCCCATCACCGTGAGCCGCCGGAAGCTGATGCTCAACGAGGTGGACCGCGACGGCCGGCCCAGCCCGTCGGTGCCGTTCGTCGACCCGTTCGAGCCACACCGCTGGTCGTGGTTGTTCGACCGCTACGGGCTGCCGCAGGTGTACTGGCGTCGCATCCTCCGCGGCAACGTCTGACCGGCGGACGGGTCAGAGCAGCCGCTCGTCCTGCGGGTCGAAGCACACCAGCCCGTGCCGCCGGGCCACGGCCGCGACGGTGTCCAGCGCCGCCTCCGCGCCCGGGTACGTCATCGTCAGGTACGCGAAGTCCCCGCTGACGTCGCCCGGCTCCGGTCCGGTCGCCCACGGACTCCGCGGGTCCTCGGACTCGTCCAGCGCGGGGAGCACCGACAGCAGGTCCTCGAGGAACGCCACCATCGCGGAGGACGGCGCGGGCGGCTCGTCGTCATCCAGCACCTCGACGAACAGCTCGAACTGCTCCGCCGCGGCCTCGTCGTCCGCCGGCCGGGGACCGGCCCACACCGCCACGTCATAGGACACGAGCGGCACAGTAGCGAGGGCTGGTGGTGCCACACCCCCCGCGGCACGGTCCGATCACCGACGCCGACTGTTGGGCACCGGCTCGCATCCCGTGCGCCCGGTGCTCGCTCCCGGGTCATCTCGCCGCCGCACGCTCGAGCTCCCTGAACGCCGACCGTCCAAGAGGAAGCCATGACCACGCCCTCAGCCAAGGCCACCACCGCCCCCGACACCGCGGAGAGCACCCGCAAGCGCGCCCAGGACACCGAGCACCAGCCGGAGACGGGCCGGGCCACCGCCCCGGCCGGCGACGAGATGGAGGAACTCGCCCGTACCCGCGACGAGGCCGAGGACCGGGCCCGGGAGCTGCTCGCCGCCCAGGTGCTGCAGGAGTCGCGCAACGGGTCCCACGACGAGCGCGCCCGCCAGCTGGTCCTCGCCGTCCGGCGCGACCTGCTCCTGGAGCTGCGCGAGCACGAGCAGCAGCAGGCCCGGCGACAGCTCGCCGCCGCGGCGGACAGCAGCGAGGACGCCGTCGCCGGTCTGGTGAAGGGCGTGACGACGATCGTGCGCAGCCTCGTGCCCGCCGTCCTCGTGCGGCCCGAGGAGGTCATCGAGACCACCTACGCGCTGGCCGACCAGGGCCTGCGCGTGGCCCGCCGCTTCACCCTGGTGCTCGCCCAGAGCGTGCGCAGCCTCGTCACGACTTGACCGGCAGCGCTCCCCACCCGGGTGGCCGTCGGGGCAGCAGCCCGGCGGCCACCCGGTCGCGTTCCGGGGGCCGCGGCCGCCGGGGGTCCCGATGGTCAGAGGGACGGGGCACGCCCTCGGGCCCGGGCGCGCCAGAGCTGGGAGCGGGTGCGGACGTCGCGGATGATGATCGGTCCTGGCGACAGCGCGATCGTCCATGTCCAGGGGGCCGAGGCGCCCGGCCGCTCCCGTCCGGGGACAGCGGTGCAGACGATCAGGTCGATGCCGGGGTCGTCTGACAGGGACAGCCGGTGGTGGGCTGGACGAAGGCCGCCGGCGGGGCCTCACCTGGCCCGCCCGCCGGGGTAGTAGTGCCAGTACTGGTACGAGCAGCATCCTTGTCACCGCCCACCAATGCCGCCGACCATGTCGCTCACGTCATACCTGGGAAAGGTTGGGACACCTGTGAGCGTCGCAGCGGTCAGTGGCTTCGTCGGGCGATGGTTCGCCCTCATCGTCGTGGCGGCGGGCGGAATCGCGCTCCTCGTGCCCGACACCTTCGCGGGAGGGACGGTCGCCGTCCCTTACCTGCTGATGGTGATCATGCTCGGGATGGGCATGACGCTTCGGGTCAGCGATTTCGCCATCGTCGCCCGACGGCCCTGGGCGCTGCTCATCGGTGTCGCGGCGCAGTACGTGGTCATGCCGGGCCTGGCCTGGCTGCTCACGCAGACCCTGGACCTCCCAGCCGCTGTGGCCGCAGGAATCATCCTGGTCGGCGCAGCCCCGGGAGGCACGGCATCGAACGTCATGGTGTATCTCGCGAAGGGGGACACCGCCCTGTCCGTGGCCATGACCTCGGTGTCGACGCTGCTCGCGCCGCTGCTCACGCCCCTGCTCGTCCTCTGGCTCGCGGGCGAGTACCTGCCGGTCGACGCCGGGGGGCTGTTCGTCTCGATCGTCCAGATCGTCGTCGTGCCGGTGGTGCTCGGTGTCGTCCTGCGCGCCGTCGTCCCACGCGTCGTGGAGACCATCCTGCCGGCGCTGCCGCTCATCTCGGTCGCCGGGATCACCGCCGTCGTGGTCGTCGTGGTCGCCGCCAGCTCCGAGACCATCCTGTCGGTCGGGTTCCTGGTCGTCGTCGCGGTGGTGCTGCACAACCTGCTGGGCTACGGCGTCGGATATGCCATCGGAAAGAGCTCCAGGATGCCCACGACCGCGCGCCGGGCCATCGCCATCGAGGTCGGCATGCAGAACTCCGGACTCGCGGCCGGTCTCGCGACGATTCATTTCAGCCCCGCGGCTGCCTTGCCGGCTGCGATCTTCTCCGTCTGGCACAACGTCTCGGGGTCGCTCCTGGCCAGCTACTGGGCCCGGCGAGACCCCGACGAGGCCCGTGGGGCGGTCCTCAGCGCGGCCCCGGTCCAGGAGACCGGACGGTGACCGGGCACCCTCGGCCCCCGAGCCGGCGACCCGGCGGGGAAGGTCGGGTCGATCCACGGACGCTGAGCCGGTCGGCTTCCCGGCCGTAGAGCCAGCCTGCGCAGGGGCGACTCAGCAGTGGTATCCGAGCAGTCAGCCACGCGCTGACCTGCACGCACGAGCGGGAGTCACACGTTGAAGCGGAACGTTCCCTGCGTGATTGAGCGATCTTGAGCATGACTGAAAACCCGCGTTGACCTGCGCTTTCGCCGTTGGCTGATGTTGGTGGTCGACGGCCTCAAATGAAATTCTTGTGGACTGAGTGTTGCCTGACGTCCACGCGCTCGGGCGTGTCGCAGACCGTCTTGAGGCGGGCACATCCGCACTCTCCGTGACGGTCGCGACGTCTCCCCCAAAGGCCATGGGCGCAGGTACTCGCTGGCAATGTGCCCGTCGGTAGACGGGCTGCGGGGGGCTCACCGTCCCATACGCGGTCCGGCACCCGGACGTGGTCCGAGGCTCGACGGTGGCGGTGGCGGTGGCGGTGGCACATGGACGGGCCACTCGTTCGGGGTTCTCCGAACGTCGCCTGCTCGGCGGGCAGTCCGCTCGGCGTTCCGTCGGCGGGCACGCCACGCGTCGTGCTCATGGGCGAGCCGCTCGGCAGGCTGCGCCTGGGCCGGTTCGGCGGCGGGGATGGCGAGGTGTTCGGCCCGGAGGGTGGCGATGCGTGCCCGGGCGTCGGTGAGCTCCTGCCGGGTGGCGGCGATGTCTCGGTCCAGCTCGGCGAGCCGCGCCTCGGGCTCGGGGGTCCAGGCGGCTGGTTCCAATCCTCGGAGTCGCTGGTCGCGTTGGCCGTGGGCCTCGGCCAGCGCGGACCGGGCCTGCTCGTGCTGCTGCCGTGCGGCGTCGGCGGCGGCGCCCTGGGCGCCGTGCTCGGGGTGGGCGGCTTCGGCGGCGCGCTGAGCGGAGGTGTCGAGTGCCGCCCACAGCGCTGGTCGGTCATCGAACCAGCCGGCCAGGCGCGCAAGCTCCTTCGCATCGCTGGGCAGGGAGGAAACGTGGGCGCGCCATCGGTCGGCCCAGTCGGCGAGCTGCTCGCCGGCGCGGGCGACCGCGCCCCGGCGCAGCCCGAGCCGGCCGGGCCCGTCGAGCACGACCTTCGCCGCCGCGCGGGCGGCCCCGCGTTCGCCGTCCCAGGAGCCCAGCAGTCTGTCGCGGATCCGGTCGGCCTCGGTGGCGACCGCGGCCGCGCTGGCCTGGGCCCGCTGGTGGGCCTGCTGGGCGGCGATCGCCGCCCGCTCCCGGGCGGCCCCCAACCTCGCGAGTTCGCCGGCGTGGGGAGCTTCGAGCGCGACTACCTCTCGCAGCTGGTCGCGCTGCGGCTGCCAGAAGGCCAGCCGGTCCAGGCAGTTCTGCTCGACGGTCCACGCCCGATGCAGGTCCGCCACGACGTGCTCCAGGGGACGAGGTGCGGCGTAGCGGGCGGCCTCGGCGGCGGCCTGTTCAGCAGCGTGGGAGGGGCCGAGGTCGGCGCGGTCACGGGCGAAGACAGCGACCCACTGCTCACGGGCCTCGTCCACGTTGGCGGCGACCAGGTGGGCGGTGTTGGCGGTCCGGCCGCGGGTCATCCCCACGTACGCCGACGCCGCCCCGGTGCGCTCCCCAACCACCAGGTGCGTGGCAGTGACCGTCTCCCCCTGCACCCCGTGCGCGGTGCTCGCGTAAGCCAGATCCACGTGCGCGGTGACGTAGTCGGCGGGCAGCACCCGCGTCCCTTGCGGGTCCGGGGTGACACCGCCGGGAACGTCCCCGCTGGCAGGGCCGGCGGGGGTGACAAGCAGCGCGCCGCTTCGGCCGACGGCGGTGACGGTCCAGATGTCGCGGTTGGCCACGCCCAGGTCGCGGTCGTTGCGGCGGGTGGCGATCCGGTCCCCGACGCCGATCCGCTGCCCGGCCCCGGTGATGGCGACGCGCTGGTCGTCGACGCGGCCGTCGGCGGCCAGCCGGTCGCGGATGGCGGCGTTGAGGTCGGCGGCCTGCTCGCGGGTGTTCATCACCACCGCCACGGACTCGCCGCGGCGGTGGTGGCCGGCGGCGGCCGCCGCGATCGCATCCTGCAGCGCGGTCGCATCCGGGTGCAGCCGGATCTGCCCGCGCGCCAGCAGCGCGTCGAAGACCGCGGCGGGGTCGGCGCCGGTGCGCATGGCCAGGGTCAGGTCCGCGTACTCGGTGTCGGGCAGCACCAGGCCGGCGTCGCTGCGGGTGAAGCGATGCACCGCCTCGAGTGTCAGGTGTGCCGCCGGGTCGACTGCGTCGGCGGCAAGGTCCAGGACGCCGCCGCGGCCGACCGCGGCCAGTTGGTGCCGGTCGCCGAGCAGCGCCACCCGCACCTGGCATTCGTCGGCGACGGTGAGCAGGGCGCGGGCGGTGTCCTGGTCCAGCATCCCGGCCTCGTCGACGACCAGCAGATCCCCCGGACGCAGCCGCGCCCCCGCCTCCGTCGGGCCGGCGTAGACCCGGCCGGTGACCGGATCGGTGTCGCCGGGCGCGAGCCGGGTCCAGGCGCCGTCGGCGTTCCACCGCCAGCCGTGCTGGTAGGCGAGGGACGCCGCCGACCCGGCCGCCGCGCCCACCTCCGCGGCGGCGACCTTGGCGGCCTTCAGCGTCGGGGTGACCACCACCATCCCGCGGCCCTGGTCGTGGAGCAGGGCCCGGGTGGCGGCCAGGGTGGTGGTCTTGCCCGCGCCGGCCGCACCCTCCACCACGGCCAGCGGCCGGTCGCCGGACAGCGCGGCGACCGCCGCTGACTGGCCGGCATCCAGCCTCGCGCCGCCGCCCGCGAGGCCGACCGGCAGTGTCAGGTCCGCGTCCGGTCCGCCGGTCGCGGCGCGGGCGGCGAGCCGGGCGGTCAGGTCGGCCTCGACCTCGAGCACCAGCTGCGACGTCCAGGCCCGGAGGTGCTCGGGCACCCCGTCGCGGTCCAGCAGCGGCAGGCAGCGGTCCATCGCGCGGGCGGTGAGGTCCTCGGCCAGCTCGAAACGCACCGCCGCCCCGGCGACGACGCCCGCGGCGGCGATCAGCCGCTCGACCTCGCCGCGGACGTCGGCGGCGTTCCACGCCGACCGGCCGGCCGCGAGCCGGGCCAGCGTGCGCTGCACCAGCTGGTCTCGGTCGAGGGCGCCGACCGGGGTGGGCGTCAGGTCCACGGGGCCGGCCGGGTCGCGGTAGCCCAGGTCGTACACCCTCGTCCGCCAGCGTTCCGCCACGTTCGTCCCCGGCTGCGGGGTCACCTTGTCCGGGCGGCCGTCGGCCCAGGCGCGGGCGTCCCACGCGCGCCGCAGCGCCGGGCCGGGGCGTTCGCCGGGGTGCGTGGCGGTCCATTCGGCTTCGTAGCGGTCCACATTCCGGGCGATCTGCGCATGCCGTGCGCTGAACGGGCCGGCATAGTCGGCGAGCTCCTGTATTTCTCCAGTAGCGTCCTTCGTGTAGCCGTGCGCGGCGAAGGCGGCGTTCAATTCCGGGTCACACGCCATCGCCGCGTGCCCGATGCCGTTGATCGCATTCAGGGAGTCTCGGATGCCGATGGTGTGCAGGCCCCGCCATTTCCCGGCGGCGAACACGCGGGACAGGATTTGCAGGTGCAGATGCCAGTGTGGATCCTCTGCCCGGGAGCTGTAGTGCCGCACCGTCGCCGCCTCCAGCACCTCCAGCGGCACCTGCACCTGCCCGCCGCGCGGGCCGACCCTGGTGGTGGCGTGCTGCGACAGCCAGCCGATGATCTGCCCGGCGGCGCGGTCTTGGGCCGCATCGTACGCGGCGGCGATGTCCGGATGCAGTGCAGCAGCCAGCGACCAGGTTTTCGGGCCGTTGACCACCACCTCCACGAACCGCACCGCCCGCTCGTCGTCGCGCAGCTGCCCCCGCGGGTGGTCGGTGCCCGGGTCGCGGCCCGCGACCCAGGTCTCGTAGTTGTCGCCGGTCAGCGGCGCGAGTTCGGTCACGTGCCCGTCGGTGGCGGTGAAGCGGCGAGCGAAGCCGGTCCCCTCGGCCAGGTAGTAGTCATCGGCCCGACCCCGGTCGGCCTCCACATAGGCACGGGCGGCTGCCGGGTCGCCGACGTACACCTTCATCCCCCCGTGCATTTTCAACGCCAATCGATAATGACCAACAGGTCACCCCTAGAAACGACGATGGGCCCCGCAAAGCGGGGCCCGAACTACCTCCGAAGGTAGCATGCGTGCCGTTCTCAGGGGAGGTGACTCGATGTCGTCAGACTAGGTTGAGCGGACCGCTTCGCGCGGTATCGGAGTTTGCTTGGTCAGAAGCGTTGGTAACCGTTGAATGATTGATTTGCGGAAACGCGCTGAGCGAGGGACGCGTTGCTGGCTGCGGCGATTGCCCAGGCGGTGTTCACCGTCCGCCGCCTGGCCGTCCCGGAGCCGCCGCCGGCCGTGGCGCACGGGCACCACAACCTTGAGCCGAGGGACCGCCTCGCCAACGGGCTGCTGTGGCGGAGGCTTCCACTCGTGGGCCGGTTATCGCCATGGGGTCTCTTCTCTACCAAGTCCCAGCCTTCCTGACCGCTGCGCGGCTAATCCGTCCGGCACGCGCATGAGGCCGGTGATAACTTCCGACGCGACAGCGACGCGTCGCTAGGCCCCGGCTGTGTTGAGGGCTTCTTGGAAGGCGTGAGGCAGCGGCGGCCAGGCCACCGAGGGTGCGGCAGAAGCGGTGGCGGACGGCGGTCTCGGGGATGTCGTCCCTGTGGGCGAGGCGCTGTTCAAGGGGGCGGGTGTCGCCGGGCTTGGCCTAGACCCCGTATACGCCCGCCACCAGATGGGCCTGGCCCGATGGGAGTGCGGCGTCGAGCTCGAGTAGCTGTCCGCCATCAACCCCGGCTGGGTCGACCTCGTGCAGACGATGAACGCGCAGCTCGCGGCACGGCCGCCCCGCTGAATGGTCGAAGAAGACAGGTAGCGCTGCCCCGGTGCCGGCGCCGTAGGCCGCGCGGGCGTCGGCGGCGGGCGCGGCGGTTCTACTGACCCACGACGGCCAGCCCCAGTGGCGCGGCAGCCGTGGGTTGGGGGGGAGTCAGCGCACCGGGGACGAGGTCGAGGGCGGCGAGCATGCGCGCGGTCTCGACGAAGTCGTTCACGGGTGGGGCGTCCATGTCGTTGCGCCAGG
This sequence comes from Blastococcus saxobsidens, assembly GCF_002938435.1. Taxonomy (GTDB): domain Bacteria; phylum Actinomycetota; class Actinomycetes; order Mycobacteriales; family Geodermatophilaceae; genus Blastococcus; species Blastococcus saxobsidens. The sequence goes on from NZ_POQT01000011.1 coordinate 83,660, forward strand.
CGATCGCCAGCGACGAGGGCGGCAGCCCCTCGACCGGGATGAACGTGAGGCCGGGGCGGTCGTAGAAGCGCTGCGTCGACGCCTGGGTGAACGCGACACCGCGGCCGGAGAGGATGGCTTCGAAGCACTCGTCGACGCTGCCGACCTCGGCGCCGAGCTTGACTGTGTGCGGGCCGCGGGTGTCGGTGGCCAGCCAGAAGTCCCGCCAGTACTCGGGGGCGCGTCGCGCGACGAAGGCTTTGTCGAGGACTTCCTCCACGCTGATCCGGCGACGGCTGGCCAGCGGGAAGTCGGTCGAGGTGACCAGCAGGCGGGGCTCGACGAAGAGCGTCTCGATGCTCAGCCAGTCGTGCACCAGCAGTGGTGGGCGGACGAAGGCGACGTCGACGCTACCGGTGGCCAGGCCGACGTAGGGGTCGGCGAAGTCGTGAGAGCGCATCTCGACTTGCACCCGGGGATGCCGGGTCTGGAAGGCGGTGAGGATCTTGGGGGTCAGCTCGGCGGCGGCGTTGCCCTGGAACCCGACGACGAGCGTGCCGTGCACTCCTCGCGAGGCCTCCCGGGTCGCGGCGACCAGCCGGTCGGCACCGGTGAGCAGGCGGTGCGCTTCCTCCAACAGCACCGTGCCTACGACGGTGAGTTCGACGTGCCGGCTGGTGCGCTCGAACAACCGCACACCCAGGGAGTGCTCCAGCTTGCGAATCTGAACGCTCAGCGAGGGTTGGGAGATGTGCAGCCGGGCGGCGGCGCGGCCGAAGTGAAGTCCCTCCGCCACGGCGACGAAGTACCGGAGTGAGCGCAGTTCAGGCGTGTCCGGCACCACACCAAGTTAGGCCGTGAGCTGCGCGGACACCAATAGAGCGTGCCTATCGGTCCGTAGGGAGCAGGTATTGGACGTGCGGCCGGCGCCGCCGTCTGATGGTGACAGCCGCCACAGGGCTCGCCCGGTGGCCGGTCATCCCCGTTCCCTCAGAGAGGACTCAACGATGAGTGCGCCCACCCGCGCCCCGTCGGCCGAAGCATGGGCCACGGCCTTCACCGACGCCAGCAACACCGACCCCGAGATCCAGGCGCACGGCAAGTACTTCACCTGCTCCTACCTCCTGGACGCCACCGAGCGGACCTACGTCATCCAGGTCGAGTCCGGCAAGGTCACCCACGTCACCGTTGACCCGGGCCCCCTGGACGTCGCCTACCAGTTCGCCATCCGGGCCTCCGCTGAGACCTGGCGCGGGTTCGGTGAGGAGACCCCCGCTGCCATGTTCCACGGCATCTGGGCGGCCAGCTTCCAGCGAGACATGAAGCTCGAGGGCGACCTCTTGATCCTCATGCAGAACCTGCGCTGCATCACCCGCCAGGTCGAGCTCCTGCGCGTCGTCGGCTCCCCGGTCTGAGGAAGGGAATAACCCCCATGAGCAACAGCAAGATCTCACCCGTCACCGGCCACTACGTGACCGTCGACGTCGACGGCCTGCAGTACAAGGTCTTCTACTTGGAGAACGGGACCGGTCAGCCGATCCTGTGCCAGCACACCGCCGGCTGCCACAACCACCAGTGGCGCGGGCTGCTGGAGGACGAGGAGATCACCGCCAACTACCGGGTCATCGCCTACGACCTGCCCCGCCACGGCAAGTCCGACCCGCCGGAGAACACCGAGTGGTGGAAGGAGGAGTACCAGCTCTCCGCCGAGCACTACTCCAACTTCATCATCGCCCTCGCCGACGCCCTCGAGCTGGAGGACCCGATCTTCATGGGGTCCTCGTTCGGCGGGAACGTCGCCCTGCAGCTGGCCCTGCGCCGGCCCGACCGGTTCGCCGGTGTCCTGAGCGTCGAGGGCGCCGACTACTCCCCGGGCTTCTACCTGGACTGGTGGCAGCACCCGCACGCCAACGCCGCCCAGGTCTGCGCCAGCGGCACCTGGGACCTGATGGCCCCGCAGTCTCCCGAGGCCGACCGGTGGAAGACCTGGTTCTACTACACCCAGGGCTCCGAGGCCTTCAAGGGTGACCTGCACTTCTACTCCGTCGACCACGACCTGCGCGGCAAGCTCGGGGACATCGACGGCGAGAAGTGCCCGGTCGTGATGATGACCGGCGAGTACGACTACCTCACCACCCCCGAGGACAGCGAGCGCACCGCCAACGCCATCACCAACGGGTCCTTCATCTACATGCCCGCGATCGGGCACTTTCCGATGAGTGAGAACCACCCGGTGTTCCGCACCTACCTGATCCAGGCGCTGGAACTACTGCAGGAGAAGCGGGAGAAGAAGGCCGCCAACGCCTGACCGCGCGCCGCAGGGTGGTCGGCCCGACCGGGTCGACCACCTGCGGCATCGCCATGCCCAGCAGCTCACCGAGAGGACCCGGAGTGCAGCTCGAGACGACCCCCATCCGCGTCGCCGGCGCCCAGGTGTGGGGCTCGCAGACCCAGCCGGTCACCCGCCCCGACGGCGGTGACCCCGCCGGGCATGTGACCGTCGCCGACCCCGAGCACGTCGAGGCCGCGGTGTCCGCCGCGCACCACGTGGCACCGGAGTTCGCGGGCCTGCCCGCCCACCGCCGTGCCGACGCCCTGGCCCACGTGTCGCGACGCCTGACGGAGTCCCGCGAGGATCTGGCCGCGGTGATCGTCGCCGAAGGCGGCAAGCCGGTCCGCTGGGCCCGGGCAGAGGTCGATCGAGCCGCAGCGACGTTCCGCCTGGCCGGGGAGGAGGCCCGCCGCTGGGTCGGTGACCTGCAGCGCCTGGACACCGACCCGTCGGGAGAAGGCCGCATAGCGCTCAACCGGCGCGTGAGCCGCGGACCCGTCCTGGGCATCACCCCGTTCAACTTCCCGCTGAACCTGGTCGCCCACAAGGTCGCCCCCGCCCTGGCCGTGGGCGCACCCATCGTGCTTAAGCCCGCCCCCGCCACACCACTGTCAGCCCTTTTCTTGGGTGGCCTACTCGCCGAGACAGACCTCCCCGCCGGGTCCTGGTCGATTCTCACCGTGCCCAACGAACGCATGAACCCTCTGGTTACCGACCCGCGACTACCGGTCGTGTCCTTCACCGGCTCCGGGCCAGTCGGCTGGGGGATCCGCGACCTCGTACCCCGTAAGCACGTTACCCTCGAACTCGGCGGCAACGCCGCCGTCGTCGTGTGCGCCGACTGGAACAGCCTCGCCGACCTGCAGCGCGCTGCCCAGCGGATTGCCACGTTCGGCGTCGGCCAAGCCGGCCAGTCCTGCATCTCCGTGCAACGGGTCATCGCCGACCGCAGCGTGTTCGACCAACTGCGCGACCTCGTCGTCGCCGAAGTCCAAGCGCAGGTGCTCGGTGACCCAGAGCGGGAAGAGACCACCCTGGGCCCGATGATCGACGAACGCGCCGCCCAGCGCGCGCACTCCTGGATCACCGAAGCCGTCGACGCCGGCGCGCACGTCCTCACCGGCGGCAGACGCGACTACGCCCGCCTTGAGCCGACCGTGCTGGTCGACGTGCCCCCCGGAGCGCGCGTCGACCGCGACGAGGTCTTCGCCCCCGTGCTGTCCCTACGAGCCGTCGACGGCCTCGACGAGGCGCTCGCCGCCGTCAATGACTCCGATTTCGGACTGCAGGTGGGGGTCTTCACCCACGACATCACCACCGCATTCCGCGCACACCGCGACCTCGAGGTCGGAGGCGTCATCGTGGGCGATGTCCCCAGCTACCGCGCCGACCAGATGCCCTACGGCGGAACGAAGGGCTCCGGCATCGGACGCGAAGGCGTCCGCTACGCGATGGAAGACCTCACCTACGACCGTACCCTGGTCCTCACCGGCATCGACCTCTGAGGGCACTCACCAGACCCGCAGCAGACCGGGTGCCCACGTGAGGACTGCCGATTTAATCGTTCACTCTGTCGGCCGCGGGACAACCGGTGCGTAAGTTCGTCGCAACCATGTGGCGGGCGCGTCTCCGCTCGACCAGCCGCGCGTCGTTTTTATCCCGCTGAGGATCCCCAAACGGAACTGCCGGGGTGCGACGGTTGGTCACTTCCCAGCCAGCTCCCGCTAACCGCTTCCTGGCCGGCTGGGGTGGGTCGGGGGAAGGGTGGGCCGAAGGCCCAGCCCGGAGGGCCGCGCAGCGTCCTTCCGGCGACCAACGATGCCGGCATACTGGCGCGGAGGGAGCGGCTCCAGCGATCTTGGCTTGGCTCGTTGTCCGAGAATCCCGGTACGCTGCGATCATGAGTTCCGCCGACGGCTGGGACCTGACGGTCCCCGAGGATGCAGCCGAGCTGCTCGCTGAGCTGCGTCGCCACGGCGTGCGGCCCGGCCAGCGCCTGCATGTGGTGCGCGCGGATAAGGAGCCGGAGCAGCCAAGCGGCGAAGACGCTGCCCGGCCCACCCGCGCGAAGCTCGACTTCATCGGTTCGGTGCACGGTGGTCCCGCGGACCTGTCCATCCGCACTGACGAGTACCTGCAGCGAGGCTTCGGCCGCGAGTGATCCTCGTCGACACGAACGTTCTCGTGGCGGCTGCCCGGACCGCCGACACCAATCACGACGCCGCGGCGCAATTGCTCGAGACCCTCGACGAGCCGCCGCTGGTTCCACCCACCGTGCTCGCGGAGGTCTGTTACCTCCTCAACGAGTGGGGTGGACCCGGCGCCGAGGTCCGGTTCCTTCGCGACCTCCGACCCGGCGGCCTCCGACTCGCCGAGCTGACCACTGCCGACGTCGCACGCATGGCCGATCTGGTTGAGCGGTACGCGGACCTCCGTCTCGGCGGAACCGACGCCTCGCTCGTCGCCATCGCCGAGCGCCTGCGCATCGATCGGATCGCCACCTTCGACCGGCGCCATTTCACGGTCGTCCGCCCCGCCCACGTCGCGACGTTCACGCTGCTTCCCGGGATCACGTCAAGCTGACCGGATGCCCCGCCGGGCCGGGCGGGGCGCGGCGCGCGGTCGAACTCCGAGGACGGCGTCGGGGCCCGGACACGGCGCAGTGTCAGGCCCTCGGACTACGTTCGGCCGCGTCGGTGTCCGGCGAGGTCCATGCGGATTGAAGGGCGGAGCCATGGCGAGCATCCAGGACCGGTGGCGTCGCAAGGACCCGGCCACCGGCCGCCTGGTGCCCACGGGGCTGGACGGCAAGGGGCTGCGCTACCGCCCGCAGTTCCGGGACCCGTCGGGCCGCCAGATCATGAAGGGGTTCGCGCTCAAGCGGGACGCGCAGCGTTGGCTGACCGAACAGACCGCCCACATCGTTCGGGGCACCTACGTCGACCCGGGCGCCGGTCGCACTACGTTCGCCGAGTTCTACGCGGACTGGTCCAGCCGGCAGGTGTGGGCACCGGGGACGGTCCTCGCGATGAACCTCGCGGCCGGTTCGGTGCCGTTCGCCGACCTCCCGCTGAGATCGCTGCGCCGCTCGCACGTCGAGGGCTGGGTCAAGGCAATGGTCAACCGCGGTCTTGCCCCCGGCACCGTGCACACGCGGGTGAACAACGTGCGCGCCGTCCTCCGCGGCGCCGTCGCCGACAGGCTGATGGCGAGTGATCCGAGCGTCGGCGTCGCGCTCCCCCGGCGCCGCCGGGCGGCAGCCGCGATGACCCTGCCCACCGCAGCCCAGGTCGGCGACGTCCTCCAGGCCGCCGACGACGCCTTCCGCCCGTTCGTCGCCCTCTGCGCGTTCGCCGGCCTGCGGCTCGGCGAGGCCGCCGCCGTCCAGGTCGAAGACATCGACTTCCTGCGGCGCACGCTCACCGTCACCCGCCAGGTGCAGCGAGGCGGCGCGGGCCGGGTCGAGGTGCGGCCGCCCAAGTACGGAAGCGAGCGGGTCGTCTTCCTCGCCCCGGGGCTTGTCGACATCCTGGCGGCGCATGTCGCCGCGTTCTGCCCGGGTGGTGGATGGCTCTTCACCGGAGAAGCGGGACAGCCCCCGCACCAGAACACTGTCGGCTACCGCTGGCGCACCACCACCGCGGCGGCCGGCATCGCGGGGCTTCGACTGCACGACCTCCGGCACTTCTACGCCTCCGGCCTGATCGCGGCCGGCTGCGACGTCGTCACCGTGCAGCGGGCCCTCGGGCACGCCTCCGCCACCACGACACTGAACACGTACAGCCACCTGTGGCCGAGCGCCGAGGACCGCACCCGGACCGCCGCGCAGGCCTTGCTCGCAGATTCTTGTGGACTGAGTGTGGATTCGGAGGGATCAACAAGCCGCTGACCTGCGGTTTTATACCTATCTACACGTTGAAGCGGAACTCCACGACGTCGCCGTCGGCCATGACGTACTCCTTGCCCTCCATGCGGACCCAGCCCTTGGACTTGGCCTCGGCCATGGAGCCGGCCTCGACCAGCTGGTCGAAGCTGACGATCTCGGCCTTGATGAAGCCGCGCTGGAAGTCGGTATGGATGACACCGGCGGCCTGGGGCGCGGTCGCGCCGACCGGGATGGTCCAGGCGCGCGCCTCCTTGGGCCCGGCGGTCAGGTAGGTCTGCAGGCCCAGCGTGCGAAAGCCGACCTTGGCCAGCTGGTCCAGCCCCGGCTCGTCCTGGCCGATGGAGGCCAGCAGCTCGGCGGCCTCGTCGGCGGGCAGCTCGATGAGCTCGGACTCGGTCTGCGCGTCCAGGAAGATCGCCTCGGCCGGGGCGACCAGCCCGCGCAGCTCGTCGAGCAGCTCGGTGTTGGCCAGCTCGTCGGCGTCGACGTTGAAGACGTACAGGAACGGCTTGGTGGTCATGAGGCTCAGCTCGCGCAGCGGCTCGGGGTCGACGCCGGCGGCGAACAGGGTGTGGCCCTCGTCGAGGATCTTCTGCGCGGCCTGGGCGGCGGACAGCAGGCCGGCGCGCTCCTTGTCCTTCTTGGCTTCCTTCTCCAGCCGCGGAACGGCCTTCTCCAGCGTTTGCATGTCGGCCAGCACGAGCTCGGTGTTGATCGTCTCGATGTCGTCGGCCGGGCTGACCTTGCCCTCGACGTGCACGACGTCGGGGTCGGTGAAGACGCGGATGACCTGGCAGATCGCGTCGCTCTCGCGGATGTTGGCGAGGAACTTGTTGCCCAGGCCGGCGCCTTCGCTGGCGCCGCGGACGATTCCGGCGATGTCCACGAACGAGACGGTCGCCGGGATGATCTTCTGGCTGCCGAAGATCCCGGCGAGGGTGTCCAGCCGCGGGTCGGGCACGCCCACCACACCGACGTTCGGCTCGATCGTCGCGAACGGGTAGTTCGCCGCGAGGACGTCGTTCTTGGTCAGGGCGTTGAACAGCGTCGACTTGCCGACGTTGGGCAGGCCGACGATCCCGATGGTGAGGCTCACGGGAGTCCAGCGTACGGGCCGGTCGCAGCGACCCGGCTGGGTCATCGACGGTCGACCGGGCGCCCGGACCGCTCGACGGAACCGCGGATCTCCCCGGCAGCGGTCAGCCGGTCGGTGAGGCCGGGGGCTCCGATGCCCCCGGGCTCCCGGAGGTGGCGGGCGCCTCTCCGGGCGACCGGCTCGGCACCTGCCCGACGACCTCGCAGTCCTCGATGTTGACCTGCAACCGCTCCTGGAGCGGCTGCAGCCGGCGGACGACCTCGTCGAGGCGTGCCGCGTTCATCGCGGCGAGGCCCTCGGCGAGATCGTCGACGACGTCCACGGTGTCCTGCGCGGCGTTGATCGCCCGCAGGCAGGCGGCGTTGACCGCCAGCTCCCCCGTGACGCCGGCCGGCAAGCCAGGGGTTGCCGCGGCCGGGCCCCCCGGGTCGGACGTCCCCGCGGCTCCGGGAGCGGCGCTCGACGGCACCGGCGCGCGCCCGGCCAGCAGGGCGATGGTGACCGCTCCGATGACCAGCCCCAGCAGGAACACCCCGGTGAGCGCCCACCAGCGCAGCGCCCGTCGCAGCACGCCCCCTGTCTCCGGTGACCTGGTGCCTTGCTCGGACATGGGGGCTCCTCGCGTCCAGCGGCGTCTCCTCGGGGCCCTTACCCTGCCAGTGCGGTAGCCAGACGGCGGCGCGACGGGGAGGCCCAGGTGCGGGTGCCCGGAACCAGCGTTCGGGCGCAGCCATGACCACCCCCGGACGCGGACCGGCGCGGTCCTCACCCCTGGCCGGCCTCGCGCACGGCTACCGGTGGGCGGTGGTGCGCGGCCGCTGGTTCGTGGTCGCGGGCTGGATCCTCGCCACCGTCGTCGTGTCGATGGCCCTGCCGTCCTCCGGAGGTGGCGGTGGCGGCCGGATCGGCAGCCTGCTGCCGGCCGAGAGCGAAGCGGTGGCCACCCAGGCGCGCAGCCTGGCGTCGTTCCGCGTACCGGTGCTCTCCGAGACCTCCGTGGTGGTCCACGACCCGGACGGCCTGAGCGTCCTCACGCGTGCCGACATCGCGCTATGGGCCCTCACCTACACCCAGACCTACCTCGACGGCACCGCGCCGTCCGGTGACGGCAACATCGTCGCCGCCGTCCCCATCCCCACCTCGTCGCCCACGACGGCGGTCACCTACCTGTACGTCACCGGCGGGACGTCGCTCAACGACACCGCGGCGCTCGCCCAGCAGTACGCGGCGCACTTCGACAACCAGCGGTCGGTGCAGACCTACGTGACCGGGGTGGTCCCCGCCCAGGTGCGGCAGGCGTTCTACCTGCAGTCCCGCATCCACATCTTCGAGATCGCGACTCTGGTGCTCATCGCGATGGTGGTGGGGCTGGCCTTCCGCTCCGTCGTCGCACCGTTCGTCGTCCTCCTCACCGCCGGGCTGGGCTACCTGGTCGCGATCCGCAGCCTGGGACTGCTGGCCTCCTCGCTGGGCTTCGCGCTCCCCGACCAGCTGCAACCGCTGATCGCCGCCCTGCTCATCGGCGTGATCACCGACTACTGCGTGCTGTTCTTCTCCGGCCTGCGCCAGCAGCTCGAGCGGGGCCTCCCCCGGCTGGAGGCGGCCTACGAGGCCACCCGGGTGGAGGCGCCGATCATCGCCGTCGCCGGCATCACGGTCGCGGCCGGCACGGCGGCGTTGCTGGCGGCCGACTTCGAGCTGTTCCGGGCGTTCGGCCCCGCGCTGTCGCTCACGGTGGTCGTCGGGGTGCTGGTCTCGCTCACCCTCGTGCCGGCGCTGATGGCGATCCTCGGTGCGCGCCTGTTCGCCCCGGGAGGTCCCCGTCTGTCGCGGGAGAAGGCCGGGCGAGGGGTCGGGACGCTCGTCCGGATCATCGTCGACCGGCGCGGGGCCGCCGTCGCCGCAGCCCTGAGCGTGGGGTTCCTCGCCCTCACCGCGCTGCCACTGACGAGCCTCCGCCTGGACCTGTCGTTCACCGGCGGCCTGCCCGGTGGAGACCCGGTGGCCCGCGGGGCGGCGGTCCTGGAGGAGGCCGGGCTGCGGGGCGTGGAGGCGCCGACGGAGATCCTCGTGGAGGAGCCCGGGGTCGCTGATCGACGCGAGGACCTCGAGCGGCTCCAGGCGGCCATCGCCGACCAGCCCGGTGTCGCCGAGGTGCTCGGCCCCGCGCAGAACCCGCTGCCCGACAACTACGGCGTCGTCTTCTCCGCCGACGGGAGCGCGGCGCGCTTCGTGGTGATCCTGGACAGCGATCCGCTGGCTGCGCCGGCCATCGACGACCTCCGGGCGCTGGACTCCCGGCTGGAGGTGCTCGCCGCAGAGGCCGGACTCGGCAACGCGACCGTCTCCCTCACCGGCCAGACCGCGATCGCCGGGGAGCTGGCGGAGCTGACGGCGGACAACCTGCGGCTGACGCTGCTGGTGGCGCTGGCGGTCGAGCTGGTCATCCTCGTGGCCTACCTGCGTGCACTGCTGGCCCCGATCGCCCTGCTGATCACCAGCGCGCTGGGTGTCGCCGCAGCGCTGGGGCTGACCGTGGTCGTCTTCCAGTACCTGCTCGGCGATCCCGGGATCACCTTCTACGCACCGTTCGCGACGGCGGTGCTGCTGGTCGCCCTCGGTTCGGACTACAACGTCTTCGCGGTGGGCTCCATCTGGGAGGCGTCCGGCCGGCTGCCGCTGAGCAGGGCCATCGCCGTCGCGATGCCGAGCACGGCCCGGGCCATCAGCGCAGCCGGTCTCATCCTGGCCACCACGTTCGCGATGGTGGGGATCATCCCGTTGGACACCTTCCGCCAGGTGGCCTTCACGATGGCGGTCGGCCTGCTCCTGGACACCTTCCTCATCCGACCGGTGCTCACGCCCGCCGTGCTCGTGCTGCTCGGTCGCACGGCCAGCTGGCCGAGCCGGAGGGTGCGCACCGAAGCGGTGTCGGCCGAGGAGCTGCGGCGCACCGCACTGGCAGCGGCTCGCGACCCCAGCGGCAGCACCGGCAGCGGCGAGGCGCTGGAGCTCGTCGGGGCGAAGCGATGACCGCCGTCCTCTCGGCCCTCCGGGTCCGGATCTCGACCGCGGTGCTCGCCGCCAGCGTCGTGCTCGGCACCGCCCTGCTGCTGTGGGGCGCCGACACCCTCGCCCGCTGGACGGTGGAGGGCTACGTGGCCAGGCAGGTGCAGGCTCTGACCGGCGTGCTGGAGGTCCCGTCGGTCGAGGTCCGCGGCACCTTCTTCTTGCCGCAGATGCTCAGCGGCCGGTACGAGCACGTGGAGATCGGCATCGAGGACCTGCGCTCGGGGCCGCTGCGGCTGGAGCGGATGACCGCGGAGCTGACCGGCGTGCACGTCGCGTTCCGCGACCTCGTCGGGCAGAACGTCGTCCCCCTCTACATCGAGGAGAGCCGGGAACGCGCGACGCTCACGTTCGAGGACCTCAACCACTACCTGGACGTCACCGGGCGACCGGTCGTGGTCGAGAGCGCCCCGGACGGCGAGGTGCTGCTCACCGGGGCGGTGGAGGTGTTCGGCCAGGCGATCTCGGCGTCGTCCCGGATCGCCGTGGGCACCGACGACGGCAGCCTGTCGGTGAGGCCGACGGGACTGCAGACGGGCACCGTCCTCGACGGCGCCGGCGAGGCCCTCCTGCGCCAGCGGTTCACCTTCCTGGTGCCCATGGATCCGTTGCCCTTCGGGCAGCGGATCGTCGCGGTCGCCGCGGGAGACACCGCATTCCACGTCCAGGCCGGGGGCAGCGGGGTGGTCGTCGCGCCGTGACCCCGGGGAGGTCGTCCGGACCCCCGGTCAGGGTTGATGACAGGTGTGTGGCGATCGCCCTCGATCGGTCCATTTGTGACCTGGATCACCCTAGCCTGGTTCCATGGGTACCAGACACAGCCGAAGATCAGCGATCGTCCTCGCCGGCGGCCTCTTCGTGGTCCCGCTGGCCGCATGCACCGGCACCGGCACCGGCACCGGCACCGAGGAGAACACCGGCTCATCGGTCCTCCCCAGCGCGAGCGAGGGGGTCGAGTCGGCCACCTCCGCCGCGGCATCGGCCGCCGAGAGCGTCGACGGGGAGGTGGACTGCTCCGGGACCTCCTGCACCGTGAGTTTGAGCCCCGACGCCGGGGACGTCGAGGTGCTCGGCACGCGCCTGGCGTACGAGGGCGTCCAGGACGGCGAGGCCACCGTCGTGGTCGGCGACCGGACCGTGACGTGCGCGGAAGGTGAGTCGGTCGAGGCCGGCCCGCTGACGCTCGAGTGCACGACGGTCTCGGAGGACAGGCTCTCCATGACGGCCTCGCTCGGCTGATCCCGCGAGGGCGCAAGGTCCGCCGCCCGGTCGACGACGGCGGCATGGCCCCCGCCACGGCGGCGTCCGAAAACCGCCAGAACGCGTCGTCCGGCACTGGCATGATCGACCCGTGAGCGAAGCCCTGGACCACGAGCGCTGCTACCGCGCCGTCGCCGGCCGGGACGCGCGCTTCGACGGCTGGTTCTTCACCGCCGTGCACACCACGGGCATCTACTGCCGGCCGTCCTGCCCCGCCCGCACGCCGCTGGCGCGCAACGTCTCGTTCTTCAGCACCTCCGCGGCCGCCCAGGGCGCAGGCTTCCGCGCCTGCCGCCGCTGCCGCCCGGACGCCGCGCCGGGCTCTCCGGACTGGGACGTGCGCGCCGACGTCGTCGCCCGGGCCATGCGCCTGATCGCCGACGGCGAGGTCGAACGCTCCGGCGTCCCGGGCCTGGCCGCGCACCTCGGCTACTCCGAGCGGCAGCTGAACCGGCTGCTCGTGGGTGAGCTCGGCGTCGGGCCGCTGGCCCTGGCCCGCGCCCAGCGGGCCCAGACCGCCCGGCTGCTCATCGAGACCACCGACCTGCCGATGGCCGACGTCGCCTTCGCTGCCGGCTTCGCCAGCATCCGGCAGTTCAACGACACCGTCCGCGAGGTGTTCGCGCTGACCCCCACGGAGCTGCGCCGCGGCCGGCGCGCGACGACCGGCGGGCAGCCCGGCTGGCTGACGCTCCGGCTGGCGGCGCGCGCCCCGTACGCGGCCGACGAGGTGCTGCTGTTCCTGGGGGTGCATGCGGTGCCCGGGCTCGAGGAGTGGGACGGGACGACGTTCTCCCGGGTGCTCGACCTGCCGCACGGCCCGGCCGTCGTGCAGCTCTCCCCCGCGGCCGACGGCGCTGCCGCGATCACCGCGCGGCTCCGGCTCACCGAACTGCGCGATCTCGGGGTTGCCGTCAGCCGGTGCCGGCGGATGCTGGATCTCGACGCCGACCCCGCGGCCGTCGACGACGTGCTCGGGGCCGACCCGGCGCTCGCCCCGCTGGTGGCCGGCGCGCCCGGACGCCGGGTCCCCGCCGCACCCGACGCCGACGAGCTCGCCGTGCGGGCCGTGCTGGGCCAGCAGGTGTCGGTGGCCGGCGCCCGCACCCTCACCGCACGCCTGCTGACGGCGACCGGCACGCCGCTGCCCGAGCCGGTGGGCACGCTCACGCACGCCTTCCCCCGCCCCGGGGCGCTGGCGGACGCCGACCTGACGACCGTCGGCCTCACCGGCGCCCGCCGCCGGACGGTGCACGCGCTGGCCACCGCGCTGGCCGACGGCGCGGTCGCGCTCGGTCCCGGCGCGGAGCGGGCGGAGGCGGAACGGGCGCTGCGCGCGGTGCCCGGCATCGGCCCCTGGACCGCCGCCCTCGTGGGCCTGCGCGGCCTCGCCGACCCAGACGTCTGGCTGCCCGGCGACCTCGCCCTGCGGAAGTCGCTGGCGGCGCTCGGCAGCAGCGACACCGACGCAGCCACCCGCTGGCGGCCGTGGAGCTCCTACGCCGTCATGCACCTGTGGGCGCTGGCCGTGCCTTCCCTCTTCACCCGCCCCGCCCTTCCCTCCGCCCCCGACCTGTCCAGGAGCGCGTGATGATCGCCCTGCTCGACGCCGGCGCCCCGCGCGTCCGGTACGCCACCGTGTCCACGCCCCCGGGCCCGTTCACCGTGGTCGTCGGCGAGGACCCCGCCGGCCGCGACGTCGTCCTCGCCAGCGGGTGGACGGCGGACCTCGGTGAGCTCTTCCCCGTCATCCACCGCGCACTGCGGCCCGGCGGCGCCGACGAGGACCCGTGGCTGCCCGTCCTCTCTGCGGTGGAGGCCTTCGTTGCCGGCGACGTCACGGCGATCGACGACGTGCCCGTGGCCCAGCGCTCGGGACCGTTCCTCGAGGAGGCCTGGCAGGTGCTGCGGACGGTGCCCGCCGGCCGGCCCGACACCTACGCCGCCTTCGCCGTCCGCTGCGGACGGCCCGCCGCCGTGCGGGCCGCGGCGAACGCCTGCGCGCGCAACGCCGCCGCGCTGTTCGTGCCCTGCCACCGCGTGCTCGGCTCCGACGGCGGGCTGGGCGGCTTCCGCTGGGGAACACCGGTGAAGCGCTGGTTGCTCGACCACGAGTCGGAGCACGCTCCCGTTCCGGCCTGATCGCAGCGGCCCGACCTCCACGGAACTGTCGGACGCATCCGGCAGTCTCCGCGACATGGACGCCGCTTCCCTGCTCCTCGGGCTCCTCCTCGGTGCGCTGCTGGCCACCGCCGTCACCCTGGGCGTGGTCATGCTGCTGGCCCGTCGACGCCCGGAGGAGGCCGGGCTGGAACCGGTGCACGAGTCGCTGGACCACCTGCACCGGCTGCTCGCCGGCATGGAGCGCGCCCGGGCCACCGCGCACGGCGAGCTCCGTGAGCAGATGGGCACCGTCGGCCAGGCCTCGGCGCAGCTCAAGCACGAGACGGCGGCCCTGGTCACCGCGCTGCGCACGCCCCACGTGCGCGGCCGCTGGGGAGAGGTGCAGCTGCGCCGGGTCGTGGAGGTGGCCGGCCTGCTCGAGCACTGCGACTTCGTGGAGCAACCGTCCGGCACCAACGACGAGGGCGCCGGCGTCCGCCCCGACCTGGTGGTCACCCTGGCCGACGGCCGGCAGGTGGTCGTCGACGCGAAGGTGCCCTTCACCGGCTACATCGAGGCGGTGCAGGCCGAGGACCGCGCGGTGCGGGCGGAGCGGGTCACGACCCACGCCCGGCAGCTGCGCGCGCACGTCGACCAGCTCTCCGCCCGCCGCTACCCCACCGCCTTCCGGCCGGCCGCGCCGTTCACCGTCCTGTTCGTCCCCTCCGACGGCTTCCTCACCACCGCCCTGGAGGCCGAGCCGGGGTTGCTGGAGTACGGCTTCGCCCGCGACGTCGTGCTGGCCACGCCCAGCACCCTGCTCGCCCTGCTGCGCACGGTCGCCTACTCGTGGCGGCAGGAGCGCCTGGCCCGCGACGCCGACCAGGTGCTGGAGGTCGGCCGGCGGCTGCACGCCCGGCTCAGCACCCTGTCCGGGCACCTCACCCGCCTCGGCTCGGCGCTGTCGACCACGCTCACCCGCTACAACGAGACGGTCGGCTCCTACGAGCGCTCGGTGCTGACCGCCGCCCGCCGGTTCGACGACCTGGGAGTGGCGGAGTCACCGGTGCCGGAGCCTGCGGCGGTGGAGGCGACCGTCCGCACCTTGCGCCCCGCCGAACCGACCGACCGCGACGCGCCGTTCGGTCCGCCACGCTTCGACGCCCTGGAGGAGGACCGCGACGGCACATCTGGCTGACGGCCCGGCCCCGAAGGCTGCGGGAGGTTGGCAACTCGTTCGCACCGCGAGTCACACCCATCGCCCCGCGTCGCTGGGTCACCAGTGGAAGCGGACGACGCGGCGCCGTCCTCCGGCTGACTGGCGACTTCTGTCGCTACCGTGGTTCCAACGGCCGACCAGACGGGGGAGCCGGGAAACGGGACGGAGGTGCGCCATGGCCACGGCGAGCACAGCGGGCGCCTGGCAGAGCGGCGCGCGGCCGGAGCGGCCCTACCCCGCCCGCGCCCCGCGCCCGTCCGCCGCGGCGGACCGCCCGATGCGCAGTTCCCGTTCCAGCGTCCCCGGCCCCGGCCGCTCCGACGACCGACGTCGCCCCGTCGAGCGCGACCGCGTCCGGGACCGCTACGAGCAGGCGGCGCCGGCTCCGCGTGAGACCGGCCGCCCGCGCGCGAGCGACCGTGCCGCAGAGCGACCGGTGGCCCGCGTCGGCGCACCCGCCCGCGAACGGGAGAGCAAGCTGCGCGGCCTCCTCGCCATCGTCGCGGTCTTCCTGCTGACGCTGGCCGGCTGCGCCGTCGACTCCTTCACCGGCTCCGGTCTGGGTCTGATCACCCTCGTCGCCCTGACCGCGAGCACCGCGGCCGCCGTCCTGCTGGTCCGCCGCCGCGACATGCTCTCGGTGATCGTCGCCCCGCCGCTGGTCTTCGCCCTCGTCGCCGCGGTGAACGTCGGCCTGGCCCCGTCGGCCACCCTGAACCTGCCCACGATGGCCACGCTGCTGGTCCGGGGCTTTCCCACCATGGCCGCCGCCACCGCCGCGGCCCTCGTCCTCGCGCTCTTCCGGCTCGCCACCCGCCGCTGAGCCCCGCCGAGAACCAACGACGAAGCCCCGGTCCGCAGCAGGCGGACCGGGGCTTCGTCGTGCGGGGGATCGCTCAATCGGTGGCGGCCCTGGCTGCCTTCTCGGCCCGGCGCAGCTCGTGCGGCAGCGCGAAGACCAGCCGCTCCTCGGCAGCCTTCACGGTCTCGACGTCGGGGAAGCCGCGCTCGGCGAGGAAGTCCAGCACCTCGCTGACGAGGATCTCCGGCACCGAGGCGCCACTGGTGACGCCGACGGTGGAGACGCCCTCGAGCCACGCCTCGTCGATCTCCGAGGCGAAGTCCACGAGGTAGGACGCCCGCGCACCGGCCTCGAGCGCGACCTCGACCAGCCGCACCGAGTTCGACGAGTTGGTCGAGCCGACGACGAGCACGAGGTCGCACTCCCCCGCCATCTGCTTGACGGCCTGCTGCCGGTTCTGCGTGGCGTAGCAGATGTCGTCACTGGGCGGGGACTGCAGCCCTGGGAACCGGTTCTTCAGCTGGTCCACCGTCGCCAGCGTCTCGTCGACCGAGAGCGTGGTCTGCGACAACCACACCACCTTCTCCGGGTCGCGCACCTGCACGTTGGCGACGTCCTCGGGGCCGTCGACGAGCTGCATGTGCTCCGGCGCCTCGCCGAAGGTGCCCTCGACCTCCTCGTGGCCGCGGTGGCCGATCAGCAGGATGTCGAAGTCGTCGCGCGCGAACCGCTTGGCCTCCTGGTGCACCTTCGTCACCAGGGGGCAGGTCGCGTCGATGGTGCGCAGCTGGCGGGCCGCGGCCTGCTCGTGCACCGCCGGGGAGACACCGTGCGCGCTGAACACGACGACCGCGCCCTCGGGCACCTCGTCGGTCTCGTCCACGAAGATCGCGCCGCGCCGCTCGAGGGTCGCCACCACGTGCTTGTTGTGGACGATCTGCTTGCGGACGTAGACCGGCGCACCGTGGATCTCCAGGGCGCGCTCGACCGCGATCACCGCCCGGTCCACACCGGCGCAGTACCCCCGGGGATCGGCCAGCAGGACCCGTCCGCGCTGATCAGCCATGCACCCATGGTAGTTGAAAAACCCTGTGCCCCCCGTCACTCGCAGGCTCGCGACGGGACCCTGCACAGGGCTGTTCACCGGGTGGGACAGGACACACGGGGTGTCGGCCTTGACCATCTGGGGCACGCTGTGCGCATGTCCCGAGAGATCCCCGAGGTCGTCCGCGCCGCCGCCGGTCTGGCGGCAACCGTTCTCGACGAGGCACGCAAGCTGCCCGAGACGCTGCCGGGCCTGCCCGTCCGTGTGATCGGCGTGGCGATGCAGCACGCCATGAAGGTGCAGCAGACCTACGCCGGCCTGATCGCCCGCGGCGACGAGCTGTTCACCGGCCTGCGCGGCGACGCCGAGCCCGGCCTGGCCACCTTCGACGACGACGACGAGGACCCCGCGCCCACCGCCGGTTTCCGCGACTCCGCGTTCGACCGCGTCACCGACGACGACGTCGCCCCCGTCCTGGCCGCCGCGGCGGACGCGGGGATCGCCGTGGACGACGCGGTGGTCGACTCCGCCGACGCCGTGGCCACCGCCGAGCGGACCGTCGACTCCGTCACCGAGGACGCCCCGAGCACCGAGGAGGTGCTCGACGAGCTCGCCATCGACGAGGCGGTGCCCGAGGTCGCCGACACCGACCCGCTGACCCCCGCGGCCGAGGCGGCGGCGACCGAGGACGCCGACGCCCTCGAGTCGGCGCTGCTCGAGTCCGGCGACACCGGCGTCAGCGACCCCCGAGAGGACGGCGCCGCGACGGTCGACGTGCTCACCCCCGACGGCGGCATCGAGACCGTCGAGGGCGCCGTCACCGACGAGGGCGTCGCCGCGGTCGAGGCCCCCCAGGACGGCACGGGCACCGACGAGACCGTCGCCGCCACCGACGGCACGGCCACCGGCACCGACACGGCCGTCGACGAGGGTGGCACGCCCGTCGCCGCGGCCGGCACGGACGACGGCAGCACCGCCGGCGGCACCTCGGGCACCGGGGCGCCCGCCGGCGAGCCGGTCGACGGCTACGGCACCTTCTCCGTGGCCCAGCTCCGCGGCCGGCTGCGCGGGTACGCGCTGAGCACCGTGGCGGACCTGCTCGCCTACGAGGAGGCCGACCAGGCCCGCGAGCCGTACCTGCGGATGCTGCGCAACCGGCTGGAGAAGCTCGAGGAGCAGGCGGTCGAGAGCAGCCCGCTGGCCCCGCGCGGCCTCTGAACGACACCCCCGTCCGCGTGGCCCCTCCCTGGGTCGCGCGGACGGGGCCGTCCGGGGCGGTGTCGGTGCCGTCTGACACGCTCGGGCCATGGAAGAGGACCCCTCTGCCCCCCACGCCTCGCACGCTCGGCGCGGGCCCCTGCAGAGGCGCCATGACAGGCTGACGGAATGACGGGTCCCTCGTCCCCCGAGTCGCCGTGGCCGGTGCGGACGGTGGCCCGCAAGGTGGCCGACTGGATCGGCCGGCTGGGCGAGGTGTGGGTCGAGGGCCAGGTGGCCCAGCTGTCCCGTCGCAGCGGTGCGGCCACCGTGTTCCTGACCCTGCGGGACCCGGCGGCCGACCTCTCGGTGCCGGTCACCTGCCACCGGGACGTCGCCGAGCGGCCCGGCCTGGAACTCACCGAGGGCGCCCGCGTGATCGTGCGCGCCCGCCCCGACTACTACGTGGCGCGCGGGTCCTTCTCCCTCCGCGCGACCGAGATCCGCGCCGTCGGCCTGGGTGAGCTCCTGGCCCGCATCGAGCGGATCCGCCGGCTGCTCACCGCCGAAGGCCTGTTCGACGCGGCACGCAAGCGCCCGCTGCCCTTCGCGCCGCGCGTCGTCGGTCTCATCACCGGCCGGGACAGCGCCGCCGAGCGCGACGTGCTGGTCACCGCCCGCCGCAGGTGGCCCGCCGTGCGGTTCACCACCCACCACTGCGTCGTCCAGGGACCGAACGCCGCGGCCAACGTGATCGACGGGCTGCGCCGGCTGGACGCCGACCCCGACGTGGAGGTCATCGTCGTCGCGCGCGGCGGCGGCTCGGTGGAGGACCTCCTGCCGTTCTCCGACGAGGGCCTGGTGCGCGCCATCGCCGCCTGCCGCACCCCGGTGGTCACCGCGGTCGGGCACGAGACCGACACCACGCTGGTCGACCACGTCGCCGACGTGCGGGCAGCCACCCCCACCGACGCCGCGCACCGCATCGTCCCGGAGATCGGGGAGCAGCGGCGGCTGGTCGACGGCCTGCGCGCCCGCGCCCGGCACCTGGTGGGCACCCGGCTGGAGCAGCAGGTGCGCTGGCTGGAGTCCGTGCGCACCCGCCCTTCGCTCGCCGACCCCGAGCGCCTGCTGCACGGCCGGGAGGACGACGTCCTCGGCCTGCGCACCCGCGCCCGGCGCACCCTGGTCCACCGGGTGGAGTCCGCCGAGCAGGACCTCGAGCACGCCCGCGCCCGGGTGGCCGCCCTTTCCCCCGCCGCGACGCTGGAGCGCGGCTACGCCGTCGTCCAGCGGGCCGACGGCTCGCTGGTGCGCGATCCCGCGGAGGTGGCCGACGACGAGCCGCTGCGCGTCCGCGTCGCCGGTGGCCGGCTCCCCGTCCGCGTCGACCGCAGCACCGACCAGGAGGACCCCGCATGAGCAGCCCCGACGAGCGCGCCCCGGAACCGACCACCACCTACGAGCAGGCGCGGGAGGAGCTCGCCGACGTCGTCCGGCGGCTGGAGGCCGGCGGGCTCACGCTGGAGGAGTCGCTCGCCCTGTGGGAGCGCGGTGAGGAGCTGGCCACACTGTGCCAGCACTGGCTCGACCGCGCCCGCGAGCGGCTGGCCGCCGCCACGCCCACCGATCAGCCGGAGTAGGGACGCACCGCGGCCGCGACGGTCTCCAGCTCCTCGTCGGGCGCCGATCCGCTGACGACCACGGTCACCCCGTCGGCGACCCGCGACAGCGCCGTCTCGCCGCGTCCGGTGGTCGACCTGGTCCACTCCTCGCCCCCGAGCACGACGCTGCCCTCCTCGGTGGCCCCCTCGAGCACCTCCACCACCGGGTCGGCGTCGGCGAAGTCGCTGACGACGAACCCGGCGTACGCCTCCGACGGGGTCACGTAACCGATCTCCAGCGCCACCGGGCCGCCCTCCGGCGTGGAGCCGACGTCGGTGCTGGCACTGGTGGGCCGGTAGCCCTCGTCCAACCCGGTCGGCACCAGCAGGGTGTAGCCGGCCCGGGCGTCGGCCGCACGGATCGTGCTCGTGGGGTCGATCTCGCGCACCGGGTCGACGGAGTTCTGCCGGAAGGCCGCCCATCCCACGACGGCCAGGCAGATCAGCACGAGCGGCAGCAGCGACCGCAGCATGTTCGCCGCGCTCAGCCGGTTGGCCCGCTCCACCGCCGAGGGCGCCGGCGGGAGCTGGTCGCTCCCGGCCGCCTCGTCGGGGAGCTGGGGACGCTGGCTCGTCGGGCCGATTCCGGTCATGCCCCTAGGATCGCAGGCAATCTCTCCGGCTTCACCGCCCATGGCCCCGTCCCGGGCCCTGCCCTGTGCACGTGAAGGGTGGGGAAGGACAGGGTCCAACTCCTGGAGGACCCGTGTCGCTGCCCGTCCCCGAAAGCCCTCTCCCGTCCACGACCGCCGGTCACGGCTTCAGCGCCGACCGGCCCGCCCCCGACCGCAACCTGGCGCTGGAACTGGTGCGGGTCACCGAGGCCGCCGCCATGGCGGCCGGTCGCTGGGTCGGCCGCGGCGACAAGAACGGTGGCGACGGCGCCGCCGTCGACGCCATGCGTGCGCTCATCGGCACGGTGAGCATGAACGGCGTCGTGGTCATCGGCGAGGGCGAGAAGGACGAGGCGCCCATGCTCTACAACGGTGAGCAGGTCGGCGACGGCCACGGCCCGGAGTGCGACGTCGCCGTCGACCCCATCGACGGCACCACGCTGATGGCCAAGGGCATGCCGAACGCCATCGCCGTCATGGCGGTGGCCGAGCGCGGCGCCATGTACGACCCGTCGGCGGTCTTCTACATGGAGAAGCTGGCCACCGGCCCCGCCGCGGCCGACGTCGTCGACATCACCGTCCCGGTCGCCGAGAACATCCGTCGCATCGCCAAGGCGAAGAAGGGCTCCGTCGGGGACGTCACCGTCTGCATCCTCGACCGCCCGCGGCACGAGCAGCTCGTGCACGAGGTCCGCGAGGCCGGCGCCCGCATCAAGTTCATCACCGACGGCGACGTCGCCGGCGCAATCGCCGCGGCCCGCGAGGGCACCGGGGTCGACCTGCTGCTGGGCATCGGCGGCACCCCGGAGGGGATCATCGCCGCCTGCGCGCTCAAGTGCATGGGCGGCGCGCTGCAGGGCCGGCTCTGGCCCAAGGACGACGACGAGCGGCAGAAGGCCCTCGACGCCGGCCACGACCTCGACCGGGTGCTGCACATCGACGACCTGGTCCGCGGTGACGTCTTCTTCGTCGCCACCGGCATCACCGACGGGGAACTGCTCCGCGGCGTCCGGTACAGCGCCGGCGGCTGCACCACCCAGTCGCTGGTCATGCGCTCGCGGTCGGGCACCATCCGCTCGATCGACAGCCTGCACTCGCTGGAGAAGCTGCGGGCCTACTCCGCGGTGCCGTTCGACCGGAACGACACGGAGGACTGACCCGGGCAGCACGACAGGGGGCCCGGCCGCCGTGGCCCGGCCCCCGTCGTCGTCAGCCGTGGGACCACGTCACTCCAGCTCGGTGCAGGCCGGCACCGTGAACTCCTTGACCCGGCCGCCGCACGTGCTGGCGTACTCCTCGTAGGCCGACAGGGGCGGCGACTCGTACATCAGGTCGTCGCACGCCTGCAGCTCGCCCTCGAAGCAGCTCTGGGCGTAGCCGTCGAGCGCCGGGTCGGGCCCGAGGTCCTCCGGCTCGACCGGCGGGAACTGCTCTACGTCCTCCATCGGGCCGCCGGCGTACCAGCCCATGCCCTCCTCGCCCAGCATCCCGCCCATCAGCGCATCCATCGACTCCTGGTTGCCCTCGACCATGCCGTCGCGCACGCCCTCGGTGATCGCCGGCGCCATCTCCTCGGCCATCGCCCGGCCGATGTCCTCGGCACTGCCGATGAAGACCGCGCTCACCAGCAGGGTGGCCCCCACCGCGCCGGCGGCCACCCCGGCCAGCGCCGTCCCGGCGAGCACCCAGCGGCCGCGACCGGCCTGATCCGCGGAGGCCGGCGGCGCGGTGGCGGGCGCAGCAGCGGTCGGTCCCCAGGCGGGGGTGGTGGCCGCCCAGTCGGGGGTGGGCTGACCGCCCGGTGCGGGCCAGGAGGCGTCCGGGGCCGGCCAGCCAGGGGCCGGCTGCCCCTGGGGGGAGGTGGTGCCGTCAGGGCTCTGCGGCTGGGACATGGGGCCCTCCTCGGGGCTCGTGCCGCGAGGGCACGTGGATCGACCGGGCGCCACCGGCGCTCGACGTCCTCCTCGGCGTACCGCACGCGGGGCGGGACCGACTCCTCTCCCACGGGTGTCTAGGGTCCCGTGCGGAGCACTGTCACCATCCACACCACCGGGAGCACAGCGTGGCCCAGCAGAACGGCGCAGCGCAGGACGGCGGGGACTTCCGCATCGAGCACGACTCCATGGGGGAGGTCCGAGTTCCCTCCTGGGCCAAGTGGCGGGCGCAGACCCAGCGCGCCGTGGAGAACTTTCCGATCTCCGGCACCCCGATCGAGCGGGAGCTGATCGGTGCCCTGGCGGCGATCAAGGGGGCGGCGGCCACCGTCAACGCCGATCTCGGCGTGCTGGACCGGTCGATCGCCGACGCCGTCACCGAGGCCGCGGCCCGGGTCGCCACCGGTGAGTTCGACGAGCACTTCCCGATCGACGTCTTCCAGACCGGCTCGGGCACGTCGAGCAACATGAACACCAACGAGGTCATCGCCACCCTGGCCACCGAGACCCTCGGCGCCCCGGTGCACCCCAACGACCACGTCAACGCCTCGCAGTCGTCCAACGACGTCTTCCCGTCGGCCATCCACATCGCCGCGACCCGCGCCATCGTGGTCACCCTCATCCCCGCGCTGCGCCACCTCGAGGCCTCGCTGTCGCGCAAGGCCGAGGAGTTCGCCACCGTCGTCAAGAGCGGCCGCACCCACCTGATGGACGCCACCCCGGTCACCCTGGGGCAGGAGTTCGGCGGGTACGCCGCCGCCGTCCGCTACGGCGTGGAGCGCCTGGAGGCCTCCCTCCCCCGCATCGGCGAGCTGCCGCTGGGCGGCACGGCGGTCGGCACCGGCATCAACACCCCGCCCGGGTTCGCCGCCGCCATCATCGAGAAGCTGGCCGCCCAGCTGGAGCTGCCGCTGACCGAGGCCCGCGACCACTTCGAGGCGCAGAGCTCCCGGGACGCCCTGGTGGAGGGTTCCGGCCAGCTCAAGACCATCGCCGTCGGCCTGGTCAAGATCGCCAACGACCTGCGCTGGATGGGCTCGGGCCCGCGCACCGGGCTGGGCGAGATCCAGCTGCCCGACCTGCAGCCGGGCAGCTCGATCATGCCGGGCAAGGTGAACCCGGTGATCCCCGAGGCGGTCATCCAGGTGGGCGCCCAGGTCATCGGCAACGACGCCGCGGTCACCTACGCCGGCACCACCGGCGTCTTCGAGCTCAACGTGACGCTGCCGCTCATGGCCCGCAACGTGCTGGAGTCGATCCGCCTGCTGGCCAACGTCAGCCGGCTGCTGGCCGACCGCTGCGTCGACGGCGTCGTGGCCAACGTCGAGCAGTGCCGCACCTACGCCGAGTCCTCGCCCTCGATCGTCACGCCGCTCAACAAGTACATCGGCTACGAGGAGGCGGCGAAGGTCGCCAAGCAGTCGCTGGCCGAGCAGAAGACGATCCGCGAGGTCGTGGTCGAGCGTGGCTACGTCCAGGAGGGCAAGCTCACCGAGCAGCAGCTCGACGAGGCGCTCGACGTCCTCTCCATGACCCACCCCTGAGCCTCGAGCACCGTGCGGCCCGGGCTCAGCTCGGCGGAGTGCTCCCCGCTCCGCCGACCGAGCCCGGGTCGAAGTGGTCGAGGAACTCGGCCACCGGCCGGAGGAACCAGAGGTGTGCGCCGTGCACCGCGACCTCCGGCCAGTCCCACCAGCGGACCCGCATCAGGCGCTCGACGACGTCGTCCTCGAACCGCTTGCGCAGCACGCGCGCCGGCACCCCGCCGACGACCGAGTAGGGGGGGACGTCGTTGACCACGAGGGCCCGGCTGCCGACGATGGAGCCGGTGCCCACGGTGACCTCGCCGAGAACCGTGGCGCCGTAGCCGATCCAGACGTCGTCGCCGATGACCAGCCGCTCGCCCACGGCACCGGGCGGCGGCAGGTCGTACGGCTCGTCCGGCACGAGGATGCTGATCGGGAACGTGGACGCCGTCTGCTCCCGGTGGTGGCCCCGCAGCGTCAGCTGCAGCTCGGCGCCCTCCTCGTCGTACAGCCGGCCCCCGGGCAGCACGATGCTGACCTGGTCGGCGATCGAGCAGTACGCGCCCATCTCCACCCGGTCCAGCGGCGTGTAGGTCTGCAGCACGAAATTCTTCCCGGCGTAGGTGCCCGGCCCGGTGACCGCGCCGGCCTCCTGCAGCGGCCGGCGGACGCGCTCGCGCACCAGCCCCGCGGCGGGGGCGGGGATCACGGGGACCTCCTCGGCGCGCGCCCGGCGGACCAGCTCCGGGGCCGGATCGGCGCCCTCCCCGGCGCTCGCCCACAGGCGGCGGAGGAGGTCGGCCGGCGCGGCGACGTGGGGGGCGGGGTCGTCGGGCGAGGCCACCACCAGACCTCCGACGCGCAGCGCGACCTGCACCATGGCAGCGAGCGCGGTGGGGGCGGCGCACGCCTCGGTGCCCCCGAACCACACCACGTCGGCGGTGGTCCCGGACAGCGCGAGGCTCAGGGCGCCCGCGCGGTCCACGCCCTCGGCGGGCACGACGCGAGCACCGTCCACGGTGCGGAGGAACGCCGCGACGTCGGTGCGCCCGGAGCTGTCGATGACGAGCACCTCGACCTCGGCGCCGAGAGCCGCCTCGGCCTGCTCGACGGCGGGCACCAGCGCGTGCAGGGACGCCTCCACCGCACTGGCCCGGGTGTCGGCCACGAGCACGACGGTCAGACTCATGGGTTGCTCCTATGTCAAGCCGCTGCCGGCAGGCAGGCCGGTGCCGCGAACCAGGATTCCAACCACCGCAACCAGACGCGGCACTCAGCGCCCTGGCACTGAGCCGGGACGCTAACCCGGCCGCACCGTCCTCCCCCGGCACCGGCACCGTCGGCGTTTCCCCGCCTCAGAGCGCGGCGCCAGGAGTTGGTCCTCGACCGGCCTGACATCGGCCTGCACATGGCCCCGATGATCTGGGGGACGCAGTACCGCTGCACGGCCGACGCCGTGCTGGTGGTCCTGGCCTTCGATCCGTACGACCCCGACGACTACATCCGCGACCACGACGAGTACCTCGCCGAGGTGCGCGCCGGGTCCTGGGCCGGGGGCGACAGCGGTCACGCCCTCCGGCCCGTCCGCCGATGACGACCCCGGACCCGGGCGTGCGCCCGGCCGAGTAGCTGGAGGCCCATCGTGCACCGCCCCCCTGCCCACACCCACCAGGTCCTCGACGACAACCGGCGGACCTACGACCGGCTCGTCGAACTGGTGCGCACGCACGCGGCGCGCGGCGACGTCGAGCGGGTCCTGCGGACCGCGACCATGGCCGCGTCGTACGGGTGGCAGGCGCCGACCGGGCTGCTCAGCGATCCCGAACTCGAGCGGCTGGTGGTCCACGCCGTGCGTGGTGCCACGCCTCCGACCGTGGACGGAGGACGGGACACGGGCCGGGTGCTGCACGTCCTCACCGAGGCCTACGGGACCGGCGGCCACACCCGGCTGGCGTGGCGCTGGATGGACCGCGACCCGCGGGCCTCCGACGTCGTCCTCACCAACCAGTACGTGCCGGTCCCCGACACCCTCGTCGAGGTGACGCTGTCGCGGGGCGGCCGACTGCACGACCTCCGGGCGACCACCTCGGACCTCACGTCACGGGTCACCGCGCTGCGCGCTCTGATGGACCGCGCCGACCTGGTCGTCCTGCACGTGCACCCCAACGACGCGGTCGCGCTCGCCGCAGTCAACCTGCCGGGGCCGCGGCCGCCGGCCATCTACGAGAACCACGCCGACCACGCTTACTGGCTCGGCGTCGGGGCGGCCGACCTGGTCTGCGACCTCCGCCCCGCGGCCAGCCGGCTGACCCGCTCGCTCCGCGGCGTCGCCCCGGAGCGGGTGGGCATCCTGCCGCTACCACTGGAGACCCCGCCGTCGCCGGTGAACCCGGCGGAGCTGCGCGCCGGTCTGGGCATCCGGCCCGACGCGGTGATCGCCGTGGCGGTCTCCGCAGAACACAAGATCGCCGCGACGTGGGGACGCGGGATGGACCAGCTGCTGGACCGGGCGCTGGCCATGTCGCCCCGGCTCGCCGTGGTGCTCGTCGGCCCGCCGGCCACCGGGGTGTGGGAGCGCCTGGCCAAGCGCCACCCGGGCCGGGTCTTCCCGACCGGGCAGGTGCCCGACCCGGGGCCCTACTACGCGCTGGCCGACATCTACCTGGACAGCTACCCGACCCGCGCGGTCACGTCGGTGCTGGAGGCGGCCCTGCTGGGGCTGCCGGTACTCACCATCGAGGACATCCCCGAGGACTCCGCCGCGCACATCTTCCAGGCGGACTCCCCCGGGATGGCTGGCCTGCCCCGCGTCCGCACCCGCGAGCAGTACGCCGTGGCGCTGCGACGCCTGGTGGACGACCCGGCGGTCCGTGCCCGGGACGGAGCAGCGGCCCGGGAGTCCGTGCGCCGGGCGCACGACGGGCCGGAGTGGCTCGCCGCGATGGAGCGGCTCTACGGCCAGGCGCGCGCCCTGCCCGCCTGCGACATCGACGACGCACCCGCGGCCGTCGAGGACCGGACCTACGGGGCCTTCCTCCTCGGCTACACGCCGACCCAGACGCAGAGCCCGCCGGCGGAGGCGTCGGGGGGGCCGCTGGGCGAGCTCTTCGACGACGGCCTGCTCGCCGACGTGTTCGCCGTGTGCAACCGGGATGCCGGCCCGAAGCTCACCGTGCAGGCGGCCGCCGGCTGGGAGCAGCACCCCGAGTGGACCATGCGGCTCCTCGAGCTGGCCGGGGCCCACCCCCGGCTGGCGGTCAGCCTGCCCTTCGTCGCCGCCGACGACGCCCACGGGACGATCAGCGGCGCCACCATCGGCGCCCTGCTGGCGGACATCGGGCAGACCCCGGAGACGTGCGGGGACATCAGCGTGGGCCCGCCCTCACCGCAGGACGGCGGCCCGCGACTTGCCGGGGAGCTGCGCCCGGTGCCCGAGGCGCTGGACCGGTTGACCGTGCTGCTGGCCTCGCCGTGCTGGACCCCTCCCGCAGCACCCGAGCCGATGCCCGTGCAGGCGCCCGTGCCCACGGCCCGAGAACTGGGTAGCGTGCTGAGTTGATGACCGAGACTTCGAGCACCTCAGACGTCACCCTCCGCTACCCCGGTGGCGAACTTCCCCTGGCCGTCAAGCGCGGGACCGAAGGAGCCGATGGCCTCGACACCAGCAAGCTGCTGGCCACGACCGGCACGGTCGCCCTGGACATCGGCTTCGTCAACACCGCGTCCTGCACGTCGGCGATCACCTACATCGACGGCGACGCCGGCATCCTGCGCTACCGCGGGTACCCGATCGACCAGCTGGCCGGGAAGTCCAGCTTCCTCGAGGTCACCTACCTGCTGATCCACGGCGAGCTGCCCACGGCCGACCAGCTCGCCGAGTTCGACGGCAAGCTGCGCCGGCACACGCTCCTGCACGAGGACCTCAAGCAGTTCTTCAACGGCTTTCCCCGGGACGCGCACCCCATGCCGGTGCTCTCCTCGGCGGTCAGCGCGCTGTCGACCTTCTACCAGGACTCGCTGGACCCGTTCGACGAGGAGCAGGTGGAGATCTCCACCCTGCGCCTGCTGGCCAAGGTCCCGACGATCGCGGCCTACGCGTACAAGAAGTCGGTCGGGCAGCCGTTCCTCTACCCGGACAACTCCTACGGCCTGGTCGAGAACTTCCTGCGGATGACGTTCGGCTTCCCGGCCGAGCCCTACGACATGGACCCGGACCTGGTGAAGGCCCTGGACATGCTGTTCGTCCTGCACGCCGACCACGAGCAGAACTGCTCGACGTCGACGGTGCGGCTGGTGGGCTCCTCGCACGCCAACCTCTTCGCCTCGGTCTCGGCCGGCATCAACGCGCTGTTCGGCCCGCTGCACGGCGGCGCCAACCAGTCGGTGCTGGAGATGCTGGAGGCCATCCGGCGCGACGGCGGCGACATCCCGTCCTTCGTCGCCCGGGTGAAGAACAAGGAGCCCGGGGTCAAGCTGATGGGCTTCGGTCACCGGGTCTACAAGAACTACGACCCGCGCGCGGCCATCGTGAAGCAGACCGCCGACACCGTGCTGGACAAGCTGGGCGGCAGCAACGAGCTGCTCGACCTGGCCCGCCAGCTCGAGCAGCTCGCGCTGGAGGACGACTACTTCGTCGAGCGGAAGCTCTACCCGAACGTGGACTTCTACACCGGGCTGATCTACCAGGCGATGGGCTTCCCGACCCGGATGTTCACCGTCCTCTTCGCGCTGGGCCGGCTGCCCGGCTGGATCGCCCAGTGGCGCGAGATGATCGCCGACCCGACCACCAAGATCGGTCGCCCGCGCCAGCTGTACACCGGCGCGACCGAACGGGGCTACGTGCCGATCAGCGAGCGCTGACCGACCCGCCACCGGGCCGGGTGACCCTCCGGGGTCACCCGGCCCGTTGCATACCCCGGTGCGGTCCCTACGGTGGATGCGCCCCTGCATTCGAGAGGACCGCGCATGGCCGAGCTCCCCGGCGAGGACTTCCTCGCCCTGCCGCCCATGCCCTTGGCGACCGGCCAGCTCCTGGAGCCCGACGGCGACGGACCACCGGTGCGGATCACCAAGCTCGAGTTCGTCGTCTCGACCGAGGACGGCGCGGAGCTGCGCATCCCCCTCGTCGAGCGGCACGGCGCCTGGTGGGCGCCCTGATCCGGGGCCCCCCGCCTCACCCGAGGTTCATCCCACCCCGAACGGGTGAACCCGTTCCGGGACGAATTCAAGCACCTCCCCCGGCGTGTCGATGGATGGTCGACGGCTCCTGTGCCCACCCGCACCAGGAGCCCCATCCGTAACGACGACGACGCCCGGGGGACGCCGCAGTGCCTGCAACGCGTACGCCCGCGCGCGCCACGACGACCGGCCGGACCCGTTCCCGCAGCTCGGCCTCCACCCGCGCCGCCTCCTCACCCCGCGCCGCCTCCTCACCGCGCACCGCCCCGGCCCCCCGCGCCACCGGCGGCGGACGTGCCACGGGCCGACCGCCCCTGACCCCGGCGGAGGCCCAGGCGCTCCGGGAGGCCCTGGCGCTGCGCCAGGCCGCTGCTGCGCGTCCCGGCGTGACCCCCGAGGGTCTGTGCCGTGATCGGCACGGGGAAGCCGGGCACGTTCACCGGCGGCAGCAGACCCAGCACCGCGACGATCGCGGCGAAGAGGGCGACGTAGGCGAGATCCCTGGACTT
>NZ_POQT01000012.1 GCF_002938435.1 Blastococcus saxobsidens
CACCGGTCGTGGACACCGTGACCGAGCCCGTACTGACACCGGTCGTGGACACCGTGACCGAGCCCGTACTGACACCGGTCGTGGACACCGTGACCGAGCCCGTACTGACACCGGTCGTGGACACCGTGACCGAGCCCGTGCTGGCACCGGTCGTGGACACCGCCGTTCTGGTGAACATCGGTCCACCCAGTCCCGCTGACACCGGCACCCTGCCGGTCACCGTCACCGCCGTGGCCTCCGAGCCGGCTCCGACACTCGCGGCCGGCGCTGTCGAGCGCCGGTCGACCGACCTTCCGCGGGTCCCCGCCCATGGATCACCCGCTCAACCGGCGTCCCCTCCCGCGACTACCGGCTCGTCGGCCGGCGGCTCGGCGTCCGCATCGACCCATCCTGCCCCGTTCCCGTCCTCCCCCCGCCCCGTCGCCGGCGGGCTCGTCTCCACGGCTCCGGCGGAGCAGCTCGAGGCGGGTTCGATACCCGAGCCCACCCAGACCCCCGACTGACGAGGCCTGCCGCAGCCGATGCTGCGCAGCATTCACGGCGATCTATTGCCGAACGTCTCACCTCGTCCGGCCGTTCGACGGCCCCATTCCCCGATGCGCATGCCATTTGCGCACCGGTACGGCGCATTTCCTCTGCGCCCAGAACAAAGCCCTGCACCAATCTGGAAGGGATCAATCTGCAATGAGAAAGAACCTTCGCAATGGCCTCGCCATCGCGACCATGTCCAGCGGCATGTGGCTGCTCGGACAGGCCGTGGCGAGCGCCGACACCGACACGAACATCGGGTCCCCGGTCACCCAGGTCGCCCAGTCGCTCGCCGTCGGCGGGGACAGCGACGCCACCTCGGGTGCCACCTCGGACTCAGGCGACACCGGCGAGCAGAGCAACACCGCCACCCAGAACGGCACCGGCGGCTCGGCTGACGGCGGTACCGCCAACGGCGGCACCGCCACCACCGGCAACGGTGGCGACGGCGGCGACGGCAACGCCACCTCCGGGGACAACAGCACCGAGGAGTCCGGCTCGAAGAGCACCCAGGAGTCCGAGGAGGGCCACCACCACTCCGG
The DNA here is from genome assembly GCF_002938435.1 of Blastococcus saxobsidens. GTDB lineage: Bacteria > Actinomycetota > Actinomycetes > Mycobacteriales > Geodermatophilaceae > Blastococcus > Blastococcus saxobsidens. Next base: position 1,071 of record NZ_POQT01000012.1, read on the forward strand.
TGGCGACACCACCACGAACTCCGAGACCGGGGACGCCAACGCCGAAGGCACCGGCGGTCGCGGCGGTGACGCCAACGGCGACGCCGACGCCTCAGGCGGCTCCGCCGACGGCGGCACCGCCGGCGGCACCACCCAGGACAACTCGGGTGAGAACAACGCCAACACCGGAGGCAACGACGCCAACTCCTCCGCCGACTCCGGCAACGGCGGCGACGCCGGCATCCTGACCAGGCTGCTCACGCTCGGCTGATGTCCGGAGGGGGTTTCCGACTGATCGGAGATTCCCGTCGACGGCCGAATCCGGCCGCAGAACCTGCCCGGGTGTCCAGTGACACCCGGGCAGGCCTGCGTCCGGGCATGGTTTCGGGCGCTCGGGGGCGGCGATGCGCACCCAAGCGCACGTACTGTGGTCGACGTGGGGCGACGGACGGCGGTCAGGGCCTCGCCTTGGCTCGCCGTGGTCCTGACCGGCCTGCTGCTCTCCGCCTGCGGCGACGGCGGCTACGAGCCCTCCGGCCCGTTCCGGCCGCTCCCCGAGGGTGCGCCCCCGAAGGTCGGTCCGCCGCCGACCAGCCTGCCGCCCGGTTCCGCGCAGCCGGGCTCCGGCGAGGAGGGAGGTGATCCGAACGTCGTGGCCACCGGGCTCACCGTGCCGACCGGGCTGGTGCTGCTCCCCGACGGGTCGGCCATCGTCGGCGAGCGGGAGACCGGGCGACTGCTCCAGGTGTTCCCCGACCGCTCCCCGGCCAAGGAGCTGATGGTCGTCCCGGGCGTGGACACCGCCGGCGACGGCGGGCTGCTGGGCCTGGCGCTCTCCCCCACGTTCCTCGAGGACGGGCTGCTGTTCGCCTACATCTCCACCGCGACCGACAACCGGGTGGTGCGGTTCCCCATCGGTGGCACGCCGAACCCCGTGCTCACCGGCATCCCCCGGGGCGAGGTGGGCAACGGCGGCGCCCTGATGACCGGGCTGGACGGCAACCTCTACGTGGGGACCGGGGACGCCGGGAACCCCGCCCTGGCCGCGGACCCGGCGTCGCTGGCGGGCAAGGTCCTGCGCGTCGACGTCTTCGGCCGTGCGGTGGGCGATGGCCCGGTGTTCAGCCGGGGCCACCGGGACGTCACCGCGCTGTGCCAGGACGAGGAACGCCTGTACGCCACCGACGAGGCGCAGCAGGGCCCCGACGAGTTCGACGTCGTTCCCGAGGGCGGGGACGCCGCGGCCCCCCCGCTGGTCGCCGTCCCGGCCGAGGAGGGCGGTCTCGGTGGCTGCGCCGTCGCCAACGGCACGGTGTTCCTCGGCGCCCTGGACGGCGAACGGGTGCACGTCGTGACCCTCGACCAGGAGGGCAGGCCGCTGGAGGACGCCACGGAGGAGGTGCTCGGGGGCCGCTACGGCCGGCTGCGCACCGTCGTCCTCGACGCCGAGGGCGCGCTGTGGGTGACCACGTCGAACAAGGACGGCGTCGGCACCCCGGGCGAGGGCGACGACAAGGTGCTCCGGATCCGCCCCCCGGGCGGCCAGCCGCAGTCCCCGCTCTGATCCCCCGTCGTCACGCCTGCGCGGACCCCGCCGGAGCCCGCTCGGCGCGCACGAACCGGTGGACGACGTGGTCCCGTGGGTCCAGCGGGTTGTCCGGCGTGAGCTCGCCCTCGGCGTACCAGGTGGCGCCCGCCCGGCGCAGCGCGCGCCACGAGGCCTCGTTGCCCAGCGCCACCGGCACGAGCACGTCCCGCGCGTCCGGGTGGTCGGCGAAGCCGCGGGCCACCCCGGCCGCGACGAGCGCGGCGCCCAGACCGAGCCCGCGGGCAGCCGGCACGCCGATCAGGTAGTCGATGCTCAGCGCTCCCGGCGGCACCGGGCACACCGTGCTCAGCTCGGCCAGCAACTCCGGCTCGTCGTCGAACCGGTAGACCTGCACCAGCCCGAACGGCTCCCCCTCGTGCAGGCCGGATGTAGACCGAATCGGCCCTCCTGCAGGGGCCCGTCGCGAGCTCGCGAGCGGTGGGGAGCAGGAGGGTCCTTCTACCACCAGCGGGCGACCAGCGGCTCGGCGAGCCACTGCGCCAGCATCGGGAAGTCCGACCGCCGCAGCGGTCGCAGCACCACCTCGGGCAGCTCCACGCACCGAGGCTAGGAGCTGATCAGGCGCTCCTCGAGCATCCGCTTCACGGTGGCGGCGTCGGCCTTGCCGCGGGTGGTCTTCATGACCGCCCCGACCAGCGCGCCGATCGCCTGCACCTTGCCGCCGCGCACCTTGTCGGCCACGTCGGGGTTGCCCTCGATCGCCGCCTCGACGGCCGCGACCAGCTCGTCGGACTCCCCCATGACGGCCAGGCCGCGGGACTCCACCACCTGGGCCGGGCCGCCCTCGCCGGCCAGCACGCCGTCCAGCGCCTGCCGGGCCAGCTGGTCGTTGATGGTGCCGGCGGAGACCAGGCCGATCAGCTCCGCGACCTGCGCCGGGGTGACGGCCAGGTCGCCGAGGTCGGTGCCGGCGTCGTTGGCGCGGCGGGCCAGCTCGCCGAGCCACCACTTCCGGGCGTCGGCCGGGTCGGCGCCCGCGGCCACGGTGTCGCTGACCAGCTCGACGGCGCCGGCGTTGACCAGCCAGGCCATCTCCGTCGGCGAGATGCCCCACTCGTCGCGGAGCCGGGCGCGGCGGGCGGCCGGCAGCTCCGGCAGCGCGGCGCGCAGCTTCTCGACCCACTCCTCGTCGGGGGCGATCGGCACCAGGTCGGGCTCGGGGAAGTACCGGTAGTCGGTGGCCTCCTCCTTGCTGCGTCCGGTGGAGGTGCTGCCGGAGTCCTCGTGGAAGTGCCGGGTCTCCTGAACGACCCGCCCGCCGGCGTCGAGGACGGCGGCCTGGCGGCGCATCTCGAAGCGCACCGACCGCTCCACCGAGCGCAGCGAGTTCACGTTCTTGGTCTCGGTGCGGGTCCCCCACTCGAGGCTGCCGATGGGCGCGAGCGAGGTGTTGACGTCGCAGCGCAGGTTGCCCTGCTCCATGCGGACCTCGGAGACGCCCAGGGCCAGCAGGATCTCGCGCAGCTCGGTCACGTAGGCGCGCGCGACCTCCGGCGCCTTCGCGCCGGCGCCGGGGATCGGGCGGGTGACGATCTCGACCAGCGGGATGCCGGCGCGGTTGTAGTCGACCAGCGAGTGGTCGGCGCCGTGGATGCGCCCGGTGGAGCCACCGACGTGCAGGTTCTTGCCGGTGTCCTCCTCGAGGTGCACCCGCTCGATCTCCACGCGGTAGGTCTCGCCGTCGACCTCGACGTCCAGGTGCCCCGCGGTGCACAGCGGCTCGTCGTACTGGCTGGTCTGGAACCCCTTGGGGATGTCCGGGTAGAAGTAGTTCTTCCGCGCGAACCGCGACCAGGAGGCGATCCGGCAGCCCAGCGCCAGGCCGATGCGGATCGTGGACTCGATGGCGACCGCGTTCGCCGCCGGCAGCGAGCCGGGCAGGCCCAGGCAGACCGGGCAGGTCTGGGTGTTGGGCTCGGCGCCGAAGGTCGTCGAGCAGCCGCAGAACATCTTCGACTCGGTGCCCAGCTCGACGTGGGTCTCCAGGCCGATGACCGGCTCGTACCGGGTGAGGACCTCGTCGTAGTCGACCAGGGTGTCGCTCATGAGTGGGGGTTCTCCATCCCGGCGAGGAACGTGTGACCGCGGGCGGCGTCCTGGGCCGCCTCCAGGGCGGCGGCCACCCGGTAGCAGCGGTCGTCGGCCAGCGCCGGCGCCATGACCTGGAAGCCGACGGGGAGGCCGTCGGACAGGCCGCACGGCACCGAGATCGCCGGGACGCCGGCCAGGCTCGCCGGGAGCGTGCAGAGGTCGGCGGCGTACATGGCGACCGGGTCGTCGACGCGGGCGCCGATCGACCACGCGACGGTCGGGCTGGTGGGGCTGACCAGCACATCGACGTCGTCCCACGCGGTGGTGAAGTCCCGGGTGATCAGCGTGCGGACCTTCTGCGCCTGCCCGTAGTAGGCCTCGTAGTAGCCGCTGGACAGCGCGTACGTGCCGAGGATGATCCGGCGCTTCACCTCGGGACCGAAGCCCTGCTCGCGGGTGAGCGCCATGACCTCGTCGAGGTCGCGGCCGCCGTCGTCGCCGACGCGCACGCCGTAGCGGACGCCGTCGAAGCGGGCCAGGTTGGACGACGCCTCGCTCGGCGCGATCAGGTAGTAGGCCGGCAGCGCCAGGTCGAAGGCCGGGCAGGAGACCTGGCGGACCTCCGCGCCCAGGCTCTCCAGCAGCGCGACGGTCTCGGCGAAGCGGGCGAGCACTCCGGGGTCGTAGCCGTCGGCGTGCCCCTCCCCGCCGAGCTCGGTGACGACACCGACCTTGAGGCCGGACAGGTCGCCCCCGGCGCCGCGGCGGGCGGCCTCGGCGAGGACCGGCACCGGGGAGTCGATGCTGGTGGAGTCCAGCGGGTCGTGACCGGCGATGGCCTCGTGCAGCAGGGCCGCGTCGAGCACCGTGCGGGTCATGGGGCCGGCCTGGTCGAGGCTGGAGGAGAACGCGATCAGCCCGTACCGGGACACGGAGCCGTAGGTGGGCTTGTGGCCCACCAGGCCGGTGACGGCGGCCGGCTGGCGGATCGAGCCACCGGTGTCGGTGCCGATGGCCCAGGGTGCGAGGCCGGCGGCGACGGCCGCCGAGGAACCACCCGAGGAGCCGCCGGGGATGCGGTCGGTGTCCCAGGGGTTGCGGGTGACCTGGTAGGCGGAGTTCTCGGTGGAGGACCCCATGGCGAACTCGTCCATGTTGGTCTTGCCGAGCAGCACCGTGCCGGCCGCCTTGAGCCGGGCGGCCAGGGTGGCGTCGTACGGCGGGCGCCACCCCGCGAGGATCTTCGAGCCGCTGGTCGTGGGCACGCCCTCGGTGACGACGACGTCCTTGAGCGCCAGCGGGACGCCGGCCAGGGGACCGAGCTCCTCACCCCTGGCGCGGGCGGCGTCGACCGCCCCTGCGGCCGCCAGCGCGGCGTCGGCGTCGACGTGCAGGTAGGCGCCGATGGTGCCGTCCTGGGCGGCGATGCGGTCGAGGTAGGCCTGGGTCACCTCGACCGAGCCCACCTCCCCGGACTGCAGGGCGCGGCTGAGCTCGGCGGCGGTGCTGGCCGTGATGTCGGTGGCGGTCACGTCGCTCACTGCTCCTCCCCCAGGATGCGCGGCACGCGGAAGCGGCCGTCCTCCGCGGCGGGGGCGCCGGCGAGGACGACATCGCGCGCCAGGCTCGGCCGGGCGACGTCGGCACGCATGACGTTGGTCATCGGCACGGCGTGCGTGGTGGGGGCGACGTCGGCGACGTCGGCCTTGCCCACCTGGGCGACGGCGTCCAGCACGGCGGCGAGCTGACCGGCGAACAGGTCCAGCTCCTCGTCGCTCACGGCCAGCCGGGACAGGTGCGCCAGGTGCGCCACCTCGTCGCGGGTCAGCTGGCCCTTCGGGGAGGGGGTGCTCATGCTGCGGTGGAACTCCACTTCGGCGGTGCCCGGCGGCCCGCTCTCGGGCCGGGACGTGACCGGGTCACTGTACGTGGGGCCCTCCGGCCGCCGGGGGAGCGTGAGAGGCTGCCCCCGATCGCGATCGACGGAGATCGGCCCGCAACCCGGCGAGGACTCCCCCGGAGGAACCGTGTCCTATCTCCTGCGTCTCGTCGTGCCCGACCGCCCCGGTGTGCTGGGCGCCGTCGCCACCGCCCTGGGCACGGCGGGCATCGACATCGTCTCGCTCGACGTGCTGGAGCGGGCCAACGGCATCGCCGTCGACGACATCGTCGTGGACCTGCCGGCCGACCGGCTGCCCGACAGCCTCATCACGGTGGCGAGGACCGTGCCCGGCGTGCAGGTGGAGTCGCTGCGACCCTTCGCCGGGCCGCTGGACACCCACCGCGAGCTGGAGCTGCTGGAGGCGCTGTCGCGCGGTGACCGCGCCCCCACGGAGCTGCTGGCCACGGAGCTGCCCCGGGTGTTCCACAGCGGATGGGCGGCCGTGCTCGACGGCGCCGGGCAGCCGGCTCCCCTGCCGGAGGGCGCGGTGCTCGCGGCATCGGAGGCGGCGCCGGGGTTCACCGGGCTGACCCTGCCCTGGCTGCCCCTGCCGGGGCCGCGACTGCTGCCCAGCGACGACCCGTGGCTACCGGACCGCTGGCAGGAGATGGCCATCGAGATGATGGCCGTGCCCTTCGGGGCGGCCCGCGCGCTGGTGCTCGGCCGCTCCGGCGGACCTGCCTTCCGCCGGTCGGAGCTGCTCCGGCTGGCGCACCTCACCGGCATCGCCTCGACGGTCGGCGTCCTCCCGCCGGTCTGACGGCCACGCAGGCCGGCACCGCCGGGCCATCGCCACCGGGCCAGATCTCGGCCCTTCGCGGACCGGCCGTACGGCGGTGAACCGCTCCCCGTCCGGCTACCTGGGGAGCCCAGTTCTGTCGGTGGTCGAACATACGATCGAACGCGTGGGCACCCGGACTCCGTCACGGCCTGCAGGTAGCGCTGCGCCTGCGGCGGGCTGGGCGTCCGGGCCGCTGGGTGCCGTGCAGGCGGCCGACCGGGAGATCGGCCGGCATACGGCACGCAAGGGCGCGGGCGGTGGCGGAGTTCGCCGCGTCCCGACCGGCGTCGGTGGACCGGCAGCCCGGTGAGTCGGGTGCGATGAGCGCCGAGCGTCGTGCCGCGCGGCCGCAGGTGCTGGCCGAGGTGAGCGAGTGGGCCGCGCAGGAGCTGTCGGTCGCGCTGTCGATCTCGACAGAGGCGGCCGGGCAGCTGCTGACTCGGTCGCTGACGCTGGTGCCCGGCTGCCGGGCACGCTGGCCGCGTTGGAGGCGGGCGCCCTCCACATCGGGCACTTCTGGACGATGCTCGAGCGGGTGGGCTGCATCGCCGACGACGCGGTGCGCGCTCGGATCGAGCGGAAACTGCTGGCGTGGGCGGCGCAACGGGTCACCACCCCGGCACAGCTGGCCGCGAAGGCCCGCCGGATGGGGCTGGCCCGGCTGGACGCCGAGCGGCTCCTGGAGGCGCTGCGCGAGCGCGGGGTGTCCGTACGACCGGACCGCCGGGACGGGATGGCGGTGGTCGAGTCGTTGCTGACCGTTCCCGAGGCGCAGGCGATGGTCGCCGTGCTCGGTCGGTACGCGGACCAGCTGGACGACCCCGACGACTCCCGCACCCGCGGGCAGCGGATGGCCGACATCCTGCTCGACCTGGTCATGCGGCCGGGCCAGCACGCCCTGCCGCCGGTGCAGGCCCAGCTCACCGTCGTGGTCGGGGTCCGCACGCTCGCCGGTGGCGACGCCCCTGGCGAGATCGGCGGTGAGCCGGTGCCGGCGGAGATGGTGCGGGCGCTGGCGCGCGCACTCGGCCTGCTGCCCGATGCCGCCGCCGTCCCCGCACCCGCGCCTGCGCCTGCACCGTGGGACCTCACCGGCTCGTCGCCGGAGACCTGGCCGGACTGGCTGCGCGAGGCCGACCAGCGGTGGGAGGCGGAGATGGAGGCGCGCGCCCTGGCGGGCGTGTGGCACGGCCAGGAGGACCCTCCACCGGACGTGCAGCTCCGGTGGTGGAACGAGGAACCCCCGTGGGACGAGGAGACCGCGTGGCGCTCCGCACCCGTGGACGACGACATGAGGCGGGCGCCCGGCCGCGCCGATGCGCCGGCGGACCCGCGACCGGACGCGAACGCTGCGAGCAGTTCGTGGAAGGCAGCGCATGCGGCGGTCGACGAGGCGGGGATCGCCCTGCTGCACCTTGGCCGGGCGGTCGGCAGCGCCTCGGCGGCGGTCGGCCGGGCCTGGCTGGCCGACCGCCAGGACGAGGAGGAGTGGCGGCGTGGTCCGGCCGGCCGCATCGACGGTGCCTCCTCCGATCTGGCGGCGCTGGCCGACCTGTCCGCCGATCAGCGCGCCGAACTGGCATCGCTGCTGGACCGGACGGCCGGCGGGACGCTGGCGGACCGTCCCCGCATCGCGGTGGCCGACCAGCTCACCGGCGCCCTGCTCGCCCTCACCGACAGCGGTGAGCTGCGCCGGCGCGCGCACTGCGACCGTCCGGCCTGCCGTCGCCGACCCGCCTGCTGCGATCACGACCTGAGCGGCCTGCCCGGGCTCGGCCCGCCACCGCCCACGGACGGGTACCGCCCCGCCGCCGCGCTCGACCGGTACCTCCGCGCCCGTGACCACCGCTGCCGCTTCCCCGGCTGCCGTCGCCGTGTTCCGCGGGGCGGCGAGCTCGACCACAACGTGACCTACCCCGACCGGCCGACCGCTGCGGAGAACCTGACCGGCTTCTGCACCGGCCACCACCGCGGCAGGCACCAGGCGCCGGGCTGGACCTACGACCTCGCCCCGGACGGAACGCTGACGGTCACGACTCCTACCGGCCTGGTGGCCAGCACCGACCCGCCGCCTTACTGATCGGTGCCGCCCCCGATGGTCGCCACGGCACGCGCGGCGTCGGGGCCCTCCTCGAGCAGGACGCGGAAGCCGTCGTCGTCGAGGATCGGCGCCTTCACCTGCACCGCCTTGTCGTACTTGCTCCCCGGGTCGGCGCCGACGACGACGAAGCCGGTCTTCTTCGACACCGATCCGGTGACCTTGCCGCCGCGCTCCTGGATGGCCGCGGTCGCCTGGTCCCGGCTGTAGTCGCGCAGCGAGCCGGTGACCACGACCGTCACGCCGGTCAGCGGACCGGGCCCGGCGTCCTCGCCCTCGTCGGCCATCCGGACGCCGGCCTGCCGCCACTTCTCCACCACGTCGCGGTGCCAGTCCACGGCGAACCAGTCCCGGATCGACTTCGCGATCGTGGGACCGACGCCGTCGGCGGCGGCCAGCTCCTCCTCGCCCGCCTCGGCGATGCGGTCCATCGACCGGAAGTCGCGCGCCAGCGCCTGTGCGGCCGTCGGACCCACGTGCCGGATCGAGAGCGCGACCAGCACCCGCCACAGCGGCACGTCCTTGCGGGTCTGCAGGTTGGTGAGCAGCTTGGCGCCGTTGGCCGACAGCGCGCCGTTCTTCTTCGTGAAGAACGACGACCGCTGCAGCTGCTCCTCGTCGAGGAAGAAGATGTCGCCCTCGTCCTGCAGCAGCTCGCTCTGCAGCAGGGCGACGGCGGCCTCGTACCCGAGGTTCTCGATGTCGAAGGCGCCGCGCCCGGCCACGTGGAAGACCCGCTCCCGCAGCTGCGCCGGGCACGACCGGGAGTTGGGGCACCGGATGTCGGCGTCGCCCTCCTTCTCCGGCCGCAGCTCCGTTCCGCACTCGGGGCAGTGCGTGGGCATCACGAACTCGCGCTCGGACCCGTCGCGCGCCGCCACCACGGGGCCGAGCACCTCGGGGATGACGTCGCCGGCCTTGCGGATGACCACGGTGTCGCCGATCAGCACGCCCTTGCGCTTCACCTCGCTGGCGTTGTGCAGCGTCGCCAGCTGGACCGTCGACCCCGCGACCTTCACCGGCTCCATGTAGGCGAACGGGGTGACCCGCCCGGTGCGGCCCACGTTGACCCGGACGTCGAGCAGCTTCGTGGTCGCCTCCTCGGGCGGGTACTTGAACGCGATCGCCCAGCGCGGCGCCCGCGACGTGCTCCCCAGCCGGCGCTGCAGGGCCACCTGGTCGACCTTCACGACGACCCCGTCGATCTCGTGCTCGACCGAGTGCCGCTGCTCGCCGTACCGCTCGATGTAGGCCCACACGCCCTCGAGGTCGTCGACGACCTCGAACCGGTCGCTGACCGGCAGGCCCAGCGCCCGCAGGCGGTCGTAGGCCGCCGACTGGCGGTCGGCGTCGAAGCCCGTCCGCGCGCCGAGGCCGTGCACCACCAGCCGCAGCGGGCGGGAGGCGGTGACCCTCGGGTCCTTCTGCCGCAGCGAGCCGGCGGCGGCGTTGCGCGGGTTGGCGAACGGCGGCTTGCCCTGCTCGACCATGCCGGCGTTCACGTCGGCGAAACCGGCGATCGGGAAGTAGATCTCGCCGCGCACCTCGAGCAGCTCGGGCACGTCCTCGCCGGTCAGCTGCTGCGGCACGTCGCCCATCGTGCGGACGTTGGCCGTGACGTCCTCCCCGGTGACCCCGTCGCCACGGGTGGCGGCCCGGACCAGGCGACCGGACTCGTAGACCAGGTCGACGGCGACGCCGTCGACCTTCAGCTCGCACAGGTAGCCGGCGCCGGCCGCGCCCTCGCGCTCCACCCGCGCCGCCCAGGCCGACAGCTCGTCGCTGCTGAAGGCGTTGTCCAGGCTCTGCATCCGCTCGAGGTGCTCGACCGGCGCGAAGGTGGCGGTGGCGCTGAAGCCCCCGTTGACCTTCTGGCTGGGCGAGTCCGGCGTGACCAGCGCCGGGTGCGCGGCCTCGATCGCCTCGAGCTCGCCCATCAGCTCGTCGTACTGGCCGTCGCTGATCAGCGGCTCGTCGCGCACGTAGTACGCGAAGGCGTAGCGGTCGAGCTCCTCGGACAGGTCGCGGTGCCGCGTGCGGGCGTCGTCGGGCACCTCGGTGAGGTCCTCGCGCTCGGTCGGTGCGCCGACCGGCAGCTGCTCGATGCTGGGTTCCTCGACTCCGGCCTCGCTGGTCACGGAGGAACGGTATCCGGCCGGTACGACGACGAATCGCCGCTCACCCGGTCGGGGTCCGGTCCGCCGGCACCGCGACGGGATCGGGCGCAGCGGGCCGGCGCGGCGGCCGCGCGTCCCACACCGCATTGAGCAACCCCAGCCCCATGAGGACGCCGAAGATCGCGGCACGCCACGAGCCGAGGTCGTCCCGGTAGCTGACGATCAGCCACAGCAGAACGCCGTAGACCAGCGCGGCGACCACGTTCACCGCCCGGAACCAGCCGGGGCGCCGGCGCGCGAGTTCCTGGTAGCGCTCCAGCCGGGTGCCCTTGCCCTGCCCAGGTACGAAGTCCCCGCGCATCGACGCCCGGAACCCGCCGAACGCGCCCGTCCCCTCGATCCGCTGCCCCTCGACCACCGGCTCGCCGGCCAGGAGCGCCGGCACCTGGGCCGGCAGTCCGAGCGCCGCCACCGCCTCCTCGGCGATCTCGTGGATGGTGCCGGCAGCGTCGTGCAGCCGGGCGACCGACTCCTCGGGGCGCAGCACCGCCTCGGCCAGGGGCCGCGGATCCGCCGGAGCGATCCCCCACCGGTGGCGGGCGACCTCCTTGCGCCCGCGGAACAGCACGTACTCCAGGTCGGCGTGGGTCCGCCGCAGCGTCAGCGCCACCGTGCGCCGCCCCAGCGGTGCCGACAGCTCCGCCAGCCGCACCGCGAAGTCCGGGGCGTCGTCGGCGACGACCGCCGTCCACTCGTCGTTCCCGAGCACGGTCGCCCCGTGGTTCGACATCGCGATCGCCTCGCGCACCCGGTGCTCCGGAGCACGGAAGAGCAGCAGCCCGGCGGGCTCGTCGACGTCGTCGTCGTCCACCTGCAGCTCGTCCGGCACGGCCTCCCGGACCAGGGCGAGGGCCTCCTCGCCGTCCCGCCAGTCCGACACCGACAGCGGCACGGTGAACCCGTCGCGGCCCACGAGCTGGAACTCCCCCGGCCCCTGCCGGACCAGCCCGACCGCGTCCGCCCAGCGCACGGTGATCGTCCCCTGCTCGAGGACGGCGCTGACTCCGTCGTCCCCGACGACCAGCGTCGTCCCCTTCGGCACGCCGGTGAGCCGACGCCGCTGGAAGACCCGGCCCGGCACGGCCTCCGCGGACCACGGCGGCACCCGGGTCAGCCCGGCCGGAACCGGGTCCAGGGGCTCGGGGACGCCGAGGAGCGCTCCGTCGCACAGCCGGGCGGCGGTCTCCCGGATCTCCTCCGTGGTCAGCGCGGCGAGCTCCCGCCGCATGTCGTCCACGTCGTGCACCGGCACCCCGGTCACCCGGGCCTCGGCGTGGGCGACCACCTCCTCGGTCCGGGCCCGGGGGTCGTCGAGCAGGGCGCCGAGGGCCGTGCGTTCGTGCTGGAGCTCCTCGGGGCCGGGGCCCTCGCCGACCAGCCGCTGCACCTCGCGCCAGAGCACCGCGGCCGCGAGGTTCTCCTGCCCCGGCCGCACGTCGGTGACGACGACGCCGAAGCGGGTGTCCGCGTCGAGGGGCAGCCGGTCGGCGCCCACCGCGTATGCCACCCCGCGGCGGTGCCGGAGCTCGTCCTCGACACGGCGGCGCAGGATCTCGAGGGTCACCGACCCGGCGAGCCCCGGTGGCAGCTCCGCACCGATGGAGACGGCACCCGCGGCCGCGCTCTCGAGCCACCCCGGCGTGGTCACCTCCGCGCGCCACAGCGGCGGGCGCGCCGGCGGCGCCCCCTCCTCCAGCGGGAGCGCCAGCCCTTCCGGCAGGGGGCCGGTCACCCACAGCGCGGCGTTCTGCCGGGTGAAGCGGGTGCGGGCCCACTCGCGCACGTCGTCGGCCGTCAGGGATGTCAGCGCCGGTTCACGCACACCGGCGAGCCCGGGCCCGACCAGCCCGTACCGCTCGGAGAGCAGGCTGCCGACGGCGGGCGGTGCGGCGGCACCGCCCTCGGTGCGGAGCACGTCGGCCTCCACGCGCAGCCGGTCGACCGGGAGGTCGCGGAGTGCCCGGCAGATCCGGTCCAGGAACTCGCGCACCTGGTCGGGGGTGCCCGACGCGGTGAACTCGGTCCGGACGAGATCGACCGAGGCGTTGGAGTCGTACGGCGTCCGGCCGACGGCGCTCATCGCCAGGTGCTCGACCAGGTGGGTGAGCCCGCCGCGGACGAACGTCTCGTCCCGTCGTCCGACACCGAACACCAGCCCGGCGCTCAGCGGCGGCGGCCCCTCGGCGTGGAAGACCGGGACGCCGTCGACGGAAGCAGTGCGCACGGCGGCAGAGTAGGTCGGACCGGTCGCGGTCGACCAGATCCTCGACGAGCGAGTCGTGACGCTCAGTCGGGAATCAGGTACTTCGCGGCTTCCCGCACGTGGGCCATGGCGGCACGGGCGTGGGTCGGCGTGGCGCCGGCCAGCCCGCAGGAGGGGGTCAGCGTCACCGCGTCGGCCAGCTGCTGGACGGGGAAGCCCAGCTCGCTCCACCACGCCTGCACCCGCGAGGCGGTGGCCTTCGGCGCCGGCAGCCGGGCATCGGTGCCCGGGACGACGCCCAGCAGCAGGTGCACCCCGGCGTCGACCGCCTCGCCCACCGCGTCCAGGTCCTGGACCAGCCCGAGGTCGAACGACAGCCCTGCCGCACCGGCGGCGCGGAAGAGCGCGAGCGGCATCCGCGTCGCGCAGCAGTGCACGACGACGGCGCCCGGCAGCGCGCCGATCACCGCACCGAGCTCCTGCTCCACCACGTCGGCGGCGACGGCGGCCAGCTTGCCGAAGCCGGTGATCGTCGGCAGCCCGCCCTGGAGCACCGCCGGGACCGACGGCTCGTCGAGCTGGACGACGACCTGCGCCCCGGGCACCCGGGCCTGCACCTCGGCCACGTGCGCGCCCAGCCCCTCGGCGAGCGACTGGGCGAGGTCGCGGCGCGCGCCGGCGTCGACGACGGCGCGGTCGCCGCGGGTCCGCTCGAGCCCGGCGGCCAGCGTCCACGGACCGGCGGCCTGCACCTTGAACGGGCCGGTCCAGCGCTCGGCGACGTCGTGCAGCGCGTCGAGGTCGCGGGCGAGGAACTCCTCCGCCCGCTGCTGGTCGATGCCCGGCCGGGGCACGAGCCGCCAACCGGCCGGGGTCAGGTCCACCGCCAGGTCGACCAGGAGGGCGGCGCTGCGGCCGAGCATGTCGGCGCCGGCGCCCCGTCCGGGCAGCTCGGGCAGGTGGGCGAAGCCGGGCAGCTCCCCCACCACCGTGCGCAGCGCCTCCGCCGGATCGGTGCCGGGCAGCGATCCGACGCCGGAGGCCGGCCCCCACGTCGGAGGAGCCTGCGTCGGGTCGTCGTTCTCGGAGCTCACGGCGGCGACGCTAGTCCGGCGGGACTCAGCGGCTGCCCGCACCCTGTCGTCGGCGGGAGTCCCGGATGGCCGCTTGCCCGAGCACCCGGTCGCCGCGATCGGCGTCCGGCTCGTACAGCACGGCGGACTGCCCGGCGGCCACCCCGCGCTGCACGGCGTCGACCCGGATCACCAGCCCGCCGTCGTCCCCGGCCTGCACCTCGCACGGCACCGGCTCCCCGTGCGCGCGCAGCTGCACCTGCGCCCGGAGCGGCAGCCGCGGCGCCGCGCCGGTCCAGGTGGCGGCGGCGGTGCTGATCTCGTCCACGCCGGCGAGGTCGGCGGTTCCGATCGTCACCGTGCGGCTCACCGGCTCGATCCCCAGCACGTAGCGGGGCTGCTGGTCACCGACGCTCACGCCCAGCCCGCGGCGCTGGCCGACGGTGAAGCCGTAGGTGCCGTCGTGCCGGCCGACCGTGGCGCCGGTGGCCGCGTCGACCAGCGGGCCGGGCCGGCTGCCGAGCGTGCGGGCCAGGAAGCCTCGGGTGTCGCCGTCGGGGATGAAGCAGATGTCGTGCGAGTCGGCCTTGGTGGCGACGGCGAAGCCGCGCTCGGCGGCGATCTCGCGCACCCGGTCCTTGGTCATGCCCCCCAGCGGGAACATCGCCGCGGCCAGCTGCTCGGGGGTCAGCACGCCCAGCACGTAGGACTGGTCCTTGGCCGCGTCCACCGACCGCCGCAGCTCGCCGTCGGCCAGCCGGGCGTGGTGGCCGGTGACGACGGCGTCGAAGCCCAGCGCCCGCGCCCGGTCGAGCACCGCGGTGAACTTGATCTTCTCGTTGCACCGCAGGCACGGGTTGGGGGTGCGCCCGGCCGCGTACTCGGCCACGAAGTCGTCCACGACGTCCTCGCGGAAGCGGTCGGCGAGGTCCCACACGTAGAAGGGGATGCCGAGCTCGTCGGCGACCCGGCGCGCGTCGTGCGCGTCCTCCACGCTGCAGCACCCGCGGGCGCCGCTGCGCAGCGTCTGCCGGTCGGGTGAGAGCGCCAGGTGCACCCCGGTGACGTCGTGCCCGGCGTCGACGGCCAGCGCGGCGGCCACCGCGGAGTCCACGCCCCCGCTCATCGCGGCCAGCACCCTCACCGCCGGCCACCCGCCCGTCGGGCCCGCTCGACCACGGGCGCGATGACCTCGAGCACGGCGTCGACGTCCGCGTCGGTGCTGGTGTGCCCGAGGCTGAACCGCAGCGAGCTGCGCGCCCGGTCCGGCTCGGCACCGACGGCCAGCAGCACGTGGCTGGGCCGCGCCACGCCGGCGCTGCAGGCCGATCCGGTGGAGCACTCGATGCCCCGGGCGTCGAGCAGCATGAGCAGGGCGTCGCCCTCCGCGCCGGGGAACGACAGGTGGGCGTTGCCCGGCAGCCGGCCGGGACCCGAGCGCACGACGTCGTCGAGCGGGGCGCCGTTCAGCTGTGCGTCGGGCACCTGCTCCACCACGCCGGCCACCAGCCGGTCGCGCAGCCGGCTCACCGCGGCGGCGCGCTCGACCCGGCCGCCGACGGCCGCTCCGGTGGCCACCGCCAGCCCGACGATGGCCGCGACGTCGAGGGTGCCGGACCGCACGTCGCGCTCCTGGCCGCCGCCGTGCAGCAGCGGGGTGCACTCGGCGTCCCGGCGCAGCAGCAGCGCCCCGGCGCCCATGGGGCCACCGAGCTTGTGGCCGGTCATCGTCAGCGCGTCGACGCCGCTGGCCCCGAAGTCGACGAGCACCTGCCCGACGGCCTGCACGGCGTCGGTGTGCAGCGGGACGCCGACGTCGTGCGCCGTGGCGGCCAGCTCGGCGATGTCGCTGACCGTGCCGATCTCGTTGTTGGCCCACATGACGCTGGCGACGGCGACGTCGGTGCCGTCGCCCAGCGCCGCGGCGAGCGCCTCGGGGGTGACCCGGCCCGTCGGCTCCACCTGCAGCCAGGTGACCTCGGCGCCCTCGTGCTTGGCCAGCCATTCCACGCTGTCCAGGACCGCGTGGTGCTCGGCCGGGCTCACGACGATGCGGCGCCGGCGGGAGTCGGCCTCCCGGCGGGCCCAGAAGAGCCCCTTGACGGCGAGGTTGTCGCTCTCGGTCCCCCCGCTGGTGAAGAGGACCTCCGAGGGGCGTGCGCCGACCGCCTCGGCCAGCCGCTCGCGGGCCTGCTCGGCGGCGCGGCGGGCGGACCGGCCGCTGGCGTGCAACGACGAGGCGTTGCCGACCCGGCCCAGCTGCTCGGCCATCGCGGCCACGACCTCCGGCAGCACCGGCGTGGTCGCCGCGTGGTCGAGATACGTCATGACGCAGCCAATGTAGTCGCGCCCTCCAGGGCGCCTCGGCCAGGCGCTGCGGTGCGGCCGGCGATCCCCGCGCCCAGCAGCGCGGGAAGGGTCAGCACGGCGACCGCGACGAGCACGGCGGGCCACAGCGGGCCGCCGCCGTCGGCGGCCCCGGCCACCAGCACCCCGGCGGCGCCGACGAGGAGGGCCGAGGCCGTGACGTCGGAGATCTGCAGCGCCGCGGAGTTCGAACCGCGCTCGGCCTCCGGCGACTGGTCCAGCAGGAGCACGCCGACGCTGGGCATGCCCAGCCCCATGCCGACGCCGGCCAGCCCCCACGTGACGTACGCCGGCCAGCCGCCGAGCCCGGGGACGGCGATCGTGGCGGTGGCGGCCAGACCGGTGGCGAGCACGAGGCAGCCCGTCCGCAGGACCCGCTGGCGGGGGACGTCGGGCCGCCGACCCTGGAGCTGGGCGGCGACCACCCAGCCGACCGCACCCGCGGTCAGCGGGAGCCCGGCGGTGGCGGCGCTCCAGCCGTGCTGCTCGGTCAGGACGAACGGGATCAGCGCGTCCATGCCGAAGAAGGCGCCGGCCAACAGCCCCCGGGAGGCGACGACCGCAGGGATCCCGGCGCGGGCCCGCACGGTGCCGCGGGGCAGCAGGCGCCGCAAGCCCAGACCCAGGGCGAGGACCCCCGCGACCGCGAGGGCGACGGCGGCGAGGTCCAGGCGCTGGCCGGCGTACTGCAGCGCCGCGATGCCCGCACCCGCCAGCAGGGCCCAGGCGGCCCTGCCGCGCCGCGGCGTGCCGGCACCGGCCGGTTCCTCGCCCGGGCCGGCGGTGAGCAGCAGCGCGAGGCCGGCCGCGACCAACGGCACCAGCCCGAGGAAGACGCCGCGCCAGCCGACGTGGGTGGTCACCAGCCCGGCGGCCAGCGGCCCGATCAGCGCGGGCAGCACCCACCCGGCTGCGAACGCGCCGAACAGCCGCGGTCGCAGCCGCGGGGAGTACGCCTGCCCGGCGATGACGTAGAGCAGCACGATGACCACCCCGGCGCCGAGCCCCTGGACGGCGCGGCCGAGCACGAGCACGGCCATGTGCTGGGCGATCCCGGCGATCACCAGGCCGGCCGCGAACACCAGCACGCCGGCCAGGACGCCGGGGCCGGGTGCTCGCCGGTCCCCCACCTCCCCGCCGACGACCATGCCGACGACCGAGGTGACGAGGAAGGCGCTGAACGGCCACGCGTACCAGGCGACCGCATCGAGCTCGGCCACCGCGCTGGGCATCGCCGTCCCGACCGCCATCGCCTCGAAGGCGATGAGCGTGACGAGGGTCAGCAGCCCGGTCGTCGTGCGCCGGTGGCCGGCGTCCCAGATGCTCTCCTCGACCCGACCGTCCACGTCCCGCCCAACCCCGCGTCGCTGCCCGTGCTTCCCGTTCCCGAGCCCGGAACGGCGTCGAGCGCCGGCCCCCGCGGGGACCGGCGCTCGACAGGCGACCTACTGGAACGGCCTCGCTGCAGGGGCCCGCGCCGAGCGGAGCGAGGCGTGGGGGACAGCGAGGTCCTTCACTTGCGGGCGTTGATCTGCTCGGTGGCGGCCGGTACGACCGTGTTCAGGTCGCCGATGACGCCGAAGTCGGCCAGCTCGAAGATCGGCGCCTCGGGGTCCTTGTTGATGGCGACGATGGTCTTCGAGGTCTGCATGCCGGCGCGGTGCTGGATCGCACCGGAGATCCCGACGGCGACGTAGAGGTTCGGCGACACGGTCTTGCCGGTCTGACCCACCTGGAAGCTGTGGGGGTAGAAGCCGGAGTCCACCGCGGCGCGCGAGGCACCCACGGCCGCACCGAGCGAGTCGGCCAGGCCCTCGATGATCGAGAAGTTCTCGGCGCTGGCCACACCGCGGCCACCGGAGACGACGATCGAGGCCTCGGTGAGCTCGGGGCGGTTGCTCTTCTGCTCCACCACGCGCTCCACGACCCGGACCTGCTTGGCCGCATCGCTGATCGACACCGCCACGGACTGCTCCGTGCCCGCGGCCGGAGCGGGCTCGGGGGTGACCGAGTTGCCCCGCAGGGTGTAGATCGGGGTGCCGACCGTCACCTGCGAGTGCACGATCGTCGCCCCGGCGAACGCCACCTGGGTGGCGGTGCCGTCGGAGGCGATCTCGGTGACGTCGGTGAGGAAGCCGCTGCCGGTCTTGATCGCCAGGCGGGCGGCGATCTCCTTGCCCTCCGGGGAGGAGGGGATGACGACGGCGGCGGGCGACTTCTCGCTCACCAGCTGCGCCAGGACCTCGGCCTTGGGGGCCACCAGGTACGCGTCGACGTCCTCGGACTCCGCGACGTAGACGGTGGCGGCGCCGTACTCCGCGAGCTGGTCGCGGACGCCGGACGCGGTGCCGGGGGCGCCGAGGACGACGGCCGACGGCTCACCGAGCGCGCGCGCCGCGGTCAGGGCTTCCAGGGTGGTCTTGCGGACTCCGCCGCCGGCCGGGTCGAGCTCGGCCAGGACCAGGACCTCTGCCATAGCTAACTAGTCTCCTCTGCGATCGGTCTTCGGACCCGGGCCTTGCTCAGACGATCTTCTGGCTGGCGAGGTAGTCGACGAACTTGCTCGCGCCGTCGCCCTCGTCGGTCACCTTGACGCCCTCGCCCTTGGGCGGGCGGCCGGCGAAGTCGAGCACCTTGCTGGTGGCGGTCGCCAGCCCCACGCTGCCGGCGTCGACACCGAGGTCGGCCAGCGACTTGGTCTCCACCGGCTTCTTCTTGGCGGCCATGATCCCCTTGAAGGAGGGGTAGCGCGGCTCGTTGATCGTGTCCCAGGTCGAGATGATGGCCGGGAGCGGGGCCTCCAGGGCCCAGAAGCCGCCGTCGGTCTGCCGCTCCACCTTGGCGGCGCCGCCCTCGATGGTGACCTTGCGGGCACCGGAGAGCTGCGGGATGCCGAGGCGCTCGGCGACCAGGGCGGGCATCACCGACAGCTGCGCGTCGGTGGCCTCCGCGCCGCAGAGCACGAGGTCGTACTCCATCTGCTGCAGGGCCGCGGCGATGACCGCCGAGGTCTGCACCGCGCACGAGCCGTGGATGGCGTCGTCGACGACGTGCACGGCCTTGTCGGCGCCCATGGACAGCGCCTTGCGGATGGCGTCGGTGGCGGAGTCGGGGCCGACGGTCAGCACCGTGACCTCACCGCCCTGCGCCTCCTTGATGGTGAGCGCCTCCTCGATGGCGTACTCGTCCATCTCGTTGATCACGTTGTCGGCGGACGCACGGGCGACGGTGTTGTCGGCCGGGTCCAGCTTGCGCTCACTTCCCGAGTCCGGGACCTGCTTGACAAGAACGACGATGTTCATCGCGCTGAACCTTCCTCAGGACGCGTTCAGGATGCGGGCACGGGGGCCCGCCTGGCTCCGATGATGGAGGCTACTGGTGAGTAACGCCGCCGTGGCAGGAGGGGCAGGTGAGTCACGTCACGCCGGGGCGCCCGGGGAGGCGGCCCACTCCCCCGTCGCGGCGAATCGCCGGAGCGTCTCGGCGTGCGGCGCGAGGTCCAGCCCCTGGTCGGCCACCCACTCGTCGTCGTAGTAGGTGTGGGCGTACCGCTCGCCGCCGTCGCACAGCAGCGTGACCACGCTCCCCCGCCGTCCGGCCGCGACCATCTCGGCGACCAGCCCGAACGCGCCCCACAGGTTGGTGCCGGTCGACCCACCCGCCCGGCGTCCGGTGACCCGCTCCAGGTGTCGCACCGCGGCCAGCGAGGCGGCGTCGGGCACCCCGATCATGCGGTCGACGATCGTGGGCACGAACGAGGGCTCCACCCGGGGCCGGCCGATCCCCTCGATGCGCGACGGCGTCCCGGTCGTGCGGCCCGGGTCGCCGGCGGCGTAGCCCGGGAGGAACGCCGAGTTCTCCGGGTCGACGACGGCCAGCCGGGTGGGGTGCCGGCGGAAGCGGATGTAGCGGCCGATCGTGGCACTGGTCCCGCCGGTGCCCGCGCCGACGACGACCCACTCGGGCACCGGGTGCGGCTCCGCCGACAGCTGCTCGAAGATCGACTCGGCGATGTTGTTGTTGCCCCGCCAGTCGGTGGCCCGCTCGGCGTAGGTGAACTGGTCGAGGTAGTGGCCACCGCACTCGGCGGCCAGCCGCCGGGCCTCCTCGTACATGTCCGGCGCGCGGTCGACGAAGTGGCAGCGCCCGCCGTGGAACTCGATGAGCGCGATCTTCTCCGGGCTGGTCGACCGCGGCATGACCGCGACGAACGGCAGCCCCAGCATCCGGGCGAAGTAGGCCTCGCTCACCGCCGTCGATCCGCTGGAGGCCTCGACCACGGTGCTGCCCTCGGTGATCTGCCCCGAGCACAGCCCGTAGAGGAACAGCGAGCGGGCCAGCCGGTGCTTGAGGCTGCCGGTCGGATGGGTCGACTCGTCCTTGAGGTAGAGGTCGACACCCCACTCCGGCGGCAGGGGGTAGACCAGCAGGTGGGTGTCGGCGCTGCGCCGGGCGTCGGCCTCGACCGCGGCGACGGCCCGGTCCACCCAGGCCCGGCCGGCGGGGTCGGACCGGTCGACGACGGAGGGCGCGCGATCGGGTGCTGTCACCCGCGCATGATCGCGCACCCCTCCCCGGTCAGGACGGGCAGACGCAGCCGTGGGTCCCGGCCCCGGCGCTGAGCTGGACCTGCGTCGCCTGGCAGAAGCGCAGCGAGATGCGGTCGTGGTCGGCCAGTGCGTGCGGGCAGACCGGGCACGACGTCACCGCGGTACCGGTGGGGACGTCGGTGACGGACGGGGCGGATGCCATGGGACGACCTGACTCTGCGTTCGTGCTCCCGGTCCGGCGCCGGCGCGGGGCCGGCGCTCGACGTGAACCAGAACGACCCCGACGCTACGCCGGGGCGCGCTTCGACACGGCCACGGTTCAGCTACCGGTGAAGGTGGCCTTGCCGGGGCCGCTCTCGAGGAACGAGCGCATGCCGGTCTTCTGGTCCTCGCTGTCGAAGAGACCGGCGAACAGCCGGGTCTCCAGGGCGAGCCCCTCGTCGAGCGAACCGTCGAGGCCCCCGTCGATGGCCTGCTTCGCGGCGGCCAGGGCCAACGGCGGGCCGGCGGCGAACTTCTTCGCCATGGCGACCGCGGTCGGGTACACCTCGTCGTCGGGCACGACGGCGTCGGCCAGCCCGATCTCCAGCGCCTCCTCGGCCCCGACGTGCCGGCCGGTGAAGACGAGGTCCTTGGCCTTGGCCGGGCCGACGAGGCGGGCCAGCCGCTGGGTGCCGCCGGCGCCGGGGATGATCCCGAGCAGGATCTCCGGCTGGCCGATCTTGGCGGAGGCGCCGAGCACCCGGAAGTCGGCGCACAGGGCCAGCTCGTAGCCGCCGCCGAGCGCGTAACCGGTGATCGCGGCGATCACCGGCTTGGGCAGGCGGGCGAGGGTCCGGAACGACTCCTGCAGCTCGGCGCCCCAGGACTGCATCGACGCGGCGTCCAGCTGCGACATCGCCTTGATGTCGGCGCCGGCGGCGAACACCCGCTCGCCGCCGTAGACCACCACGGCGCGGACGTCGTCCCGGCCGGCGGCCTCGGTCGCGGCGGCGCGCACCTCCAGGTGCAGCTGCTCGTCGATCGCGTTCATCTTCGGCCGGTCGAGGCGGATCGTGCCCACCCCGTCCTCCACTTGCAGGGTCACGAACTCGGGCGCTCCAGACATGGCCGCACCCTAGCCAGGCAGGTCCGAGTGCGCCCGATCCGCCCGCAGGCGCACGAACGTCGGAATCAGCCGCCCCGTGGCCGCATTCGTGCGCAAGAGCGCGGCACCCGGGCGGCGTCGAGCGCTCCCCGGATCTGGGAGGTCACGCAGGTCCGGTACGTGCCCTTCGGGACGCGGAGGTCGCTGCCGTCCCACGAGCCGGGCACCGGGCAGTACCCCCTGCGGTGCGGCATCGCCGGCGCCCCGGGGACCCACCACGTCGCCGAGCATCCGCTTCTCCTGGATCCGGAACGCCACCGGCTGCTCCGGTCGGAAGGTCCCCAGGTGCAGCTCCCGGTCAGTGATCTCGGCGCCGACGTCCTCCAGCACCAGGGAGCCATCTCGCCCGAAACGCTGACCGAGGGCGAACAGCTTCGCGCAGTCGACGGGCACCAGGACGTCAGGCGCGGCGGGCGGTGAAGCGGCCGTCGGTGCGGGTCAGCGACAGGGCGAGCCCGAAGGTGTCCGACAGGGCGGCGGAGGTGAGGACGTCGTCGGCGGCCCCCGAGGCGACGACGTCGCCGTCGCGCAGCAGCAGGGCGTGGGTGTAGCCCGGCGGGATCTCCTCGACGTGGTGGGTGACCAGCACCTGCGCCGGCGCGTAGTGATACCTGGCGAGGTCCGACAGGCGCGCGACCAGGTCCTCGCGGCCGCCGAGGTCCAGGCCGGCCCCGGGCTCGTCGAGCAGCAGGAGCTCGGGGTCGGGCATCAGCGCGCGGGCGATCTGGGTGCGCTTGCGCTCGCCCTCGCTCAGGGTGCCGAAGGGACGGTGCGCGTACTGGGCGACGCCCCACTGCTGCATGAGGATGCCGGCGCGGGTGAGGTCGTGGACGTCGTAGCGCTCCCGCCACCGGCCCACGACGGCGTACCCGGCGGACACCACGATGTCGCCGGTCTTCTCCGACGGGGAGATCCGCTGCGCCAGGGAGGCGCTGGTCAGGCCGATCCGCGGCCGCAGCTCGAAGACGTCGACGGCGCCGAGGGTCTCCCCCAGCAGCCGGACCTCACCGCGCGTGGGGTGCAGCAGTGCTCCGGCCAGCTGCATGAGCGTCGTCTTCCCCGCCCCGTTGGGCCCGAGCACGACCCATCGCTGGTCGGCCTCCACCCGCCAGTCGACGCCCCTGAGCAGGTGGTTCTGCCCCCGGACGACGTCCACCCCGGTCATCCGTACGACGGCCCCCTCGGAGGCGCCTGAGCTAGACACGCCCCCATCCAATCAACCTTCTCCGGTCCGCGTTGCGCCACGTCCGGGATCGGAGAGGGCACGATCGCGCCGTGACCGACAACTACCGCGCCGGACACCACCCGCACGGCCATGCCCACGGTCCGGTCCCGGGCCTGCTACCCGGCACCCCGGCCCCGCTGGGAGCGACGTGGGACGGGCGGGGGACGAACTTCGCGCTGTGGTCGGCAGGGGCGGCCGCCGTGGACCTCTGCCTCTTCGACGCCGACGGCACCGAGCACCGCCACCGCCTGGAGGAGACCACCCACCAGGTGTGGCACGGGCGGATGCCCGGCGTCGGCCCCGGGCAGCACTACGGCTACCGGGTGCACGGCGGCTACGACCCGTTCAGCGGGCTGCGCTACAACCCGCACAAGCTCCTGCTGGACCCGTACGCGCGCGCGGTCGACGGCGAGCTGCGGCTGCACACGGCGCTGTTCGGCCACCCCTACGAGACCGTGGACTCCGCCGTCCCGGACGAGCAGGACTCCGCCCCCTACGTGCCGCGCGGCGTCGTCGTCCACGACCCCTTCCCGTGGGACGGCGACCGGCCGCTGCGCCGCTCGTGGTCCGACACCGTCATCTACGAGGTCCACGTCAAGGGCGCGACCGCGCGGCACCCCGACGTGCCGCCGCACCTGCGCGGCACCTACGCGGGGCTGGCGCACCCGGCCTTCATCGACCACCTGCTCTCCCTCGGCGTCACCGCGGTCGAGCTGCTGCCGGTGCACCACTTCGTCAGCGAGCCGCACCTGCTGCGCCGCGGGCTGACCAACTTCTGGGGCTACAACACCCTCGGATACTTCGCCCCGCACGCCGGCTTCAGCTCCGCAGGCAGCGGCGGCCAGCAGGTCACCGAGTTCAAGACGATGGTGCGCGAGCTGCACGCCGCCGGCATCGAGGTGATCCTCGACGTCGTCTACAACCACACCGCCGAGGGCGACCACAGCGGCCCGACCCTGTCGTTCAGGGGCATCGACAACGCCGGCTACTACCGGCTCGACGGCGGCAACCGGGCCCGCTACACCGACTACACCGGCTGCGGGAACACCCTCGACGTCCGCCGTCCGGCCGTGCTCGGGCTGCTCATGGACTCGCTGCGCTACTGGGTCACCGAGATGCACGTCGACGGTTTCCGGTTCGACCTGGCCTCGGCCCTGGCCCGCTCCATGCACGACGTGGACCGGCTGTCGGCGTTCTTCGACGTCGTGCACCAGGACCCGGTGGTCAGCCAGGTGAAGCTCATCGCCGAACCGTGGGACGTCGGCGAGGGCGGTTACCAGGTGGGCAACTTCCCGCCGCCGTGGACGGAGTGGAACGGCAAGTACCGCGACACCGTGCGCGACGTGTGGTCCGGCGCCAAGGTCGGCGTCCGCGACCTCGCCTACCGGCTCACCGGCTCCTCGGACCTCTACCGCTCCGACGGCCGACGCCCCTTCGCGAGCATCAACTTCGTGACCGCGCACGACGGCTTCCCCATGGCCGACCTCGTCACCTACGAGCACAAGCTCAACGAGGCCAACGGCGAGGACAACCGGGACGGCGAGAGCCACAACAGGAACTGGAACTGCGGCGTCGAGGGCCCCACCGACGACCCGGACGTCCTCGAGCTGCGGGGCCGCCAGGTGCGCAACCTGCTGACGACGCTGCTGCTGTCCACCGGTGTGCCGATGGTGACCGCCGGCGACGAGCTGGGCCGCACCCAGGGCGGCAACAACAACGCCTACTGCCAGGACAACGAGATCTCGTGGCTGGACTGGGACGCCGTCGACTCCGACCTGCTGGCCTTCACCACCCGGCTGGTGCGGCTGCGCCGCGCCGCCCCGGTGCTGCGCCAGGAGGCGTTCTTCGAGGGCCACGAGCTGCCGGGCACCGGCGGCACGCGCGACCTGGCCTGGTTCGCGCCCGGTGGGGGCCAGCTGAGCACCGGGGACTGGTTCGACACCGGGCTGCAGACGATCGGCATGTACCTCGACGGGCGCGGGATCCGGCACCGCGACGAGCACGGCCACCCGCTGGTGGACGACTCCTACCTGGTGCAGCTGCACGCCGGACCCGACCCCGTGACGGTCGAGCTGCCCGGGCCGCCGTGGGCCGACGGCTACGAGCTGGTGCTGTCCACCGAGTACCCGACCGGCGCGCCGCCCGAGCCGACCTTCGTGGCGCCCGGCCCGCTGGTCATGCCCGGTCGCTGCGTCTGGCTCTTCCGCGTCGAACGCCGTCCCTGACCGACGCGTCGACCGATGCGGTTGAACGCACGAGGCCCAGAACCGGTGCGGTTCTGGGCCTCGTGCGTTCAACCGTGCGGAGAGCTACTCCTGCGGCTGCTCGAAGGTGATGACGGTCCAGCCCAGCAGCAGGCGGTCGCCGTCGGAGAGCGGGTGGGCCACACCCGGCTCCAGCTGCGTCCACTCGGTGGCCTCGGGGCCGGCGACGTGCGTGCCGTTGAGCGAGCCGAGGTCGACCAGCGACACCTCGCGGCCGGAACGGGTCAGCGCGGCGTGCGCCGACGACAGCACGTTCTGGGTGTCGGCGATGGGCACCGCGCGGGCCGAGCCGCTGGTGACCATCTCGTGGTTGTCGGGGCGACGACCGAGGACCAGGTCCTCGTCGATCGTGACGACCATGCCGTCGTCGAACCGCAGGATCGGCACGGCGGAGTCGGCGTCGGGCCGCCAGAACGCCGTCTGCTCGCCGGACTCCGGACGGGCGGACGACGCCGCCGACGACCCGCGGGAGGCGCCGAAGCCGGCGTCCGACGGCGCCGAGAACGGCGACTGCGCCGGCGCGGCCGACGTGGCCGTGGCGGCCGAGGGTGCCGGCGCGGCCAGGTGCAGCGTGGCCCCGCCGCCGGGCACGGTGCCCTCGACGAGGTCGAAGCTGACACCGGGCGGCGTGCGCGGCGCGGACTGGCCGGGGCCGACGTAGAGGGTCTGGCCCAGCGCGAAGCCGGAGGCCAGCGTGCCGCCCTCCACCGACGAACCGGACACGGGGACGCCGTCGACGGCCGGCTGGCCCTTGCCGCCCCACAGCGCGACACCGGAGCCGGTGTCGGTCGCGAGGACGAGGGCGAAGGACGCGCCACCCGAGGCGAGCGAGCTCACCTGGCCGGCCACGGCGGCCAGCACGCGGTCGGCGCCCGGCCCCGAAACGCCGAGGCAGGCGTGCAGGGCGGACACGAGGGCGGGCGAGCCGGGTGCGTCGACCCACAGCAGGCCGCCGCCACTGCGGGCGACGACGGCGTCTCCGGGGAGGACTTCACAGCGGTCGGGCATGGGCGTCAGCCTAGTGATGTCGGAGCGGTCTCGGCGCCCCGGTCAGCAGCGCCACGCCGGGCCATCACGACGTCACACGGTGTCGCTGGGACCCGTGTGGAGCAAGTGTCCGCTGAGTCCGGTTCACGCCGTGCTCACCACGCCGAGCTCCGCCGGATCGGCCAGGTACTGCGAGTGCGGGAGGACTCGCACGGTGTAGCCGAACGCGCCGGTCCGCTCGAGCGGGACCGTCGCGGTGAACCAGTGCCGCGACCCGTCCGTCTGCTCGTGCGCCATCGCCACCGAGGTCACGTCGTGCAGCCCGTCGGCGTCGTCGACGCGTCCGTAGGCCGCCTGCACCTCGACGTCGGATGGTTCCAGACCCGGCAGCTCCACCTCGGCGCGCAACGCCAGCGTCGACCCGATCTCCGGGGTGTCCTTGGCGCCGGTCGCCTCGACGTGCGCCACCCGCACGTCGTGCCAGTTGTGCAGCAGGTGCGCCCGCCAGGCCGCCTCGGTGCGGGCCGGGGCGTAGCCGTCCGCGGCCATGGTCCGGGCCGAGCCCGCCGCCGGGACGTAGAGCCGGCGCACGTAGTCGCGCACCATCCGCGTGGCCAGCACCTTCGGGCCGGTCTCGCGCAGCGTGTGCCGCACCATCTCGACCCACCGCCCCGGGATCCCGTCGCGGTCGCGCTCGTAGAAGCGCGGCAGGACCTGGTTGTCCAGCAGGTCGTAGATGGCGCGCGCCTCCACCTCGTCGCGCCGGTCGGCGTCGCTGACGCCGTCGGCCGTCGGGATGGCCCAGCCGTTCTGGCCGTCGAACCACTCGTCCCACCAGCCGTCGCGGATGGAGAGGTTCAGCCCGCCGTTCAGCGCGGCCTTCATGCCGGACGTCCCGCAGGCCTCCAGCGGCCGCAGCGGGTTGTTCAGCCAGACGTCGCAACCCCAGTACAGGTAGCGCGCCATGCCGATGTCGTAGCCGGGCAGGAACGCGATCCGGTGCCGGATCTCCGGGTCGTCGGCGAAGGCGACCATCTGCTGGATCAGCTTCTTGCCGCCGTCGTCGGCCGGGTGGCTCTTGCCGGCGATGACGAGCTGGATCGGCCGCTCGGGGTCCAGCAGCAGCGCCTTGAGCCGCTCCGGGTCGCGCAGCATCAGGGTGAGCCGCTTGTAGGACGGGACCCGGCGGGCGAACCCGATGGTGAGGACGTCGGGGTCGAAGGCGGTGTCGGTCCAGCCGACCTCGGCCTCGGTCGCGCCCCGCGACAGCGCCGTCTCCCGGATCCGGCGGCGCACCTCGGTGACCAGCCGCGAGCGCAGCGTGCGCCGGACGGACCACAGGTCCGCGGCCGCGATGCCGTCCACGCCGTCGAAGTGCACGTCGCCGTCGACCTCGACCGGGTCGCCCTGGGCCGAGCTCTGGGTGCCCATGTCGACCAGCTCGCGGGCGGTCCAGGTGGGTGCGTGCACACCGTTGGTGATCGACCCGATCGGGACGTCGCCCTGGTCGAAGCCCGGCCACAGGCGGCTGAACATGCCCCGGCTGACCTCGCCGTGCAGCCGGCTCACGCCGTTTGCCCGCTGACCGAGGCGCAGCCCCATGTGCGCCATGTTGAACTTCGCCGGGTCCTCCTCGGCGCCGAGCGGCAGGAGGTGCTCCAGTGGGACGCCGAAGCCGGCGAAGTAGCGCTCGATGAGCGCCTTCGGGAACCGGTCGATGCCGGCGGGCACCGGCGTGTGCGTGGTGAACACCGTGCCGGCGCGGACCGCCTGCAGCGCCTCGGTGAAGCTGAGCCCGTGGGCCTCGCTCAGCTCGCGGATGCGCTCGACGCCCTGGAAACCGGCGTGCCCCTCGTTGGCGTGGAACACCTCAGGCATCGCGGTGCCGGTCAGGGAGCAGTAGGCGCGCAGGGCGCGGACGCCGCCGATGCCGAGCAGCATCTCCTGGCGCAGGCGGTGGTCCTCGTCGCCCCCGTAGAGGCGGTCGGTGACCAGGCGCTCGGCGGGCGCGTTCTCCTCGATGTCGCTGTCCAGCAGCAGCAGCGACACCCGGCCGACCTGCGCCCGCCACACGTGCGCGTGCAGGGTCCGGCCCTCGGGCAGCGGGACGGTGATGACGACGGCCGAACCGTCGGCCTGGCGCAGCAGCTTGATCGGCAGGCCGTGCGGGTCCAGCGACGGGTAGTGCTCCAGCTGCCAGCCGTCGGCCGACAGCCCCTGGCTGAAGTAGCCGGCCCGGTAGAGCAGCCCCACCCCGATCAGCGGGACGCCGAGGTCGGACGCGGCCTTCAGGTGGTCGCCGGCCAGGATGCCCAGCCCCCCGGAGTACTGCGGCAGCACCTCGGTGATGCCGAACTCGGCGGAGAAGTAGGCGATCGTCTGCGGCGCCTCGGCGCCCAGCGACTGGTACCAGCGGGGCGTGGAGAGGTACTCCTCCAGGTCGTCGACGGCGTCGGTCAGCCGGCGGACGAAGCGCCGGTCCCCGGCGAGCTGGGCCAGCCGCTGCGCCGAGACCTCCCCCAGCGCGCGCACCGGATCGCCCCCGCAGCTCTGCCACAGGGCGGGATCGAGCGCCTCGAAGAGATCCCTGGTCTCGGGGTGCCAGGACCAGCGGAGGTTCACCACCAGCTGGGAGAGAGGGAGGAGCGGTTCTGGCAGAGCCGCGCGGACGGTGAACCGACGAAGAGCTCGCACCGGTCGAGACTAACCAGACCCGGGCCACCCGTCAGGATGTCCGCGTCCTCGCCGGGCAGCCCGACGGCGCGGCGCCCGCAGCCTCCAACGGGTGAGGCGGGAGGGGCAGTTCGCCGGTCGAGATGCTGGTGAGGCGGCAGGTGGATAGCGTTGGGGCGATGACTGGCCGCGCTGATCTCCGCCTCGGCATCACCGATGTCGCCCCTGTCGTGTCCTGCGGGTCGTTCTCGGCCCGTGCGGTCGTCGGCGAACACGTGCCGATCACGGCCACGATCTTCCGCGAGGGCCACGACGCCGTCGCCGCGAACGTGGTCTGGTCGGCGCCCGGCGAGGACGGCGACGCCGGCCCGCTGCGCCGACTCGAGAAGTACGGCGAGCAGCCCGACCGCTGGCTCACCACCGTCGTGCCCGACCGCGAGGGTCGCTGGTCCTTCCGGATCGAGGCCTGGAGCGACCCGCTGGCCACCTGGCGGCACGCCGTCGAGGTCAAGGTCGAGGCCGGCCAGGGCGCCGAGGAGCTGGCCAACGACCTCGAGGAGGGCGCACGCCTGCTCGAGCGCGTCGCCGCCGAGGCCGGCGACGACTGGCGCGGGCGGGTCACCGCCGCGGCCGAGGCGCTGCGCGACACCTCGCAGGAGCTCACCGTGCGCATCGCGCCGGCGCTGGCCGCGGGTCTGCAGCGCTACCTCTACGAGCACCCCGTGCGCGAGCTGCTCACCTCCTCACCGCGCTACGAGGTGTGGGTGGACCGCAGAGAGGCGCTGTTCGGCTCCTGGTACGAGTTCTTCCCGCGCTCGGAGGGCCCCGTCGTCGGCGGCATCCCGACGCACGGCACGTTCGCCACCGCCGCCGACCGCCTGCCGGCGGTCGCCGACATGGGCTTCGACATCGTCTACCTGCCGCCGATCCACCCGATCGGCACGGTGAACCGCAAGGGCCCGAACACCGCCCAGTTCCCCGGCGGCAACCCGCACGAGATCGGCCCCGACGACGTCGGCTCGCCCTGGGCCATCGGCAGCGCCGAGGGCGGTCACGACGCCGTCCACCCGCAACTGGGCACGATGGAGGACTTCGAGGCCTTCGTCGAGCGCACCCGCGAGCTGGGCATGGAGGTGGCGCTGGACTTCGCGCTCCAGGCGGCCCCGGACCACCCCTGGGTGGAGGCGCACCCGGAGTGGTTCACCACCAAGCCCGACGGCACGATCGCCTACGCGGAGAACCCGCCGAAGAAGTACCAGGACATCTACCCGGTCAACTTCGACAACGACCCCGAGGGCATCTACGCCGAGTGCCGGCGGGTGATCCAGGTGTGGATCGACGCCGGGGTGACGATCTTCCGGGTCGACAATCCGCACACCAAGCCGCTGAACTTCTGGCACTGGCTGATCTGGGACGTCAAGCAGAGCCACCCGGACGTGCTCTTCCTCGCCGAGGCGTTCACCCGGCCGGCGATGATGCACCAGCTGGCCCGGCTGGGCTTCACGCAGTCCTACACGTACTTCACGTGGCGGACCGAGCGCGGCGAGATCGAGGAGTACGGGCGCGAGCTCGCCACGAACTCGCACTACATGCGGCCGAACTTCTTCGTGAACACCCCGGACATCCTCCACGAGTCGCTGCAGTTCGGCGGCCCGCCGATGTTCAAGATCCGAGCGGTGCTCGCCTCGATGCTCAGCCCCACCTGGGGCGTCTACTCCGGCTTCGAGCTGTTCGAGCACGTGGCGGTCAAGCCGGGCAGCGAGGAGTACCTCGACAGCGAGAAGTACCGGCTGCGCCCACGTGACTGGGCCGGCGCCGAGGCCAGCGGCCGGAGCCTGGCCCCCTACCTGCGGCGACTCAACGAGATCCGGCGCGCCCATCCCGCGCTGCAGCAGCTGCGCACGCTGCGGTTCCACCAGGTCGACAACCCGAACCTGCTCTGCTTCACCAAGACCGACCCTGGTTCGGCCGACGCCGTCCTCGTGGTCGTCAACCTCTCGAGCCACAACACCCAGATCGGGACGACGGCACTGGATCTGCCGACGCTCGGCCTGGACTGGCACGAGCGCTTCGCGGTCACCGACGAGCTCACCGGCGCCCGGTACGACTGGGGCCAGTTCAACTACGTCGAGCTCGACCCCTACCGGGAGCCCGCGCACGTCTTCGGGATCAGCTTCCCGCGGCCCGTGCAGTTCCCGCCGCCGGTCGACTGAGAAAGGACCCGCCTGCCCCCCATCGCTCGCACGCTCGGGACGGGCCCCTGCACGCGGGCCACCGACCGCCCATCCACTACCTGAACGAGGCATACGCGTCGATGACCGTTCCCGTCCCCGACTCCCCTGCCGCCCACTCCGCGCTCCCCCCGCCCGGGTCGGATCCCGAGTGGTACAAGCGCGCCGTCTTCTACGAGGTGCTGGTCCGCGGGTTCGCCGACAGCAATGCCGACGGTGTGGGCGACCTCCGCGGCATGATCGACAAGCTGGACTACCTGCAGTGGCTCGGCGTGGACTGCCTGTGGCTGCCGCCGTTCTTCGCCTCACCGCTGCGCGACGGCGGCTACGACGTCAGCGACTACACCGCGGTGCTGCCGGAGTTCGGCAACATCGAGGACTTCCACGAGTTCCTCGACGAGGCCCACGCCCGCGGCATGCGCGTGATCATCGACTTCGTCATGAACCACACCTCGGACCAGCACCCGTGGTTCCAGGCCTCCCGCAGCGATCCGGAAGGCGACTACGGGGATTTTTATGTATGGGCCGACGACGACACCGGCTACGCCGACGCCCGGATCATCTTCGTCGACACCGAGAGCTCGAACTGGACGTTCGACCCGGTGCGCAAGCAGTACTTCTGGCACCGCTTCTTCTCCCACCAGCCGGACCTCAACTTCGAGAACCCGAAGGTGCGCGAGGCGATCATCGACGCGCTGCGCTTCTGGCTGGACCTCGGCATCGACGGCTTCCGGCTCGACGCCGTGCCCTACCTCTTCGAGGAGGAGGGCACCAACTGCGAGAACCTGCCGCGCACCCACGAGTTCCTCAAGGAGGTGCGCAAGGTCGTCGACGCGAACTACCCGGACACGGTGCTGCTGTGCGAGGCCAACCAGTGGCCGGCCGACGTCGTCGAGTACTTCGGCGAGAACGGCGACGAGTGCCAGATGGCCTTCCACTTCCCGGTCATGCCGCGCCTGTTCATGGCCGTGCGCCGGGAGCAGCGCTTCCCGATCTCGGAGATCATGGCGCAGACGCCGGACATCCCGGACAACTGCCAGTGGGGCGTCTTCCTGCGCAACCACGACGAGCTGACGCTCGAGATGGTCACCGACGAAGAGCGCGACTACATGTGGGGCGAGTACGCCAAGGACCCCCGCATGAAGGCCAACATCGGCATCCGTCGCCGGCTGGCCCCGCTGCTGGACAACGACGTCAACACCCTCGAGCTGTTCAACGCGCTGCTGCTGTCGCTGCCCGGCTCGCCCGTCCTCTACTACGGCGACGAGATCGGCATGGGGGACAACATCTGGCTCGGTGACCGTGACGGCGTCCGCACCCCGATGCAGTGGACGCCGGACCGCAACGGCGGCTTCTCCACCGCCGACCCGCAGCGGATGTACCTGCCGCTGAACGCCGACCCCGTGTACGGCTACCAGGTCACCAACGTCGAGTCGCAGCTGCGCAACACCAACTCCCTGCTGCAGTGGCTCCGCCGGATGATCCAGGTCCGCGGCCAGCACCCCACGTTCGGGCTCGGCAGCTACGCCGAGATCGGCTCGCGCAACCCCACGGTGCTGTCCTTCGTCCGCGAGTTCGGCGACGACGTCGTGCTGTGCGTGAACAACCTGTCGCGGTTCCCGCAGCCGGTGGAGCTCGACCTGCGCCGCTTCGAGGGCTACACGCCCGTGGAGCTGACCGGCCGGGTGGAGTTCCCGCAGATCGGCGTCCTGCCCTACATGCTCACCCTCGCCGGGCACGGCTTCTACTGGTTCGAGCTCTCCAAGCCGACCGAGCCGGTCGTCGAGGAGACCGAGGACTGGGCCAGCGCCACCTCCAGCTCCGTGGCCGACTCGCTGTTGGCCGCCGGGGTGGTCAGCGCCGCCGAGGAGACCCCGACCGACGAGTCCGGAGGCACGCGATGAAGGCACTGACCGACCTGTTCCGCGAGTGGATCCCGCAGCAGCGGTGGTTCGGCGGCAAGGGCCGGGAGTGGGCCGACGTCACCGAGGACGGGTTCTTCCTCGACCGCGGCAACCCGGTGCTGTCGGTGCACCGGGTGCGGATCGAGTACACCGACGGCGGGCGTGACACCTACCTGGTGCCGCTCTCCTGGCGGGACCAGCAGGCCGAGGACCTGGAGTCGGCGTTCGTCGGCGCGGTCGCCAGCGAGGGCAACGAGACCTACGCCTACGACGCGATGCGCGACCGCGAGTCGACCGCGCCGTGGCTGATCCACCTGGCCCAGGGGTCCTCCATCGGCCCGATGCACTTCTCCCCCGCCGACGAGGGGCACATCCCCGAGGGGCTGCCCGGCGACATCGTCTCCACCGAGCAGAGCAACACCTCGCTGGTCTACGGCCAGGAGGCGATCCTCAAGCTGTTCCGCCGGCTGGAACCGGGGCTCAACCCCGACGTCGAGGTGCACGCCGCGCTGCGCCGGACGGAGAACGAGCACATCGCCCCGCTCCTGGGGCACGTCCAGATCGACGACGCGGCCGGCGGCGAGCCCGCCACCGTCGCGATGCTGCAGACCTTCGTGGCCAACGCCAGCGACGGCTGGCGGCTGGCCACCGCGAGCGTGCGGGACCTCTACGCCGAGGGCGACCTGCACGCCGACGAGGTGGGCGGGGACTTCGCCGCCGACAGCCGCCGGCTGGGTGCGGCCACCGCCTCCGTGCACGCCGACCTGGCGCGCGTCCTGCCGACCGAGGAGGCGACGCGCGACTGGTTCGCCACCGTGGCGCGGCAGATGTCGGAGCGGCTGGACGCGGCGATCGAGATCGTGCCGCAGCTGGCCGAGCACGCCGACGGCCTGCGGGCGCTGTACGCCGCCGTCGCCGACAGCGACGAGCGGGTCGTGCGCCAGCGGGTGCACGGCGACCTCCACCTGGGGCAGGTGCTGCGGACCGCGACGGGCTGGATCATCCTCGACTTCGAGGGCGAGCCGGCCCGCCCGCTGGCCGACCGCCGGGAGCTGGACACCCCGCTGCGGGACGTCGCCGGCATGCTGCGCAGCTTCGACTACGCCGCCCGGCACCTGCTGGTGGAGCAGCCGGAGGACACCCAGCGCGAGTACCGCGCCCAGGAGTGGGCGGCGCGCAATCGCGCCGCCTTCTGCGCGGGCTACTCGGAGGCCAGCGGGCTCGACCCGTGCGGGGAGTCACCACTCCTTCGGGCGTTCGAGGCGGACAAGGCGGTTTACGAATGCGTCTACGAGGCGAGGAACCGTCCGCACTGGCTCATGATCCCGCTCCAGTCGTTGTCCCGGATCGCCGACCGCGACTGACGCAGGCGAACCGACGGACCAGAGCACCGAGAACGGACGAGGACGGCGAAACGATGACGACCGACGACCACGCGCAGAGCAAGCAGGACCTCCAGCGTGCCGTGGAGGAGAAGGTCGCCCAGGCCGAGGCGGCCGCCGGCAGCGAGCCGCCGGTGAACGCCCCCGCGGCCGGCGGGACGACCAAGCGCACCGCCGCGAAGAAGGCGGTGGGCGACAGGGTGCCGGCCAAGAAGGCGGCCGCGAAGAAGGCCCCGGCCGCCAAGAAGGCGGCCCCGGCGAAGAAGGCCGCCGCGGAGAAGGCCACGACCGCCAAGCGCACGACGGCCAAGAAGGTCGCCGCGGCGCCCACCGCCACCGAGGCGACCCCGGAGCACGGTGGCGAGGAGACCGAGACCACCGCCAACCCCGTGGTCGCGCCCGCGCCGATCGCCGAGCCCGGGGACGGCACCGGCGCCCCGGCCGGCCAGCCGGTCGCGCCCGACCCCGACCCGGCGACGCCGCCCACCCCGCAGGCGCCGTCGGAGGCTCCCGCGCAGGACAGCGGCGGTGCCGCCCCGGGGGCTGCCGAACCGGCGGCTGCCGCCGCTCCCCCGGCTGCCGCCGCTCCCCCGGCTGCCGCCGCTCCCCCGGCCTCGGACGTCGCGGTCGCGGGCAGCGGGCAGGCCGGCGGCACCACCGCGGGGGCCGCCGAGGACCAGGCGATCGAGGAGTTCACCGACGAGGACCTGCGGGCCGTGGTCGAGGGCTGGTCCCGCGACCCGCACCGGGTGCTCGGGGCGCACCGCACCGCAGGTGGATGGGCTGTGCGCACGCTGCGCCCGGACGCCCGCGCCGTCGCCGTCCTGGACGAGGACGGCAGCCGGTACGAGATGAGACAGCTGCACGAGGGGGGCATCTACGAGGCGGCGCTCCCCCGCCAGCCAGGTGACTACCGCATCGAGGTCACCTACGGCGACGGCGAGGGCGGCACCACCACGCACACGGTCGACGACCCGTTCCGCTGGCTGCCCACGCTGGGCCCGCTGGACGAGCACCTGATCCGCGAAGGCCGTCACGAGCGGCTGTGGGAGGTCCTCGGCGCGCACGTCCGCCGCTACGAGACGCCCCGGGGCACCGTCGAAGGCGTCTCCTTCGCCGTCTGGGCCCCCAGCGCCCGCGGTGTGAAGGTCACCGGCGACTTCGACTACTGGGAGGCCCGCGCCTACCCGATGCGCCACCTCGGCTCCTCCGGGGTCTGGGAGATCTTCATCCCGGGCGCCCAGGCGGGCACCCGCTACCGCTACCACGTCCTCGGGGCCGACGGCACCTGGCGGGAGAAGTCCGACCCGCTCGCCTTCGCCACCGAGGTGCCCCCGCTCAACGCCTCGGTCGTCACGGAGTCCACCTACGAGTGGGGCGACGACGCGTGGCTGGCCACGCGCGCCGAGGCCGGCTGGCACCAGCGGCCGATGAGCGTCTACGAGGTGCACGCCGGCTCGTGGCGGCAGGGGCTGTCCTACCGCGAGCTCGCCGACGAGCTGGTCGACTACGTCGTCGCCGCCGGCTTCACCCACATCGAGTTCATGCCGCTGGCCGAGCACCCCTTCGGCGGCTCCTGGGGCTACCAGGTCACCTCCTACTACGCGCCCACGTCGCGCTTCGGCAGCCCGGACGACCTCCGCTACCTGATCGACCGCGCCCACCAGGCCGGCATCGGCGTGATCGTGGACTGGGTCCCGGCGCACTTCCCCAAGGACGAGTGGGCGCTGGCCCGCTTCGACGGCACGTCGCTGTACGAGCACGGCGACCCGCGCCGGGGCGAGCAGCTGGACTGGGGCACCTACGTCTTCGACTTCGGCCGGTCCGAGGTCCGCAACTTCCTGGTCGCCAACGCGCTGTTCTGGTGCAAGGAATTCCACGTCGACGGCATCCGGGTCGACGCGGTCGCCTCGATGCTCTACCTGGACTACTCCCGCTCCGAGTGGCTGCCCAACAAGTACGGCGGCCGGGAGAACCTCGAGGCGGTGGCCTTCCTGCAGGAGTTCAACGCCACCGTCTACCGCGAGGTCCCCGGCGTGATGACCATCGCCGAGGAGTCCACCGCGTGGCCGGGCGTCACCCGGCCCACCCACCTCGGGGGACTGGGCTTCGGCTTCAAGTGGAACATGGGCTGGATGCACGACTCGCTGGCCTACGTCGAGCGCGAGCCGATCTACCGCAGCTACCACCACGGCCAGCTCACGTTCTCGATGCACTACGCCTACACCGAGAACTTCGTGCTGCCGATCAGCCACGACGAGGTCGTGTACGGCAAGGGCTCGATGCTGCGGAAGATGCCGGGTGACCGGTGGCAGCAGCTGGCCAACCTGCGGGCCTACCTCGCCTACATGTGGGCGCACCCCGGCAAGCAGCTGCTGTTCATGGGGTCGGAGTTCGCCCAGGACTCGGAGTGGGCCGAGAGCCGCTCGCTGGACTGGTGGCACCTCGACGACCCGGCGCACCGCGGGATCCTGCAGCTGGTCACCGACCTCAACGGCCGCTACAAGGAGTTCGACGCCCTCTGGTCGCTGGACGTGGACCCCGCCGGCTTCCAGTGGATCGACGCCAACGACGCCTCGGGCAACGTGCTGTCGTTCCTGCGGTACGGCGCGGCACCGAAGGACGCCCTCCCAGCGGCGGACGCGGACGAGGACGGCGCCGCCGCCGGTACGACGGAGGGCTCCGCGCTGGCCTGCGTCGTCAACTTCTCCGGCGCCCCGCACCCCGAGTACCGGATCGGCCTGCCGCGCGCCGGCCAGTGGCGCGAGGTGCTCAACAGCGACGCCGAGGGGTACGGCGGCTCCGGGGTCGGCAACTACGGCGGCGTCGAGGCCCTGGCCGAGCCGTGGCACGGCCAGCCGTACTCGGCGACGATCTCCGCGCCGCCGCTGGGCACCGTCTGGTTCCTGCACGAGTAGAAGGACCACCCTTCCCCCCACGCCTCGCAAGCTCGGCGCGGGTCCCTGAAGGCTGGCCGTTCCAGCATGTCACCAGGCATGCTGGAACGGCTCGCCCCGCCGGACGGGCGTCGGCCGGGTTCCGGGGGGACGACCACAGACGATGAGGCAGCTCCTGCGCCGGGCCGTGCCCGCCCTCCTCGCCGGAGTCCTGGTCGCCGGTTGCGCCGTCGACGTCGTCCGCGGTGAGGCCACCCCGGGCACCAGCGGGCCGACCGACATCGGCGTCGAGGAGTTCCCCGTCACCGGGGCGAGCGACGAGCCCATCGACCAGTTCGCCCGCAACGCGCTGGCCGACCTGGAGTCGTTCTGGCAGACGGCCTACCCGGCGTTCTTCGGTGCGGAGTACCAACCGCTGGCCGGCGGCTACTTCTCCGTGGACTCGGTGGACCTCGACGCGAGCGCCTACCCCGAGACCGGGATCGGCTGCGAGGGCTCGCCCACGGCACCCGAGGACGTCGCCGGCAACGCCTTCTACGACCCCGTCTGCGACGTCATCGCCTACGACCGCACGCTGCTGCAGGAACTCGCCGACGACTACGGCCGCTTCCTGGCGCCCGTCGTGATGGCGCACGAGTTCGGCCATGCGATGCAGGGCCGCTTCGGCTTCGCGGCCAGCGGACGCAGCATCCTGGACGAGACGCAGGCCGACTGCCTCGCCGGCGCCTGGACCCGTTGGGTCGCCGACGGGCAGGCCCGCTACGTGACCCTGCGCGAACCGGAGCTCGACGACGTCGTCCGCGGCTTCCTCCTCCTCCGGGACGACGTGGGCAGCGATCCCGACGACACCGAGGCCCACGGCTCCTTCTTCGACCGGGTGTCGGCCTTCTCCGACGGCTTCGACGGCGGGCTCGCCGTCTGCCGTGACGAGTTCGGCGAGGACCGGCTGTTCACGGCCGCCGCGTTCACCCCCACCGACGAGCTGAGCCAGGGCAACGCACCGTTCGCCGACATCGTGGACTGGGTGGCCACCACGCTGCTGGCCTTCTGGGCGGAGGCCTTCCCGCAGACGTTCGGCGGGGAGTTCGAACCCCCGGCGCTCGAGGGGTTCGGCGGCGGCGCCCCCGACTGCGACGGGCTCGACGGCCGCCGTCTCGGCTACTGCGCCGACGAGGCGACCGTGTACGTGGACGAGACCGAGCTGGCGGTGCCCGCCTACGACGAGGTGGGCGACTTCGCGCTGACCACGGCGCTCTCGCTGCCCTACGCCCTGGCGGTCCGCGACCAGGCCGGCCTGTCCGTGGACGACGGCGCGGCCACCCGCTCGGCGGTCTGCCTCACCGGCTGGTACGAGGCCCAGTGGTACACCGACGCGTTCGCCGACCTGGTGCCGGCGCAGATCAGCCCGGGTGACATCGACGAGGCCGTGCAGTTCCTGCTGCAGTACGGCGTCGACGACCAGGTCCTCCCC
The DNA here is from genome assembly GCF_002938435.1 of Blastococcus saxobsidens. Lineage (GTDB taxonomy): Bacteria > Actinomycetota > Actinomycetes > Mycobacteriales > Geodermatophilaceae > Blastococcus > Blastococcus saxobsidens. The sequence goes on from NZ_POQT01000012.1 coordinate 40,062, forward strand.
GACGTCGACGCGTCCGGCTTCGAGCTGGTGGGCGAGTTCCGCAGCGGATTCCTCTACGGCGCGGAGGGCTGCGGCCTCGGCTGAAGCGCACCCGGGCTTGCCGGAGCGCTCCGGAGCCGATCCACGAGCCATGCAGCGCCGGCGCTGTCGGGCGCCGCCGACCTGTCGGGCTTCCAGCTGGTCGACGTGTTCCGGGGTGGCCTCGTCGACGGCGCCCGCGCCTGCGACTCGGCGTCTAGAAGAGCGCGGCGGTCAGCTGCCGGCGGGCGGTGGCCACCCGCGGGTCCTGGTCGCCCACGACGGCGAAGAGCTCCACGAGGTGCTGGCGGGCCTGGTTGCGTTCCTCGCCCGCCGTGCGTCGCACCAGGTCCAGGAGGCGGTCGAACGCCGCCTCGATGTTGCCGGTGCCGAGCAGGAAGTCCGCCGCCCGGGCCTGGGCGGCGACGTCGTCGGGCGCGGCGTCGGCGGCGGCCAGGGCGTCGGGCCCGGCCTCCTCGGCCCGGCGGAACAGCTGCACCTGCCGGAGCGCGAGCGCGGCGTCGGGGTGGTCGGGGTCCTCGGCCAGGATCGCCTGGTAGGCCGCCTCGGCCGCGGCGAGGTCGCCCCGCTCCAGCGCGGCCTCGGCGGCGTCGAGCCGCGGGTCCTCGACCTCCTCGGGCGCCCCGCCCGGCACCGCGCCGCCGGTGGTGGCCTGCACCAGCTCGGTGACGAACTGGCGTGCCTGCTCCTCGGGGATGGCCCCGGTGAACTCGGCGACCAACTGGCCCTGCCACACGGCCTTGACCGCCGGGATGCCCTGCACCCGCAGCCCCTGGGCCAGCGCAGGATTGGCCTCCACGTCGACCTTCGCCAACACCCAGGAGCCGCCGCCCTCGACCGCCAGGGCCTCGAGCACCGGGGACAGCTGCTTGCAGGGCCCGCACCACTCGGCCCACAGGTCGAGCACGACCGGCACCTGGAACGACCGGTCCAGGACCTCGGCCTGGAACGTCGCCTCGGTGACGTCGACGACCGCACCGCCCGGCGCCCCGGCCGGTGCCGCGGCGCTCGGCGGCGGGGCGGCCTGGGCGCGTGCGGCGGCCTCGGAGCGCGCCTTGACGGCGGCGAGGTCGACCGCACCGGCCATCGCGGCCGCCATCTGGGCCTGCTGGGCCTGCGCGCGCGGGTCGGGACGTCCGGGACGGGTCATGTATCCATTGTCGCCCTCCGGGCTCCGACCGCGGCCAGGGGGCGTCCCCCGGCTGCCCGGAGCCCTTCCGCCGCACCGCCCGGGGAACCTCCGGCCCCGCCGTGCGGCACGACCCGCCGCAGAGCGGCTCGCCTGCCGTGCCGCGACGGAGAGGCGTCTCCGGCCACCTGCCGCGTTCCCAGCGAGTCCTCGCCGGGGACCCTCCGGGCCCCGCGACGAGTCCTCGCTAGAAGCGGGCGGGCTCGGTGTAGGTGCCCCACTCCGCGCGCAGCGCGTCGCAGATCTCGCCGAGGGTCGCCTCGGCCCGGACGGCGTCGAGCATCGCCGGGACCATGTTCTCCTCGGTCCGCGCGACCTCGACCATCCGCACGACGGCCGCCCGGGCGGCGGCGTCGTCCCGCTGCTGGCGACGCCCGGCGAGCTCGGCCTTCTGGTCGATCTCCACCTGGTGGCTGACGCGCAGGATCTCCAGCTTGTCGTGGGCGTCGACGGAGCCGGTCAACGTGTTCACGCCGACGACCTTCTTGTCGCCCTTCTCCAGCGCCCGCTGGTGGACGAACGCCGCCTCGGCGATCTCGCCGGTGAAGTACCCGTCCTCGATGCCGCGCAGGATGCCGGCGGTGATCGTGCCGTCGGAGCCCATGTCGCGGATCCGGGTGAAGATCTCCTCCGCCTGCCGCTCGATGTCGTCGGTGAGCGCCTCCACGTACCACGACCCGCCCAGCGGGTCGGCGACGTTCATGACGCCGGTCTCCTCGGCGATGACCTGCTGGGTGCGCAGCGCGATCTGCGCGGCCTTGGCGCTGGGCAGCGCGAGCACCTCGTCCAGGGCGTTGGTGTGCAGCGACTGGGTGCCGCCGAGGACGGCCGCGAGCGCTTCCACCGCCGTCCGAACGATGTTGTTGTCCGGCTGCTGCGCGGTGAGCGAGACGCCGGCCGTCTGGGTGTGGAAGCGCAGCTGCTGGGCCTTCTCCGTCCGCGCGCCGTAGACGTCGCGCAGCCAGCGGGCCCAGATGCGGCGGGCGGCGCGGAACTTGGCGATCTCCTCGAAGAAGTCGACGTGCGCGTCGAAGAAGAAGGACAGGCCGGGCGCGAAGGTCTCGATGTCCAGCCCGCGGGAGAGGCCGAGCTCCACGTAGGCGAACCCGTCGGCCAGCGTGTAGGCGAGCTCCTGCGCGGCGGTCGAGCCGGCCTCGCGGATGTGGTAGCCGGAGACGCTGATCGGCTTGTACGCGGGGATCTCCTCCGCGCAGTACTCCATCAGGTCGCCGATGAGGCGCAGGTGGGGCTCGGGGGCGAACAGCCACTCCTTCTGCGCGATGTACTCCTTGAAGATGTCGGTCTGCAGGGTGCCGTTGAGCCTGCCGATGTCCGCGCCCTGGCGCTCGGCCGCCACCAGGTACATGCAGAACACCGGGACGGCGGGGCCGCTGATGGTCATCGACGTCGTCGTGGCCTCGAGGTCGATGCCGTCGAAGAGCACGTCCATGTCGGCCGCGGTGTCGATCGCGACACCGCAGTGCCCGACCTCGCCCAGCGCCCGCGGGTCGTCGGAGTCGCGGCCCATCAGGGTCGGCATGTCGAAGGCGACGCTCAGGCCGCCGCCGCCCTCGGCCAGGATCATCCGGTAGCGCTCGTTGGTCTGCTTCGCGTTGCCGAAGCCGGCGAACTGCCGGATGGTCCACGCTCGCCCGCGGTAGCCGGTCGCGTGCAGACCCCGGGTGAAGGGGAACTCGCCGGGATAGCCGATCCGCTCGAAGCCCGGCACCGCCGCCTCGTCGGCCGGCCCGTAGACCGGGGCGACCTCGACGCCGGAGAGCGTGGTGAAGTCCGCGTCCCGCACCCGCCCGGCGGCCAGCGCCGCGTCGTACCGCTGCTGCCACCGCTGCCGGGCGTCCTGGGTCATGCCCAAGATAGTAGGACGTCCAACTATCGTGTGTCGACGGTCACCCGGCGTGTTGGGCGTCCTCGGCGACGTCGCCGGCCCCGAGCCGGACCGTGCGCAGCAGGTCGAACAGCTCCGACCGCTCCTGCTCGCCGAGGTCGGCCAGCCCGAAGTCCAGGTCCATCAGGGCAGCGGTGGTGGTCTCCACCGCGGCACGCCCCTGCTCGGTGATCGCGGCCAGCACGCCCCGGCCGTCGGCGGGATTGGGCCGGCGGTCGACGTAACCGGCCGCCACCAGCCGGTCGATCGCGTTCGTGACGCTGGTCGGGTGCACCATCAAGCGGCTGCCGATCACCTTCAGCGGGAGCTCCCCGAGCCGGCTGAAGGTCAGCAGGACGAGCACCTCGTAGCGGGCGAAGGTGAGCTCGTGCGGCTTGAGCACCTCGTCGAAGCGGGCGAGCAGGATCTGCTGGACCCGGAAGATCGACGTCGCCGCGCGCATGGCCGACGCCGGACCGAAGCGCTGCTCCCACGTCTCCCCGGCCCGTTCGATCGGGTCGAACGGCAGCCCGAGCGCGCGCACCATGCCGCCGACGCTACCGGCCGGGCCAGGTGCCGTCCGCCATCCGTCACCACCGGGGTCCCGCGCCGATATGCGCATGAAAGCGGTCATGCGGGCCCGCACAGCCCCGTTCATGCGCATGCGCGCGACCCCGCGGGTCACGTCCGGCGAGCTGAGGCCTGTGGACGACGCCCGCGATCTCGTGGCGCGAGCAGGCAGAGTGCCGCGGTGACCCGAACTCCCACCCGGCCGGCACAGCTGCGCGGCAAGCTCTTCCGCGGTTCCGAGCAGGTCGGCGCCGGCATCCTGACGCCCGGGCAGCTGCGCAGTTCGGCGTGGCGGCGGCTGTTCCCGGACGTCTACGCCTGCGCCACGCCGCCCGTCACCCACCACCGGCGGGCGCGGGCGGTGGCCCGGCTTCTCCTGCCCGGCGCGGTCCTCAGCGGCCGGAGCGCGGCCGTGCTGTGGGGAGTCGATGCCGCGGAGCGCGACGATCCGGTCGAGTGCACGCTGTCTCCGACCCGACGGGCCGGCGCGGTGCAGGGCGTCCACGTGACGCGCCGGCACCTCCCCGACGACGAGATGGTCCGTCGGCACGGCGTCCTCGTCACGACCCCGATGCGGACGGGGCTGGACCTCGCCCGCATCCAGCCGCCGGACGAGGCCGTCGTGCACCTGGACCGGTTCCTGCGCTCGGGGCTGATCACGCTCGCCGGCCTGCGGTCGGCCGCCGCGGCCACGACCGGGCCGGGGTGCCGCGCGATCCGTCGGGCGGTCGACCGGGCCGACGGGCTGGCCCAGTCGCCGCAGGAGACCCGGCTGCGGCTCCTGCTGCACCGCTCGACGCTGCCCCGCCCGCTCGCCCAGCACGTGGTGCACGACGCCGACGGACGGTTCGTGGCCCAGATCGATCTCGGCTGGCCCGAACAGAGGGTGGCCCTCGAGTACGACGGCGTCTGGCACGGCGAGGCCCAGCAGGTCGGCAAGGACCGACAGCGGCTGAACCGGCTCACCGCGGCCGGGTGGACGGTGATCTTCGTGACGGCGGCTGATCTGCACGACCCGGTCGCGCTGGTCGCCCGCGTCCGGGCCGCACTCGAGGCGCCGCGATACGCATGAACGCGCTTCTGCGGGCGCGATACCCGCGTTCACGCGCATGTCGGCGGGAGACGGCCAGGGTCAGGAGGCGGCGGGCGCGGGGCGCAGCGGTGGGGCGTGCCGGACGCCGAACACGTCGCGCAACGCCGTCCGCGCCGCGAGGTCGCCGCACATGCCGTGCACGGCCGGCCCCGGCGGCGTGGCGGACGAGGCAAGGTACACGCCCCTGACCGGTGTCCGGTAGGTGTTCCAGCGGGGCACCGGCCGGGCCAGCATCTGCCGCAGCGTCGCCTGCCCGTTGGAGATGTCACCGCCCAGGTAGCTGGGGTTCCACTGCTCCATCTGGACGGCGTTCTTCGTGTGCCGCTCGACGACGGTGTCCTTGAACCCCGGCGCGAACCGCTCGATCTGGTTCTCGATGGCCTCGGTCATGTCGACGTCGGCGCCGTGCGGCACGTGCACGTAGGCCCAGAAGATGTGCCCGCCCGCCGGCGCGCGGGTGGGGTCGGGCACCGTCGGCTGCACGGCCAGCACGTAGGGCCGGTCGGTGATCCGGCCCTCGTTGGGCGCCCGCTCCCCCGCGATGGTCTCGTCCAGGTCGCCGGCGACGTGCAGGGTGCCCGCCCGGCGGGCGTCCGGGTTCGCCCACGGCACGGGCTCGGACAGGATCCAGTCGATCTTGAACACGCCGGGGCCGTGCTTGTAGCGGCGCACCCACCGGCGGTACCCCTCGTTCAGCCGGTCCCCCGCCATGGTCACGAAGTCCTCGGGCGTGGTGTCCAGGAGGACGGCGGGCACGCCCTCGAACTCCCGCAGGTCGGTGACGCGGTGCCCGGTGACGACCTCGCCGCCCTGCTGCTCCAGCGCGGTCACCATCGAGTCGGCCAGCTTCTGCGACCCGCCCTCGATCAGCGGCCAGCCGACGTGGTGGGACAGCATCGCGAGCAGCATGCCCAGCGCGGAGGTGAGCGGCTGGCTCAGGTCGAGCATGCCGTGCGCCGCGGCACCGCCCAGCAGCGCCCGCGCCTCCTCGGTCTCGAAGTACCGGTGCGACAGCCAGCGCACGTTGGGCAGCCCCGTCAGCGCGAACTTCACGACCTGGGGGACGCTCCTGGTGGGCAGCGAGCGCAGCCGGCTGGCCAGGAAGAAGTCGACGACGTCGGTGCCGTGCTCGACCAGCGGGCCGAAGAGCCGGCGGTAGGCCTCGGCGTCCGCCCCGAGCCCGGCCGCGGTCTGCTCGAGGGACCGGTAGGACAGCGCGGCCCGCCCGCCGTCCAGGGGATGCGCGAAGCTGATCTCCGGGTGCACGAAGCGCACGCCCCGGCTCTCCGGGTCGAACTCGCGGAAGAACGGCGCCGCGGCGGCCATCGGCTGCACGATCGAGCACACGTCGTGGTGGAACCCGGGGCGGATCAGCTCCTCGGTGCGCATCCCTCCGCCGGGCCGGTCCCCGGCGTCGACCACCTGCACCCGCAGGCCGGCGGCCGACAGCCGCAACGCCGCGGCCAGCCCGTTGGGCCCCGCTCCGACGACGACGGCGTCCGGTCGTCCACCCGAGCCACTCACCCGCCGATCCTCACACGCCGGTTCCCACGGTGCGCGACGTCGGCGTCCCGCGGTCGTCGGTGTGGCGGCTGGGGACCGTGGGCACCGCGGTACGCGGTCGGCCCGCATCCGGTGCGCGGATGCCACCGGTGGCGGGTCCCCCGACCTACCCTGGCCACCGTGCCGCTCCCGACCGCCCCGGATCCGCTGACCGAGGAGCTCCGCCTGACGCCCACCGGGCGCCTCTGGCGGCTGCTGGCGGCCGCCGTCGTGCTGGCCCTGCTGCTGGCCGGCACCGTCTGGGGGGACGACGACGAGTTCCCGTTCGGCCCGTTCCGGATGTACTCGACCCGGGCCGACCCGAACGCGCCGGTGACCTCGACCCGGACCGTCGGGCTGACCGAGGCGGGCGAGGAGGTGCGGCTGTCCGGCGGTGAGGTGGGGCTGCGCCGCGCCGAGTTCGAGGGCCAGCTCCCGCGGATCGCCGAGCACCCCGAGCTGCTGGGGCTGCTCGCCGACGCCTTCGCCGAGGCCGACCCCTCGGCGCCGGACCTGGTGTCGGTGCAGGTCGTCCAGCGCCGGTTCGAGCTGGTCGAGGGGCGCCGGACCGGGGACTGGACCGACCGGGTCCTCGTCGAGTACGTCCTGCCGGGGACGGGGTCATGACCGCGACCGAGCAGCAGCGGACCGCTCCCGGCCGCCGGACCGGGGACTGGTGGTTCCGGCCGGTGCCGCTGGCCCGGATCGCGGTGTTCCGGGTGATCGCCTACCTGTTCATCCCGATCGACGTCTTCCTGACCACCGCGTGGGTGCGGGCGCACGCCGACGTGCCCTCGGAGTGGTACCAGCCGCTGCTCGTCGCCCGCCTCCTGCACCTGCCCACCCCCACCGAGACCCTCGTCGTGGTGGTGCAGTGGGCACTGGTGCTCGCCGCGCTCGCCGCCGCGAGCGGCCGGGCGCCCGGGCTCCTGGGCGCCGCCGTCTTCCTCCTCTACGGGGAGTGGATGGTGATCGCGATGAGCTACGGCAAGGTCGACCACGACCGGATCGCCTTCCTCGTCGCCCTCGCCGTCCTGCCGACGATCGGGCGTGCCCGGTTCCGGGACCGGCGCCCGTCCGAGGCCGCGGGCTGGGCGATGGCGGCCGTCCTGGTGACGGTCATGCTCACGTACTTCCTCGCGGCCTGGGCCAAGATCCGCTTCGGCGGGTGGGACTGGCCGACGGGCTCCACGCTGACCCGCGCCGTGCTCCGCCGGGGCACGGACCTGTCGGACTGGACCCTCGAGCTGCCGTGGCTGCTGGGGACGGCGCAGTGGGTGATGCTGGTGCTGGAATTCCTGGCCCCGCTGATGCTGCTGGTCCGCAGCGACCGGGCGCGGATCGGCCTGGTGCTCTTCCTGCTCGGCTTCCACCTGATGGTCTACGCCGGCGTGACGATCATCTTCCTGCCGCACTGCGTGGCGATCCTGTCGATCCTCCCGTGGGAGCGGCTCGCCGGGCGCTTCCCCCGGACGACCGCCGCCGCGCCGTCGCGGGCGGTCAGAGCCGGCTGAGCAGCTCGTCGGCGGCCCGGTAGGGATCGGTCCCGCCGTCCACGACCTGGCCGGCGAGAGTCTCCAGGGCCGCCGACCCGCGGACGTCCCCCATGCGCTCGCGCAGGGCGGCCAGCGCGATCGCCTCGATCTCGCGGGCGGCCCGCTCGCTGCGCCGGCGGCGGCCCTCCCCGGTGGACTCCAGCCACCGGCGGTGCTCCTCGATCTTCTCCAGCACACCGTCGACGCCGTTGTCGGTGTCGCGCGAGGCCACGGTGCGGCAGATCGGCGGGCGCCAGTTGCCGGCCTCGGAGTGCCGGCCGCCGAGGGACTGCATGTACCGCAGGTCGCGCACGGTCTGGTCGGCGCCGTCGCGGTCGGCCTTGTTGACCACGAAGACGTCGGCGACCTCGAGGATCCCCGCCTTGGCCGCCTGGATGCCGTCGCCCATCCCGGGGGCGACGAGCACCAGCGTGGTGTCGGCCAGCGAGGCGATCTCGAGCTCGGACTGGCCGACGCCGACGGTCTCGATCAGCACGACGTCGCACCCCGCGGCGTCGAGCACCCGCAGCGCCTGGGGCGTGGCCCAGGACAACCCGCCGAGGTGGCCGCGGGAGGCCATCGACCGGATGAAGACGCCGCTGTCCCCGGCGTGGTCCTGCATGCGCACGCGGTCGCCCAGCAGCGCGCCGCCGGAGAACGGCGACGACGGGTCGACGGCCAGCACGCCGACCCGCTTGCCGGCCTGCCGCAGGGCGCGCACCAGGGCGGTCGTCGACGTCGACTTCCCGACGCCCGGCGCGCCGGTCAGCCCGATGACCTGGGCGCCGCCGGTGTGCGGGGCGAGCGCCGCCGCCACCTCGCGCAGCGCCGGGCTGGCGTCCTCCACCAGCGAGATGAGCCGCGCCACCGAGCGGGCGTCCCCCTCGCGGGCGCGCTCGACGAGCGTCGGGACGTCGACAGCGCGGCGCCCCCGCCTCCCCCGAGGGGCGGCGGGGGCGTCGGTCTGGACGGCGGTACCGTCCGTCACGCGGGCGCGTGCAGGATCAGGGCGTCGCCCTGACCGCCACCGCCGCAGAGCGCAGCGGCGCCGACCTTGCCACCCCGCCGGCGCAGCTCCAGCGCGACGTCGAGGACCACGCGGGCGCCGCTCATGCCGACCGGGTGGCCGAGCGCGATGGCGCCACCGTTGGGGTTGACCTTCTCCGGGTCGATGCCCAGCTCGCGCGTGGACACGATGCCGACGGCGGCGAACGCCTCGTTGAGCTCGACGACGTCGAGGTCCTTCGGGTCGATGCTCTCGCGAGCGCAGGCCTTCTGGATGGCCCGCGACGGCTGGCTCTGCAGCGTGGCGTCGGGACCGGCGACGACGCCGTGCGCGCCGATCTCGGCGATCGGCGTGATGCCCAGTTCGGCGGCCTTCGCCGCGCTCATGACCACCACCGCGCAGGCGCCGTCGGAGATCTGCGAGGCCGTGCCCGCGGTGATCGTGCCGTCCTTGGCGAACGCCGGCTTCAGCTTGGCCAGGCTCGAGGCGGTGGTGTCCGGGCGGATGCCTTCGTCGTCGGTGAACTCGATCGGGTCGCCCTTGCGCTGCGGGATGAGGACCGGGGTGATCGCCTCGGCGAAGATGCCGTCCTTGTGCGCGCGAGCGGCCTTCTGGTGGCTGGCCGCGGCGAACTCGTCCTGCTCCTCCCGGGTCAGGTCGTAGCGGGAGTTCGCCTTCTCGGTGAGCTCTCCCATGGCGACCTGGTCGAAGGTGTCCGACAGCCCGTCGTGGGCCATCGAGTCGACGAGCGTCGTGTCGCCGTACTTGGTGCCGGTGCGCGAGTTGGCGAGCAGGTGCGGCGCCTGGGTCATGGACTCCATGCCGCCGGCGACGACGACGTCGTACTCGCCGGCGCGGATGAGCTGGTCGGCCATCGCGATGGCCGACAGGCCCGAGAGGCACACCTTGTTGATCGTCAGCGACGGCACGGACATCGGGATGCCGCCGGCGACCGCGGCCGGGCGGGCGGGGTTCTGGCCGGCACCGGCCTGGATGACCTGGCCCATGATCACGTAGTCGACCTGGTCGCCGGAGATCCCGGCCCGCTCCAGCGCGGCCTTGATGGCGACGCCGCCGAGGTCGGCGGCCGAGAAGTCCTTGAGGGAGCCGAGGAGCCGGCCCATCGGGGTACGGGCGCCGCTGACGATGACCGAACGGGACATGCTGCCTCCAGTGCCGGGCCGCCGCCGGTGGCGACCACGTTGTCTCCGAAGCACCGCGAACGGCCGTGACCAGGCAGGTCACGGTCAGGCACGGCGCCGGGCCTTGCCGGGAAGGATAGGACGGCGCTCCGACGTGCGGCAGCCCGAGAACTGTGGTCGCGGTCATGCAGCGGCGTGACCCGCACCACTTCGAGCTGTCGTCTCAGACGTCTTGGCTGCAAGATGCCCGCGTGACCACCAACGACGCCGATTCCGCCAACGCGGTGACGGGACTGCCCGCGGGCCTGTTCACCACCATCGACCACGTGGGCATCGCCGTCCCCGACCTGGACGAGGCGATCGCCTTCTACGCCCAGGCCTTCGGGGTGCGCTCCGTGCACGAGGAGACCAACGAGGAGCAGGGCGTCCGCGAGGCCATGCTCGCCGTCGGGAACGGGGACACGCGCATCCAGCTGCTGGCACCGCTGACCCCGGAGTCGACCATCGCGAAGTTCATCGGGCGCTCGGGCCCGGGCCTGCAGCAGCTCGCCTTCCGGGTCGAGGACGTCGAGGCGGTGAGCGCGACGCTGCGCGAGCGCGGCCTGCGGCTGCTCTACGACGTCCCCAAGCGCGGCACCTCCGACAGCCGGGTGAACTTCATCCACCCGAAGGACGCCGGCGGCGTCCTGGTGGAGCTCGTCGAGCCCGCTTCCTCCTCCTCGCACTGACCCGCCACGCCGGCCTGGTTACCGACCGGTAACCTCGCTGGATCCGCACCGCCCTCCGAGCCCGGCCGACGACGGCCGCAGACGACCCGGGAGTACGCGTGAACGAGATCAGGGACGCCATCCTCGCCGACCAGCTGGACGCGCTGGGCGGCCTGGCTGTGCCGGAGTCCTACCGCGCCGTGGTGGTGCGCAAGGACGAGCAGAACATGTTCGAAGGGATCCCGACCAAGGAGAAGGACCCCCGCAAGTCCCTGCACGTGCAGGAGGTCGCGACCCCGGAGCTGGGCCCGGGAGAGGCGATCGTGGCCGTCATGGCGTCCTCGGTGAACTACAACACCGTGTGGACGTCGATCTTCGAGCCGGTCTCGACCTTCGGCTTCCTGGAGCGCTACGGCCGGGTCTCGGAGCTGACCAAGCGCCACGACCTGCCGTACCACATCGTGGGCTCCGACCTCGCCGGCGTCGTGCTGCGCGTGGGTCCGGGCGTGAACAAGTGGAGGCCGGGCGACGAGGTCGTCGCGCACTGCCTCTCGGTGGAGCTCGAGGACCCGGCCGGCCACGACGACACGATGATGGACCCGCAGCAGCGCATCTGGGGCTTCGAGACCAACTTCGGCGGCCTGGCCGAGCTGGCGCTGGTCAAGAGCAACCAGCTGATGCCGAAGCCGGCGCACCTGTCCTGGGAGGAGGCCGCGGCCCCCGGCCTGGTCAACTCCACCGCCTACCGGCAGCTGGTCAGCCGCAACGGCGCCCACATGAAGCAGGGCGACACCGTGCTCATCTGGGGCGCCTCGGGCGGGCTGGGTTCCTACGCCACCCAGATGGCGCTCAACGGCGGCGCGATCCCCGTCTGCGTGGTCAGCAGCCCGGAGAAGGCCGAGATCGTCCGCAGGATGGGCGCCGAGCTGATCATCGACCGCTCCGCCGAGGGCTACCAGTTCTGGAAGGACGAGAACACCCAGGACCCCAAGGAGTGGCAGCGCCTGGGCAAGAAGATCCGCGAGCTGACCGGCGGCGAGGACGTCGACATCGTCTTCGAGCACCCCGGCCGCGACACCTTCGGCGCCAGCGTCTACGTCGCCAAGAAGGGCGGCACGATCGTCACCTGCGCCTCGACCACCGGCTACATGCACTCCTACGACAACCGGTACCTCTGGATGAACCTCAAGAACATCCTCAGCTCGCACTTCGCCAACTACAAGGAGGCGTGGGAGGCCAACCGGCTCATCGACAAGGGCCTGATCCACCCGACCCTGTCGAGGGTGTACCCGATGGAGGAGGTCGGCCAGGCCGCCCTCGACGTCCACAAGAACGCCCACCAGGGCAAGGTCGGCGTCCTGACCCTCGCCCCCGAGGAGGGCCTCGGCGTCAAGGACGCCGAGAAGCGCGAGAAGCACCTCGAGGCGATCAACCGCTTCCGCGGGGTCTGAAGAAGGACCACCCTTCCAGTACGTCACCGGGGGCCGGGTCGCATCGCGGCCCGGCCCCTCCCGCGTGTCACCAGGGACGCTCGGGACTGCTGGGATTTCCACCGGCCCCGGGACGGTGACGCGCCCTCCCCCTTCTGCGAGGATGGACGCATGACCGACCCCCGCCGCGATCTGCCGATGCACGAGGCACAGCACTCGTTCGACGTCGTTCTGCGGGGGTACGACCGCAGCCAGGTGGCCGACACCATCGAACGGCTCGAGGCCGACTTCCGCATCGCGCTGGCCGACCGCGACGCCGCCGTCGCCCGCACCGCCGACATGGCGGGCCAGCTGTCGGCCCTGCACGGCGAGATCGAGTCGCTGCGCCGCAAGGCCGCGACCGCCGCCGCCCCCACGTTCGAGAACATCAGCGAGCGCATCCAGCACATGCTGCAGCTGGCCGAGGAGGAGGCGGGCGAGATCCGCCGCGCCGCCGAGGCCGACGCCATGGCCGTCCGCGAGCAGACCGCCGCCGAGGAGCGGGCGCTGCTCGAGCGCCACGCCGCCGGCCAGGCCGAGGTCGAGCGGATGATCGCCGAGGCGCGGCAGACCGCCGAGCAGATCGCCCAGAAGGCCCAGATCCGCGCCGACGAGCTGGTGGCCAAGGCGCAGGAGCGCGTCGCCCGCCTGGACGCCGAGTCGCAGGCCCGCCGCGCCAAGGTCGAGGAGGACTTCGACATCGCGCAGCGCGCCCGCCGCGCGGAGGCCGCCCGGGTCGAGGAGGAGCGCGAGCGCGTCTCCACGCAGGCCGCCCGTCAGCGCATCGCCGCCGCCGAGCAGCACGCCGCCCAGCTGATCGCCGAGGGCGAGGCCCGCGCCGAGGCCATCCGCGAGGTCCGCGACGAGCTGACCAGCCGGCTGGTCCAGGCCCGCCGCCTGCTCGACAACCTGCCCGACCTCAGCGACCGCGCGCAGCAGGCCCGGGACGACGCCGACACCGACCGCCGCACCCACGCGGCTGCTGCCGCTCCCACCCCGGCCGGCGAGCCCGCGCCGGCGGTGCCGGCAACGCCCCCCCAGGCGGCTCAGGTGACCCGGCCCACGCCGGCGCCCGCCGCCCAGCCCGCCACCGCCCAGCCCGCCACCGCCCAGCCGGCCACCGGCCAGTCGCCGGCACAGATCGCCGGTCCCCAGACGGGGCAGCAGCCGGCGGTGCAGGCGAACCGTGGGGAGAGCGAGGCCGCCGCGGCCCGCCAGCCCACCCGCCCCGACCCGGTGACCGCCACGTTCCCGGCGCCGACCCCCGAGCGCACCGGCGAGCCGACCACCCGCCAGCTCCCCCTCCCCTCGCGGAACGGCTCCACGGCCGAGCCGCAGTCCGGCAGCACGCAGGAGATCGACCAGCCGGTGCGCCAGGGCTGATACCCGGTGGCCGACCAGCCGCGGTAGCGAACTCCTGCACACCCCGCGGCCGACCGGCGTCCCGCGGGCGGAGCCGACCACCCACGCCGGGGAGGAGGTGCGGTGCCGACCCGCAGCGCACGGCACGGTCCCCGGCACCGCGCCGGAGGCCCACGCTCCAGCCGGCGCGGGCCGCTCGTCCTCGCGGTGACCCTCGTCGCGGCACTGACCGCGGCGGCGATCGCACTGGGGGGTTCGGAGGAGGGGGCCCGCTCCGGCGCCGGCACCGGGTCCGCGGCCCCGGCCACGAGCACGGATCCCGGCAGCCCTTCCGGGACCGGCGCCGCCACCCGAGCCGCCACCCCGGCCGCGGCGGCCCTCCTGGAGTGGGCCGAGCGTGAACTGCCCCCCGGGACGCGGCTGCGCGCCGACGAGGACTCCCGCGAGGACCTGCTCGCCGCGGGGGCACCCGACGACCTCGTGGCGACCGACGAGCCCACCGGGCCCGACGACCTCGTCCTCACGGTGACCGACGGCTCCACCGAGCCCGGCAGCCGGGTGGTCGCCCGCTTCGACGGCCTCGTCCTGGGCGACCCCTCCCCCGGCAGCCCCTCGGTCGAGCTCCTCGACCGACGACGCACGCTGGCCGGGGCGATCGCGGCGAACCCGACGACGCGCGCGCCGGAGCCGGCTGCCGCGGTGCTGCGGTCGGCCGACCTCGACATGCGGCTGCTGTCCCTGCTGGCAGTGCTCACCGCCCGGCAGGGCCTGGGCGTCGCCGCCTTCCCTCGGGCCGAGGGCGCCGAGGGGCCGGCGCGCAGCGTGTTGCTCGACTCCGTGGGGGGCGCTCCGGTCGGCACCGGCCAAGCAGCCACCGAGGAGCTGGGGACGTGGCTGGAGGCGCAGCTCCCTCCCTTCGCGCCCGACCGGGTCGAGGTCACCGACGACGGCGTGCTGCTGTCCTACCGCTACGCGTCGGACCCCGACGCGCTGGTTGCCGACGCATCCCCGTGACGCTCGGTTGGACAGGAGGTGCGTGGAGTGGGCGAATGGACGTCAGGACCACTTCCCGGTCTGCTCCCGAACTGCTGGAGGAACCGTGCACCGGTTGATCCGTGTGTTGTCCACCGCCGCGCTGGGTGCCGGCTTCCTGCTCATCGCCCCCTCCGGCACGGGCGCCGCCGCCGAGGGCGACGGGTTGCTGCGCCTGGCCCACCTCTCCCCGGACACCCCCTCGGTCGACGTGTACGTCGACTCCGTCGCCGACCCGGGCGACGGGACGGCCCTGCTCACCGTGCCCGGCGTCGGTTACGGCACCATCTCCGGCTACCAGGTCGTGCCGACGGGGGTCTACACGGTGAGCATGCGGCAGGCCGGCGCCGACCCGTCCGCGCCGCCGGTGCTGTCGACCACCCTGGAGGTCGGCACCGGGGACGCCCGCACCGTCGCCGGCGTGGGCAGCTTCGCCGACCTGGGCCTGGAGGTGCTCGAGGACGACCTCACGCTCGCACCGTCCGGCCAGGCCCGCGTGCGGGTCGTCTCCGCCGCCGCCACGGCGCCGACCCTGGACGCTGCCGCCGGCGGCACCGACCTGGCCACCGGCCTGGCCTTCGGCGAGGCCGGCGACTACGCCACCGTGCCCGGCGACGCCGGCTCGCTGACGGTCACGGTGGAGGGCAGGCCCACCGAGGCGCCGCTGCACCTGGCGGCAGGCTCCGTCTACAGCCTCTTCGTCCTGGACCGGCCGGAGGGCGGGGTGACCGTGCGCACCGTCCTGGACGCCGCGGGCTCGGGCGTGGTGCCGACCGGCGGCGTGGAAACCGGCGCCGGCGGCACGGCGGCCGGCGGGCCGGACCCGGCCCTCGTGGGCGGCGCACTCGGCCTGACCGCCCTCACCGGCCTGCTTCTGGCATCCCGGTCCCGCCGACGTCCGGCGCGGCACGCAGCCCGGTCCTGAGGTGCGCCCGGTGAGCCGCCACCGTCGGCCGCAGCCCTCGTGGTGGCCGCTGCGGGGGCTGCTCGCCGGCCTCGCGGTGGCCGCCGGCGCGGTCGCCCTGGTCTCCCCCGGCCAGGACGTCACGGCGGCGCAGGCGGGCGTGACCGGCACGGCGGCCGGCACCACCGCGCCGGTCCCCGTGGTGACCGAGCGCGGCGACGTCAGCCTGGCGGCGTTCCCGGTACGGGTACGGCTGCCGGCGATCGGCGTGGACAGCCCGCTGGTCGAACTCGGCACCGACGGCGACGGCGCCCTGGTGCCCCCCGCCGACTTCGACCGTGCCGGCTGGTTCTCGGGGAGTCCGGTCCCGGGCGCCGTCGGGCCCTCCGTGATCGCCGGACACGTGGATTCCTCGGACGGCCCAGCGGTGTTCTTCCGGCTGGACGACCTCGCGCCCGGCGACGAGGTGCTCATCGACCGGGCCGACGGGACGACCGTCCGGTTCACCGTCACCGGCGCCGAGCGCTTCCCGAAGACCCGGTTCCCGACCCAGGCGGTCTACGGCCCGACCCCCCGGGCCGAGCTGCGGCTCATCACCTGCGGCGGGGAGTTCGACCGCGACCGGCGCAGCTACCGGGACAACGTCGTGGTGACCGCTGTCCTGGTGGGCTGAGGGACCGGCCCCCCTCCCGGGCAGCGGGAGCCGGCGCCCGGGAGGGACGGTGCTCCGTCACCGGCGCCGATCGCGGGAGCGCCAGCAGGTGGTGTGCCAGTGCCGCCGCCAGTCGGCCGCGGAGTCGACGTCCCAGGGTTCCAGGTCGGAGTCCCGGGCGTAGGCCGGCCAGGTCACCACGTGCGGCGTCCCCGGCCGGATCTCCTGGTCGCAGCCCGGGCAGCGGTAGGTCTTCCCCGTGGCCGAGCCGGTGAGCGTCCGGACCACCCAGTCGCCGTCCGCCGCCTCCTCGACCGGGTCGACGCGACGGCCGGGCGCACGACCGGCAGGTCGTGCGCCCGGCCGAGGGCGGCGACGGGGCACCGGTCAGCGGCTGGCGTAGTCCCGGAACCCGCGACCGGTCTTGCGGCCGAGGTAACCGGCGGTCACCAGGTGCTCCAGCAGCGGAGCGGGCGCGAAGCCGGGCTCGCGGAACTCGGTGTAGAGCTCCCGCTCGATGGCGAGGGAGACGTCGAGGCCGACGACGTCGAGCAGCTCGAACGGCCCCATCGGGTAGCCGCAGCCGACCTTCATGGCGGCGTCGATGTCGTCGGCGGTCGCGTAGTGCGCCTCCAGCATCTTCACCGCGTCGTTCAGGTACGGGAAGAGCAGCGCGTTGACGATGAAGCCGGCGCGGTCGGTGCAGGAGACCGCGTGCTTGCCGAGCTTCGCCGACACCGCGTGGATCGTGGCGGCGACGTCGGGGGCGGTGGAGATCGTGGAGACGACCTCCACCAGCTTCATGACCTGGGCCGGGTTGAAGAAGTGCATGCCCACGACGTCGGCCGGGCGGCCGCTGGCCGTGGCGCACTCGATGACCGGCAGGCTGGACGTCGTCGTCGCGAGCACGGCGCCGGGCTTGGCGATCTCGCCGAGGTTGGCGAACAGCGCCTCCTTGACCGGCAGCGACTCGACGACGGCCTCGATGACCAGGTCGCGGTCAGCCAGGTCGTCCAGCGAGGTGGTGCCGTTGACCCGGCCGAGGATCTCCTCGCGGGCCGACTCCTCGAGCCGGCCGCGGACCACCTGCTTGTCCAGCGACTTGGCCAGCGCCTTCTGCACGGCCTCGACCTTCTCGGTCGCGCGGGCGACGAAGACGACGTCGTAGCCGCCCTTGGCCACGACCTCGATGATGCCGGTGGCCATGGTGCCCGAGCCCACGACGCCGACGGTCCGCACGTCGCGGGCACCCTCGGCGGCGCCGCCGGGGGTGGGGGTCCGCTCGTCGGCGACGACCTCGGCCGAGCCGGGCTCGGCGTAGCTGTAGAACCCGCGGCCGGACTTCCGGCCGAGCAACCCGGCGGTCATCATCTGCTTGATGACCGGGCTGGGCGCGTGCAGCCGGTTGCGCGACTGCTTGTACATCGTGTCGAGGATCTCGTAGGCGGTGTCGATGCCGATGAGGTCCATCAGCGCGAGCGGGCCCATGGGCAGGCCGCAGCCCAGCCGCATGGCGGCGTCGATGTCCTCGCGCGAGGCGTAGCGGTTCTCGTACATCGCCACCGCGTGGTTCAGGTAGCCGAACAGCAGCGCGTTGGCGATGAAGCCGGCGCGGTCGCCGATCGTGACGTCGACCTTGCCCAGCCGCTCGGCCAGCGCCTCGACGTCCTCCACGACCGAGGGCTCGGTGACCACGGTCTGCACGACCTCGACCAGCTTCATGACCGGGGCCGGGTTGAAGAAGTGCATGCCGATGACCTTGCTCGGGCGGCCGGTGACGACCGAGAGCTCGGTGACCGAGAGGCTCGAGGTGTTGGTCGCCAGGATGGTGTCCGGCGGGCAGATCTTGTCGAGCTCGGCGAAGACCTCCGCCTTGAGCTCCATCCGCTCCGGCACGGCCTCGATGACCAGCTCGGCGTCCGCCAGGTCCTCCAGCGACGAGCTGAACCGGATCCGCTCGAAGATGGCGTCGCGCTCGGCGGCGTCCAGCTTGCCGCGGGCCACCGCACGGTCGGTCGACTGCTCGACGTGGGCGCGGCCCCGGGCCAGCGCGCCCTCGGAGACCTCGACGGCGGTGACCGACAGGCCCGCCCGTGCGAGTACCTCCGCGATGCCGGCACCCATGGTGCCCAGCCCCACGACGCCGACCTCGTTCAGTTCCCTGGCCACGGTGCCATCTCCCTCTGCCGCCGGTGATCGCGGGCAGTCTCTCATCACTGCTCCGCGGACGACCCAGTGGCTACCGGCCGGTAACTCAGAAGAGGCGCTGGGTCGGGTCGTCGGTGCCCTTGAGGACGGCGTAGTCGACGGTGACGCAGTCGATGCCGCGGTCGGAGGCCAGCACCCGCGCCTGCGGCTTGATCTCCTGCGCGGCGAAGACGCCCCGCACCGGCGCCAGCAGCGGGTCGCGGTTGAGCAGCTGGAGGTACCGGGTGAGCTGCTCGACGCCGTCGATCTCGCCCCGCCGCTTGATCTCCACGGCCACCGTCGAACCGTCGGCGTCCCGGCACAGCAGGTCCACCGGACCGATCGCGGTCGGGTACTCCCGGCGCACCAGCGACCACCCCGCGCCGAAGGTCTCCACGTGCAGCGCCAGCAGCCGCTGCAGCTCCGCCTCGACGCCGTCCTTCTGCAGGCCGGGGTCCGGGCCCAGTTCGTGCGCGTGGTCGTGCAGCACCTCCTCGATGGAGATGATCAGCTGCTCACCGGCCTTGTTCGTCACCGTCCAGGTGCCGGCGCCGTCGGTGAGGGCCTCGTCGAGCCGGCACGGCGGGGTCATCCAGTTCAGCGGCTTGTAGGCCCGGTCGTCGGCGTGCACCGAGACCGACCCGTCGGCCTTGACCAGCAGCAGGCGGGTCGCCATGGGGAGGTGGGCGGTGAGCCGACCGACGTAGTCGACCGAGCAGCGGGCGATGACCAGACGCACGGGCACCGACGCTACCGCGCGGGCCGGCGTCACCGCGCCGGCACCGGGTTCCGGAAAGAATTCGTCGCGGAAAGGATGGTGACCGGGGCCGCGCGCGCCGAGAATGTGCCGGGTGACGTCAGCTGGGGTGGTCGACGCTCGCGGCGGCAGCGGTCCGGCCGGCGACTGGGTGCACTGGCTGCTCGACGCCGCCCGCGCCCGGCTGGGCATGGAGGTCGCCTGGGTGTCCCTGTTCACCGAGGGCAGCCAGCTGATCACCTCGGCCACCGGCGACCTGGCCGCCATGAACGTGCAGGAGGGCATGCAGGCCCCGCTGGAGGGCTCGTACTGCGTCCGGGTGCTCAACGGTCAGCTGCCGCCCGCGGTGACCGGCGCCGACCGCGACCCCCGCACCCGGGACCTGGCGGTGACCGGCGACCTGCACATCGGCTCCTACGTCGGCGCACCGGTGCGGGGCGCCGACGCGCGACCCATCGGCATGCTCTGCTGCGTCAGCCGCGATCCCGGCGCGCAGCTGGACGGCGAGTCGGTGCGCACCGTGGAGCTGCTCGCCGACCTGATCAGCGACCACTACCGGGCCTCCGGCGCGTCGACCGGCCATGATCTCGCCGTCCGTCGCGCCCGGGTCCGCAGCTTCCTGGCGCAGGGGGCCGTCGAGGTCCACCTGCAGCCGGTGGTCGACATGGTGACCGGCGCGGTCTCCGGGCACGAGGCCCTCAGCCGCTTCCCCGCGTGGGGCGGGGACGGCCCGGCGGCGCTGTTCAGCGAGGCCGCCGCCGTGGGGATCGGCGTCGAGCTGGAGGAGATGGCGGTGCGCGCCTCGCTGGCCGCGGCGGGCCGGCTGCCCGGCGGGCTCACCCTCGCGGTGAACCTCTCCCCCGACGCCCTGCTGTGCCCGTCGGTGGTCGACGTGCTGCTGGAGCACGTCGGCTGCCCGCTGGCCGTGGAGATCACCGAGCACAGCCCGATCGAGGACTACGAGGCGGTCGTCACCGTCACGCGGCGGCTGCGCCGCGCGGGGATCGCCGTCAGCGTGGACGACGCGGGCGCCGGCTACGCCAGCCTGCGGCACATCCTGCGGCTGGACCCCGACGTCATCAAGCTCGACATCGGGCTGGTCATGGGCCTGCAGACCGACCCGGCCCGGCAGGCGATGACCTCGGCCATGGTGGCGTTCGCCGGGGAGACCGGCGCCCGCCTCGTCGCCGAGGGGGTGGAGGAGAAGGCGGAACGGGACGTCCTGGTGGCCCGCGGGGTCCGCTACGGGCAGGGCTACCTCTTCGGCCGCCCCCGCCCCGCACAGGAGGTCCTGGACGCCGCGTGACGATCCACCCGCCCGGGACGGAACCTCGGGGGCGGGCGTGCCGTCCTACCCGTATGCCGACCCGTTCCGCACGCACGGCCGCCGCCGTGGCCCTGGTCCTCCTGCTGGGCGCCTGCGCCGCGTCCGCCGGCGACGGCTCCGCCGAGCCGGCACCGCCGGCGGACACCACCGTGGTCCTCCAGGTCACCGAGGTGGGCGGCTACACGACGCCGGCCCTGCTGACCGGCCGACTCCCGACGGTGACCGTCTACGCCGACGGCCGGCTGATCACCGACGGTCCGGTGGCGGCGATCTGGCCGGCGCCGGCGCTGCCGAACCTGCAGGTGCACCTGCTCGACGACGGCGGTGTGCGGGACCTGGTCGACCGGGCGCTCGCCGCCGGCGTGGCGGAGACCGGCGACCTCGGCCAGCCGCCGGTGACCGACGTGACCGCGACCCGGTTCGCCGTCCGGACCGGCGGGACGACCGTCACCCGCGAGGCCTACGCCCTGGGGATGGACCTCGGTCCGGCGCGGGACGGGGAGGCCGGCCTGACCGAGGATCAGACCGCCGCCCGGGAACGGCTCCTGGCGTTCCTGGACGAGCTGCGCGACCCGGCCGCCGCCCTCGGCGCCGAACGGGTCACCGGGCCGGAGCCGTACCGGCCCGAGGCGGTGGCGGCGCTGGTGAGCCCCTACGTCGAGGTGGAGCCGGCCCAGCCGGAGCAGCGCTGGCCCGGTCCGACACTGCCCGGCGAGCCGATCGCCCCGGACCTCACCTGCGTGACCGCGACCGGGGCCGCGGCCCGGACGCTGCTCGATGCGGCGGCGTCGGCGTCCATGGCGACGCCGTGGACCGCCGAGGACGGCTCGCGGTGGTCGGTCCTGCTGCGACCGCTGCTCCCGCACGAGTCCGGCTGCGCCGACCTGCCGCCGGCATGAGGACGGGCCCGGCCCTCGCGAGAGGACCGGGCCCGTCGTCCGCTCAGGCCGGGACGGGGCTGCGCAGGTCGGTGTCGACCCCGCCGGTCCGCTCCGCGGCGGCCAACGGCTCCGCGGGGCGGCCCGACCGGAACCGCTCGAGGTCGAGGATGCCCTCGCGCTTGGCGACGATCGTCGGCACCAGCGCCTGGCCGGCGACGTTCACCGCGGTGCGGCCCATGTCGAGGATCGGGTCGATCGCCAGCAGCAGGCCGACGCCGGCCAGCGGCAGCCCGAGCGTCGACAGGGTGAGCGTCAGCATGACCACCGCGCCGGTGACGCCGGCCGTGGCGGCCGAGCCGACGACGGACACCAGGGCGATGAGCAGGTAGTCGGTGACCGCGAGGTCCACGCCGAAGAACTGCGCGACGAAGATCGCCGCGAGCGCCGGGTAGATCGCCGCGCAGCCGTCCATCTTCGTCGTCGCACCCAGCGGCACGGCGAACGAGGCGTAGGACCGCGGCACCCCGAGGTTCTGCTCGGTGACCCGCTCGGTCACCGGCAGCGTGCCGATCGAGGAGCGGGAGACGAAGGCCAGCTGGATCGCGGGCCAGGCACCGGCGAACCACCGCAGCGGCGAGAGCCCGTGGGCCTTGAGCAGCACCGGGTAGACGACGAACAGCACCAGCGCGAGACCGGCGTAGACGGCGCCGGCGAAGACGCCGAGCGAGCCCAGGGAGTCCCAGCCGTAGCTGGCGACAGCGTTGCCGATCAGGCCCAGCGTGCCGATCGGGGCCAGCAGGATGACCCACCACAGCACCTTCTGCACGACCGCGAGGGCCGAGCGGACGAAGCCCAGGAAGGGCTCCGCCGGCTCGCCGACCTTGAGGACGGCGATCCCGATGGCGACCGAGATGACGATCAGCTGCAGCACGTTGAACGACAGGCCGACGGAACCGTCGCCCCCGGCCGATGCCTGCAGGCCGAGGATGTTGCCCGGCACCAGGCCGTTGAGGAAGTCGAACCAGCCGCCGGAGCGACCCGGGTCCGCGGCGCTGGCGGCGTCCACGGAGCTGTTGCGGCCGGGCTCGGTGAGCAGGCCCAGGCCGATGCCGATGCCGACGGCGATCAGCGCGGTGATGGCGAACCACAGCAGCGTCTGGCCGGCCAGGCGAGCGGCGTTGGAGACCTGCTTGAGGTTGGCGATGGAGACGATGACGGCGGTGACGATCAACGGCGGCACCAGGGCCTTCAGCAGCGTCACGAAGGTGCTGCCGACGGTCTGGAGGGTGCTGGCCAGCCAGTTGGGTTCTTCGGGGCCGACCGGCCCCATGTCACGGGCGACGAGGCCGAGGGCCACGCCCAGGACGAGGGCGAGGAGCACCTGTGCCGCGAAGGGCACACGGCCGAGACGAGCGAGCACGGCGGACTACCTGTTCTGAGGGAGGAGGAGGACGGCGAGGGTCGAGCGCATGCTCAACAGCTCGCGGTCGTCGTCCGCCCGTGGTCCAGGGCACGCCGTCGCGTCAGCCCCCACACGTTCTGCACGGACGCCTCAATGCCGCCGCGGCGCGGAACCATCCCGCCTGTGCCGTGATTCACCCGGTCGGGGGCCCGCGCGCCACGACGGGGCCGCCGGTGTCCCGGCGGCCGCGTCGTGCACGGGATCAGGCCGGGGCCGGCACCTTGTCGCCCAGGCCGTTCGCCTCGCGGACGACGTCCACGACCTGCCCCATGATGTCGTTGAGCCCGAAGTCCTTGGGCGTGAAGACCCGGGCCACCCCCTGCTCGCGGAGCCGGCGGGCGTCGCTGTCCGGGATGATCCCGCCGACGACGACCGGGACGTCGTCCAGCCCGGCCTCCTTGAGCCCCCGCAGGACCGCCGGCACCACCTGCAGGTGGGAGCCGGAGAGCACCGACAGCCCGACGACGTGCACGTCCTCCTCGACGGCGGCCGAGACGATCTGCGCGGGCGTGAGCCGGATGCCCTGGTAGATGACCTCGAAGCCGGCGTCACGGGCCCGGACGGCGATCTGCTCGGCGCCGTTGGAGTGCCCGTCCAGACCGGGCTTGCCGACCAGGAAGCGCAGCCGGCCGCCGATCTCCTCGCCGGTGGCCCGCACCCGCTCCCGGACGTCGGTCAGCGCCTCGTCGGCCTCCCCCCCGCCGGCGGCCGCCGCCACCCCGGTGGGCGCCCGGTACTCGCCGAACACCCCGCGCAGCACGCCGGCCCACTCGCCGGTCGTCACGCCCGCGCGGGCGCAGTCGAGGGTGGCCGGCATCAGGTTCACGTCGGAGGAGGCAGCCTCCCGGAGTGCTTCCAGCGCCCTCTTCACCGGCTCCGGGTCCCGCTCGGCGCGCCACGCCCGCACCGCCTCCTGGGCGGCGGCCTCGACGGCCGGGTCGACGATCATGATCGCGGTGTCGAGGTCGGCGGTGAGCGGGTTGGGCTCGGTCGTGTCGAACTTGTTGACGCCGACGACGACGTCCTCACCGCTCTCCATCCGGCGGCGGCGCTCGGCGAGCGACCCGACCAGCTGGCCCTTCATGTAGCCGGACTCGACGGCCGCGACGGCGCCGCCCATCTCCTGCACCCGGGCGATCTCGGCCCGGGCACCCTCGAGGATGTCGGCGACCTTCTTCTCCACGACCACCGAGCCGGTGAAGAGGTCCTCGTACTCGAGCAGGTCGGTCTCGTAGGCGAGGACCTGCTGGAGCCGCAGCGACCACTGCTGGTCCCACGGGCGGGGCAGACCCAGCGCCTCGTTCCACGCGGGCAGCTGCACGGCGCGCGCACGGGCGTCCCGGGAGAGGGTCACCGCGAGCATCTCCAGCACGATCCGCTGGACGTTGTTCTCCGGCTGCGCCTCGGTCAGCCCGAGGGAGTTGACCTGGACGCCGTAGCGGAAGCGCCGGTGCTTGGGGTCCTGGACGCCGTAGCGCTCCTCGGTCAGCTCGTCCCAGAGCCGGGTGAAGGCGCGCATCTTGCACATCTCCTCGACGAAGCGGACGCCCGCGTTGACGAAGAAGGAGATGCGGGCGACGACCTCGCCGAACTGCTCCTGCGGCACCTGGCCGGAGTCGCGCACCGAGTCGAGGACCGCGATGGCGGTGCTGATCGCGTAGGCGATCTCCTGCTCCGGCGTCGCCCCGGCCTCCTGCAGGTGGTAGCTGCAGATGTTGATCGGGTTCCACTTCGGCATCGTCGTCACCGTGTAGGCGACCATGTCGGTGATCAGCCGCATCGACGGAGCCGGCGGGAAGACGTAGGTCCCCCGCGACAGGTACTCCTTGATGATGTCGTTCTGCGTCGTGCCGGCGAGCAAGCTGGTGTCGTGCCCGTGCTCCTCGGCGACCGCCTGGTAGAGGGCCAGCAGCCACATGGCGGTCGCGTTGATGGTCATCGACGTGTTCATCTCGTCGAGCGGGATGCCGTCGAAGAGGGCACGCATGTCACCGATGTGCGTGACGGGCACGCCTACCTTGCCGACCTCACCGACGGCGAGCTCGTCGTCGGGGTCGTACCCGGTCTGCGTCGGCAGGTCGAAGGCGACCGAGAGCCCGGTCTGGCCCTTCGCGAGGTTGCGCCGGTACAGGGCGTTGGACTCGGCCGGCGAGGAGTGGCCCGCGTACGTGCGCATGACCCACGGGCGGTCGCGCTCCGACGGCTTCGAAGGGAACGGCATACCGGCGGAGTGTAGGGCGGCTACTCGCCGGTAGCAGCCCCACGGGGGCACCGGGTGCGGTGGCACACTCGAACGGGGCCGAGGAGGGAGCGCCATGCTGGTCGACGCGGGACGACTGATCGGGCCGGCGGTGGCCGTCATGGCACTGATCGGCCTCGTGCTGTTCACGCGGTGGGCGTTCAGCGGCCCGAGGGCCCCAGGCCCCTCGGCGGCCGACGACGGGCTGCTGACCCGGGTGGCCACGCTCGCCCACCGGGAGTCGGCGCTGCAGTTGCGGGCCCTGCTGTCCGACGCCGGCATCCGCTCCACAGTCCGCTTCCCCGGCGCGCACCGGGCGGAGGTCCTGGTCTTCCCCGAGGACGCCGGCCGCGCGCGGGAGCTCGTCGCGGCGTTCGGCTCCCCCGAGTGAGCTAGTCCGGCCGCTGGGTGCGTCGGACGTCGGCCCCCAGGCCACGCAGCTGGTCGACGAAGTCGGGGTAGCCGCGGTCGACGTGGTGCACCTCCTGCACCTCGGTGACGCCGTCGGAGCACAGCCCGGCGAGCACCAGCCCGGCCCCGGCCCGGATGTCGGTGGCCAGCACCGGCGCGCTGGAGAAGCGCTCCCGGCCGCGGACGACCGCGTGGTGGCCGTCGATCCGGACGTCGGCACCGAGCCGCACCAGCTCGTTGACGAACATGAACCGGCCCTCGAAGACGTTCTCGGTGATGAGGGCCGTACCCGTGGACACCGCCGCCAGGGCCACGGCCATGGGCTGCAGGTCGGTGGGGAACCCGGGGAAGGGCAGCGTCACGACGTCGACGCAGCGGGGCCGCCCGTCCATCGCCACCCGGATGCCGTCGGGCAGCGCCTCCACGGTCGCGCCGGAGTCGGTGAGCTTGTCCAGCGCCACCGTGAGGTGCTCGGCCACGCCCCGCTCGATGACGACGTCCCCACGGGTCATGACCGCACCGATGGCCCACGTGCCGGCCACGATCCGGTCGGGCACGGTGGTGTACTCGACCGGCGACATCGAGTCGACGCCCTCGACCGTGATCGTGGAGGTGCCTGCGCCCTCGATGCGGGCGCCCATGGCCACGAGCATCCGGCACAGGTCGACGATCTCCGGCTCACGGGCTGCGTTGTCGACGACGGTCGTCCCCTGCGCGAGCACGGCGGCCATGACCAGGTTCTCGGTGGCGCCGACCGACGGGAAGTCCAGCCAGATCGAGGTGCCGGTGAGCCGCGGGGCGGTGGCGATGAGGAACCCGTGCTCGCTGATGATCGTGGCGCCCAGCCGCTCCAGGCCGGAGATGTGCATGTCCAGGCCCCGGGAGCCGATCGCGTCGCCGCCCGGCAGGGCCACCCGCGCGCTGCCGCAGCGGGCCACCAGCGGGCCCAGCACGCTGATCGACGCGCGCATGCGCCGCACGAGGTCGTAGTCGGTCTCGGTGGAGGGCTTGTCCGGCACGTCGATGGTGAGCCGGCCGCCGCCACCGCTGCCCGGCGTCCGCTCGTAGGCGACGCCGCAGCCCAGCCGGCGCAGCACCTCGCTCATGATGGTGACGTCGAGGATGTCGGGGACCTCGTGGATCGTCGACCGCCCGGGGGCCAGCAGCGCCGCCGCCATGAGCTTGAGGGCGCTGTTCTTGGCGCCGGTGACCCGTACCCGACCCTGGAGCCTCGCTCCCCCGGTCACCTCGAAGCAGTCCACCGGCCCACCCTACGGTGGCCCCGCTGCAGGGTCCCGTCGCGAGCCTGCGAGCGGCGGGGGGCAGTGGGGTCCTTCATCTACGCTGCGACCATGACGGTCCGGCTCACGCGCATCTACACGAAGACCGGCGACGCCGGGCAGACGCACCTCGGCGACATGAGCCGGGTCTCCAAGACCGACCCTCGGCTGATCGCCTTCGCCGACGTCGACGAGGCCAACAGCGCGATCGGCGTGGCCCTCGCCCTGGGCACCGCCGACCCGGCCGTGGCCGAGCTGCTGCGCAGCATCCAGAACGACCTGTTCGACGTGGGCGCCGACCTGTGCACCCCGATCGTGGCGGCCCCGGCCTACCCGCCGCTGCGGATCACCCCCGAGTACACCGAGCGGCTCGAGACGGCCTGCGACACCTACAACGAAACGCTGCCGACGCTGGCCAGCTTCATCCTGCCCGGGGGCACGCCGCTGGCCGCGCTGCTGCACCAGGTGCGGGTGCTGGTCCGGCGCGCGGAGCGCAGCGTCTGGGCGCTGCTGGAGACCGACGCCGAGCGCACCAACCCCGAGACGGCCCGGTACCTCAACCGGCTGTCGGACCTGGTCTTCATCCTCGCCCGGGTGGCGAACCCCGACGGCGACATCCTGTGGGAGCCCGGCGCGCACAGCGGCGCCCACGAGCAGCGCGAGGCGGCCCGCGGCCAGGAGTGACCTCCGGCTCCGCCCGCTGATCTCAGGTCCCGGGCGGGGCCGACTCCAGCCAGGACAGGAAGCCGGTCTCGGTCGAGGGCTCCATCGCCAGTTCGCGCAGCCCCTCCGCCGTGCTGCACCGCAGGACGACGACGTCCGCGGGCAGCGCGAGGTCCTCCCGGCCGGCGGACCGGCGGGACAGGACGTGGAACT
Source organism: Blastococcus saxobsidens (assembly GCF_002938435.1). Lineage (GTDB taxonomy): Bacteria > Actinomycetota > Actinomycetes > Mycobacteriales > Geodermatophilaceae > Blastococcus > Blastococcus saxobsidens. Next base: position 67,609 of record NZ_POQT01000012.1, read on the forward strand.
CGGCGCGGCACAGCCGGTGCTGCGGCCGCACGGACAACGACAGGGCCCGGTACCAGAGCAGCGCCTCGCCGCCGTACCAGCCCACACCCACCGACCAGCGCGGCGACCCCTCGGCGCGCATCCACATGGTCACCGCACCGAGACCGGACAGCAGGAACCGGCGGCGCAGCAGGAAGACCACGACGACCAGCAGCAGCAGGACGCCGGCGACGACCAGCAGGGCCGTGGTCATGCCGCTCACCGCCGTGGTCCGGTGGATCAGACGGTCTGGCCGGCCGCCCTCAGACGGGACTGCGCCCGGCGCGCGGCCGCCAGCGCCTCGGGGCTGTCGTCCTCGCCCTCGGCGCGGCGCAGCGCCTCGCGGGCGCGCTCCACGTCGATCTCGGAGGAGATCTCGGCCGTCTCGGCCAGGATGGACACCCCGGCCTCGCTCACCGACAGGAAACCGCCGTGGGCGGCGACGACGAGGTCCTCGCCCGACTCGGTGCGGATGGTCACGACACCGCCGTCGGCGAGCTGACCCAGCAGCGGGGCGTGTCCGGGCAGGATGCCCAGCTCGCCCTCCGTGGTGCGGGCGACCACGGTGGTGGCCTCACCGGACCAGATCTTGCGCTCGACGGCCACCAACTCGACCTGCAGGGTCGCCACGACACTCCTCGGGGTCCACCCTTCCGTCGGCGGAGGGGTGTGCTGCGTACGGATCCGTCGACCCGGGGGCCGACGACGGACGGGTCCACTCTATAAGGACCCGTTCCCCCCGCCCCCCGCAGGCCCGGAACGGTGCCCGGACGGGGTGATCAGGCGGCGCGACGGTAGAGGAGCGTCCAGCGGCCGACGCGGACCCAGGGGCGGCGCACGCAGGTCGGCGGAGCCCAGTGGTCGGTGTCCAGGCCCCACTCCGGGACCTCGACCGGCGCGTACGGGGGCCACGTCCAGTCACGGGGCTCCCCGTCGGGGAACCGCGCCACCGCGCCGTCCTGCTCCACGTCGCCCCTCGTCCCGCCGCCCGTCGTCCGAGCACACCTGCGGGCATGGTCGGCAGTCCTGCCGCTCCCGCGGAGGCTCCACGGCCAGAAATCATCCGATCCGGTGACGCGGTCACGCCGTCCCGGGCCGGAACGGCGACGGCCGGGCCCCCTCGCGAGGGGACCCGGCCGTCGTCGGTCGCGGACCGGCTTACGCCTTCTTGAGCTTGTTCGCGTTCTTCTCGAGGTCCTCGAGGCCACCGCACATGAAGAACGCCTGCTCCGGCACGTGGTCGTAGGTGCCCTCGGTCAGCGCCTTGAACGCCTCGAGGGTCTCCGACAGCGGCACGAAGGAGCCGGGCTGCCCGGTGAAGGCCTCGGCGACGAACATGTTCTGGGAGAGGAACCGCTCGATGCGCCGGGCACGGTTCACCGTGACCTTGTCCTCTTCGCCGAGCTCGTCGATGCCGAGGATCGCGATGATGTCCTGCAGCTCCTGGTAGCGCTGCAGGATCCGCTGCACCTCGCGGGCGACGTCGTAGTGCTCCTGCCCGACGTACTGCGGGTCGAGGATCCGGCTGGTGGAGTCCAGCGGGTCGACGGCCGGGTAGATGCCCTTCTCCGAGATCGGCCGGGAGAGCACGGTCGTCGCGTCGAGGTGGGCGAACGTGGTGTGCGGCGCCGGGTCGGTGATGTCGTCGGCGGGCACGTAGATCGCCTGCAGCGAGGTGATCGAGTGACCGCGGGTCGAGGTGATCCGCTCCTGCAGCAGGCCCATCTCGTCGGCCAGCGTGGGCTGGTAACCCACGGCCGAGGGCATGCGGCCCAGCAGGGTCGACACCTCGGACCCGGCCTGGGTGAACCGGAAGATGTTGTCGATGAAGAGCAGGACGTCCTGGTTCTTCTCGTCCCGGAAGTACTCGGCCATCGTCAGCGCCGAGAGCGCCACCCGCAGACGCGTGCCCGGGGGCTCGTCCATCTGGCCGAACACCAGCGCGGTGGACTCGATGACGCCCGACTCGGTCATCTCGGTGATGAGGTCGTTGCCCTCACGGGTGCGCTCGCCGACACCGGCGAACACCGACACCCCACCGAACTCCTGCGCGACGCGACGGATCATCTCCTGGATGAGGACCGTCTTGCCGACGCCGGCACCGCCGAAGAGGCCGATCTTCCCGCCGGCGACGTAGGGCGTGAGCAGGTCGATGACCTTGATGCCGGTCTCGAGCAGCTCGGTGCGGCCCTCGAGCTGGTCGAACCGCGGCGCGTGCCGGTGGATGGTCCAGCGCGGGGCGTCCAGGCCGTAGCCGGGCTCGTCCAGGCACTCACCCAGCGCGTTCCAGACGTGCCCGGTGACGGCGTCGCCGACCGGAACGCTGATCGCCGATCCGGTGTCCGTGACCTCGGCGCCACGGACCAGACCGTCGGTCGGCGCCATCGAGATGGTGCGGACGACGTTCTCACCCAGGTGCTGGGCGACCTCGAGGGTCAGCGTCTTGCCGAGGTCGGCCAGCGTGACCTCGACCTTCAGGGCGTTGAACAGGTCGGGCATCGCGTCGCGGGGGAACTCGACGTCGACGACCGGCCCGGTGACCCGCACGACGCGGCCGGTGGCCTGCGTCTGCGAGGTGGTCGGACGGTCCTCGGTGACGGTCATCTGTACTGCTCTCCTGCCCTGGGGCTCGGTGGTTCAGCTGTGTTCGTTGAGGGTCAGTCGTTCGAGCCGGAGGACACCAGCGCGTCGGCACCGCCGACGATCTCGCTGATCTCCTGCGTGATCTCCGCCTGGCGGGCCTGGTTGGCCTGCCGGGACAGGTTCTTCGCCAGCTCCTCGGCGTTGTCGGACGCCGACTTCATCGCCCGTCGGCGCGAGGCCGACTCGGAGGCTGCCGCCTCGAGCATCGCCGCGTAGATCCGCGTGGTGATGTACTTCGGCAGCAGCGCGTCGAGCAGTCCCTCGGCCGAGGGCTCGAACTCGTACAGGGTCGGCACACCGGAGTCGTCGGTGCGGCCGGCCTCGCGGTCCTCGCGCTCGTAGTCGAACTCCTCGACCTCCTCGACCTCCAGCGGAGCCATCCGCTTGGCGACGGGGACCTGCGACAGCAGCGAGCGGAACTCCGTGAAGACGATGTGCAGTTCGTCCACGCCGAGGACGCCGTCGTCGCCGGCGCCGCCGGTCTCGTCGTCGTCCGCACCAGCGGTGAAGACGTCGATGAGGGCCCGGCCGACCTCCTGCGCGTCGGTGTACTTCGGCTGCTCGGAGAACCCGGTGAAGGTGTCGGCCATGGGGCGGTCACGGAAGGAGTAGTAGGTCTCCCCCTTCCGGCCGACCACGTACAGCACCGGCTCCTTGCCCTCCTGCCGGAGCAGGGAGAGCAGCTCCTCGGTCCGCCGGAGCACGTTCACGTTGTACGAACCGGCGAACCCGCGATCGGAGGTGATCACCAGCACGGCAGCCCGGCGCGGGTTCTCCCGCTCGGTCAGCAGCGGGTGGTCCAGCGACGCCGAGGACGCCAGCGCCGACAGCACCCGCGTGATCTCCCGGGCGTAGGGCTTGGACGCCTCCACCCGGGCCTGGGCGCGCACGATGCGGGCACCGGCGATCAGCTCCTGGGCCGAGAAGATCTTCTTCGTCGACTGGGTGGAGCGGATGCGGCGCCGCAGCGCGCGGAGAGAGCCGGCCATGGGTCAGCTGCCCCGCTTGACCTGGACGCGCTCCTGGCCACGCTCGGACGCGTCCATGGCCTCGGCCTCGGGCTCGTTGACCTTGAGCGACTCGCCCTCGGAGGTCGTGAACTGGCCGTAGAAGGTCTCCACGGCGCGCTCGAGGCCGGCCACGGTGTCGTCCTCCAGCTTCTTCGACGTCCGGATGGTGTCGAAGATGCCGTTGTCGCCACGGGCGATGTAGTCCAGGAACTCCGACTCGAAGCGGCGGACGTCGGGCACCGGCACGACGTCGAGCTTGCCGGTGGTGCCCAGCCACAGGGAGACGACCTCGCGCTCCACCGGGAACGGCGAGTACTGGCCCTGCTTGAGCAGCTCGACCAGGCGCTGCCCACGGTCCAGGGTCGCGCGGCTGGAGGCGTCGAGGTCCGAGGAGAAGGACGAGAACGCCTCGAGCTCGCGGTACTGGGCCAGGTCCAGGCGCAGACGACCGGCGACGGACTTCATCGCCTTGATCTGGGCCGACCCACCGACCCGGGACACCGAGATGCCGACGTTGATGGCGGGGCGGACACCGGAGTTGAACAGACCCGTCTCGAGGAAGATCTGCCCGTCGGTGATCGAGATGACGTTGGTCGGGATGTAGGCCGACACGTCGTTGCCCTTGGTCTCGATGAGCGGCAGGCCGGTCATCGAGCCCGCGCCCAGCTCGTCGGACAGCTTCGCGCAGCGCTCCAGCAGACGGGAGTGCAAGTAGAAGACGTCGCCCGGGTAGGCCTCGCGGCCCGGCGGACGGCGCAGCAGCAGCGACACCGCGCGGTAGGCCTCGGCCTGCTTGGACAGGTCGTCGAACACGATCAGGACGTGCTTGCCCTCGTACATCCAGTGCTGGCCGATGGCCGAGCCGGTGTAGGGGGCGATGTACTTGAAGCCGGCCGACTCCGAGGCGGGGGCGGCGACGATGGTGGTGTACTCCATCGCGCCCGCCTCCTCGAGGGCGGTGCGGATCGCCGCGATCGTGGAGCCCTTCTGGCCCACCGCGACGTAGATGCAGCGGACCTGCTGCTCCGGGTCGCCGGTCGCCCAGGCTTCCTTCTGGTTGATGATCGTGTCGGTGACGATGGCCGTCTTGCCGGTCTGCCGGTCACCGATGACGAGCTGGCGCTGGCCACGGCCGATCGGCGTCATGGCGTCGATGGCCTTGATGCCGGTCTGCAGGGGCTCGTGCACCGACTGGCGCTGCACCACGGTCGGGGCCTGCAGCTCCAGGGCGCGGCGGCCGGTGGTGGCGATCGGGCCGCCACCGTCGATCGGGTTGCCCAGCGGGTCGACGACGCGGCCGAGGTAGCCGTCGCCGACGGCGACGGAGAGGACCTCACCGGTCCGGCGGACCTGCTGGCCCTCCTCGATCCCGGCGAAGTCACCCAGGATCACGACGCCGACCTCGCGGACGTCGAGGTTCAGCGCCAGTCCACGCACGCCGCTCTCGAACTCGAGCAGCTCGTTGGTCATGACCGAGGGCAGGCCCTCGACGCGCGCGATGCCGTCGCCGGCCTCGGTGACGGTCCCGACCTCTTCGCGGGACACGTCAGGCGAGTACTCGGTGACGTAGTTCTGGATGGCACTGCGGATCTCGTCTGCGGAGATCGTCAACTCGGCCATGGCTGTGAGTCCTCTTCCCTGCGGGTCGTGTCTGTGGTGGTGGGCGGTCAGCCGGCCAGCTGCCGACGGGCAGCTTCCAGCCGGTGGGCGATCGTTCCGTCGATGACCTCGTCGCCCACCTGGACCAGGAGCCCACCGAGCACCGTCGGGTCCACGGTCACCTGCAGCCCGATGGTCCGTCCGTAGATCTGGGCCAGCACGCCGGCCAGCCGCTGCTCCTGGGCGGGCGTGAGCGGTGCAGCCGTGGTCACGCGCGCCACCGACTGACCGCGCCGCCGGCTGGCGACATCGGACAGCCGCTCGATCGCGACTCCCGCCGTACCGACGTGCGACCCGGTCAGGACGTTCCGGAGCAGCTGCTCGGTGACCGGGCTGACCCGGCCCGACAGCAGCTGGTCCAGCAGCTGCGCCTTGCCCGCCGCCGAGCCGGAGCGGTCGCTGAGGATCCGCGACAGCTGCTGGTCGTTGGCGACGATCCGGCCGAAGCGGAAGAGCTCGTCCTCCACGTCGTCCAGCTCGCCACGGGCGTCGGCCGCGTCCAGCGCGGTCTCGGTGGCCAGCGTCGTGGCCGCCTCGACCAGGTCCAGCGGGCGGGACCACCGCTGGCGGACGGTGACCTCGACGACGTCGAGGGCCACCGGCCCCAGCCGCGACCCGAAGAGCCGCTGGGCCAGGGCCGCGCGCTCCTCCGGCTTGCCCGCCGGGTCTGACAGCGCCCGGCGCAGCGACGGCTGCGCGTCGAGCAGCCGGGCCACGGCGAACAGCTCGTCGGCCAGCCCGACCAGCTCGTCGGCCGTCGTGGCCCGCGCCTGACCGGTCAGGCGGTCACGCGTCTTCTCGACGATCCCCGCGGGACCCCGGGTCAGCTCGTCGAGCCGCTCCCGGGCCGCCACGAGGGCCAGCCGGCTGGACGCCTCCATCAGCGGGTGCCCTCCGGAACCGGAACGGCGCTGGAGCCGCTCATGCCGTCGAGCTGGTCGAGGAAGCGGTCCACCGTGCCGTTGCGGCGGGCGTCGTCGGCGAGCGACTCGCCGACCACGCGGCCGGCGAGGTCGACGGCGAGCGCACCGATCTGGCCGCGCAGCTCGTTGATCACCTGCTGGCGGGCAGCAGCGATCTGCTCCCCACCGCGGGCGACGATCCGCGCCGACTCCTCCTGCGCCTGGGCCCGCATCTCCTCGAGGATCTGCTGGCCCTCGGCGCGGGCCTGGTCACGGATCTGCGCGGCCTCGTTGCGTGCCTCGGCCAGCTGTGCGCGGTACTGCTCCAGCGACGCCTTGGCCTCGGCCTGCATGGCCTCGGCACGCTCGATGCCGCCCTCGATGGTCCGCTGGCGCTCGGCCAGCATGGCCTCCAGGCGGGGAACCACGTACTTCTTGTACAGGAAGTAGAGGATGGCGAAGGAGATGATCCCGACGATCAGCTCACCCGGGTGCGGGATGACGGGATAGGCATCCTCCCAGAACCCGCCCTCACCGGTCTCGGCCGCCGCCAGGACGTCGGCCGCGTTGTCGATCGCGCCCATCACGTGTGTCTCCTTCCGATCCTCGGTCAGCTGAAGACGAAGGCCAGAGCGATGCCGAAGATGGCCAGCTGCTCACAGAGCACGAAGCCCAGGATGGCGATGGTCTGCAGCACACCGCGGACCTCGGGCTGACGTGCCACGCCGCTCACGTAGGCAGCGAAGATCAGGCCGATGCCGACGCCCGGCCCGATGGCCGACAGGCCGTAGCCGATGATCGCGAGATTGCCTTCCAGCATGGGTGTGTCCGTTCCTCTCAGTCGGTCTGTGCTGCCGGGTGGCGCACATCGGTGGTGCAACTCGGGGTGGGTGGCCCCGCGGACGTCAGTGGTCGTCCGCGTAGACCTCGGCGATGTAGACGGAAGCCAGCAGGATGAAGACGTACGCCTGCAGGAACGCGATCAGGATCTCGAACGCGCTGAAGAGGATGAACATCAGGAAGGCCGGGATGGACACCAGCTTCAGCAGGCCCTCGCCGTTGAGCAGCAGGTACTCCCCGCCGAGCGCGAACAGCAGCAGCAGGATGTGGCCGGCGAACATGTTGCCGAAGAGCCGGAGCGTGAGGGTGACCGGCCGGGTGACGAGGAACGTCACGAGCTCCAGGACGAAGACCACCGGCACGACCCAGAAGGGCAGCCCGCTGGGCACCAGGTTCTTGAGGAAGCCTCCCAGCCCGCGGCGGCGGACACCGGCGACCAGGTAGACGACGTAGACGCCGAGCGCGAGGGCGAGCGGGAAGCCGATCCGGCTCATCGTGGGGAACTGGACGGGCGGGATGATGCCCATCAGGTTGTTCAGCAGGATGAGCGTGAAGAGCGTGAACAGCAGCGGGACGTAGGGCCGGAAGTGGTCCGTGCCGATGATGTCGCGGCCGATCGAGTTGCGGACCAGGCCGTAGACGCCCTCGAGCCGGAACTGGCCGCGCCCGGGGACCACCGCGAGACGACGCGTCACCAGCATCATGACCACGGCCAGGCCGATGGTGACCAGCACCATCACGATCATGCTGCGCGTGATGGCGAAGGCGCCCTCACCGACGAGCGGCTGCCAGAAATCCGGCGCGCTCGGCGGGACGAACTCCTCGGCGGCCGAGACCACGGTCGTCACTACTCAGCCTCCGTCATGAACTGCTGCGGGTCATGTCGTACTGCGGCCCGGAGGGCTGTCGCGCGCATCGGCGGCGTCGCGCTCCTCACGGGCCGGGGTCAGAGTAGCGGACCCAGATCGTGAAGATCGCGGCGGCCATTCCCAGGACCAGCGCCACCGGCAGGATCCACACCTGGCCGATCGCCTCGCTGAGCCACCAGGCCGGCAGGCCGAAGACCAGCATCGCCGACAGCATCGTGCCCAGCGCGTCCCATCCCTCGCGCAGGTGCGCGCCGGCCACCATCTGGTGGTGCACCGGGGACGGCCGCTCGCGGCCGTCGGCGCCGTCGGTCACGGCCGCGGCTCGGAAGCCGGGGCCGGCTCGTCGTAGATGTAGGTGCGCACCCGGGTGAAGGCGACGATCTCGCCGATCGTCCCCGCCAGCGAGACCACGATCGCGGTGATCGCGAACGCGATCGGCGAGAGCCAGTCGGCGTTCCGGAACAGGACGAGGAAGACCCCCAGCAGCATGACCTTGAAGAAGTAGCTGACCATCGCGCCCATGAAGACCACGCGCGGGTCCAGGCCCGCCATCCTGCGCAGGATGAGCATGGTGGACGCGGTGCTCAGCACGACGAGGACGGAGGCGAGGACGCTGCCGGCCGCGCCGAGGGCCCCGTCGAGCACGCTGAACACCACGATCGCGACCACGGCGACGGCGATCGAGGGGACCGCACCGCCCCGGAGCATCGCGCCGTAGGGGTCGGGAGCCTTGACGGCCCGGGGCTCAGAAGTCACGCCCTACTCTATCCGGCGTCCGGGCGGCACCCGGTGGCGGCGACCGGCTGGCAGCGCCCGGGGTTCACCGGACCACCTCCCGGCCCGCCGACGGCGACTCCACGTCGGGACGGCGCACGCGCGAGGTCGGGTGGTCGGCGCGGCTCCGTCGGCGCTGCGCCTCCAGCTCCGCGGCCCGGGCCTCCCGCGCGGCCCGGCGCGCCCGAGGGCTGAGCACCACGACGACGCCCACGACGAGCAGCACGGCGATGACGACCAGCAGCTCGGCCCGGCCGCCGGTGATCGAGAGCCCCACCGCGCCGAAGGAGAGCAGCGCGGCCCAGAAGTACATGACCAGCACCGCCTTGCGGTGCGAGTGGCCGATCGACAGCAGCCGGTGGTGCAGGTGCATCTTGTCCGGCGAGAACGGCGACTGCCCCCGCAGCGTGCGGCGCAGGACCGCCAGCACCAGGTCGGTGAAGGGGATGAAGAGCACCGCGATCGGCACCAGCAGCGGCAGCGTGAGCGGGAGCAGGCTGGCGGCCGAGCCGAAGGACTGCGCGTCCACTCCCCCGGTCGCACTGACGGCGGCGGCCGACAGCATCAGGCCCACGAGCATGGACCCGGAGTCGCCCATGAAGATCCGCGCCGGGCTGAAGTTGTGCGGCAGGAACCCCAGGCAGGCCCCGGCCAGGACGGCGGTGATGAGCGCCGGGGTGCTGGCGACGTCGACGTAGCCGTCCAGGCCGAGGCTGTAGCTGTAGGCGAAGAAGGCCAGGGCCGCGATCGCCGAGACGCCGGCGGCGAGGCCGTCCAGCCCGTCGATGAAGTTGAGCGCGTTCACCGCCAGGACCGTCAGCAGGATGGTCATGGGCACCCCGACCTGCGGCCCGAGCGAGATGGTGCCGATGTCGGCGACCGGCAGGAACACGTAGGCGAGCTGGATGCCCAGGATGACCATCACGCCCGCCGCGGCTATCTGCCCGGTGAGTTTCGTCAGGGCGTCAAGCCCCCACTTGTCGTCCAGCACCCCCAGCAGGCAGATCAACCCGCCGGCGACGATGACCGCGTAGGCCTGGGAGTCGTCGAAGGTCCGCTGCAGCGTGGGCAGCCGCGAGGCGACCAGCGTGGCCGCCACGACCCCGAGGTACATGGCCACGCCGCCGCCCCGCGGCGTCGGGATCACGTGCACGTCGCGCTCGCGCGGCGCGGCCATCATGCGGAGCCGGATCGCCGCCAACCGCACCACGGGCGTGGCCAGGAAGGTGACCAGCGCCGCGGTGAGGAGGACGACGACGTACTCGCGCACGGCTCAGCTGGTCCGGCCGGGCTCTGGGTAGGCGGGGTGGGCGCCGACGAGCTCGCGGACGCCGGCGGCGACCTCGGCGGTGCGGCTGCCGTCGACGTCGCGGATCGCGGTGCCGATCAGCGAGGCGATGGACTTCATGTCCGACTCGGTCATGCCCTGCGTGGTCACCGCCGGGCTGCCCACGCGGATGCCCGAGGCCACCGAGGCCGGCTGCGGGTCGAAGGGGATCGCGTTCTTGTTCAGGACGATCCCGGCCGCGCCGCAGCGCGTCTCGGCGTCGACCCCGGTCACGCCGGTCTCCTGCAGGTCCAGCAGCGCGAGGTGGGTGTCGGTGCCCCCGGCCACCGGCCGCAGCCCCTCGGTCGCGAGCCCCTCGGTGAGCGCCTGGGCGTTGGCGACGACCTGCCGCGTGTACGCCTGGTACTCGGGCGTGAGGCACTCCTTGAAGTTCACCGCCTTGGCGGCGACGGCGTGCATGAGCGGGCCGCCCTGCATCATCGGGAAGGCCGCCTTGTCGATCGCCTTGGCGTGCTCGGCCTTGCAGACGATCGCGCCACCGCGCGGCCCGCGCAGCACCTTGTGCGTGGTGAAGGTGACGACGTCGGCGTAGGGCACGGGGCTGGGGATCGCCTTGCCGGCCACCAGGCCGATGAAGTGCGCCGCGTCGACCATGAGGACGGCGCCGACCTCGTCGGCGATCTCCCGGAAGACCGGGAAGTCGATCAGCCGCGGGATCGCCGAGCCGCCGCAGATGATCATCTTCGGCCGGTGTTCGCGGGCGAGGTCGCGGACCTGGTCGTAGTCGATGTGCTCGGTCTTCTCGGCGACCCCGTACGGGACGGCGTTGAACCACTTGCCGCTGAAGCTCACCTTCGCACCGTGCGTCAGGTGGCCGCCGTGCGGCAGCGCCATCGCGAGGAACGTGTCCCCCGGCTGCATGAACGCCCCGTAGACCGCCAGGTTGGCGTTCGCACCGGAGTGCGGCTGCAGGTTGGCGTGCTCGGCACCGAAGAGCTCCTTGGCCCGCGCGATACCGATCTCCTCGGCGCGGTCGACGACCTCGCAACCGCCGTAGTACCGGCGGCCGGGGTAGCCCTCGGCGTACTTGTTCGACAGGGTGCTCCCCAGCGCGGCCAGCACGGCCGGGCTGGTGAAGTTCTCGCTGGCGATCAGCTGGAGACCGCTGCGGAGCCGGTCCAGCTCGTCGGTGACCACACCGGCGATGTCGGGGTCGAAAGCGGCCAGGGCGTCGAAGTCCGGGCCCCAGTAGGGGGTGCTCATCGCGGCGCGCTCCAGGGAGTCAGGGCGGGGCTGTCGCACCACGGTATCGCTAGGGCCTCCCGCGCCTCCGCGCTTCCCTCGTCCGGCGTCGCGCGTCAGTCCTCGATCCCGGGCACGACCTCGCGCAGCCGCTCGACGGGGACGGCGCCGACCCGGAGCACCCGCGGGGTGGACCCGGTGCAGTCGACGATCGTGCTGGCCGCGGAGCTGTCCCGGGGGCCACCGTCGAGGACGACGGCCGCGTGCTGGCCGAGCTGCTGGTCGGCCTCCTGCGCGGTGGTCGCCGCCGGGCGCCCCGAGCGGTTGGCGCTGGACACGGCCAGCGGTCCGGTGCGCCGGAGCAGGTCGCGGGTCAGCTCGTCGGCCGGCAGCCGGACGGCGACCGTGCCCTCGGCGTCGCCCAGGTCCCAGGCCAGCGAGGGCGCGTGCTCCACGACGAGGGTGAGCCCACCGGGCCAGAACTCCTGCGCCAGCCGGGTCGCCACCGCCGGCGTCTGCAGCACCAGCCCGGCCAGGGTGGAGGCCTCACCGATCAGCACCGGCACCGGCATGCCCCGGCCCCGGTTCTTGGCGGCGAGCAGCCGGGTCACCGCCGCCGGCGTGAACGCGTCGGCGCCGACCCCGTAGACGGTGTCGGTGGGCAGCAGCACGAGCTCGCCGCGGCCGATCGCTGCGGCGGCGGCGTCGAGCCCGGCGGTCCGGGCGGCGGGGTCGGAGCAGTCGTAGATGTCGGCCACGAGCACCGAGTCTCCCAGGCCGGTGGCCGTCGGGTGGAACCCGGCGTCAGTTCTGCGCGTCCTCCTCCTGCTCCTTCTTGCGCTCCTCCTCCTCCTTCTTCTTCTCCTCCTCGCGCTCCTTCTTCTCCTCCTCGCGCTCCCTCTTCTCCTCCTCGCGCTCCTGCTGCTCCTCCTCGCGCTCCCGCTGCTCCTCGTCGGCACCGCCACCGGGGTCGACCGGGGCGGGCACCGGAACGGGCGGCACGGCGTAGGTCAGCCGCACGACGTCGCCGGGAGCGAGCGTCCCGACCGGGTCGACGGCGGTGACCTGCCCGGCCGGCACGTCGCCCAGCTCCAGGGCCACCAGCTCGACGCGCAGACCGCGGCCGACGAGCTCGGCCTGGACCTCCTGGACCGGCCGGCCGACGAGGTCGGCGGCGACCACCTCGATCCCGGCGGGACCCGTCGACGAGGGGGTGCTCCCGGAGGCGGGTGTGCCCGACCGACCGGGCAGGACCGTCGCGAGCACCGCGACCACGAGGGCGGTGACGACGAGGGCGACCAGCGCGGGGATCAGCCAGCGTCGGCGTCCCGGCGCGGCGGCCACCGGGGCGCCTGCCGCCGCGGCGGTGGCCGCCTGCGCGGGGACCGGGACGGTGGCGGGTCCGGAGGCCGGCAGCACCGCCGTGGCCGTCCGCGGCGAGGGGGAGGTCGGCAGGCCGGCGGCCAGGCGTCCGGCGGCGTCGCGGAGCGCCGCCCCGTCGGGGAACCGCTGCGCGGGGTCCTTGGCCATGGCCCGCTCCACGAGCGCCCGGACGTCGGCCGGGACCCCGGCGGGCAGCGGCGCCGGGGTGTCCCGGATGTGCATGACCGCGATCTGGACGGGGTTCTCCGCCTCGAACGGGCGCCGGCCGGCCAGGCACTCGTACGCGACCGCGCCGAGGGCGTAGACGTCGCTGGCCGGGGTCGACGGGCTCCCCGACGCCTGCTCGGGCGAGAAGTAGTGCGCCGTCCCGATCACCTGACCGGTGCCCGTGACCGCGACGCTGGACGCCGACCGCGCGATACCGAAGTCGGTGATCTTCACGACGCCGTGCGGCGTGACGAGCAGGTTGGCCGGCTTGATGTCGCGGTGCACGACCCCGGCGGCGTGCGCGGCCGCGAGGCCGTCGGCGGTCTGCCGCACGATGTCGACGGTCCGCACCGCGTCCAGGCGCCGCTCCCGTGCGAGCAGGTCGGCGAGCGACTCGCCGTCGACGAGCTCCATCACCAGGTAGGCGACGGGGACGCCGTCCTCCCCCGCCGGGAGCTCGCCGTAGTCGAAGACCGCGGCGATGTGCGGATGGGTCAGGACGGCGGCGTGCTGCGCCTCCGCCCGGAACCGGGTCCGGAAGGTGGGGTCCCCGGCGAACTGGTCGCGCAGCACCTTGACCGCCACCGGCCGGTCGAGCAGCGCGTCGTGGCCCCGCCACACCTGGCCCATGCCCCCGCCCGCGATCAGCGAGGTGAGCCGGTACCGGTTAGCGAGCAGATCGGTCTGCGGTCGCATCGTCGCTCCTCCTGCCGTCCGTTCCCGGAGTGTGCCCGTTCTGGCCCGTCAGTTCCGGTGGGCGGTGGTGAACCGTGCCCGACCGGCGAGGTCGGGATGGTCCTCGATCCTTGCGTAACCGCCGTGGGCGCGGACCACCGAGGGCACCGAGGCCCCCTGCTGGTCGGCGTGCTCGATGCCCAGACCGCCGCCGGGGCGCAGCAACCGGGCCGCGGTGACCACGAGGCCGCGGACGACGTCGAGACCGTCGGGGCCGCCCCACAGCGCCAGCGGCGGGTCGTGGTCGGCCACCTCGCGGGGCACCCGTGCGCCGTCGGGCACGTACGGCGGGTTGCTGACGACGAGGTCGACGGTGCCGTCGAGCGTCCGGAGCAGCTGCGGATCGGTCATGTCGCCGACGACCACCTCGACCGGGGTGTCCCCTGCCGCCGACCGGGCCCGTGCGTTGTGCCGGGTCCACTCGAGGGCGCCGGGGTCGCGCTCGACGGCGGTCACCCTCGCGCCGGGGTGCTCGTGCGCGATCGACAGCGCGATCGCCCCGGAGCCCGATCCCAGGTCGACCACGACGGGTTCGGCGATGCCGGCGAGCTGCCCCAGCGCCCACGTCACCAGGTGCTCCGTCTCCGGCCGCGGCACGAAGACACCCGGGCCGACGGCCAGCTCCAGGTACCGGAACGGCGCCCGGCCGGTCAGGTGCTGCAGCGGCACCCGGTCGGCGCGCTGGTCGACCAGCGCGCCGAAGCGGGCGACCGCGTCGTCGGCGACGTCGTCGAGGGTGAGCAGCCGGGTGCGCGGCACGCCGAGCACGTGCGCGAGCAGCAGCTCGGCATCGACGCGGGGCGACTCGACCCCGGCCTCGGCCAGCCGGCCGGCCGCGCCGGTCACGAGCGTGCGCACGTTCAGGAGCCGGCCGCCAGGAGCTCGGCGGTGTGCGTGCTGACCAGGGCGTCGATGACGCCGTCGAGGTCGCCGTCGAGCACCGCGTCGAGGTTGTGCGACTTGTAGCCGACCCGGTGGTCGGAGATCCGGTTCTCCGGGAAGTTGTAGGTGCGCACCCGTTCGCTCCGGTCGACGGTCCGGACCTGGCTGCGCCGCTGGTCGCTGGCGGTGGCCGCGGCCTCCTCGCGGGCGGCCGCCAGCAGCCGGGAGCGCAGTACCCGCAGCGCGGACTCGCGGTTCTGCAGCTGGCTCTTCTCGTTCTGCGAGCTGACCACGATGCCGCTGGGCAGGTGGGTGATGCGGACGGCGGAGTCGGTGGTGTTCACGCTCTGCCCGCCCGGACCCGAGGAGCGGAAGACGTCGATGCGCAGGTCGTTCGGGTCGACCGTGACGTCGACCTCCTCGGCCTCCGGCAGCACGAGCACACCGGCCGCCGAGGTGTGGATGCGCCCCTGGCTCTCGGTCGCGGGCACCCGCTGCACACGGTGCACGCCGCCCTCGAACTTCAGCCGCGACCAGATCCCCTCGTCGGTCCGGGACTTGATCGCCACCGCGACGTCCTTGTAGCCACCGAGCTCCGCGTCGACGGCGTCGAGCACCTCGGTGGCCCAGCCGCGCCGCTCGGCGTAGCGCAGGTACATGCGCAGCAGGTCGCCGGCGAACAGCGCGGACTCCGCGCCGCCCTCCCCCGCCTTGATCTCGAGGATGACGTCCTTGTCGTCGTCGGGATCCTTGGGCAGCAGCTGCTCGCGCAGCCGGCCGGTGAGCTCCTCGATCTCCCGCTCCAGGGTGGTGGCCTCGGCGGCGAAGGAGGAGTCCTCGGCCGCGAGTTCGCGGGCGGCACTGAGGTCGTCCCGGGCCTGCTCGAGCGCACGCGCGGTCTCCACCAGGGGGGCCAGCTGCGCGTACCGCCGTCCGAGCCGGCGCGCGCGGGTCTGGTCGGTGTGCACCGCAGGGTCGGCCAGTTCCTGCTCCAGCCGCGCGTGCTCGGCGAGCAGCCCCGCCAGCCGGTCGGCCGCCGACGGATCGGTGCTGCTCACTCAGGTTCCTCTCGCGGGGTCCGGACATGACGACGGCGCCCGCCCCACCGCGAGGGTGGAACGGGCGCCGTCGGGGGTGCTACTGGGCGTCGGTGGACGCGCCGGTGCTGCGCTTGCCGAACCGCTTCTCGAAGCGGGCGACGCGGCCACCGGTGTCGAGGATGCGCTGCTTGCCGGTGTAGAAGGGGTGGCAGGCGGAGCAGGTCTCGACGGTCAGCTGACCGGTCGGGCTCGTGCTGCGGGTGGTGAAGGTGTTGCCGCAGCCGCAGGTCACGGTGGTGACGTTGTAGGCCGGGTGGATGTCGGGCTTCATGGCTGCTGCCTCTTCTACGAAGTCTGTGTCGTTCGGTGCTGTGAACGCCGGGGACCGGACGGCTATTTCCGGCCGCGCCGACGGGGCTCGGTCGAACAGTCTCCCAGATCGGGAGACCGTCCGGCCGCGGCCCCCTGCAGGGGCCCGCCGCGAGCCTGCGAGTGGCGGGGGGCAGGGGGTCCTTTATTCCTTGTCCGGGCCGAGCGTCGTCTTCTGGATCTGCATCAGGAACTCGACGTTGTTGCGGGTCTTCTTCAGCTTGTCGAGCAGCAGCTCCAGCGCCTGCTGCGGCTCCAGCGCGGCGAGCACCCGGCGCAGCTTGATGACGATGGCCAGCTCGTCGGGCGACATGAGGATCTCCTCCTTGCGCGTGCCCGACGCATTGACGTCGACGGCCGGGAAGACCCGCTTGTCCGCCAGCCGGCGGTCGAGCTTGATCTCCGCGTTACCCGTGCCCTTGAACTCCTCGAAGATGACCGTGTCCATCGTGGAGCCGGTCTCGACCAGCGCCGAGGCGATGATCGTGAGCGAGCCGCCGTTCTCGATGTTGCGGGCTGCACCCAGGAAGCGCTTGGGCGGGTAGAGCGCCGTCGAGTCGACACCACCGGAGAGGATCCGCCCGCTGGCGGGAGCCGCCAGGTTGTAGGCGCGGCCCAGGCGGGTGATCGAGTCCAGCAGGACGACGACGTCGTGGCCCATCTCGACCAGGCGCTTGGCCCGCTCGATGGAGAGCTCGGCGACCGTGGTGTGGTCCGACGGCGGCCGGTCGAAGGTCGAGGCGATGACCTCGCCCTTCACCGAGCGCTGCATGTCGGTGACCTCCTCCGGGCGCTCGTCGACCAGGACGACCATCAGGTGGCACTCGGGGTTGTTCGTGGTGATGGCGTTGGCCAGCGACTGCAGCACCATCGTCTTGCCGGCCTTGGGCGGCGACACGATGAGCGCGCGCTGCCCCTTGCCGATCGGCATCACCAGGTCGATCACGCGCGTGGTGAGCAGGTGCGGCTCGGTCTCCAGCCGCAGACGGTCCTGCGGGTAGAGCGGCGTGAGCTTGGTGAACTCCGGCCGGTTGCGCGCCTGCTCGGGGTCCAGGCCGTTGACCGTGTCGAGGCGGACGAGCGCGTTGTACTTGTCCTTGCGCTCCCCCTCCCGCGGCTGCCGGACGGCACCGGTGATGGCGTCACCGCGGCGCAGCCCGTGCTTGCGCACCTGCGACAGCGACACGTAGACGTCGTTGGGCCCGGTCAGGTAGCCCGAGGTGCGGACGAACGCGTAGTTGTCGAGCACGTCCAGGATGCCGGCGACGGGCAGCAGGACGTCGTCCTCGCTGACCGTCGGCTCGCCCTGGTCGAACCGCTCCCGGCCCGTGCCCCGCTTGTTGCGGTCGCGGTACCGGCGGCCACGGCGGCCGCGGCCGCCCTCGAAGTCGTCGTCGTCCTCGTCGTTCGGGTTGGGACCGCGCCCGCCGTCGGTGCGGCCGCCGTCGGTGCGGTTGTCGGTCCGGTTGTCCGGACGCCCGCCCCGGTCGTTGCGGTCGCGGTCGGGGCCGCGGTTGCCGTCCCGGTTCGCGCCGTCCCGCGCGCCGCCGTCACGGGCACCGCCGTCACGGGCACCGCCGTCACGAGCACCGCCGTCACGAGCACCCCGGTCGTTGCCGTCGCGGTTGCCCCGCTCGGCGCGCTCGCCGCCGTCACGGGCGCCGCGCTCGGCACGCTCGCCGCCGTCACGGGCGCCACGCTCGCCGTTGTCGCGGTTGTCGCGGCCGGCGGTGTCCCGGCTGTCACGGCCGGCGTTGTCGCGGTTGCCGTCCCGGTCCCCGCGGTTGCGGTTGCGGTCGCGGTTGCGCGGCGTCCGCTCGCCGTCGCGCTGATCGTCCTCGCGCGGCTCCGCGGGCGCCTCGGTGCTCGCGGAGGCCTCCGCCGGTGCGGCGTCGGCCGGGGCCGGCTCGGTGGGCGAGCCGGCCGGGCGGCTGGCGCCCCGACGGGTGCGGGTCGGGGCCGCGGCCGGGGTGTCCTCGCCGGTCAGCGGGCCCCCGTTCGCGCCGCCCGAGACGGGGGCCTCCAGCGGTGCGGAGGAGGCGGCGACACCGCGCGCGGTGTCCGCTCCACCGGTGGCGCCGGTCTCCGCGCGCGCCGCGGGGGCGGCGTCGGGGCCGCCGACCTGGCGCTCGGAGATGGCGGCGACGAGGTCGCTCTTGCGCATCCGGCCGGTGCCGGGGATGCCCAGCTCGGCGGCCAGCCGCTGGAGCTCGGGCAGGAGCATGCCCGACAGTCCGTTGCCGCGGCGGCGGGGGCGGCCCGCCGTCCCAGAAGCGGCAGTGCCCTCGGCGGAGGCGGCGGCGTCGGGCGCGCCGGTCACGTCGAGGTCGGTGGTTTCGCTCACGTACAGGTCCTTCCCTGCGGTGACCTGCGCCGTATCGGCGCAGGGGTTCCCCGGATCCCTGCGGACCGGCTCAGGAGCGGGAGCGCAACGGGAGAACGGGTTGAGAGGTGCGAGGCGGATCAGCGGCGAAGAGATTCGATCGTCTGCTTCGGCCCCGCGCGAGGCTCGCCCGAGTGGGCGGCTACGCCGTGAGCCTAGACGCAGCTCACAGGCAGGACAACACCGGTGGTTCCCAGTGTGTTCCTCGTTACCGAGACGATATCTCCCCCGCACCTCGGGACACGCGGGCCCCGATCGGATCGACACCCAGCGGCAGCACCGTCCAGCCCTCCGGCACGAGCGCGGCGACGTCCCGGAGTTCCTGCGCCCCGGCCGGCCGGTCGGCGTCCCGGACGGTACGCCGGGCGAGCACCAGCACCGACGGGCCGGCGCCGGACACCACGGCGGCGTGACCCGCGGCGCGCAGCCGGTCGATGAGGTCGAGCGAGGCAGGCATGGCGGCGGTGCGCTGCCGCTGGTGCAGCCGGTCCTCGGTCGCCTCCATCAGCAACCCGCCCGAGGTGAGCGCGTGCACCAGCAGCGCCGACCGTCCGGCGTTGAACGCGGCGTCGGCGTGCGACACGAGCTCCGGCAGCAGCCCGCGGGCCACCTCGGTGGACAGGGTCGCGCCGGGCACCAGGACGACCGGCATCACGTCGTCGTGCACGGTCAGGCTGTCGGCGCCGACCCCGCCGTCGCCGGTCCACGACAGCGTGAGCCCGCCGAGAAGGCACGCGGCCACGTTGTCGGGGTGGCCCTCCATCTCGGTGGTCAGCCGGAGGACGGCGTTCCCGTCGACGGCCTCGACGTCCGGGCACAGCGCCCAGGCGCCCAGGACGCCGGCGACCACCGCCGCGGCCGACGAACCCAACCCCCGGCCCTGCGGGATCGCGTTCTCGGCGACGACCCGCAGCCCCCGGGGCGACCAGCCCAGCTCGTCGCAGGCGGCCCGGAAGGCGCGGACGACGAGGTGCGACTCGTCCAGCGGCAGCTCACCGGCGCCGATCCCGCCGACCTCGACCGTCAGCCCGGACGGCTCGACCGAGAAGTCGAGGACGTCGTGCCGGGCCAGCGCCAGCCCGGCGCAGTCGAACGCCGGTCCGATGTTCGCGCTGGTCGCCGGGACACGTACCCGGACGGTGTCCCGGTGCGGCCCGGTCACAGGCCCAGCTGCGCCGCGGCGGCCGCGGCGTCGACCGGCACGGTGACCGGCGCGGGGGCGCCGGAGATGGCCCACTCCGGGTCCTTGAGGCCGTTGCCGGTGACCGTGCAGACGATCCGCTGGCCGGGCTCGAGCTCGCCGGCGGCGTGGACCTGCAGCAGACCGGCGACCGACGCCGCCGAGGCGGGCTCCACGAACACCGCCTCGCTGCGGGCCAGCAGCCGGTAGGCCGAGAGGATCGCGCGGTCGGTCACCGCGTCGATGCGCCCGCCGGACTCGTCGCGGGCGGCCAGCGCCTTGGTCCAGGACGCGGGGTTGCCGATCCGGATGGCCGTGGCGATGGTGCTGGGGTTCTCCACGACCTGCCCGCTGACGATGGGCGCCGCGCCGGCGGCCTGGAAGCCCCACATCCGCGGGGTGCGCGTGGCCGGTCCCGGGGTCGCGGAGTCGGCGCAGTACTCGCGGTAGCCCTGCCAGTAGGCGGTGATGTTGCCGGCGTTGCCGACCGGGAGGCAGTGGATGTCCGGAGCGTCGCCCAGCACGTCGACGATCTCGAAGGACGCCGTCTTCTGGCCCTCGATCCGGTACTGGTTGACGCTGTTGACCAGGCTGACGGGGTAGTCGATGGCCAGCTTGCTGGCCAGCTCCAGGCAGTCGTCGAAGTTGCCGTCGACCTGCAGCAGCTTGGCTCCGTGCACCAGCGCCTGCGCGAGCTTGCCCATCGCGATCTTGCCCTGCGGCACGAGGACGGCGCAGACGAGACCCGCGCGCACCGCGTAGGCGGCGGCGCTCGCGCTGGTGTTGCCGGTGGAGGCGCAGATGACCGCCCGGGCGCCCTCCTCCGCGGCCTTCGTGATGGCCATCGTCATCCCGCGGTCCTTGAAGGAGCCGGTCGGGTTGGCGCCCTCGACCTTCAGGTAGACCTCGCAGCCGGTGCGCCGGGACAGCTCCCGCGCGTGCACCAGCGGGGTGGCGCCCTCGTGCAGCGTCACCACCGGGGTGGAGTCGCTGACCGGCAGACGGGAGCGGTAGGCCTCGATGAGGCCGGGCCACCCCGGGGAGACGACGGACGACACGGTCACTCGGTTCTCCTCGCTGGCGCTCGTCGGCCCGGTGACCGACGGTGCTCTGCTTTCCGGTGACCTCGCACGCTCGGTCACTGCAACCCTTCCACGCGCAGCACGCTGGTGACACCACGGACGGCGGGCATCTCCCGCAGTGCGTTGATGGTGGCCGACAGCGCCGCGTCGGGGGCGCTGTGGGTCACGATGACCAGCGTGGCGGCGTCGCCGCGGCCGGTCTGGCGGACGGTGGAGATGCTGACCCCGTGCTGCGCGAACTCCTGCGCGACCGAGGCGAGCACGCCGGGCTTGTCCGCCACGTCGAGGCTCACGTGGTACCGGGTCGGCGTCTCCGCCATCGGGCGGACGGCGAGGTTGGCGTAGCCGGTGACACCCGGGCCCGGGGCCCCGGTGACGCGGTTGCGCGCCACCGCCACCAGGTCGCCCAGGACGGCGCTGGCCGTCGGCTCGCCGCCGGCGCCCTGGCCGTAGAACATCAGCTGCCCGGCCGACTCCGCCTCGACGAAGACGGCGTTGAACGCACCGCCCACCGAGGCCAGCGGGTGCGAGGTCGGGATCATCGCCGGGTGCACGCGCACGGCCACGGAGTCCCCGGTGGCGCTGCCGTTCCCGGGCACGCGCTCGCAGATGGCCAGCAGCTTCACGGTGCAGCCGATCTCCGCGGCGCGCGCGACGTCGGTGGCGGTCACCGTGGAGATGCCCTCGCGGTGCACGTCGGCGGCGGCCACCGGGGTGTGGAACGCCAGCGAGGCCAGGATCGCGGCCTTGGCGGCGGCGTCGAAGCCGTCCACGTCGGCGGTGGGGTCGGCCTCGGCGTAGCCCAGCTCGGTGGCCTCGGCCAGCGCCTCGCCGAAGCCGGCGCCGGTCTCGGCCATGCGCGACAGGATGTAGTTCGTCGTCCCGTTGACGATGCCGACGATGCGCGACAGCTGGTCGCCGACCAGCGACTCGCGCAGCGGCCGCAGGATCGGGATGGCGCCGGCCACCGCGGCCTCGTAGTAGAGGTCCACGCCGGCCTCGGCCGCCGCGGCGTGCAGCACGACGCCGTCCTCGGCCAGCAGCGCCTTGTTGGCGCTCACCACCGACTTGCCGGCCGCGAAGGCCGCCAGCATCAGGGAGCGCGCCGGCTCGATGCCACCGATGACCTCGACGACGAGGTCGACGTCGTCCCGGGTGACCAGGCCGTGGGCGTCGGTGGTCAGCAGGTGCGCCGGGACGTCGGGGTGGTGCGACGGGCGGCGCACCGCGACACCCGCCACCTCCACCGGGCAGCCGATCCGGGCGCCGAGGTCGTCGGCCTGCTCCTGCAGCGCGCGCAGCACCGCGCTGCCGACGGTGCCGCAGCCGAGCAGCGCCACCTTGAGGGTTCCGGTCACGAGGTCGCTCCCGCGGGGTGCTCGGGCGCCGGCTGGTCGATCGCCGGCGAGGGGGCGGGGCGGTCGGCGAGGACCGCGTCGAGGGCGAACACGTCCGACAGTGTCTGACGGCGCACGATCTCGGTGGCGACGCCGTCCCGGACGGCTACCACCGGGGGCTTGAGCAGGTAGTTGTAGTTGCTGGCCATCGACCAGCAGTACGCGCCCGTCGCGGCGACCGCGAGCAGGTCCCCGGGCTGGACGTCCGAGGGCAGCCACAGGTCGCGGACCAGGATGTCGCCGCTCTCGCAGTGCTTGCCCACGACCCGGCACAGCGCCGGCGGGGCGTCGGAGCTGCGGTTGGCCAGCACGCAGGTGTAGGCGGCGTCGTAGAGGGCGGTGCGGATGTTGTCGCTCATCCCGCCGTCCACGGAGACGTAGTTGCGCACCAGCGGCGTGCCCGGCGAGCCGGAGGCGCCGAGGCGGACGGGCTTGATCGTGCCGATCTCGTAGAGCGTGACGGTGCCGGGTCCGGCGATGGCACGGCCCGGTTCCACGGCCAGGCGGGGCACGGGGAGCCCGAGCTCGGCGCACTCCGCGGCCACGACCGCCCGCAGCCTGCCGGCGACGTCGGCGGCACCGACCGGGTCGTCGTCCGGGAGGTAGGCGATGCCGAACCCGCCCCCCAGGTTGAGCTCCTCGAGCACCTGACCGGTGGCCTCGCGGACGGCGCCCATCAGGCCCACGACGCGGTGCGCGGCGGCCTCGAACCCGGCGGTGTCGAAGATCTGCGAGCCGATGTGGCTGTGCAGGCCGGCCAGGTGCAGCGCCGGCTCGGACACCACCCGCCGGGCGGCCTCGAGCGCATCCCCGGTGGCGAGGGAGAACCCGAACTTCTGGTCCTCGTGCGCGGTGGCGATGAACTCGTGGGTGTGCGCCTCGATGCCGACGGTCGTCCGGATCATCACGGCGACCGGATCTGCTCCGGCAGCCGTCCGCGCCGCGGCCAGAGGCACCAGCCGGTCGATCTCGTCGAAGGAGTCCAGGACGATCCGGCCGACGCCGGCGTCGACGGCTGCCCGCAGCTCTACGAGCGACTTGTTGTTGCCGTGCAGCGCGATCCTCCCCGCCGGGAATCCGGCGGCGAGCGCCACGGCGAGCTCGTTCCCGCTGGTGGCATCGAGGTTCAGCCCGTCGGCCGCGATCCACCGGGCCACCTGGCCGCAGAGGAACGCCTTGGAGGCGTAGTGCACGTCCCCCCCGGTGAAGGCCGCGGCGAACTCGGCGGCGCGGCTGCGGAAGTCGTCCTCGTCCAGGACGAACAGCGGGGTGCCGTGCTCCCGGGCCAGGTCGGTCACCGCCCGGCCGCCGAGGTGCAGCTCGCCGTCGACCCGCCTCGCCGAGCGCGGCCAGACCTGGGGGTCGAGGACACCCAGCTCGGCCGGCGGCGCACCGGCGGCCGACGGCGGGCTGATGTTGCCGTGCAGCGGCCCCGCGGGATGCGCTCTCACATCCGCTCCGGAGCGCTGACGCCGAGCACGGCCAGGCCGTTGCGGAGCACCACCGCGGTGGCCGCGCACAGCCACAGGCGCGCGGTGGTCAGCGAGGTAACCTCCTCGTCACCCCGGGGCAGGACGCGGCAGGAGTCGTAGAACCGGTGATAGGTACCCGCCAGCTCCTCCAGGTAGCGGGCGACCCGGTGCGGGGCGCGCAGCTCGGCCGCCGCGACCAGGACGCGCGGGAACTCGCCGAGAGCCCGCAGCAGGTCGTTCTCCCGCTCGTGGGCCAGCTGGGCCACGTCGACGTCCGCGGCCTCGCCGAGCGCGATGCCCAGGTCGGCCGCGTTGCGCAGCACCGAGGAGATGCGGGCGTGCGCGTACTGGACGTAGAAGACCGGGTTGTCGTTGGTCCGACGGCTCCACAGGTCCAGGTCGAGGTCGATCATCTGGTCGACCGAGGCCCGGGCCAGCGCGTACCGCGCGGCGTCGGCACCCACCGCCTCGACCAGGTCCTCCAGCAGGACGACGGTGCCGGCGCGCTTGCTCATCCGCACCGGCTGGCCGTCGCGCACCAGGTTGACCAGCTGGCCGAGCAGGATCTCCAGGTTGGCCTCGGGGTCGTCGCCCACGGCGGCCGAGAGCGCCTTGTACCGGCCGACGTAGCCGGCGTGGTCGGCGCCGAGCATGATCACGACCTTGTCGAAGCCGCGGTCCCGCTTGTCCAGGTAGTAGGCGCAGTCGGCGGCGAAGTAGGTCGGGGCGCCGTCGCTCTTGATCAGCGGCCGGTCCTTGTCGTCACCGAAGTCGGTGGTCCGGAGCCAGACCGCGCCGTCGGCCTCGTAGACGTGGCCCTTCTCCCGCAGCCGGGCGACTGCCTGCTCCAGGGCGCCGGTCTCGTGCAGCGTCCGCTCGCTGAAGTAGACGTCGAAGACGACACCGAAGTCCGACAGCGTGCGCTTGATCTCGGCGAACATCAGGTCGACTCCGCGCACCCGGAAGCGTTCCTGCTGCTCGGGTTCGGACCGCTCCAGCAGCCCCGGCTCGGCGGCGAGGACCTGCGCGGCGATCTCGCCGATGTAGTCGCCGGCGTAGCCGTCCTCGGGGACCGGCCGGCCGTGAGCGGCGGCCAGGAGGCTCAGGGCGAAGCGGTCGATCTGGGCGCCCGCGTCGTTGAAGTAGTACTCCCGCGTCACCGAGGCGCCGCTGGCCTCCAGCAGCCGGCCGAGCGCGTCTCCGACGGCGGCCCACCGGGTGCCGCCGATGTGCACCGGTCCGGTCGGGTTGGCCGAGACGAACTCGAGGTTCAGCTTCTGCCCGGCCAGGGTGTCGGTGCGGCCGTAGGCCGCCCCGGCGGTGACCGCGTCGACGGCGATCCGACCGAGCGCACCCTGCGCGAGGGTGATGTTGAGGAAGCCCGGCCCGGCGATGTCGACGGTGGCGATGCCCGCGTGCCCGCGCAGTTCCTCGGCCACCAGGCCGGCGACGTCGCGCGGCGGCCGGCCGGCCGGCTTGGCCAGGCGGAGGGCCACGTTGGTGGCGTAGTCGCCGTGCTCGGGGTTCCGCGGGCGTTCGATGACGACGTCGGCGGGTACCTCGACCGGCAGCGCGCCTCGCCCGACGACCGCGCCCACGGCGGTACGAACGACGTCCTGCAGCTGCTCGGGAGTCACCCGGCGAGCGTACTGACCGCCCTTTCCCCGTCCGGCGGGCCGCCCGGCTGCCAGCTCGCGCACAGGCCGGCGACCTAGACTCGGGCCGGGTACGAGGAGCCGATCCGGCCCCGGCCGCACCGGCGCGCCCGCGCCCCGTAACGAGGAGAGGCCTTGGCCAAGGACCGCACCGACAAGTCCCGCGCGACCGGCGGCGGGTCGTCCCGCTCCGGAGCGGGCGCCGGGGGCCGCGGCAAGGGCGGGCGCACCCGGCCTCCCACGAACGTCGTGGCCCAGCAGCGCCCCTGGGGGCTGATCGCCGCGGCGCTGGCCGTCGTTGTGTTCGCCGCGGCCGTCATCACCTACGCCGTGGTCGAGGTCCGCAAGGCGGATGCCTCGAAGGTCGAGTCCATCGACGAGATCGCCGGCGCCGAGGTGTTCGAGTACGAGGGCGCCACCCACGACGACGGCCCGATCGAGTACACGGAGTCCCCGCCGGTCGGTGGGCCGCACGCCAACATGTGGGCCGACTGCACGGGAACCGTCTACGACGTCGACATCCGGCACGAGAACGCGGTGCACAGCCTCGAGCACGGCGCCGTGTGGATCACGTACAACCCGGACGAGGTCTCCGACACCGACGTCGACACGCTCGCCGGGCTGGTCGACGGCGTCTCCGGCCGGATGCTCTCCCCGTACGAGGGGCTGGACTCCCCCGTCAGCCTGCAGTCCTGGGGTCACCAGCTGAAGGTCGACAGCGCTGACGACGAGCGGGTCAAGCAGTTCGCCGACCTGATGACCTACAAGTCCGACAGCTTCCCGGAGCCGGGCGCCACCTGCGAGCGGCCGGACTTCCTGGCCGCCCCGCCGCTGGAGAGCGACGACCCCGCCACCGCGCCGGCCGAGTCGTCCGCTCCCACGACCCCCGCGTCCTGACCAGCACCCCCGCCGTCCCGGAGGACCTCGTGACCACCCCCGCCGAGCCGGGGCGCCGCCCGCTGCGCGTCGCACTCCTGGCGGTCGTCGGGATCGGGCTGGTGCTGCTCGGCGGCGGGCTGGCCGTGGCGCTGGGGCTCGGCCGCGGGGCCGCGACGCCGGCGGCGGACTCGGTGGACGCCGGGTTCGCCCGCGACATGTCGCGGCACCACCTCCAGGGCGTGGAGATGGCGAACCTCGTCGCCGAGCGCAGCGACGACCCGGAGATCGAGTCCCTGGCCTTCGACATCTCCGCCACCCAGACCAACCAGGCCGGCCGGATGCAGGGCTGGCTCGCGCTGTGGGGCGTTCCGCTGACCGGCGGCGAGACGATGGCCTGGATGACCGACGAGGGCCACGGCGGTCACGACATGGCCGGCATGGACATGGGGTCCGGTGCGCTCATGCCCGGCATGGCCACCACGGAGGAGCTGGCCGACCTGCGCCGCCTGACGGGCACCGAGTTCGACGTCGAGTTCCTGCGGCTGATGATCCGGCACCACCAGGGCGGGTTCGGCATGGCGGCGGACGCCGCCGAGCACGCCGAGGTGCAGGCGGTGCGCGACCTGGCCCGCTCGATCGAGCAGTCGCAGGGCGCCGAGACCGGGACGATGACCGACATGCTGACCGCCCGCGGCGGCACGCCCCTCCCCGCACCGTGAGGCCCGCGGGGCGGGGAGCCGCCGTCGGGGCCGCCGTCCCGGGCTGGTAACTTCTTCCCTGCCCCGAGCCCCCGTAGCTCAGGGGATAGAGCACTGCCCTCCGGAGGCAGGGGCGCAGGTTCGAATCCTGCCGGGGGCACGCGACGAGAGGCCCCGGCCACCCCCTCCAGAGGGGTGGCCGGGGCCTCTCTCGTCAGCGCCCCTGGCGCTCCCGGTACCGGGCGGCGCGCTTGGCAGCGGCGGCCCGGCGGCGGACCCGGTCCCGGTCGTCGCGCAGCTGCGCGGCGCGGTCGCGGTACGCGGTC
Organism: Blastococcus saxobsidens; assembly: GCF_002938435.1. Classification (GTDB taxonomy): domain Bacteria; phylum Actinomycetota; class Actinomycetes; order Mycobacteriales; family Geodermatophilaceae; genus Blastococcus; species Blastococcus saxobsidens. Next base: position 94,542 of record NZ_POQT01000012.1, read on the forward strand.
GCGGTGCCCGCCGGGTAACCGGCCTTGACCACCCGGTTCTCCGTCGTCTCGGGCATGTAGGCCAGCGAGTAGATGAGCCCGAGGAAGATGCCACCGCCGGCGACGGCGACGCGCAGCTGCCAGGGCGCCGGCAGGAAGATCATGACCAACGCGATCGGCACGGCCATCTGGACCAGCATGCGGGCGACGTGGCGGAGCCCCCAGGTGCGGGTCGTCGTGTCGTGCAGCACCCAGCGACGGTGCCGTGCGGGCAGCCGGCCGCCGAGGGCGTACCAGAGCCACCGGTGCGCAGCGGGCCGGACGACGGGCTCGGCCGGCGTGCCGTCGGCGTCGGGGGCCGGCACGTCGAGCGGGCCGAGGGCATCCGCGGGCGGCTGGCTGGTCGGCACACCGCCAGCGTAGGGGCGTCGACGGGCCGTCGAGAGGCGCGTGACGGGCGTCCCACCGGCTGCACCAGCGCCCGCCGCAGGGGGACCAGCGGCAGCCGCACGGCACCGGTCGGCGACGACCGGACGCCGACCTCGGCCGGGTCACGGCGCCGACCCCGGTCATCCACGGCGGGCAGGACAGCCTGGTGGACGTGACCGGCGGCCGGGCCACCGCCGGGGCCGCCCCCGGGGCGGAGCTGCTCGTCGTCGACGGCATGGGCCAGGACCTGCCGCGCGAGGTCTGGCCGCGGATTCCCGACCGTATCGCCGCACTGGTCGAGCGGGCCGAACACCGGGCGTGACCGCCGCCCCGCCGGGTCTCCCGGCGGGGCACCGGCGCGCGGAGCGTCGGTCGACTGTGAACTGGGTCACCATCGAGGTGTTCGACGGCGGCACCCCCGCCGCGGCCTGGCTGCGCGCCTGGCACGACTCCCTGGTCGAGACGGCGGTGACCTCCGGGGCCCGGTTCTGGGACGAGCACGAGCACCGGTGGGGCGTCGTCCTCGAGTTCGTCTTCGACGAGGAGATCCAGCGCGACGGCTTCCGCGACTCCCCCGCCGTGCGCGCGGCGTTGGACGCCGCCCCCGACCCGGTGAACGCCGGTGCTGGGCTACCCGCACCGCGGTGGCGGCAGCGGCTGCCGGCAGCCCCGCCGTCCGCACCCCCGGGCCGACGGCCGGACGGCGGCCCTGCCGGAGCCGGACCCGGACGCCGGACGGGTGCTGCCGTGCACGCCCTGCGCGGAGCCCGCCGCCGGCCACGCCCTCAGCTGGTGAGCATCCCGCCCTCGACCGGGAGGGTCGTGCCGGTGACGTAGCCGCCGGCGTCGCTGACCAGGAAGACCAGCGCCGCCGCGAGCTCGCGCGGGTCCCCGGCCCGGCCGGCCAGCACGCGGGCCATCTGCTGGTCCAGGTAGCCCTCGGGGTACTGGTCGGTCATCTCCGAGGCGAAGAACCCCGGCGCCAGCGCGTTGACCCGGATGCCCTTGCGGCCCGTCCACTGCTGCGCCAGGTCGCGAGTGAGGCCGATCAGCCCGGCCTTGCTCGCGGCGTAGGCGGCCTGCGGCAGCCCAGCCGTCGTCAGCCCCAGGATGCTGGAGATGTTGACGATGGAGCTGCCCGGCTGCATGACCCGGCCGCAGGCCTGCGCCATCCAGTAGCAGCCGTTGAGGTTGACGTCGATGACCTGCCGGAACTGGTCGGGCGCCTCCCGGGTGGCCGGCATCGCGGTGCCGATCCCGGCGTTGTTCACCAGGATGTCGACCTTGCCGAACCCGGCCATCGCGGCGTCGACCAGGCCCTGGCAGTCCTCGACCTTCGCGACGTCGGTCTGCACGGCGATCGCGCGGCGCCCGGCCTCCTCCACCGCCCGCTGCGTCTCGGCCAGCCGGTCGACCCGGCGGGCGCCGAGCACGACGTCGCAGCCGGCCTCGGCGAGCGTGCGGGCGAAGACCGCACCGAGCCCCGAGGACGCCCCGGTCACGATCGCGACCCGGTCGTCGAGGCGGAACATGTCGAGGATCGTGCGGTCGGGCATGCGTGGGTCTCCCCCGGGTCGGGTGCGGCGGCGTGCGGTCGCCACACCGTATCCACCCTGTGCGGTAGATCACCCACCGAGCGGGTAGGAGCCCGCCGTCCAGCTCCGGGCACCAGGGGGAACGTGGCATGACCGATCTCGCGCAGAACCTGCTCCGCGGCCGACTCGCGCCACGGGTTGCCGCGACGCTGCGCGACCGGAGGGTGGATGGCGGAGGCCGCGTCGACCGCGCGCGCCGCGCGGTCGTGGTGCACGAGCAGGTGGGGGAGCGATGAGCTCGCCCCTGTGGCGGCAGGCCTACGACGCCGTCGAGAAGGCCGTGACCCCGAAGGCGGAGGAACTGGTCCGCACGGACAACTTCGCCCTGGGCGTCGCGCTCGCCCGCCGGGTGACCACGCTCGCCCGCTCCTCGGCGCGCGACCTCACCGCCCGCGCCTGGCACCTGGTCAACCTGCCGGCCGGCAGTGACATCCACCGGCTCCGCACCCAGATCGGCGCGCTGGACCGCGAGGTCCGCCGTCTCACCGTGGCCCTGGAGAACGAACGACGCCGTGCGCTCCCGCCGCGCACCAGCCAGTCCCGTCCGACGGAGGACAGCGATGCCGACCGTGCCCAACCCGCAGACGATCCTCGACCGCGTCCGGCGCGACGTCGAGCGCAACGCCCTGCGGGCACGTAACGGCATCAAGCTGGTCGCCGGGATCGACCGCCCCGGCGTGGGCTGCAGCCCGAAGGACGTCGTCTGGCAGCGCGGCCGGACCCAGCTGTGGCACTACCGCAACGAGTCCCCGGGCGGCGTCCTGCACTCCCCGCCGCTGCTGCTGGTCTTCAGCCTGATCAGCCGCAGCTACATCCTCGACCTGTCCCCGGGCAACAGCTTCGTCGAGCAACTGCTGGACGCCGGGTTCGACGTGTACATGGTCGACTGGGGCGAGCCGGACGAGCGGGACGCCGGCAACGGCCTCGAGGACTACGTCGACGACTACATCCCGGCGGCCATCGACCGGGTGCGCGAGATCTCCGGCGCCGACGAGGTGAACCTCTTCGGCTACTGCTTCGGCGGGGTCCTCTCGCTGCTGCACGCGGCGCACCACCCCGACTCACCGCTGCGCAGCCTCAGCGTGCTCGCCACCCCGGTCGACTACCGGCACATGGGCCCGCTGGCGGACATCTTCGGAGTGGGCGGGATGGAGGTCGACTCGGTCCTCGACCGCGACGGGAACGTGCCCCCGCAGATCGTCGTGCAGGGCTTCCGCACGCTGAAGCCGACCGCGGAGGTCACCCGGTACGTCACGCTCTGGGAGAAGCTCTGGAACGACGAGTACGTCGCCTCCTACCAGGCCATGACCGGCTGGTCGGACGACCACGTGCCGTTCCCCGGGCAGGCGGCCCGGCAGACCGCCCGGATGCTGGTCCGCGACAACGGGATGGTGAACGACCGGCTGACCGTCGCCGGAGACCGAGTCCACCTCGCCGACATCCAGGTGCCGTTCCTGACCGTGCGGGCCGAGCGGGACCACATCGTGCCCACGGACGCGACCGCGCCCCTGATCGACCTCGTGGGCTCACGGGACAAGCACGAGCTGGTGCTGCCCGCCGGGCACATGGGTCTGGTGGTCGGCCGCACGGCGGCGAAGACCACCGTGCCCACGATCATCGACTTCCTCCGCCGGCGCAGCGAGACCGTGGGCCGGCGGTCCGAGGCGAAGGGAGCCTGACGTGACCGGGACCGACCAGGTGGGCGCCGCAGGGGTGACCATCGCCGCGCTCGACGCGGCGCACACCGACGCGCTCGTGCGGTTCTTCGCCGGGCTGCCCGAGGGCGATCGCACCTTCATCAAGGAGGACGTCACCGACCCGGCGGCCGTGCGCGGCTGGGCCGAGGACGGCTCGGCCCGGTGGGTGGGGCTGGGTGACGACGGCGAGGTCGACGGGTACGTGGCGGTCCGCCGGCTGCCCGGCTGGTCCGACCACGTCGCCGAGCTGCGGCTCGTCGTCGGCCCGCGACGCCGCGGCGCGGGGCTGGGCCGGGTGCTCGCCCGGCACGCCGTCACGGAGGCGATCGCGTCGGGGGCGACCAAGCTCGTCGTCGAGGTGGTGGCCGAGCAGGGTGCCGCGCTCGCCCTCTTCACCGGCCTCGGTTTCCGCGGCGAGGCGCTGCTGGAGGACCACATCCGCGACCGGTCCGGGCAGCTGCGGGACCTGATGGTCCTGGCCCACCGGGTGGACGCCACCTGGTCGGCCATGGACACCCTGGGCCTGCCCGAGGCGCTGGACGAGGACGCGACCCCCGCCTGAGCTGCCCGGCCGGCCGCCGGGCACCCTGACCACCGTGACCGTCGCCCCTCCCCGGACACCGCGCCGGGCGTGGCTGCCGGTCGCCCTCACGATGTTCGCCATCGGCTGGGGCGCCAACCAGTTCGTCAGCCTCCTCGTCGCCTACCGCGAGCGTTCCGGGCTGTCGGTGGCGACCGTCGACGCCCTGTTCGGCGCGTACGCGCTCGGCCTGATCCCGGCGCTGCTCGTGCTGGGCCCGATCTCCGACCGCCGGGGGCGCACCCCGGTGCTGCGCGCCGCCGCGCTGGTGTCGCTGGCGGCCACGGCGGTGCTGATGATCGGCGACCTGTGGGCCCTGTACCTGGGGCGGCTGCTGGCCGGGCTGGCCAGCGGGGCCGCCTTCGCGGCGGGCAGCGCCTGGGTGGAGGAGCTGTCCTCGCAGCGCTGGGACCCCGGGGCTCGCGAAGGCGCCGGTGCACGCCGGGCGGCGATGTCCCTGACGGCCGGCTTCTGCCTGGGGCCGGTGGTCGCCGGGCTGCTGGCCCAGTGGGCGCCCGCTCCCCTGGTCACCGCCTACCTGCCGCACCTGGTCGTGGGGCTGGCCGTGCTGGTGCCGCTGTGGCGGGCTCCCGAGACCGTCGACCCCGCCCGGGCCTCCCCCGCCGCCGGCTCGCCGCTGGCCCGGCTGCGGGTGCGCTCGGCCGCCGATCCGCGGTTCCGGCGCTCGGTCGCGCCCGTGGCGCCGTGGGTCTTCGCCGCGCCCGCCATCGCGATGGCCGTCCTGCCCGGGCTGGTCACCGCGACGACCCCGGGGTGGACGGTCGCCTTCAGCGCGCTCATCGCCGGCGTCACGCTCGGCACCGGGTTCGCCGTCCAGCCGACGGCCCGCCGGATCGCCGCGGCCTCGCCACGGCGCGGGGTGGCGGTCGGGCTGGGCGCCGTCGTCGTGGGTCTGGTGGCGGCCGCGGCGGCCGCTGCGACGCAGTCCCCGTGGCTGGTGCTACCGGCCGCGGTCGTGCTGGGCACCGGGTACGGCTGCTGCCTGGTCGCGGGGCTGCTGCAGACGCAGCGGATCGCCGCGCCCGGTGAGCTGGCCGGCCTCACCGCCGTCTACTACGCGCTCACCTACGTCGGCTTCGCCGCGCCGGTGCTGCTCGCGCTCCTCGCGGTACTGGTGCCCTACTGGGCCCTGCTGCTGGGGGCCGCGGCGCTGGCCACGCTGACGCTGGTGGTCGCCGTCGCGCCCCGGGAGCCCGAGGTCAGCGCTCCGTGACCCGCCCGCCGTCGACCTCGAGCCGGCGGTCGGTCTCCACCGCGGCCAGCATCCGCCGGTCGTGGGTGACCAGCAGCAGCGTCCCGGTGTAGCCGGCCAGCGCCTGCTCCAGCTGCTCGATCGCCGGCAGGTCGAGGTGGTTGGTCGGCTCGTCGAGCACCAGCACGTTCACGCCGCGGGCCTGCAGCAGCGCCAGCGCCGCACGCGTCCGCTCCCCCGGCGACAGCGTGACGGCCGGGCGGAGCACGTGGTCGGCGGTCAGCCCGAACTTGGCCAGCAGCGTGCGCACCTCCGCCGTCGGCCAGTCCGGCACCTCGGCGCCGAACGCGTCCATCAGCTGCTCGGGGCCGAAGAACCGGGCGCGCGCCTGGTCGATCTCGCCGATGCGCACCGACGGGCCCAGGGTCGCCTGGCCCTCGTCGAGCGGCACGCGGCCGAGCAGGGCCGCCAGCAGGGTGGACTTGCCCGACCCGTTGGCACCGGTGATGGCCACCCGGTCACCCCAGCCCACCTGGAGGTCGACCGGGCCGAGGGTGAAACCGCCCCGCCGGACGACCGCACCGCGCAGCGTGGCGACGACGGCGCCGGCCCGCGGTGCCGGAGCGATCTCCATGCGGAGCTCCCACTCCTTGCGGGGCTCCTCGACCACGTCCAGCCGCTCGATCATCCGCTGGGTCTGCTTGGCCTTGGCGGCCTGCTTCTCCGACGACGCCCGGTTCGCGGCCTTGATGTGCTTGTCGCCGTCCTTGGACTTCTTGATCGAGTCCCGGACGCCCTTGGCCATCCAGTTCCGCTGCATCCGGGCGCGGGCCTCCAGCCCGGCTTTGGTGTCGGCGAACTCCTCGTACTCCTCGCGGGCGTGCCGGCGGGCCACCTCGCGCTCGGTCAGGTACGCCTCGTAGCCGCCGTCGTGCACGCGGACGAGCTGCTGGGCGAGGTCCAGCTCGACGATCCGGTTGGCGGTGCGGGCGAGGAACTCCCGGTCGTGGCTGACCACCACCACGCCGGCCCGGGAGCCGGTGACGAACCGCTCCAGCTGGTCCAGCCCGGTCAGGTCGAGGTCGTTCGTCGGCTCGTCGAGCATCAGCACGTCGTAGCGGGACAGCAGGAGCGAGGCGAGGCCGACGCGGGCGGCCTGCCCCCCGGACAACCCCGCGGTCGGCGCGTCCAGGGCCACGCCGGGCGCCACCTCCGCGACGACCTCGGCAGCCCGCTCGTCGAGGTCGGCGCCCCCGAGCGCCAGCCAGCGCTCCAGGGCGTCGCCGTAGACGTCGTCGGCACCGGGCTCGCCCGCCGACAACGCCTCGGTGGCGGCCTCCATCGCCGCCTGCGCCGCGGCGACGCCGGTGCGGCGGGCCAGCGCGGCGAGCACCGTCTCGCCGTTTCGGCGCTCGTGCTCCTGCGGCAGGTAGCCGAGGGTCGCCGTCGGCGGGCTCAGCGAGATGCCGCCGGCCTCCGCCGGGATCTCCCCGGCGAGGGTGCGCAGCAGGGTGGACTTGCCCGCGCCGTTGACGCCGACCAGCCCCACGACGTCACCGGGCGCGACGACGAGATCGAGGTCGGAGAAGAGCACGCGGGCGCCGTGTCCGGCTGCCAGTCCGCGCGCGACGAGAGTGGCGCTCACCCCTACAGCCTGCCAAGCCCTGCCCGGAGGCGTTCGAGGCCGGTCCGACGTCGCGCCGCGACGGTCCGATCCGACGCGTCAGAGCCCGACGTCCTCGCCGTCGTCGTGGGCGTCGAAGGAGTCCTCGTCGTAGTCGGCGTCGTCGGGCTGCTGGTCGTCCGTGGTCCGCGGGCGCCGGGCGAGCCAGGGCTGCAGGTGCTCGTACCCGCGCACCGACACCCGGCGCAGTGGCCGCACCCGGTAGCCGCCCACCGCACGCAGCCGGTCGGCGAGGTCCCGGTCGACCAGCAGCGCCCCCGGCCGGGCCAGCGAGGTGAGCCGGCTGGCGAGGTTCACCACCGGTGAGTAGACGTCGCCGTACCGGGTGAGCACCGTGCCGTAGGCCGCGCCCACGCGCAGCGGAGGGCGGTCCGGCCTCGCCCAGACGTCGGGGAGCGCCAGCCCGATGTCGGCGGCGGCCGTCGCCGACGCGGCGGTGAACAGGACGCCGTCGCCGACCGTCTTCACCACCCGGCCGTGGTGGCGGGCGATCACCTCGGCGGCGGTGCTCTCGAAGTCCTCCACCATGGCGCCGAGCTCGCGCCCGCCCATGCCGCGGCTGCGCGACGTGTACCCCACCAGGTCGGCGAAGCCGACCGCGAGCTCCCTGCGGTCGCCGGAACCGGGCGCGGACAGCAGCCGGTCGGCGTTGGCGGCCAGGTGCCGCAGCCAGACGTAGCTCTGGATCTCCAGCAGCCGGGGCAGCATGGCGCTCGCGACGGCCACGGCCTCCTCGGGTGAGGCCGCCCGCCGCTGCCCGTCCTCGCCGGCCCGGGTCAGGGCGTCGGCCAGCATGTCGGCCTGCCAGTCCGCCAACCGGGACAGCGCCTGGCCCATGGCCCGCGCGATCGAGGCCTCGGCGTCCTCGTCGACGAAGCCGGACCGGATCAGGTCGGACACCGCCCCCAGGGCGTGGATGTCGGCGTCGGTGAAGACGGGGTCGTCGTCCGCCGCGTCCGGGAAGCCGAGGGCCCGCCACAGCCGCTGCGTGCGCTGCGGGGGCATGCCGGCCATCTCGGCCACCTGCCGCCGGGTGTAGCGGCGCGGCCCGTCGAGCAGCAGCCGCTCCAGCGCCTCCCGCACCTCGGGCCCCGGGACGGGCACCCCGGAGTCGTCCATGCCCGGCGGGGACCTCAGTCGGTCGTGTGCACGACGAGCACGTCGCACTGCGACCGGCGGGTGGCGTCGGCCGGCACCGAGCCGAGCAGCCGGCCCTTGATGCCGGCCAGCCCGCGGTTGCCCACGACGAGGAGGTCGGCGCCCTCCCGGCGGACGACGTCCAGGAGCGCCTCGACCGGGGAGCCCTGGACGGCGACGGTCTTCACCTTCGTCGCGCCGGCGGAGCCGGCCCGCTCGGCGGCGGTGCGCACCGTGTCCTCGGCGGGGTGGGAGCCGACGATCTGGTAGGCCTCGTCGCGCAGGACGTCCTGCGCGCGGGCCAGCTCGCGGTCGTCGGCCTCGGTCGGGAGGTACGCGCAGGCGATGACCAGGGTGGCGCCGCAGGCGCCGGCGAGGGCACCCGCACGGGCCACGGCCCGCAGCGAGGACTCCGATCCGTCGGTCCCGACGACGACCGTCCGGTAGGCGTGCGAGGTCTCGGTCACGGCGGGCAGCCTATGTGACCGTGTGCCTCGGGTCATCCCGAGATCATCGACGTCCTCCCGCAGGTCACGTGCCCGGCGCGGCAGGGTTCCAACGGAACCGGCCGGTGCGCTTGGATGGGCTCCACCCGCTGCGGACGACGAGGAGCGCGTCATTCCCACCGCACAAGCCCCGGCGCCCCACCCCGTGCGGGTCGAGGTCAGCGGCCTGTCCAAGTCCTTCGGCCCGGTGCGGGCCGTGTCCGACCTGGGTTTCACCGTCGAGCCGGCGTCGATCACCGGCTTCCTGGGCCCGAACGGGGCCGGCAAGACCACGACGCTGCGCATGCTGCTCGGCCTGGTCCGGCCCGACTCGGGCAGCGCCACCTTCGACGGCGTCCCGTACGCCGCGCTCCCCCGGCCGCTGCGCACGGTGGGCGCGGTACTGGAGACCGCCTTCCACCCCGCCCGCACCGGCCGGGACCACCTCCGCGTCTACTGCCGCGCCGCCGGCCTGCCGGTCTCGCGCGCCGACGAGGTGCTGGCCCAGGTGGGCCTGGCCGACGCGGGACGGCGCCGGGCCGGCGGCTATTCGCTCGGCATGCGGCAGCGACTGGCGCTGGCGACCGCGCTGCTCGGCGACCCCGCCGTGCTGGTGCTCGACGAGCCGGCCAACGGCCTGGACCCCGAGGGCATCCAGTGGCTGCGCGGCTTCCTCCGGCACCTGGCGCACGACCAGGGACGCACGGTGCTGGTGTCCAGCCACCTGCTGTCGGAGGTCGAGCAGACCGTCGACCGCGTGGTCATCGTCGGCGGCGGCCGGCTGGTCCGCGAGGGATCCATGGAGGACCTCCGGTCCGGCGCCGAGGGGGCCGGCTCCGTGCTCGTGCGCAGCCCGGACGCCGCCCGGCTGGCCGAGCTGCTGCGCGCCGACGGGGCGCTGGTCGACCTCGACGGCGAGGGGTTGACCGTGACCGGGCTGACGACCGCCGAGATCGGCGGCCGGGCCTTCGCCGCGGGCGTCGAGCTGCACGAGCTGCGATCGCGCTCCAGCGGGCTCGAGGAGATCTACTTCCAGCTCACCGCCGGCCGTGAGCAGTACGCCGCGACCGCCCCCGCCGAGGAGACCGCACGATGATGCCGCTGGTGCGCGCGGAGTGGGCCAAGCTGTTCAGCACGCGGGTGTGGATCGGCCTGCTGCTCGGTGCCTGCCTCATGGTCATCGGGTTCGCCGTCCTGCTGACGGCGTTCGCCGGCAACCCCGAGTCGGGCATCCCGGCCGTGGGCACCCCGCTCTACGAAGAGCTGGCGATGGCGAACGCGGTGAACGTCAACGTCCTGTTCCTCATCCTGGGCATCATCGGGATGACGCAGGAGTACCGGCACCGGACGGCCACGCCCACCTTCCTGACCACGCCGCACCGCGGCCGGGTCGTGACGGCCAAGCTCATGGCCTACGCGCTGGCCGCGACGCTGTTCGCACTGGTCGTGATGGCGGTCAACTTCGCGACGGTCGCCGTGCACGCCGGGGCGCGTGGGGCAGCGCCCGAGCTCGACGCCGACAACCTCGGGACGCTGGGCAGCTCCGGGTTGGCCCTGGTCATCTACGCGGTGTTCGGCGTCGGACTGGGCGCACTGCTGCGCAACCAGGTCGGTGCCATCGTCGGCGGCCTGGTCTACCTGTTCGTCATCGAGCCGATCATCCGGCAGATCCCGGCCACCTCGGGCGCGTACAAGTGGATGCCGGGAGGAGCGCTCGAGGCGCTCACCGCCACCTTCCAGGGCCCGGAGCTGCTGGAGCCGTGGCAGGGCGGTGTCCTCCTCCTCGGTTACGGTCTGGTGGCGGCCGTGCTGGGCACGTTCCTGGCCGTGCGCCGCGACGTCGCCTGAGCCGGCGGGCACCGCAGCACGAGCGGCGAGGCCGACGAGCGGGCCGTAGCCGCCAACGGAGAACGGAGACCGCGTGACCACTCGCATGACCGTCCAGCGCCTGGGCAGGCTGATCGTCGACGGGGACACCGATGCGGTCCGGGCCGCGGTGCAGGACTCCCCCCGGCTCCTCACCGGCACCGTCGAGCGCGAGGGCCAGGGCGGCTGGACGCCCCTGCACCTCGCGGTGGCCTGCGGCCGGGCCGACGTCGTCCGGGTGCTCGTCGAGGCCGGTGCCGACCTGACCGCGCGGACGGAGGGGCACCGCACCCCGCTGCACGTGGCGCTGCAGCACGCCCCCGACCTCGCTCCGCTGCTCCTGGAGCTGGGCGCGGCCGTGGACGCGCCGAGCGCGGCCTACCTCGACGACGTCGACCGGCTCACGGAGGAACTGGACGCCGGCGCCCCGCTGACCGACCCCGCCACCGGCGTCGACCTGCTGGCCTGGGCCGCGTTCGGCGGCTCGGCCCGCACCGCCCGGCTCCTGCTCGACCGGGGCGCCGACGCCGACGGCGGAGCGCTGCACGCGGCCACGGCCGCGGGCTCCCTGGAGCTGGTGCGGCTACTGCTCGACGCCGGGGCCGACGTCGACCGGCACGATCCCGACACCGGGCGGACCCCGCTGCACTCCGCCGTGGCGGCCGGGCCGTCGGGCGAGGCACCGGAGATCGTCGGCCTGCTGCTCGACGCCGGGGCCGACGTCGACGCCACCACCCACGACGGCGCCAGCGCCCTCGACATCAGCCGCGTGGCGGCCGCCCGGTCGCGACGCGCCGACGAGGGGCAGGCCACCGGGAACGACGCGCTGGCCGACCTCCTGGTCACGCGCGGCGCCTCGCACTGACCCCACCGGCGCCGGGGCGCGCGGGCCCCGCTCCGTGCCCGGTCAGCCGCGGGACACGGCGTAGACTCGACACCCGGTTCAGCGACGCCCCTCAGACGCAGCCCCGAGACGAAGAAGGCACTCGACCCCGTGTCAAGCGTGAGTTCATCCCGACCGTCGTCCGCCTCGTCCCAGGTAGCCGGTTTCGGCACCAACGAGTGGCTGGTCGAGGAGATGTACCAGCAGTACCTGGCCGACCCGTCCAGCGTCGATCAGGCGTGGCACGAGTTCTTCGCCGACTACCGGCCGAGCGGCCCGGTCAGCGGCAGCGCCGACCGGGAGGAGCCCGCCGCGCCGGCGGCGGCGCTGCTGCACCTCGGCCCCGGCCTGGGCAACGGCCTGGCCAACCTGCACAACGCCCGCCGTGGCAAGGCCCCGCTGCTCAACGTCGT
>NZ_POQT01000013.1 GCF_002938435.1 Blastococcus saxobsidens
CGGCCAGCGTGATCGGCAGGACGGAGCGGGTCAGCTCACCGAGCCGCGCCTGCACCCCGGCGGGTGGGGCCGCGCCCCCGGCGGCCCGTGCGGCGCGCCCGGCCTGCGTCGCGGAACCGACGGCGACGACGACGGCCCGGCCGCGGCCGGCCACGACCGTGGTGCCGTCGAAGAGCATGCAGGTGCGGTCGCCGACCTCGGCCCCGGGCGTCGCGGGCAGCGACTTGCCGACCGACAGCGACTCCCCGGTGAGCCCGGACTCGTCGACCTCCAGGTCCTCGGCGTCCAGCAGCCGGGCGTCGGCGGCCACGACGTCGCCGGCCTCGACGAGCACGACGTCGCCGACGCGGAGCGCGGTCGCGGGCACCTCCTCGGCGCCGCCGTCGGTCTCCCGGCGCACGCAGCTGTCCTGCTCCAGCAGCAGCTCCTCCAGCGCGGTCTCGGCGCGGAGCCGCTGCAGGCCGCTGACCAGCGCGTTGATGACGGTGACGCTGCCGACCAGGATCGCGTCGGTGGCGTCGCCGAGGACGGCGGTCGCCGCGGCCCCGGTGGCCAGGATCGGAGTGAGCGGATCGGCCAGCTCGGCGCCGACGGTGCGGGCGAACCTCGCCGGACCGTGGACGACGGGATGCTTCCGGACCCGCTGCGCGGCGGCCGCGAGGCGGGTCGGCGGGTGCGCGTCGTCGCCGGGCAGGTCGGCCAGCCGGCGCCGGACGTCGTCGGGTTCGAGCGCGTGCCACGGGGTGTGCACGGTGGGCGGAGGCACCGGGCGGCGGGCGGTGCGGACGGCGGCCCAGGTGCCGGTGGCCATCGTCGTGGCGGTGGCCCACTTGCCCGGGGTGGTGGCCTTCCGCTGGCCGTGGAGCGGGCTGCCGACGGCGGCGAGCAGGGCACCGAGCACGTTGCCGGTGAGCGAGGCGCTCGCCGCGCGCCGGCCGAACGCCTTCGCGTCCGCCGTCGCGGGAACGATCCGGCAGGCGTCGGCGAGGCCGGACCCGGTGACGAGGTCGGCGCCCCACGCCGGCGCCCGGCCCTCGAGGACGGGGGCCACCGCGATGTCGGCGGCGGTGAGGGCGAGGCCGTCGGTGGCGGAGACCAGCAGCACGCCATGGCCGTCCTCCTGCTGGCCGCGGACGACCGCCACGAGAGCTTCGTCGACGACCTCGTCGGCCAGTCCGGCGATCTCGCGGGCGCTGACGTGCGGGGTGAGGACCAGCCGCAGGCCGGCGTCCGTGGCCGCGGAGAGCAGCGCCTCGGCGTACGGATCGAGCTCGGGGGCGATCGTGACCGTGCCGACCCGCCGGCGTCCGGAGAGCAGCGAGCGGACCTCGCCGCCCGGGGCGTCGTCCGTGGCTCGCGGCGGCCCGAGCCGGACGCCGTCCGGACCGGTGCCGGCGAGCAGCCGGGTGGCCGCCGTCCAGACCGCGGCGTCGTCCCAGTCGTCGTCCTCGCCGGTCGCCTCGACCACCACGCGCGGGCCGGTGCAGAGGGTGGCGCCGTCGACGACGAGGGTGTCGACGCGGTCGAGCCGGCGGTAGGCCGAGCCGTCGAGCGGGAGGACGCCCCGGCGGGACATGAGCAGGCCCAGCGAGGTGGCGAAGGACTCCCGGCCGAAGACGGCGGCGCGCGGGGTGAGCGCCTTCATCAGGTCCGCGGAGCGGCCGGGCCGGCGGGTGAGGGCGAGCAGGCCGAGCGCGGCGGCGAGCTCGGTGGGGCCGAGCCGGGCGCGGTAGCTCTCGACGGGGCCGGCCGGCAGGGGAGCGGGCCGGGACCGCGGGGGTGGCAGCGGCTCGGCGTCGTCGTCCGGTTCGGGCAGGCACAGCTCCCGCTCCCGGCGGCCCCACACCTGGCGCCGGGCGCGCACCTCGAGGGCCCGCTGGATGGCCGCGGCCGCGTTGAGCGCCGGCACGGTGGGGCTCTGGGTGAGGGAGTGCAGCAGTGCGCTGGTGCCCTCGAAGGCGAGCTCGGTGCCGACCGTGCCGATGCGGTCGGAGACCGCCCGCTTGAGCCACTGCTGGGTGTCCAGCAGGGCCATGAGCAGGGTGGCGTGCCGGGTGAGCGCGGGGATCGGCAGCGCCTTGGCCACCGCGGCCACGCCGACGGCGGCGGTGTCGACCGCCGCGGCGGCGATCGCGGCCAGCAGCGGTTCGAGGTCGGCCGGGTGGTCGGGGCGCTCGGGGAAGATGCCGGTGCCGCCGCGCGCCTGCTCGATCTCGGTGACGACGCCGACGACGTCCTCGATGCCGACGCGGCGGGAGTCGACGGCGACGAGCACCCGGCCGACGACGTCGTTGACCGTGGCCCACTCGACGCCCTCGAGCCGTTCCAGGTGGCGGCGCAGCGCGCGCTTGGCCTCCGGGGTCTCGTCGTCGGCGGCGAGCTCGACCTGCAGCCGGTCGCGGTCGCCCCAGACCCGCCGGGTGTGCCGGGCGCTGGGCGGTTCGACCATGCCCTTGGCGGCGTCGACCAGGTCGTGCAGGTGGCCGCGGGGGAGGGGGTCGGCGCCGGTGACCAGGGTGCCGATCGCCCGGGTCCCGGAGACCGCCGCGTGCTTGGCGAGGTGCAGCGAGCCGGACACCCCGGCGCGGACAGCCCGGGTCGTCGTCCCACCGACCAGGCCGGCGCCGACGAGGACCGGGACGGCGGCCAGCGCGGCGGTGTCGGTCGCCAGGGAGGCGAGCTCGTGCGCGGCGCTGCGGGCGGAGGCGAGCCGGCGGAGCAGAGCCATGACGCCCCCTCCGTGTGACGACGGTCACTGTGAACCGTACGTCGCCGGCCGGTCGGCGGCAGCACTCCGATGCGTGGCAGGCCTCGTCGCTCTCCGGGAGGCGGTCCGCGTGCCCCTCCACGGCAGCAGGCCTCCCGCTGACGGCCCGCATCTCACCGACGGTGACCGGATCCCGGTTGCTGCACCCCATCGAGGGACGCGTCTCGGATGGCGCACACCGAGCAGTGCCCTCTTACTGATGGTGATAGGTCGATCACTGTCGGTGGGAGGTATGCGATGTCGCAGGACGCTGTCGCTGCCCTCCGCCCTCCGAACGGGTCGACGCCGGTTCGTCGGGTGCTGCTGCTGGCCGGCCTCGGTGCCGGGCTGTGGTTGGCCGGCTCGGCCGCCTCGTCGGCCGCGGCCGCGGACGCGCCGCCGCCGTCGGCTCCGCTCGCCGCGCCGGTGCAGGCGCTCGCCGAACCGACCGACCGCCTGCTGTCCCGGGCGCCCACCGCGGTGGAACCGGTCGCTGTGGTCGGAGCGCCCGTCGTGGAGCCGGCCGTGGCGCCGGTGGCGCAGACGCCGATCCTCCCCGTGGTCGTCGGTGCGGTGGAGGACGTCGCCGCGCCGGTGGCCGCCCTCGTCCCGCCGGTGCCCGAGCCGCTGGTCCGGCCCGTCCCGGGCGACGTCGCGGACCTGGTGTCTGCTCCGACCGAAATGCCGGTCGCCGCCGACGTGGCCGGTGCGGAGCCCGTGCGCGGGCCGGCATCGTCGACGACGGAGGAGCAGCTCGACGTCCCGACCCCCGCCTCGGACGCCGCCGGTCCCGTTGTCGCCGCCGCCGGGACCCCGGCCGCCGACGGCACGGCAGCGCCGGTCGCCGTCCCCGGCGGGCACGGCATGCCGGTGCCCGGACCGGCCGCTGCGCCGGCGCCGGTGTCGGTCGGCGGACCGTCGTTCCCCGACCAGCCGGCGGCCGACCTGCCCCCGGGAGCGTCTCCCGCCGACGGCGCAGCGCTGGGCGCTGCCGCCGACCGTGCGCGCGACGCCGCAGCCGACCGCGCGTTCGACCCCGCCTTCGCTCCCGACTGAGGGCGCCCTGGTCAGCCCCCGAGCTGACCGCGGCCATCCCACCCGGTCCGATCGGACCGGTCCCTCAGTCAGAGAAGGAACCCCTCATGAACGTGTGGATGAAGCGCGGGCTGCAGACGGCCCTGTTCACCGGCGGCCTGCTCGCCGCCGGTACCGGCCTCGCGTCCGCCGACGAGACCGCGGTGGCGGTGACCGCGCCGGTCACCGTCACGGACAACACGCTGGCGCTGCTGGGTACGGCACCCGGCAGCACGCCGGCCGAGATCGAACTGCCGGCGATCGGTGGCACCGTGGCCGCCGACGTCGGCGGCGTGTCGGTCGCCGTCCCGATCACCATCGGCGGCAACGCCGCCGATGCCGGCGGGCTGGACGTGGCCCAGCCCTCGGCTGCTCCGGCCTCCGGTGGGTCCGCGGGGTCGGCGGTCGACGCGGACGTGCCGGTGACCGTGACCGGCAACGCGGTCGCGGTCCTCGGCTCCGCGACCGCGGCCGGTGCTCCGCCGGCCGACGGCGGCGCTGCGGCGCAGCCGGGCGGCGACGCGTCGCTCGTGGGCGTGGACGTGCCGGTCCTGGTGTGCGGGAACGCGGTGGCGGTCCTGGGTGATGCCGGTGCGAGCTGCACCGCCCCGGCGCCCGTCGCGGGCGGTTCGACGGACGGCGTCGGCGTCGTCGTGCCGGTTCTGGTGTGCGGGAACGCGGTGGCGGTCCTGGGTGATGCCGGCGCGAGCTGCGCCGCCCCGGCGCCCGTCGCGGGCGGTTCGGCGGACGGCGTCGGCGTCGAGGCGCCGGTCACCGTCTGCGGCAACGCCGTCGGGGTCCTCGGCGGTGCGAGCGCCACGTGCACCGGGCCGGCTGCGCCGGTCACGCCGGCCACGCCGACGTCCGGTCGGCCGGGCGCTTCCGTGGGCCTGGTGCCCGCCGGGGCAACGGGATCGCCGCGCGACGGGCTGAGCGGCGGAGCGGCGGTTCTCAGCAGCGCCGCCGGCACCGACGCGACGCTCGCCTACACCGGCACCGCCATCATCCGGGCGCTGCTCGGTGGGTTGTTGGCGTTCGTGCTGGGCCTCGGGCTGACGGTGCTCGGCCGCCGTCGGGCCCACGGTCTGGGCTGATCCGGGAACGACGGGCCCGGTCACCTGTCGGTGGCCGGGCCCGTCGTCCGGTTCGTCCTGGCCGTCACGCCATCTCGGGGACGCGCAGGTGGTGGAGGACGAGGTCGAACTCGGCCACCTCGGTGACGTCCATGTCCATCTGGCGGCTGAACTCCTCGCGCATGCCCATGACGTGCTCGCGGGAGGCCTCCATGGCCGTGCGGTCGGTGTAGACGGCGGTGACGCAGCCCAGGCCGCTCTGCGGCTCGGTCAGCAGGCTGAGGCTGCAGAAGCCGGGTAGGTCGTCCATCCGCGGGACGAGGCTCGTGCGGAAGACGTCGAGGACGCGGTCCATCGTGCCCGGGTCGACGCGGGTCCAGGTGACGCGGGCGCAGGCGTCGTCGCCGGCGGTGTGCATGCGGTGCATGACCGCGATCTCCCACTCCTGCACCTCGGCCCTGCGGGCGCCGAACTGCTCCGTGGCGCGCTCGCGCAGGGCGCGCACCCTCTCGCGGCTGCCGGCGATGGCCTCCTCGCTCTCCCAGGCGGTGGTGACGATGCAGCGACCGGAGTCCCGGTCGCAGAGCATCGACAGCCCGACGCAGCCGAGCATGTCACCGACAGCGGGCATGACGTTGTCGCGGACGTCGGCGATGCCGTCGTCCATGCGGTTGGGGTCGGCGGTGATGGTGGTGGTGCGGGCGTACATGACGCCCTCCCTTCCTGGGACAGGCGCGGCGCCCCTGCGGCGTCGCCGCGAAGGCCATGCTTCTCGGCTGCCGCCCGCTGTCAACGGGTGCGGACGTGGCCCGTCCTCCGCGGCTCAGGATGGAGCGGTCGGGCGTCGGGGGAGTGCGCCGTCCGACCGGTAGGGATCCGGCCGGGGCGACCGGATCCCTGACCGTCTGGGGTCAGCCCGCGACCGGGAACACCTGGCCGTCGACGGCGACGGTCACGGGGTCGAAGATCTCCCGGGTGACCGCCGCGTCGGCGTCGCCCGCGATGCCGCCGAGGTGGCTGAGCACCAGGTGCCCGACGCCGGCGTCCCTGGCCACCCGGCCGACGCCCTCCAGGTCGGTGTGGCTGTCGAGGATGTGCTCGAGCTGCGCTGGAGGGATGTTGGGCTGCTTCTTGTAGAAGTCCGCGTTGATGGCCTCGTGGATCAGGATGTCCGCTTCGGTGGCCAGCCGGACGACGTTGGGGTGCTCGGTCGTGTCTCCGGAGATCACCACCGAGCCGTACCTCGAGTCGAACCGGAAGGCGAACGACGGGAAGACCGGCGGGTGGTTGTTCAGCGTGGCCGTCACGCGGACGTGGTCGTCCTGGTAGATCTGGAAGGGGTCCATCTCCGGGGCCGGGTTGCGGTCGACGTCCGCGCGGGCCGACTTCGGGATCTCGATGTCCTCCGCCTGCACCAGGTCGTCGAGCGGTGTCCGGCCCTCGTCGTGCACCCGGAGGTTGATGTCGTAGGCGTAGGTCTCCAGCAGGTCGCGGACGAACCGCTCGGTGCCGCCGGTGGGTGGCGGGATGTGGACCTCGGCGCCGTGCGGCAACCGCGCCGGCCCGGGACCGAGGACGCGGACCGGTTCGACGATGCCCTTCACGCCCGGGCCCCAGTTGTAGAGCAGGAGGGCGGGCACCTCGCTGATGTGGTCGGAGTGCAGGTGGGTGATGAACAGCGCGCGGAGCCGGTCCATGGTCAGGCCCGCGTCGGTCGCCTGCCGGACCATGCCGAGGCCCGCGTCGATCAGGTAGATGTTGCCGTCGACGACCACCGCGGTGGAGATGCCGATCCGCGGACCCCGGATGGCCGGGCCGGCGCCGGTGCCCAGCGTGACGGCGAACATCCCCTCCTTCGGTACCTGTGCAGGCTGCTCGTCGGTGGCGGCAGCGGCGGACGAGCCGAGGGAGCCCAGGACGCCGGAGGCCACCACGGCGCCCGCGCCGACACCGAAGAGGGTCCGTCGGGACAGGCGACCGAACTCGGGAGAAGTCATGTCAGTCCGTTCCGGCGCCGGCGCACCTGGGGGCCGGCGTCCGTGGAGTCAGATCGGGTGGGACCTGGCTCACACTAGGGCCGAGCCGTGACGCCGGCAGACCCGAGCGCTCAGGCGGGCACGGGTTCCAGCCGGCGCGCGTCGCGCCGGGTCGAGGCCGTGTGCGCGACGGCGGCGGCGACCACGATCGCCGCCGCGAGCGAAGGAGCGGCGAGTGCGGCGTCCGGGCCGAGCCGGTCGACGACGAGGCCGGTGACCGCGGAGGTGAGTGCCTGGCCGACGACGATCGCGGAACCGAGCATCGTCATGGTGGTCGCCGAGCGGCCGGCCGGGCTGTGGGCGGCGGCGAGGCTGTAGAGGGTGACCAGCGTCGGGCCGACGCCGCAGCCGAGGATCGCCAGCGCCACGACGAGGCCGGTCACCGACCCGGCGTTGGCGTAGAGGAGTGCCCCGGCGAGCAGCAGCGACCCGAAGGCCAGCCAGCGCGCCCTGAGCGCGAACCGCTGGGGTAGCGCGGCGGTGCCGAGTGCCAGCACGGCGGAGCCGATGCCCATGATCCCGTAGAGCAGGCCGGCGCTGTCGCCGTCGCCGTCGGCGGCGAGGAACCCGGTGAGGCTGGTCAGGGTGGCGCCGAAGAAGAGGCCGACGCCGAGCGTGCCGACGACGACGGTGAGGAGCTTGAACCGGACGAGCTCGCGGGCGGGCGCCTGCTCGGTGTGCGTCTCGTTCGTGCCCTGGTGCAGCCGCCCGGAGGGGTGCAGGGCGAAGGCGGTGACGAAGACGAACGTCAAGGCGCTGGCGCCGGCGATGGCGACCCACGGGGCGATCGCGGTGGCGAGCAGCCCGACGAGGAACGGGCCGACGATGAAGACCATCTCGTCGGCGGCCGACTCGTAGGCCATCGTGCCGCTGAGCACCTTCTCGCGACGGTCGGGCTGCACCGAGCGGCGGATGATCGCCATCAGCCGGGTGCGGGACATGGGCGCGATCTGCGGCGCCGAGGCGCCGATCAGCACCGACAGCGCGAGGACGACGACGTCGGCCGCAGTGCCGGCGACGACGAGCGGGAACACGCCGAGCAGGGCGGCGTTCGTCAGCCCGACCGGGACGAGCACCCGGCGCTGGCCGAACCGGTCGACGACGGCGCCGAGCAGCGGGCCGGCGAGCGCGGTGCCGAGGCCGGCGAAGGCGGAGTTGAGGCCACCGAGGGTGACCGAGCCGCGCTCGGCGACGACGAGCGTGAGCACCCCGACGATCATCATCGCGAACGGGAGCCGCGCGACGAACGCGAGCGGGAAGTAGGAGAGACCGGCGGAGCGGATGAGCGCGTTGCCGGTCGGGCGCGTGCGGAACATGACCTCTGCTGCTGCGGATCGGGCGTGCCGCCTTGATCCGCCGGCGGAGCCGGCAGCAGGTAGTTACACACGGAACGTTCAGGAACTCCGGCGATCCTAGCTCCCGTCTGTTCAGGTGACCGAAGGGAAACGGCATCCCTGTTGAGCGAAGTGGCTCGCCGACACAGAGCCTCACGGATGTGCCACTGCGTCGGCTGGCGTAGAAGGCAGCGGTTCCGGTTCGTCGCCTGGAACGGCCGGCCGCGCTCAAGGCGCTGGCGGATGCCCGCGGAGGGCTTGAGGGGCGAAAGGGTCGCGTTGGACGAAGGGTGGTCCCGACACAACCGGCCTCCCAGCGGAGACGCGCGGGCTCGTTAGTGTCCTGAACCACTGTTTGTCAGCGTTGAGCGAAGGACGTCGAGCTGTATGGCGGAAGAGGCCTGGCACGAAGCACGCCTGATCCCGACCTCGGGGATCAACGGGGCGGAGGAGCAGGAGCGTCGCGCTACCTCCGCACTCTTGGCGGTGGTGACGGCGGTTCGGGAGTTCGGTCGCGGCCTGACCCAGCCGCTGGGGGCGCCCGCAGGCAACATCCAGGCCTTCATCGAGGTTCCATTCATGCTCGGTGACAAGCGGTGCTACCCCGACGGCCTCATCAGGGTGACGCGCGGTCAGCGAAGCTGGACGGCGCTCGTCGAGGTCAAGACCGGTACGAATGAGCTCGCCGTTGAGCAGCTGGAGAACTACCTCGATATCGCTCGGGAGAACGGATTCGATGCGCTCATCACGATCAGCAACGAGATCCCGCCCTCTGCCGGTCAGCACCCGACCAAGGTCGACAAGCGGAAGCTCCGCAAGGTGGCCATGCATCACCTGCCGTGGAGCCAGATCCTGGCCGAAGCAGTGGTTCAGAAGGAACACCGCGGCGTGGCCGACCCCGACCAGGCATGGATCCTCGGTGAACTGATCCGCTACCTGGAGCACCCTCGATCCGGCGCGCTCGAGTTTGAGGACATGGGGCCCTCCTGGGTTGCGGTGAGGGACGCCGTGAGCGCGGGAACGCTGCGCGCTTCGGACAAGGGCGTGGCCGACGTGGCTGCCCGCTTCGACGCATTGCTCCGCTACGCCTCATTGCGGCTGGGGCGGACCCTCGGAACCGAGGTCGTTCCCGTCGTCAGTCGTCGGGAAGCCGCTGAACCGGCGCTTCGATCCGCTGCCCTGGTTGACGGCATGGTCAAGGAGGGGCGGCTGAACGGCGCCATTCGGATCCCAAATGCCGTCGCCCCCTTGAACATCGAGCTCGATCTCCGCGCGAGCCGGGTGACCGTGCATGTGGACGTCGACGCCCCCAGAGATGGTCGCTCCACCACTCGGGTGAACTGGCTCGTTCGACAGCTGAAGGCCGCGCCGGACTCCGTTCGCCTGGAGGCCTTCGCCTTGCACACCCGCGGACCAGGGGCGGCGGACCTCTTGAAGTCGGTTCGTGAGGATCCCAACTTGCTTATTCAGGACCCCAAGAAGGAGCTTCGGTCCTTCCGCATCGCCCACACAACTCCGCTCGGCACAAAGCGCGGCCGTGGTCGCGGCGCAGCCATCGACTCTGTGCTGGACGCGGTCGAGACGTTCTACGGCGAGGTGCTGCAGCACCTGAAGGCGTGGACGGCCGCGCCTCCCAAGATGCGGGAGGTCACTGACGTGCCCGGGGAGTCACGGACAGCTCTCGTCAGTACAGCGCTCTCGTCCCAGGACGGCGTGGAGCCGGTCGAAGACGGCGAGTCCGGCGCTGACCCAGACGACGGGGGTGACGGTTCCTCCTCCCTGAGTGAGGAGCCGGCTACGTCCTAAGGGTCGCGGACAAAGTGGCAGGTCGTTCAGCCGTCGGAGACGAACCACGGCCGTTGACGGCTGACTCCGGACAGGTGAGATCCGACGCGGACGACGCGCGAGATGCCCGTTCGGTCAGACGTGTGCGCTAACCGTCTCAGGCATAGGTCCGACACCGTTGTCTGGGACCGGCGAACGGGAGGTACGGGGCGATGCAGCGACTCGACGGGCGGCTGGTGCTCAGCCCGACCGACCTCACGGCCCACCAGGAGTGCCGGCACCTGACCCGGCTCGATCTTGGTGTGGCCGCGGGGGAGTGGTCGGCGCCGCAGGTCGAGACGACCGAGGAACTGCAGTTCGTCTTCGACCGGGGCATGGCGCACGAGGAGAAGTACCTCGCGTCGCTGGCGGCCGAGGGGCGGTCGATCGCGCGGATCGAGACGGTCTTCGACGCCGACGGACGCCGTCGGGCCGAGGAGCAGACGGTCGAGGCGATGCGCAGCGGCGTCGACGTCGTCTACCAGGGCACGTTCTTCGACGGCGCCTGGGGCGGGCAGTCCGACTTCCTGCTCCGCGTCGACCGGCCGTCGCCGCTGTTCGGGGACTGGTCGTACGAGATCGCCGACACCAAGCTCGCGCGCAAGCTCAAGGTGGCTGCCCTGCTGCAGATGGCCACCTACGCCGAGCGGCTCACGAAGTTGCAGGGCGTGGCACCGGAGTTCGTCCACGTCGTCACCGGCGACGGCGTCTCGCGGCCGTGGCGGCTGAGCGACGTCGCCGCGTACGCCCGGCGGGCCCGGACCCGGCTGGAGACGTTCGTCGAGGCGCCACCGGAGACCGGGCCGTCGCCGATCGGCTACTGCGAGCAGTGCCGCTGGGCCGAGCGCTGCAACGGCGAGCTGCGGGAGGCGGACGACCTCGGTCTGGTCGCCGGCATGCGCGGCGACCATCGCGACCTCTTGCGGGCGGCGGGCATCCCGACGCTGGAGGCGCTCGCGCTCGCCTCGCCGGAGCAGCTGAAGGCGTCTGGCATCGGCTCCGACGCGCGGACCAGGCTGCAGCAGCAGGCGGCCGAGCAGCTGAAGGAACGGAGGTCGGGGGAGTCGTCGCGAACGCTGCTGCCGCCGGTTCCCGGTCTGGGTCTGCTCCGGTTGCCGCCACCCAGCGCCGGCGACCTGTACCTCGACTTCGAGGGCGATCCCTGGTTCGAGGACGGCGCCGGAATCGAGTACCTCGCCGGGCTGGGCGACCGGTCGGGCGGGTTCACGCCGCTGTGGGCGCACGACCGGCCGGCGGAGAAGGCGATGGTCGCCGAGCTGATCGACCGGATCGTCGCCGCCGCCCAGGCCGATCCGGCGATGCACGTCTACCACTACGCGCCGTACGAGGTGACCGCGCTCAAGAAGCTGACCGGCGGCTACGGCGTCCGGGAGGCGGAGCTCGACCAGCTGCTGCGCGAGGAGCGGTTCGTCGACCTCTTTCCCGTCGTCCGGCAGTCGATGCGGATCAGCAAGGAGTCGTACTCGATCAAGAAGGTCGAGGCGTTCTACGGGCGGTCGCACGAGGGCGAGGTGGCCAGCGGGCTGGGCAGCGTGCTGGTCTACGAGCAGTGGCTGCGCGACGGCGACGCCGCGAAGCTGGCCGCGATCGAGTCCTACAACACCGAGGACGTCGACTCGACCCGCGAGCTGCACGACTGGCTGGAGCAGCAGCGCGCCGAAGTGGAGGCGGCGCACGGATCGCTGCCCCGGCCGGTGACCCAGGTCAAGGCGCCGGACTCGAAGGTGACCGAGGCGCAGGCCGCCGAGCAGGAGCTGACCGAGCGCCTGCACGACGCCGGGCACGAGCTGCTCGGCGACCTCGTGGGCTGGCACCGCCGCGAGGACCGCCCGGCGTGGTGGGAGGTCAACCGCCTGCAGGACCTGGACGCCGAGGAGCTGGAGCAGGACGGCACCGCGCTGGGCGGGCTGACCTTCGAGCGCTACGTGCGCCCGGAGAAGAAGAGCCATCTGTACGAGTACTCGTTCCCGGTGCAGGACACGAAGGTGACCACCGGCGAGGCGCTCGACGTGGACACCGCGAAGAAGGTCGGCGAGGTCTTCGGCTTCGACGCCGCGACCGGGCGGCTGGTGCTGAAGACGACCGCCGCGGAGGCGCCGCTGCCGCGCGGCCTCGGGCCGGGCGGGCCGCTCAACACCAAGAGCCTGCGCGACGCGATCCAGGCGACCGCCGACGACGTGCTCGCGGGCCGCGACTGCCTGGGCGCGGCGCTGGTCGAGCGTCGCGTTCCCGCGGGAACGCCGCTGCTGCCCGGTGAGACGACGACCCAGGCGATCGTGCGGCTCGGACTGGCGCTGGACGGCGAGGTGCTGGCGATCCAGGGCCCGCCGGGAAGCGGCAAGACGACGGCCGCGGCCGAGCTGATCCGCGAGCTGCTGGACGCCGGGAAGAAGGTCGGCGTCACGGCGACCTCGCACGCCGTCATCGGCAACCTGCTGAAGGCGGTCGGGCGCCCGGCGCTGCAGAAGTGCGACGAGAGCCAGCACTGCGGTTCCGACGACGTCGAGTGGTCCGCGGACAACGCCGTCGTGGCGGGCAAGCTGCTGGCCGGCGATGTGAACCTGGTCGGGGGCACGGCGTGGTTCTGGACGCGACCGGACCTGGCTGCTGCCGTGGACGTGCTGGTGGTCGACGAGGCGGGGCAGTTCTCGCTGGCCAACGCGGTGGCGGTGGCCAGGGGTGCGCGGTCGATGGTGCTGCTCGGCGATCCGCAGCAGCTGGCCCAGCCGAGCCAGGCGGTGCACCCGGGGGAGTCCGGCGCATCGGCGCTGGAGCACCTGCTCGACGGCCACCCGACCATCCCCGCCGACCGCGGCGTCTTTCTCGACCGCTCATACCGGATGCACCCGTCGCTGACCCGATTCGTCTCCGGCCTGGCGTACGAGGGCCGGCTGGAGGCGGCGGACGGGCGCGGGGGCGTGGCGGTGCTGGGGGAGGGGGCGCTCTCAGGGAGCGGGCTGCGAGCGGTGCCGGTGCGGCATGAGCTGACGGCGGCGGACAAGAGCCCGCAGGAGGCCGACGTCGTCGCACGGCTGTGGCACTCGGTCCAGAACTCGACGTGGCGTAACCACGAGGGCGTGGAGTCACCGATCGGGCCGGCGGACGTGCTGGTCGTGGCGCCGTACAACGCACAGGTCGGGCTGATCAAGGCGGCGCTGCCGGCCGGGGCCCGGGTGGGGACCGTGGACAAGTTCCAGGGCCAGGAGGCGCCGGTCGTCCTGTACTCGATGACCAGCACGAGCGCCGACGACGCACCCCGCGGAGTCGGGTTCCTCTACGACCTGAACCGGCTCAACGTGGCCGTGTCGCGGGCGCAGGCGCTGGCCGCTGTGGTGCTGAGCCCGCTGCTGCTGGACGCGCCGGTGCGGACGCCGGACCAGCTGCGCCGCGTGAACGCGCTGTGCCGGCTGGTGGAGTCGGCGACGCCCGTCCCGGTGGACCCGGACATGGGGATTTGATGCGGTCGATGCGCCGCTCGGCCGGCTGACGCCCGCGGCGCCGAGGGTCAGCTGCGGGACGCCACGGGCTGGTTCTTGGCCCACAGGAGGAACTGGGCCGCCTGCTGCAGGTCGGGGACGTCGTTGCCGACGAGCGACCGCAGCAGGTCGTTGCTCCAGGTGGCCAGGCGACCGATCGTCCACGTCGTCTTCGCGGCCGGCGGCAGGTCCAGGTCGAAGACCAGCTTGACGAGCTCCTTCTTGCCGTCGGTCGCGGCCGAGTAGCTCAGCACCGGCAGCCACCGGTCGGGTTCCACGACGCACAGCACCTTGGTGAGCAGCGGCTCCTTGTTGAACGACGGGAGGCCGATGCCCTTCTTCCCGTCGATCAGCTGGGTGAGCCGGTCCTCCAGGCGCAGGCTCTCGGGGCCGTAGAGCAGGTGCTCGATCGACTCCCGGACCAGGTGCGCCGCCTTGTCCTGGCCCTGGGTCTTCCAGGCCCGGTTGAGCCCGGACATGTTGCCGGGCGAGGCGATCGTGGCCGAGTTGGCGAAGTGCAGGAGGTCGTCGGCCGGTGCGGTGGACAGGCCGTCACGGCTGAACAACTCCTGATAGCGCGCGCGGTACTCGGCGACCTCGGGGTCGGGCTCGGGCCGGTCGAGCAGGAACTCGGCCTGCAGCATCGCCACGCGCTCGCGGATCTCGTGGCGGACGGCGGCGGGGGTGGGGAACTCGGCGTGCAGGGAGTCGATCGTCTGCACCGCGGGGCGGCCGGGGTCGCGCTGGGCCTCGCCGCGGAGCCACTCGGTGCCGCACTCGTTGCAGTGGATGAGCAGCCGGCTGTCGAACTGGGGCGTGCCGTTGATGTCTTCACTCGAGCAGTTCGGGCAGGCGATCAGCGCCATGAGTTCTCGTCCTTCGGTTGTTCCGTGCGGGAGCACAACGTGTGATCCGTGGGGGAGGACGTCGGCCAGGACGGCGGGCTACAAGCGCTCGTCGCCGTCGGATGGATGACCTGAGCTTCCCACGTCCCGCGTGTCCGGCCGTCCTCCTGGGCAGGAACGGACGCGCGATCTGTCCTTGCTGCCCTGGGTCCTGGCCGCCTCCTCGGGTCTGTTGTGAACGGCCGACCCAGTCGTGGTCTGATGCCTGTCAGGTGTTCGAGGCCGGCATCGGAGCCGGTCCGCTCGGTAGGAAGGTGGGCTCGTGACCGGAACTGGTGAGGTTCTGCTCGAGGTGGACGGCGGCGTCGCGATCGTGACGCTCAACGCGCCGGACCGGCGGAACGCGCTGACGCCCGGGATGGCCGACGAGCTGATCGCGACCTTCTACGAGGTGGACGCCAAGCCGGAGGTCGGCGCGTTGGTCATCCGCGGCGTCGGCAAGTCGTTCTGCGCGGGTGGCGACGTGGCGACGCTGACCTCGGCCGGGAAGGACCCGGCGGCGCCCGATGCCTTCGACGGCATGGGCAAGATCTACGACTCCTTCTACCGGCTGGGCCAGGTGAAGGTTCCTACGGTGGCGGCGGTGCGCGGGTCCGCGGTAGGCGCGGGCATGAACATGCTGCTGGCGGCGGACCTGCGGATCGTGTCGAAGGATGTGCGGCTGCTGGCCGGTTTCCTCAAGCGCGGCATGCACCCCGGCGGAGGTCACTTCGTGATCCTGTCCCGGCTGATCGGTCGCGAGGCCGCGGCCGCGATGGCGCTGTTCGGCGAGGAGATCAACGGCGAGAAGGCCGTCGAGCTCGGGCTGGCCTGGGAGTCGCTGGACGACGCCGCGGTCGAGGACCGTGCGCTCGAGTTGGCTCAGCGCGTAGCGGCTGACCCGGAGCTGGCGCGGGTGGCGGTCGGCAACTTCCGCAAGGAGGTCGTCAACGGTGCTATCCCGTGGGACGTCGCCATGCAGTCCGAGCGCCCCGCCCAGATGTGGTCGATGCGCCGCTCGGCCGGCTGATCCCGCGGCGCCGGCGTCAGCTGCTCGTTGCCAGGTCTCTCAGGTCAGGAAGCCGCGCAGCAGCGCCGCGGTGCCGGCCAGGTGCTCGGCCATGCCGGAGCGCGCGCCCTCGGGGTCGCCGGACAGGATCGCGGTGACCACCGCCGCGTGCTGGCGGTCCGAGTGCTCGATGTTGGGCGGCAGCAGGGGAATGGCGTCGAGCAGCTCGTTGACCCGGGTGCGGACGTCCGCGACCGCCGTCGTCAGGGACGGAGAGCCGGCCACCTCGGCCACCGCCAGATGCAGGCGGGAATCCAGCCTGCGGTAGTCGGCGGGACCGGCGCCGGTGCAGCCGGCGAGCAGGCCGGTGAGGTGCTCGCGGTCGGCGCGGGTGAGCGCTCGGGCCGCGGCGGCCTCGGCGGCGCCGGCCTCCAGGACGAGCCGGAACTGCAGGACGTCCTCGAGGTCGACCACCGCCGGCCGGCTCCTCGCCTGCGGGGGCAGGGAGGCCGCCGAGGGCGCCGACACGACGAACGTCCCGCCGTAGCGCCCACGCCTGGACTCCAGGTAGCCGGCGGACTGCAGGGTCGCGAGCGCCTCCCGAAGCGTCGCGCGGCTCACCCCGAGCCGGCGGGCCAGCTCCCGCCCCGGGGGCAGCCGCCCGCCCGGGCCGACGACGCCGAGCCGGAGCGCCTGGAGCAGCCGCTCCACCGTCTCCTCGAAGGCGTTGCCACCGCGGATCGGTCGGAACACGGCCGCGTCGGCCCCGCGGACGGGCAGCTCGTCGGCGGCCCGTCGCGGTGCCGCCTCTGGCTGCACCGGAGTTCCGGCCGGGATCAGTCGGCCAGCTCGGCCTCGGCTCGCCCGATCGCCTCGAACTCCTCCTCGGGGGCGTCGGCCACCAGGTTGTGCCGGCTGTAGAACCAGAAGTAGGCGAGCGCCGCGACGAAGATGAGCGCGGTGATGCCGGCGGCCTTCTCGTCGACGAAGAAGGTGGCCACCACGGCGCCTGCGGCAAGCACCAGGGCGATGCCGGTGGTCACCACGCCGCCGGGGGTCCGGTACGGCCGGTGCAGGTCCGGCTCCCGCCGCCGCAGCACGATGTGGGACAGCATCATCAGCACGTAGGAGACGGTCGCGCCGAACACCGCGATGTTGATCAGCAGTGCGCCGTCCTGGGTGATCGCGGCGAGCAGGAAGCCGATCGTGCCCGGCACGATCAGCGCGAGGTACGGCGTCTTGCGGGTGCTGGTGCGCGACAGCCAGCGCGGCAGGTAACCGGCCCGGGAGAGCGCGAACAGCTGGCGGGAGTAGGCGAAGACGATGGAGAAGAAGCTGGCCACCAGCCCGGCCAGACCGGCGTAGTTGACGAAGTCGGCCATCCACGTGTTGCCGTCGTAGGCCGCACGCAGGGCCTCGGGGAGCGGGTTGTCGGACTCGGCGATCGCCGAGGAGCCGGCGCCGCCGGGCGCGGTGAGCAGCATGAGCGCCGCGAAGACCAGCAGCACCATCATCGCCGCGATGATCCCGCGGGGCATGTCCCGCTTGGGGTCGCGCGCCTCCTCCGCGGCCAGCGGCACGCCCTCCACGGCCAGGAAGAACCAGATGCCGTACACGAAGGCCGCGATCACGCCGGCGAAGCCGAAGGGGAGGAACTCGCTCGCGCCGGCGGCGGCGGTCGGCTCGATGTCGAAGAGGTTCGACGGGTCGAACTGCGGGATCATCGCGATGACGAAGACGGCCAGCGCGACGACCGCGATGGCGGTGATGCCGAACATCAGCTTCAGCGCCTCGCCGACCCCGTACAGGTGCACGCCGACGAAGAGGGCGTAGCAGGCGAGGTAGACCGGCCAGCTGTTGGTCAGCCCGAACAGACCGAGCGCCTCCACGTAGCCGCCGATGAACACCACGATCGCGGCCGGCGCGATGACGTACTCGATGAGGATCGCCGTTCCGGTGGCGAACCCGGCCAGCGGGCCCAGGGCCCGGCGGGCGAATCCGTAGCCGGCTCCGGCGACCGGCAGCGCCGAGGCGAGCTCGGCCAGGCCGAAGACCATCGCGGTGTACATGATCGCCATGAGCACGGTGGCGATGAGCAGGCCGCCCCAGCCGCCCTCGGCGAGGCCGAAGTTCCAGCCGGCGAAGTCACCGGAGATGACGTAGGCGACGCCGAGCCCGGCGAGGAGGACCCATCCGGCGGCCCCGCTCTTCAGCTGTCTCTGCTGCAGGTAGTCGGCACCCATGCGCTGGTAGTCGGCACCGTGGATCGATCGGCGGTCGGCCATGCGGCACTCCAGGCTGTGGGGCCCGCCCAGCGGCAGGCATTGGGCTCGACGTGGACCTTTGGAGGCGGATCGGTGGCGGGAAGACTGGTGGGCCCCGGGCGGGCCTGTCAAGACCGTCGGCCCTGGTCGGCCTCCCGCGTGGACCGAGGTCCGCTCCCGTTGACGGCGACGGCGTCACCCTGTTCCATGCGGCGAATGGGCTTCCGCTGGCCCGTTGACCGCCGTCGTCCGATCGGACGAGGGCACCGCCCGAGGAGGCGCTTGTGGAGCGACCACCGGCACCGCTGTCCGTCGAAGAGCTGGGTCGGCTGGTCGAGCGGGGCCAGATCGACACCGTGCTCATCGCCCTGACCGACATGCAGGGCCGGCTCCAGGGCAAGCGGTGCGGAGCCCGGTACTTCATGGAGGAGGTGCTGACGCACGGTGCCGAGGCCTGCAACTACCTGCTCGCCGTCGACGTCGAGATGAACACCGTCCCCGGCTATGCCATGACCTCGTGGGAGTCGGGCTACGGCGACTTCGCGCTGCGGCCGGACCTCGCCACGTTGCGGCTCATCCCGTGGCACGCCGGCACCGCGCTGGTGCTCTGCGACGTCCAGTGGCTGGACGGCCGGCCGGTCGCGCCGTCCCCACGGCAGGTGCTGCAGCGGCAGCTGGACCGGCTGGCCGAGCACGGGCTGACCGCCCACGTCGGCACGGAACTGGAGTTCTTCGCCTTCAAGACGTCGTTCGAGGACGCCTGGCGCCGCGGCTACCGGGACCTGGAGCCCGCGAACCAGTACAACGTCGACTACTCGCTGATCGGCACCGGCCGCGTCGACGGGCTGCTGCGCGACATCGCCCGGGGCATGACCGGGGCGGGTCTGTACGTGGAGTCGACCAAGGGGGAGTGCAACCTCGGCCAGCACGAGATCGCCTTCCGCTACAGCGACGCGATGAGCACCTGCGACCACCACGTCGTCTACAAGACCGGTGCGAAGGAGATCGCGGCGCAGCACGACATGAGCCTGAGCTTCATGGCGAAGTTCGACGAGCGGGAGGGGAACTCCTGCCACATCCACCTGAGCCTGCGCGGAACCGACGGCAGGTCCGCGATGGCCGGTGACCGGGAGCACGGCTTCTCCCCGCTGATGGAGCACTTCCTGGCCGGGCAGCTGGCCTGCCTGAGCGAGTTCACCGCGCTGCTCGCGCCCAACGTGAACTCCTACAAGCGCTTCGCCGAGGGCAGCTTCGCGCCCACCGCGGTGGCCTGGGGCGTGGACAACCGCACCTGCGCCCTGCGCATCGTGGGGCACGGCGAGTCGCTGCGGTTCGAGAACCGCCTGCCCGGCGGCGACGTCAACCCCTACCTCGCCGTCGCTGCGCTGATCGCCGCGGGGCTGCACGGGCTGGAGAACCGGCTGCCGCTGGAGGAGCCGGTCACCGGCAACGCCTACACCTCGGACAAGCCGCGGGTGCCGTCCACGTTGCGGGATGCCGCCGACCGCCTGGAGGGCAGCGAGGTGGCGCGTAAGGCGTTCGGCGAGGAGGTCGTGGACCACTACGTCAACGCCGCGCGGGTCGAGGTCAAAGCCTTCGACGCCGCGGTGACGGACTGGGAGCGGGTGCGTGGCTTCGAACGGCTCTGACTCCGGGGGCCGGCGTCCCCGGATCGGGGTCACGACCTACCTGCAGAACGCCCGCCACGGGGTCTGGGACCACGAGGCCGCGGTGCTGCCGCGGTCCTACGTCGACGTCGTGGCCCGGGTCGGTGGCACGCCGCTGCTGCTACCGCCTGTGGACGAGGTGGACCCGGACGTGATCGGCGTGCTCGACGGCCTGGTGCTCAGCGGCGGTGGGGACGTCGATCCCGCGCGGTACGGCGCCGATCCTCATCCGCGGACGGGCGGGACGTCCGCCGTCCGGGACGCTGCAGAGGAGACGCTGCTGCGGGCGGCACTGGCCGCCGACGTACCGGTGCTCGGGGTGTGCCGCGGCATGCAGGTGCTCAACGTCGCGCTGGGCGGCACCCTGGTGCAGCACCTGCCCGACGTCGTCGGCCACGAGCGGCACCAGCCGGCGCCGGCCACCTTCGGGCGGACGCGGGTGCGGCTCGACGAGGGCACCCTGCTCGGGGGGTTGTTCGGGCCCGAGACCGACGTGCACTGCTACCACCACCAGGCGGTGGACGTGCTGTCGCCGGAGCTGGTGGCGGTCGGCCGGGCCGAGGACGGGACACTGGAGGCCGTGGAGCTGCGCGGTTCGCGGTTCGCCGTCGCGGTGCAGTGGCACCCCGAGGTGGACGGCGACGACTGTCGCCTCTTCCAGGCACTGGTCGACGCCTCGACCCCCGGGTCGACCTGACCCCGTGACTTCCCGAGGAGACGCGTGAGCACGACCATCCAGCTGGTCAACCCGGCCGACGAGCAGCCGCTGCAAAAGGTGGCGCTGACCTCGGCGGCGGAGGCCGATCGCGCGATCGAGCGCGCGTCGGCGGCGCACGCCTCGTGGCGGCGGGTGGCGCCGGCGGACCGGGCGCGGCTGCTGCGGCGATTCGCGGCCGCCGTCGACGCCTCCGTCGAGGAGCTGGCGACCCTCGAGGTGCGCAACTCCGGCCATCCGATCGGTGCCGCGCGGTGGGAGGCGGGGCACGTCCGCGACGTCCTGGAGTACTACGCGGCGGCACCGGAGCGGCTCTTCGGCCGGCAGATCCCGGTGGCCGGGGGAGTGGACCTCACGTTCTCCGAGCCGCTGGGTGTCGTCGGCGTGATCGTGCCGTGGAACTTCCCGATGCCGATCGCGGCGTGGGGCTTCGCGCCGGCGCTGGCTGCGGGCAACTGCGTGGTGCTCAAGCCGGCCGAGCTGACGCCGCTGACCGCGCTGCGGCTGGCGGAGCTGGCGCGGGAAGCCGGGATCCCCGACGACGTCTTCCAGGTGCTGCCGGGGGAGGGCTCCGTCGTCGGACGGCGGTTCGTGGAGCACCCGCTGGTGCGCAAGGTGTCGTTCACCGGCTCGACGGCGGTGGGCAAGCAGGTGATGGCCGGCTGTGCCGCGCAGGTGAAGCGGGTGACGCTGGAGCTCGGCGGCAAGAGCGCCAACATCGTGTTCGCCGACGCCGACCTGGAGAAGGCGGCGGCGAGCGCGCCCTACGGCGTCTTCGACAACGCCGGGCAGGACTGCTGCGCGCGGTCGCGGATCCTGGTGCAGCGCTCGGTGTACGACCGGTTCCTGGAGCTGATGGAGCCGGCCGTGACCGGCCTGCGGGTGGGGGATCCCTCCGACCCGGCCACGGAGATGGGGCCGTTGATCTCGGCCACGCACCTGTCGAAGGTCGCGTCCTACGTGCCCGACGACGCGCCGGTCGCGTACCGGGGGAGTGCGCCGTCCGGGCCGGGGTTCTGGTTCCCGCCGACGGTGCTGACGCCCTCGCGCCCGGACGACCCGGTGCTGCACGAGGAGGTGTTCGGCCCGGTCGTCGCGGTGGTGCCCTTCGACGACGAGGACGACGCCGTGCGGATCGCCAACGACTCCGAGTACGGGCTGTCGGGATCGATCTGGACGCGGGACGTCGGCCGGGCGTTCCGGGTGTCCCGCGGGGTGGAGGCCGGGAACCTGTCGGTCAACTCGCACTCGTCGGTGCGCTACGGCACGCCGTTCGGGGGCTTCAAGCAGTCGGGGCTGGGCCGGGAACTCGGCCCGGACGCGCTCTCGGCGTTCACCGAGACCAAGAACGTCTTTCTCGCGACGGAGGATTGAGCAGCATGCAGCGTCTGGAGGGTCGGGTCGCGGTGGTGACCGGCGGCGGGAGCGGGATCGGGCTGGCGTCGGTGCGCCGGCTGGCCTCGGAAGGTGCCCGGATCGTGATCGCCGACGTCGACGAGGCGGCCGGCGGGCGCGCCGCCGACGAGGTGGACGGCCTGTTCGTGCGCGCCGACGTGACCAGCGAGACCGACGTCGAGGCGCTGTTCGCCGCCGCGCACGAGACCTACGGCTCGGTGGACGTCGCGTTCAACAACGCCGGCATCTCGCCGCCGGAGGACGACTCGATCCTGGTGACCGGGCTGGACGCGTGGCGGCGGGTGCAGGAGGTGAACCTGACCTCGGTGTTCCTGTGCTGCAAGGCGGCGATCCCCTACATGCAGCGGCAGGGCAAGGGCTCGATCATCAACACCGCGTCGTTCGTGGCGGTGATGGGGGCGGCCACGTCGCAGATCAGCTACAGCGCCTCCAAGGGCGGCGTGCTCGCGATGAGCCGGGAGCTCGGCGTGCAGTTCGCGCGGGAGGGGATCCGGATCAACGCGCTGTGCCCGGGGCCGGTGAACACCCCGCTGCTGCAGGAGCTGTTCGCTTCCGATCCGGAGCGCGCGGCGCGGCGGCTGGTGCACGTGCCGCTGGGCCGGTTCGCGGAGCCCGAGGAGATCGCCGCGGCGGTCGCGTTCCTCGCCAGCGACGACTCCTCGTTCATGACCGCGTCCACGTTCCTCGTCGACGGCGGGATCTCGGGGGCCTACGTCACGCCGGAGTGAGCGAGTTGGCCGCCCGCGACTGGCTGGCCACCGAGCCGCAGCCTCATCCAGGCGGACGAGGGGATGCGGCAGCCGCCCGGCGCGACGACTAGGTAATGGAATCGCGCTGACCTACTGTTCCGACGTGGCTTCCCTGCAGGATCCAGACCACGGACGAGCACCGAAGCAAGTCGGCGCGGTGCTAGGACTCTTCGACAAGCCGCTGTATCGGGATGGGCTCGCGTGGTGGACGGTCGCGTGGGCCGTCATCGGTGTCTTTTCCGTGGTCTTCCCCTCGAGGAATACACCACCCACGACACAGATGCCTATGTGGGTGAACGCCCTTCTGACCGCGGCCGTCGTTGGCCTGCTGCTCGGTGTCGTCCCCGCCTATCTGCGGCTGTTGCTGCGCCGGTGGCGATACCGACGACAGACGTCAGCCATGGGTGCCAGCCTGCCGACTTCCGGTTCCCCGCCTGAGGCACGGAATGGCGCGGACGCCTCGCCGCCCGTTACGGGGCCTGATTCACAGACGTCAAGTACACCGTCGTCTCGATCGACCCGAGTGGGTCCGCTTCAGCATCACAAGCAGGCGGAGTTCCGGGGGGCGACAGGTCCGGGTGAGGAGCAGAACGCGCGCTCGGCCGGAGCCACGCCGATCAAAGCTTTGGACCTCGGCAGTCTTCGGGACGAACCTGCATTGCAGCGCGCTAGAGAGATCCTGCCTTATCCAGTCGCCAGGGCCATCCGTGCGGTGCAGCAATCCGGTGATCTGAAGGACGCGTACGAGAACGTCCTCCGCGCTGCGGAGACCCTCTCGATCGTCCTCGGCATCATTTCCACGATATGGGCGCGTGAACACCACGTGCTCACGCCGGAACTTGACCAGCTACAGCGGGGTTTCGCGCGCGGTGTGGCATGGGGGCACTGGCTTGATGTGGTGCGGTCGATCGACCGGCCCATGGCGAGGCACGAAAGCGCGCTCCCGGGTATGGCTGATGCCTTGAAGCTTAAGAAGGGCAAGACCGGCCTGGAACCGGATCTGCGCCAGCTGTTGCACGAGCGCAACCGTTGGGCCCATGGGGCAGGGCCGCGGAACAACCTGGAGGCCTCCGAACGATTGGGTGGCGTCGCACCGGCGTTCTTGCGTGCTGTCGAGGCCGCGCGGTTCATGGCAGAAAGCCCCTGGCTGCTCGTCCACGACGTCAAGCTCCGCCGCCGAGAAGGCGACTTCCACGTCCAGGCACTGAGCGCGATGGGGGACCACCCCGACTTCGAACACAGGAGCTTCACGAGCCCGACCCCCCTCGCGGAGGACGTCTTCTACCTGCAGAGCGCCGATGGTGCACTGGACCTCACTCCGTTGGTCGTCATGCGGCCGTGCCCCACCTGCCACCAGAAGGAAGTTGCATACGCCGATCGTCTGGAAGGCAAAAATCGCGTGGCGCTCAAGACGTTCGACCGAGGTCACGTGCTGGTCGACGACACACTCGCGGACGAGGTGAGGGCTCTGGTGAGGTCGGAGCCGGCGCCGGAGACGTCCGAAGCTGGCTGAACTCAGGCGACGATGCGCTCGAGAAAGCGTTGGGTCTCCGGGTCAGTGGAGTAGACGTAGACGCCGCGCAGGCCGCGGGTGAGCAGCACCTTGTAGACGTTGCGCACCAGCAGGTCGAAGTCGGCGTCGCTGACCTTCTTGGTGTTGCGGAAGTCGGGGTCGCGGTTGGCGCTGCGGACGGCGACCCACCGGTCGCCGCGCCAGACGAGGTCCGGCCCCAGCAGGACGCCGTTCCACTCGTACTCGAAGCCCTGGGCGGTGTAGACGCAGCCGACCTGTCCGAAGCCACGGTCGTCGCTCGCCCACAGGGCGGCCGGCGGCGCGCCACCGACCGATCGGTCACCCTTGAGGTTCCAGGGCCGGCTCCAGTCGCCGATCCGCACGTCCGGCACCAGGGAGCCGTCCGGTCGCGGGTCGCTCCAGGTCCAGCAGTAGCCGGCCGCCATGCGCGCGTTCTGGTGCCCGGCGAGTTTCTCGGCGAGGACGGCCTCCATGGCCGAGGGCGACGGCGCAGTCCGGACCTCGAAGCGGTCGTCCCCGGCCCACGGAACCGGACCACCCGGCGCGAGGCCCAGGAGCCGCTCCACCCACTCGATGTACTCACCGCTGCCACCGCTGCGGTACTGGGTCGAGAGGTCGATCTGGTGGACGTCGAGGCCACGTTCGCGGGCGTGCTTCTCGATGTCCTCGACGGTGCCCATCTCGCCCGGACGCACGACCTGGTTCTGGTCCAGGAGGAACACCGGGACGCGCGCTGCGTCGATCAGCTCGTCGATCTGCTTCTTGTCGGTGCGGTGCTCGGCCTTGGTCCACCGGTTGGCCGAGGTCTCGCGCAGCCGGTGCGCCTCGTCGGCGATGAGCACGTCGAGCCCATTCCGGTCGGCGTCCATGAACTGGTTGAAGTACCGGAACAGCGCAGCCGTGCGAGGCGCTCGGTGGCCGGCCACCCGGCGCAGCGTCTGCGTGAACGACCGCGAACCGGTCGCATGAGCTGCCCGGATGCCGCGGCGACCGAGCTCGCCGAGCAGCGACAGCGCGATGACGCTCTTACCGCTCCCAGGACCCCCGGAGACGATGACGACGCTCTTGTGGTCACCCTGCCGGGCCTTCTCGACCTCGTGCAGCACCAGGTCGAAGGCGACGCGCTGCTCGTCGAGCAGAACGAACTGCTCCCGCGTGCGCAGCTCCTCGGCCGCCACCGCGAGCAGCTGCTTGCTCGGGGCGACGGCGGAACGCAGCAGTCGGTCGGCGTGGATCGAGGCGTTGGTGGGGGAGAGGCGGCTGCGGAGGAAGCCGTGGAAGTCGCCGCGGTCCTGGGCGGTGAAGAACCGGCCGAGCTCGTCCTGCGGATAGCCACGAATGGCGGTGACACCGTCGTCGGTCGCGTTGTGCAGGTAGGCGGCACCGGCGAGGACGTCGTCGGTGCCGTGCAGCACACCGAGGAAGTCGAGCAGGTACTCGCCGTACGCCCGGACCTGGGCGACCGGGTGGAGCACGGGGCGGCTTCCGTAGCTCGGCTGCAGGACCAGCTCGGGTTCGCCCTCGAACAACGAGGCCTTGGTCCACTGCTTCAGCTCGACGACGACGTACGAGGGGCCGCCGCGGGTCGGGTGCTCGCCGGCGAGGACGACGTCGATCCGCTTGCTGGACAGCGGCAGCTGGTACTCCGCCAGCACCTCCACGCCCTCGAGGCCGGCCTGCTCGAGGTCCGCCGCGAGCGCGGCGAGGCTGGCGTCCCAGGAGCGGATCTCGGCCGCGGAGGGGGAGTGGCTCATCCGGTGTGCCATCTGGGTGGCCAGTGTGGAACCGATGCGGCCGGCTCGCGCGAGGTCGGCGAGACCCTTGCCGGACGTACGAAGGAGTGGCACGAACCTGTCCCCGGGCAGCACGAATCAACGTGCGGGTGGGGCATGTCCAGGGTTCGGAAGCCAGTCGGTCCGCTTTCCGGCCACCCTAGCCGGGGCGGGCTCGGAATCCCTGCACCGATACTCGGCCGGTGAGCGATCTGGCGGACCTGACCGCACGCATGCGGGCCTTCACCGACGAGCGGGACTGGGGCCAGTTCCACGACCTGAAATCGCTGACCCTCGCGCTCACCGGGGAGGTGGGTGAGGTGGCGGAGCTGGTGCAGTGGCTGCCCGACTCGGCGGCCCGGACGGTCTCGGACGAGCGGCTGAGGGAGCGACTCGGGGAGGAGCTGGCCGACGTCCTGCTGTACCTGGTGCGGTTGGCGGACGTCGCCGGGATCGACCTGGCGGACGAGGCCGCCAAGAAGCTCGAGCGCAACGAGTCGCGCTTTCCTGCCGACGGGCATCGGGGTGTCGCGCCTGATCGGCACTGACCGTTCCGCACTATGGCTGCGCCGCCGTTCGGCGGTAGCGAACCGCGGCCCAACAGGCTTCCGGCCAGGACATGCCTTCACCCCGGTGATCACGGGTGAGGTCATGACCGTTGACGGGCTGGATCGGCGCTATCGCCGTGGGTACGGAATCGAACTGGGACATCGCCAAGGCGAACTCGTTGTGGGGCACGCCGTCCGGTAGCGGCGCACGCGTGCGGCGCGGCGACGACCTCTTCCTCTGGAAGAGCACCGAAGGTTGGCTGGCGCACTGCCGGGCGACGACGGA
The DNA here is from genome assembly GCF_002938435.1 of Blastococcus saxobsidens. Taxonomy (GTDB): domain Bacteria; phylum Actinomycetota; class Actinomycetes; order Mycobacteriales; family Geodermatophilaceae; genus Blastococcus; species Blastococcus saxobsidens. The sequence continues at coordinate 26,429 of NZ_POQT01000013.1, forward strand.
TGCCTATGTACCGCACGGCGTCACGGACGTGCCATGGCCGGAGCCGGAGCGGTACCGCTACCTATTCGGCATCGACGTGTTGAGCGACCCGCCGACGCCGATCGCGATGGCGGGAGCCGACGCTGCCGAGTTGGCCGGTCTTGGACGGCGGTCAACCATCCGGCTCGGGCAGTTCCCTGCTCTCGAGGACGCAGCGACGGCGGCCGTCGCTGAGGTGTTCGGCCCGCCGGCCAGCACGGTGGAGCAGGCGCTCGCCGACTTTCTCCGCGCCGCCGGCATCGACGTGCCGCCGACGGTCGACGAACGCGACTACGCCCAGCGGCTGATCGCGGTTCGTCGCGGGCAGCAGGCGTTCCGGCAGGGGCTGCTGCGAGCTTTCGACCGGACGTGCTGCATCTCCGGGTCACGGGTGGAGGCAACCTTGGAGGCGGCGCACATCCGCCCTTATCGGGGGACTGGCTCGCACGTGGCCGGGAACGGATTGCTGCTGCGGGCGGATCTGCACACGCTGTTCGACCTGCGGCTGGTCACCGTGCTGCCCTACGGGACGGTGCGGGTGCCGCCGGATCTTCACGGGAGTGAGTACGAGGAGTTCGACGAGCGGCAGATCCGACGGCCGATCGACGCGGGGCACGTGCCGTTGCGCGAGGCGCTGGCGGAGCACAACTCCCTCTGCGGGTGGTTGGACTGAGCTTCCCCTGCGAGGGCGCCGGTGTGACCTGGAACCCGTCGTGGTCTGATGCCTGTCAGGTGTTCGAGGCCGACGTCGGAGTCGGTCCGCTCGGCAGGAAGGTGGGCTCGTGTCCGGTACCGGTGAGGTCCTGCTCGAGGTGGACGGTGGCGTCGCGATCGTGACGCTGAACGCCCCCGACCGGCGCAACGCGCTGACCCCGGGGATGGCCGACGAGCTGATCGCGACCTTCGATGAGGTGGACGCCAAGCCGGAGGTCGGCGCGCTGGTCATCCGCGGCGTGGGCAAGTCCTTTTGCGCGGGCGGCGACGTCGCGACGCTGACCTCCGCCGGCAAGGACCCGGCGGCGCCCGACGCCTTTGAGGGCATGGGGAAGATCTACGACAGCTTCTACCGGCTGGGCCAGGTGAAGGTGCCGACGGTGGCGGCGGTGCGCGGGTCCGCGGTTGGCGCCGGCATGAACATGCTGCTGGCGGCGGACCTGCGGATCGTGGCCAAGGACGTCCGGCTGCTGGCCGGCTTCCTGAAGCGCGGAATGCACCCGGGTGGGGGCCACTTCGTGATCCTGTCGCGGCTGATCGGTCGCGAGGCCGCGGCGGCGATGGCGCTGTTCGGCGAGGAGATCAACGGCGACAAGGCGGTCGATCTCGGGCTCGCCTGGGAGGCGCTGGACGATGCCGCGGTCGAGGACCGGGCGATCGAGCTGGCTCAGCGGGTGGCGGCCGACCCGGAGCTGGCGCGAGTGGCGGTGGGCAACTTTCGCAAGGAGGTCGTCAACGGCGCGATCCCGTGGGACGTTGCGATGCAGTCCGAGCGCCCGGCCCAGATGTGGTCAATGCGACGCGCCGCACGCGTCTGATCCCGAACGAGGGCCGGAGCTATAGAGATGACTGAACCGTTCGATCCGCTCGCGGGCGCCGAGGCGGCGTTCCTTCAGGCAGCCATAAAGCAGCGAGTGCGGAATATTATCCGGAGCTATAACCACCCGGCGGATATCCTCGCGGAGCCAACGCAGAACTCGGTCGATGAGGTTGACGAAGCCGTCCGGTCAGGAGCGGTGGACCGAGGCCGAATAGTCGTTGGCATCGACTGCAGCAATGCCAAGGTCTCGGTCGAGGACAACGGTCGTGGGATCTCCGTCGAGAACGTGAAGCGGCTATTGGCGCCTGATATGACCGAAAAGGCAACCCTGTTCAAGAACGGCCTATCCCGGGGCCATAAGGGAGTCGGTCTGACTTTTCTGGCGTACGGCTTCAACTACTTCGAACTAGAGTCCCGAACAACTCAAGAACACTATCGTGTTCGGATCGAGAATGCGCGGCAATGGGTGGAAGATCCTGACCTGGACGTTCCGCCCATCGCTGCGCTCACCCGGCTAGGACCCGACGAGGGACGGCTGCGTGAGACCGGAACAGTGTTGACAATTCAGGTCAGCGATCAAACCGAACCACGAAACCTGGCTCGCACATTTCCCTCTCGCGACTACAGCAGGACAGTTCTGGAGACGCAGACTGCTATCGGAGTTTATCCGAAGGGTTCGACGCTCGGCTCCTCGTCGTTTGACGCACAGTTGGACTGGCGTAGCTCGGACGGAGCGCTGAGCAGTTGCGAGCTCAAGACGACATACCGCTTCCCCCACCTCGGTCTGAGTAAAGGGCCAAAGGTTATCGATGTCGGGGCGTACCTAGCGTCATCCCCGGGGGTCGAGCCGCCATTGCGCCTACGGAAGAAGCACCAGGCTGCCTACCGCTTCTATGGCACGGATAAGCTTGTGACCATGGTCCCAGACGTCGTTGGCGTTGGCGATCTTTTGACGGACCGAGCCGCCGTTGAGGTCCTGCTGAGGAAGCATTCAGTAACCGCCTATGCATTAGCAGGCTACAGTGCTGCATATAAGGACACTCTGAGCAAGAGTTGGACGGTTCCGATGAACCGGCGACTAATTGGTCCTAGCATTCGTGTTGCCACGGATGGGATGATCTCCTCGTGGCAGCGGGATCTCAGCTTGAGTCATCGCGGCTTCAACGTCGAACGCATCTGGCTAATCGTCCACCTCAATGGCGTGGAGCCGGATCTCGGACGCAAAGACTATCCGCCGCAGATTCTGGAACTGCTAAACGTTCTGGAAAATCCACTTGCGGACGATATTGCGCGTGAAGGGGCCGCGTTCCTGATCCCGACGACGCGGTCGGGGAAGTCCATCGACTACGAGGACCCTAAGGTCAAGGCGACGGCTCGGAAGTCGGATCCTCTCTCTGTGCAGACGGCGGAGGGACTGCCGACTCTTCGCTATCTCTCGGAGCCCAGAGAAGAGCAGGATGTCGTGGCACTGTTCAACGAGATGCGCGGCGCCAGCATTCTAGGGCACTTCCGTCCCGTCTTCTTCAGTGGTTCCTACGTGTATGACAGTTATCTGACGTACACCCCTGAAGAGGTTGCGGAGGAGATACGCGAGCTCTTGCCCGCAAGTGATGGGGCGCTGCCTGGACGTAGCCTCGAGGGAGTCGCCGAATTCAAGTATGATCTCGGCGAGATGCTGCCTGATTTAGTGCGGGAGTTGAAGACTTGGAGTGAGATCAGGTGGCTAGTGTGTTGGTCAGCCAGCAAGGCCACCTACACCCAGGGTGGGCTTACGGTCGAGGTCACGACGGTTCGTCCCGAGGACTCAGAGTATGTGGGCGTCACGCATATTGCCACGCTCAGTACCGCGGGCGAGGCGGTGGTTCACGTGATCTCACTTAAGAGCCTGATCCAGGCGCTCGGTGAACGCGAGGACTAAGGGCTTCAGCCGTCTCTGATTCGGTCTTCTCAGTCCGTCAATCCCGTGGCTAAATGGACGGCTAGTCCCTGCGCTAGTTCCACGGGCACGGCGTTCCCGATTTGTCGAGCGATGTCGATCTTGCTACCGCACCACTGGAACTCATCGGGGAACCCCTGGAGGCGGGCGGCTTCGTGATGCGTTATTGCGCGGTGCTCGTCAGGATGCAGGTAGCGGCCCTTCTCGGGCTTGAAGAATTCGGTGCGGATCGTCACGGAGGGGCGGTCCCAGTGCATCCGGCCCATGACGTCCATGGAGCCCTTGTCATGGCCGATCCAGCACGGAGCCTTGAGGCGGTCCGGCAGATCAAGCCGATTGCCACCAGGGCGGATGTGCCCGAAGCGCTCTAGCGACTTGTCCGTGTAATTGCGGGTGATGTGGAGGTCGGGAGACTTGAAGACGCCGGGAACGATTTTCCCGAAGTACTGCGTCGTCGCCGAAGGCAGCAGCTGATCCCTGGGGTCCACGTCCGGCGCGAGGCCTTCCAGGGCCTGTCGCACCGTCTTCCACTCGTCCTTCGGCACCGATCCGGTGGGGACTGGGATCTTGATGAGATCCCGATGGGTTCCGATGACAATGAACCGGCGGCGGAGCTGTGCAGCCCCGAAGTCGGTGGCGCGAACGACTCGCGCGTCGATCTGATAGTCCTCGAGCAGGCCCCCAGAGAGGGTCTCCTGCTGGAGCATCTGGAACTGATCGCTCGCACCGAAGCGATCGACATTCTCAATGAGGAACGCCTTCGGGCGGACGGCGATGAGCGTCTCCATGTAGTGACGCCACAGTTCGTTTCGAGGATCGAGGGGGCTTCGTTTGCCCAAATTCGAGAAGCCCTGACACGGGGGCCCGCCGACGACGACGTCCGCCTCCGGCAGGTCACCCTTGACCCAGTCCTCGATCTTGCCCCAGTAGACGTGGTCTTCGCCGAAGTTGGCGGCGTACGTGGAGGCTGCCGCGAGGTCGTGTTCGACAGCGGCCACGGGGGTGTATCGACCCGTCGACGCGAACCCGGCCGTGAGACCTCCGCAGCCGGCGAAGAGGTCGATCACCCGCAGCGGTCGGGCGCCTGACTGGCTCGCATGCGCCTCGCGGTCAGCTTCGTGCACCGAGGTAGCCCCCACCGTTCCAACCGGCGCGGCCGCCTGTAGCTGGCGCCCGCGTTCCTTGTCGCGACCCTATCGATCGCGAGCCAGGGGCAACGGTAAGCGCGCCGGCCGACACTTCGGTGCTGGAACGGGTGTCCACGAGTCTGCCCGTCAGTAGGGCGCAGGATAAGGCGGTGATAACACGGCGGCGGGAAGCACGGTGACCGACCGTCCGCCGGCATCGAGCCCCGGCGTGTCGGCGCGGATGAGCAGGTCACGACGACGGGACACCGCCCCTGAGGTCGCCATCCGCCGGGAGGCCCACCGACGGGGGCTGCGCTACCGCGTGGATGCTCCGCTTCCTGGACTGCCACGACGGCGGGCCGACATGGTCTTCATCCGCCGGAGGGTCGCCGTCTTCGTCGACGGCTGCTTCTGGCACTCCTGCCCGGAGCACGCCACTACTCCGACGGCCAACCGCGAGTGGTGGGTCGCCAAGCTCGAGCGGAACGAGCAGCGCGATAGGCACACCGACGAGCACCTCGAAGGGCTGGGGTGGACCGTGCTGCGCTTCTGGGAACACGAGGACGCGACTGCCGCAGTCGACGTCATCGAGCACGCGGTCAGGAGTACCTAGCGACCTGATCAGACGCCGGCGTGCCGTGGGCCTGCGGACGGTGCCTGTGCGCGCAGGCGCGCGGCCGACTCTATGGCGGCGTCCAGCACCTGACGTCGCAGTTCGTCGTCGTCCAGCGACTCGAACTCCACGACGGCCCCCCACCGGGAGAGGCGCTTCAGCACGTCGATGAGGACCTCTCGCTCGGGAACCCGCCCGTGGTCCACTGCGGGCCAGATCTCGGCGATGGTGCGGACGAGCGCTCGACTGCCGCCGATCGATCTCCGACGGGCGAAAATCTGGTCGAAGGCGGCCTCGCCGAAGGTTTCGAGCAGTTGATACCGGTCGTACTCCCGGGGCAAGGCCAGTAGGTGGGCGCGCCACCACAGTCGTCCCCAGACATGGCGCGTGATGTCCGTGCCGAGGACGCGATCCCCGGGAGGCCGCGGGTAGCGCCAGTAGGAGACGTCGGGCAGCAGTACCAGAGCCAGGAACGCCCAGATCGGTCGGACGGCGGCCTCGCCGGCGACGAGGCCGCACCTCTCGTGCAGGAGTCGTGCAACCTCGAGGTCGAACGACACCCTGTCCTGACGCCGGCCTTCGTCGGGGAAGCCGGCGCGGCGCGCGACCTCGAGCACGTCGTCGCGCAGCTGCTGCAGCTCTTCCTGAGTGATGCGTCGGCCGCCCGTGGCGGCGAAGACGGCCGCAGGATGGCGCAGGGCGTGCCGGGCGTTCAGCTCGGTGATCGACGACTGCAGGTGTTCCTGATGGAGGCGTTTCGCGGCGTCGCCGAGCAGCCGGGGATATAGGACGCTCACGGGCTCACCATCATTTGGGAGGCCTCCTGGATCCGGCTGCTGAACAGGGCGGGCGCCGTCTGTCGCTCTCGCCGCAGCGCTTCCATGGAGAAGGCGGGGAAGGCGTTGCGGACGACGGTGACGAGCAGGGCGCCGAGCGAGCCGATGGGGTAGTCGCTGTCCTCCGTCAGGTCCTCGCTCGTGAGGGCTCGTTCGACGAGCACTCGAAGGACGTCGGCACGCAGTGCAGAGAGGACCCGCATATCGGCGTCCGTCGGGGAGGACGCCGCCTCGACAGCGCGCATGACGACGTCGTGTCGCTCGTTGACCACCAGCAGAATCGAACCGAGTGCGGCCGCCTCGAGGTCCTCCTCGATGTGGAGGTACCAGCCGGCGCCGGTGGGATACGGCAGGTCGTGGAAGTCAGCGGTCGCGATGGGGAAGAGGGTGTTCTCGCCTTCGAGGAGCACGCGCTGCCGGTCCGACCAGAGGACGCTTCCGGGCCGGGTCGCCGCTGCCATGGATGCCCCTGGAGCGGGACGTCGGAGAGTGACGCTGGTGATGAGTTCTAGCGTCCCTCCGAGGTCGTCCCCGGGGAGCGAGAAATCGATGGTGAGGTCCGAGGCGTCATCGGCGGGGAGTTCGGCGCGCCAGGCCCTCCCGCGCAGCGCCGAGCTGGTGGCCAACCATTGGACGCTCAGGTCGACGGCCGCGTCCTCCGGCAGGCCGCTGAGCCGGCGCAGGCGGAGACCATCGACCTTCAGCGGTCGGTGCAGGGACAGGGTGGTGCTGTAGTCCCAGTCGGTAAGGGTGTCGGGTAGCGGTTCCCCTCCGTCGGGGGTGAGGCGCGACCACGGGCCCACGGTCACGACGTCGCCGGGCGGACGCAGGAACGGGAAGACGCGCGTCACGTGGCACCCGCAGGAACGGTGTCGGCCGAGGGCGTCGCGATGAGGCCGATCTCGGTCGCGGTGTCCGGCACGGGGGTCACCACGAGGTCCACCTCGGCCGGTCCGACCAACGTGCACGAGTCCCCCGCGACGACGCCGTCGGGGGTGCTCCAGTGGCTGACGCGGGGCCGCTCGGCTCCTGCCGGGGGCTCGTCCTCACGCCCCTCCCACGTCGCGACGGCGAGGCGGGCCTCCAACCGGACAGGACCGGGGGCGTCGACGCCGTACCGAGCGACCACCACGAGTGCTCCTTCGATTTCCTCGAGGTGGGGCTCCACGAGTGTCGTCACTCGCGCCCTGCCAGCGGCGGCCGACCGTCGGTTGTCGACTGCACCGGAGGACTCGGGCCGTGTGCCTCCGGCCATCGCAGCGCCCTGGGAACGGCGGACGCCCGCCGAAGCGGTCGAGTTCTCCGGCGCTTCTGCGAACGCTGCCGCGACGAGGCCTCCCAGGTAGCTGCTGGCGGCGCCCAGAGCGGTGCGCGACCTGGTGGAGACTGCCGCCTGTACCGGTGCTCGGAAGACGGCGAGCTGCTCCCGGAGGCGGGTGAAGGTGACCCGGACGAAAGTCCGGTCAGGGCCGGTCAACTGCTCGTAGACCCAGTTGTCGTGCGTAGGGGGTTCAGAGGCGGCGTAGACCTCGTCCAGGTCGTCGTCGGCGCGGAAGACGCCCGCATAGACGCTGTGCACCGAGCTGGTGGTCGGTCCCTCGTAGTAGCGGACGACGAGCTCGGGAGAACGCATCAGGCACACGTGGTGCGGATCGCCCTCAACCCCGGCGAATCCGGCGGCCATCGATGCGGCCCCGGCAGTCATCGGCACGACCACCGCCCGCTCGAGCGCGAAGCGGCCGAGGCGCTTCCTGGGGTTGCCGCTCTCGAGAGTCGTTGCGGCGTTCGACTTCAGGCCGCGGTACGCCGCGACGAACATCCGCAGCGGGTAGGTCCGGGACGGGTCGGGGACCGGGTGAGTGACCCCGGCGGACACGACCTCCGGGGTCAGGCGCTGGGCACCGCGCTCGGGGAGCATGATCGGCCAGAGCTGCCACGCGATCGTGTCGGCCAGGTGGCGTGCCGCGTGGTCCATGTCGTCGAACTCGTCCAGGTCGGGGTCGATGACGACCAGGGTCGTACCGGACTCCCCGGGGCCGAAGGGAGTGAGTCCCAGCGACCGGGCGACCTCGTCGGCGTGCTCCCCGAGGAGCGGTTCCACATGGTCGTCACGGGCGTCCCCCCACCAGTGCCGCCCGGTGAACGGCCGGCTCGCGGTGTCGACGCGGCCGCGGTTGTCGAAGGAGCTGCCGAGCGCGATCCCGATGAGACGGGAGGAGAGTTCTCCGTGCTCGTCTGCCGTGCGGGTGTAGACGAGGATGGTGCCCACACGGGAGAGCCGGTAGAGGACGGCTTTGCCGTAGCCGTACGTGCCGCCGCCCTGGGTGGTGTCCCGCTTCTCGCCGACGTTGAGCACGAACGAGATCCAGTCGCGTCGCCCGTCCGCGAGCTGGTCCGCCCTGGTCGGGCCACCAAGCCCCTTTGTGCCCCGGTCGACCACCGACAGGAGTCGCAGGTTGGGCGTCCGTACGGCACGTCCGACGCCCAGATGTTCCTGCACGCCGGCCGGCGGGGTGAGCAGTCGCTCCCATGTCGGACGATGGGTAGGCGCGACCGTCGTCAACTCAAGGCGGTACACCGTCTCCACGTCGGGCAGGCGGGCGTCCCAGGAGTTCTGTGCTGTCTCTCGGACGAAGACCGTCAGGGGATCGACCGGCGGCCGGCCGAGCTGGTTACGAATGCCCTCCGACGCGATGGCGCCGGTGGGAGGGAAGGGCTGGGACCACCAACGAGGTGTGATCACGGGGCGTCCGTCAGGAAGTCAGCGGGGTCCACATCCACGCGCTTTGCGTCCGCGGAGGGGGTGTCCAGGTCGAGTGTGTAGTCGATGGGGCCGATCCCGGCGGCCGCGGCGTCGCCGGTCAGCCCCGACGGCGTGACGCGTGGGAATCCGGGGCCCACCTCGTACACCCGCTCCTCGAGCAACTCGAACCTCGTGCGGTCGTAGACCTGTCGGTCCGCCTCGCGATATCCGACCTTGTGGAGCAGCAATCGAAAGGTGGTGCTGTCGTCCGTCAGGTCCAGGATCTCCGTCACCAGCTCCGGGACGGACGTGCCCTGATCGGATCGGACTCTCAGCCAGCGAAGCAGGAGTCGGCCGGGCGCCTCCACGTCGAGCTGGTCCGCCCCGTGGATGCGGATCGACCGCCCCTCCGGAGCAGTCGTCGTCTTGACCTCCACGGCGTGGCGGCCATGGTGGAAGTCCTGGGCGGAGCCGTTGGGACCGGTCCAGAAGACCACGGCGCCGAGGTCACGGCGGAGTGCGGCCCTGAGCAGGTGTAGTTCTCCAAAGAGGCCGGCCAGCGCCGTGGCGCTGAGGGGGCGGCCGTTGCCTGCGAGCAGCGCACGCCACTCCTTCAGCACCTCGCGAAGCGCGGCGACGGCCCGGTCGGGTGTCGCGGCGATGCGTTCGACGACCTCGACGCACAGCGCCTTGAACAAGTCCTCGAGCCCTTCGTCGACCAGTTCCAGAGAGGCATAGGGCTGGTATCTGTTCTCGTCCTCCAGCGCCCGTCGGCGGAGGACGACGGCGTCACCGTCGAGCATTTCCTGAAGCGTGTGCCGGGCGCCGAGAGGCACGAGCAGGTGTCGATGCCCCTTCGCGTCGAGCCCTGCCTGGACCGGCCCCTGCGGCGTCTCTACTCCCACCGAGGCCGCGCGGAAGCTGGTGACCACCGGGCGACCGGCTGCGGCGTTCCAGATTAGGTCGAGATCCCGGGTGCTGACGCTCACGCGGCCTCGTCGTCGTAGTCGAGGACGGAGGTGTCCTCCTCCTCCACGCGCACCCCCGAAAGGTCTGCGCTGTAGTACTCGACCTCGGAGTCCTCACTGCCGGGACGGGGCGTCGGGAAGAGGAGCGCGATGCCGATCACGACGTCTTCGGTCGGTGCGTCCAGGGGGAGACGTCCGCCCTTGCCAGTGTCCGACCGGGGTTCGATCGGGTATATCAGGACGAGGCCTTCACCCGGCCGCTGCTCCTGACGAAGATCGAGGATGCGCTGGCGGGAGCCGGCGTCGGCGCCGTCAGTGCTCAGGTCGATGTGTTCGTCCCTGCGGCTGGACAAGGTCTTGATGTCGGCGACGCCGTCGAAAGCGGTCTCCGAGGGCTGGCCCAGGCGGGCACGCTTGACCATGCGCACCGTTACGCCCGAGCCGAGATCACAAGACGGGGTGGCCGAGGTTGCCTGCGAGTTCCCCACCACCGCGACGCTCCACCGGTTGAGGGCGCCAGCGCGCGCCCGCTTCGTGATGTAGTCGATCAGCCGTCCGCGGTTCCCCTCCTCCGAGCGTTCGTGAAAGGCATACGTCTGCAAGAAGGCAACCACGTCGTCCGTGGGCACTGCCGTGAACAGGGCCGTCTCGGGTCGCGGAGCAGTTTCCGCAACGCCATGCTGTTGGGACGCACCAATCAGGTTCCGCGCAGCTCGTGCGTTCGTATCGAGTACTTCGCGTCCGCGCTCGGTCACGTCGAAGAAGCGGGACTCCACGAGCATTCCGCCGTACTTTGCGTGCGCGAGAACCGCTGACTTCATCTTGGCCTTGGATGTGATGGCCATCTGCGGGTGGGACCGGAGTCTCACGGCGAACGTCAGCGGGGTCTCCGCAGGGTTGTGCATGTAGCGATCGATGTCGCGACGCATGTCCGCCTCAACCGTCGCCAGGTGGCTGAACCACATGCCAAGTTCTTCGGTCATCCAGATTCGGGGAAGGTCTGCGTAGCCGTTCCGGTACCCGAACCAGCGCCCCATCTGCAGCAACGTGTCGTACGCGGACACCGCCCTGACGAAAAGGCTGGACACCAGGCCTTCCAGCGTCAGCCCGCGGGACAAGGTGTTGCCACCCACCGCAATGGCGGTGACGGGGCCCGACTCATAGTTCAGACGGTCGCTGCTGCGGTAGTTGTCGATGACGACCCTGGTCTCGCCGACGACCTTCTCGAGGTGAGCCAGCAGCGTCTCGAACGGGACCTTCTTCTCGCCGAGATCCGTGGCCGGCACAAGGCTGGTTTCCCGCTCCCACGTCGAGCGCAGCCGATCCAGGGTGCGTTCGTCCGTACGGCGCAGCCGCTCGAGCAGCGACTGCTGCAGGTGCTCCAATGGCGCCTTGAAGGCCTCGTGCACCGAGGTCTCGGTCGTCGTGTGAACAAGCATCGTCGAATGAGGGTTGCCAACGCCCCGTGCCCGACGCGCTGCGGTCGCGAGCCAGAACCACTCGACCGCCGCCTGGAGGGACCGGGTGATCGCCGGCTGGAAACCGGCGGCCTCCTTCTTGTTCCGCGGCTTGAGGTCGTCGACCTCCTCGTCCGGCACCAGGCGCACCATGTCGTGACCACCCGGCAGATCGGCGGGATCCTCGCCGTCCAACAGGTCGCGGCCGAAGAGCACCTCAGTGCCGTGGTAGCCGAGCGGTTTCGGAAGATTGACGATGAAGTCCCGTGGATAGAAGTCCGCGTCCGCTGACGGGTCGATCAAGAGATTCGCGAATGGTGTTGCCGTGTAGCCGACGTACCCGACCTTGGGAAACTTGTCGAGGACGTCGAAGAGCAGTGGGTTGATCTTCGCCGTCGCGACCGTCGACTGGTCGGCCTCGTCGTCGATGATCAAGGTCGGGCACTGATCCAAGTACTCGCCGGCAGAGGCGAGCCAATCGCGCAACTTCCGCAGCACTGCGGCGTTCTTCTTCACCACAAGGAGCAGATGCTGGTCCTTGGCGGCGAAGAAGGCCTTCGGGTTCGGGGGCGGTGTGAAGTCGCGGACCTCGTTGGTGACCTGGTGCCACTGGCCGGGGTTCGCGTCGACGAGGTCCTTGACCAGTCGGATCTGGGTCTGCCGCCGAAGGGTGTTGTGGATGCCGGAAAGGACGATGAAGAGCTTGTAGCCCTTGTCCGCAGCTTTTGCCATGACGGCCGTGAAACTGGTCGTCTTGCCCGACTGGACGTAGCCGACGACGAGGCCCCGGGTCCGGTACCGGTCCTGCTTCGGGTGGTCCAGAAGGGCCACGATCTTCGTGGAGGACTTGTCGATCGAGGTGACGTTTTCGTCGCCGAAGTCCTTGCGCTTCATCGATGCCATGAGCGCAGGCCAGTTCCGGTCGTTCTCCATGTCCGGGCCCGTGTACCAGGTCTGACGCCCGTCGAGGTGCACCGATGCAGGCTCATCCAGGTTTCGGATGCGCAGGCTCTCCGCCTCGTGACGTTCGCGAACCGCGCGGATCATCGCGTCGTTCGCCCCGAACAACTGCAGGTTCTTCACGGCCTCGTGCGGCGTCATCGACTGAGTGAACTTCTGAAAGACCTTGTAGAGCTCGTCGACCTGCTCTTGCGTGACCCCTGCGGCTGTCACCACGAGCCCCCTTCCGTAGGTGCGTCGAGGCGAGGGTAGTCACGAACTGCAACTACTCAGTGGTGACCAGCCGGACAGATGGCACTTGGGGCTGAGGCGTGCTGGTGAGACAGAAGGGTTTCCTGTCGCAGGACATGCTTCATGTTCTGGCGCCCGCGTAATGCATGGGCTCGAGCGGAGAGCCTCATGGATGCGGCGGATCAAGCCGGTCGAGCGAGGCGATCCAAGGCAGCGGTGAAGCTGTCGTTCCAGAGACCCAGGTGCGGCCAGCGCTCGGCAACGCGCGCCGTCGCCTCCTCGACAGACATGCCCCGCTCGCGCACCAGCCAGCCGCGGAGCACCAGCCCGGTGCGCGAGGCGCCGCCGTGGCAGTGCACCAGCAGCTGGTGCCCCTCCTCCTGCAGCGCCGCCATGTCGTCCAGGACGTCGGCGAGCATGACGTCGAGGTCGGCGTTGTGCTCGTTGTCGGCGATGTAGGCCATCCGGTGCACCGGGTGCGGGAACGGCTCGCCCAGCCGGCACAGCGAGATGACGGCGAAGTCCTCCTCGCTGTCTCGGGCGCCGTCGAGGTTGCCGGCCCAGATGCCGGGCAGCACCTCCGTCGGGCCGATCCGCGGGATCACGCCCGGGTCGTAGTTCTGCTGCACCCCGCCGTCCAGCGAGGCGGCGAGCTGCTGCAGGTCGGCCAGCCGCCACACGCGATCCCCGTGACCGGGCACCCGCCCGTGCACCGCCGACGCCCACCGGCTCGGGATCGCGCCCATGCCGAACACCGCACCGGCCAGCCCGCCGGCGACGCAGGCCACCGTGTCGGTGTCACCGCCCAGGTCGATGACCAGCCGCAGCACCTCGGCGAAGTCGCGGCCGTTCCGCAGCGCCCACACCGCCTGGCCGAGGGTCGGTCACACCGCGCCGTTCGACTCGGTGGCTCAGGCCGGCGTCCACGACGGAGCGAGCACGGTCGTCCACCGCTCGCGGTGCTCCGGGGCCACCGCGTCGAGCGCGGACGGGATGGCAGCCAGCGGGTCTGCTCCGTTCAGCGCCACCCGCATCAGTTCGTGGAAGATCGCGCAGCCCTCACCGGCCGACGGGTCGCCGTGGGTCAGCGCCGAGATGCGCCGGGCGGCGTCCATGGTCGCCTCGCGGCCGTCCCGCGAGAACCGGATGGCCGCCGGCGTCGTCCGCATCAGCGAGCCGTTGCCGGCCGCGTGCCCGGACCGGGAGAAGTGCTCGGCCGCAGCGACGTCCCACGGCCGGCCGGAGCCGAGGACGGCGCGCGTCTGGTTGCCGATGTCCGGCGGACCGGCCGCCGCCCACGCCGAGAACCGCTCGAAGACGTCGGCCTCGTCCAGGCCGCCGCGCTCCACCAGGGACGTCGCCACGAGCAGCGCCATCTGGGTGTCGTCGGTGAACTCGCCCGGCTCCCAGTCCAACGAGCCGCCGCCGCACATCTCCGTCTTCGAGCCGCGGGTGGGGGAGGGGAAGCGGGCGGAGAACTGCCTCGGCGGGCCGAACTCGAACGGGGCGCCGAGCGCGTCGCCCACGGCGGAGCCGACGAGCGCACCGGCGACCCGGTGCGAACGGTGCATGCGCGTGGCCATGAACTCTCCTCCCCACGGGTGAGCGCAGCGGTGCGCTGATCCGAAGTCAACCGCCACGGTTCTACGTTCGCTGCTGACCTCCCGACCTACCCCCCCGGCTTACCGTCCTGAGGCATGCGCCGGGGCGTGGACCACCCCGGCCAGGCGATCGCGTCCTGGCCGGCGAGCCAGGCGCTCGACGCCCGGCTGCTCACCGAGGTGTACCGCGACCCGGGCGCCTGGCCGGGGACGCCTGGTCATCTCGTCCGAACGCGGCGGCGCACGGACCGAGAGGCCGTGGTCCGAAATCGAGACCGAGCTGCCGACCCGGACGGGTAGTCCCCGCCTCGACGGCGTTCGGGGCGACGGCGCCCGCGCGACCTGCCGTGCCAGGCTTGATCCGTGTTCGACGACCTGCTCGTGGCGCGCAACCCCGACCCCGACTCCACGCTGCCCTACCTGGTGCGGATCCCGTTGGGCCCGGCCGGCGTCGTCGTCAAGACCAGGGAGGTGTGGCCCCGGGCGACGAAGGTGTACTGCCACCGGGCCGAGGAGTGGCCGGCCGACGCCGAGATCGTCGAACGGCATCCCGTCCGTTCCTGCTCCCGCCGAGGCCCCGCCATCGACCTGGTGCTGACCCGCGCGCGGGAGAACCGCTCGCAACTGGTCATCACCCGGGCCCGCGGCCGCGAGGTCATCTTCTGGCAGTCCCCGCGGACGGCGAAGCAGGCCCGGCCCGGCGTCCACCTGCCCACCGCCCGCGCGCACGGTCAGGTGCTCGACATCCTCGTCGACAGCGGCGAGAAGTACCCCTACGCGTTCGGCTCCCAGCAGGCCACCACCCGGCGGCAGCGCCTGTCCGCCGGGGACTACGCCGTCGAGCTCGACGGGGACGTGGTCGCCGCCGTCGAGCGCAAGACCCTGGAGGACCTCGCCGGCAGCCTGCTGTCGCAGAAGCTCACCTACGCCCTCGCCGAGCTGACGGCGTTGCCGCGCGCCGCCGTCGTGGTCGAGGACCGCTACAGCCGGCTGTTCAAGCTCCCGCACACTCCAGGTGCCCGGGTCGCCGAAGCGCTGGCCGAGGCCCAGGCGCGCTTCCCGTCGGTGCCGGTGGTCTTCTGCGAGACCCGCCCGCTGGCGCAGGAGTGGACCTACCGCTGGCTCGGTGCGTGCCTGGCCGAGCTGGGCGCGGCCCGTGCCACCGAGGCCGTCGAGAACTCCTTCGCCGCCGGCCGGCCCGTGCCCGCCCGGCCCGCCTCCGCGTCGGAGATCCGCGCCTGGGCCCGGGCGCAGGGTATCGACGTCAGCGATCGCGGCCGGATACCGGCCGACCTCCTCCGTCGCTACCATCGCTCAGCGGGGTGACCGGTAGGCCGTCTGTGGGCGCGCAGCGGCAGAACCCATTCAAGACCGCCACAAGTGGTATCACCCTGGTATCGTTTTTCCGTGGCCATGACCTTGCGCATCGACGACGAGCTGGAGAAGGCCCTTGCGGCCCTCGCGGAGGCAGAGGGCACCTCGCGACAGGAGATCGTCCGGCGTGCCGTCCTGGAGCGGCACGCGCGCAGCGGTCACGCCGCCCGGGTGCAGGAGAGCTCGGCGCGGCTCATGGAGCAATGGGGTGATGTCCTGCAGCGCCTCGGCACAGCGTGAGCGAGGTCGAGTACCTGGACATCGAGGACCTGCTGGCGCTAACCCGGCAACTGGGAGCAGGTCCGATTCGGGACATCGGACTCCTAGACTCCGCGGCGGGCCGCCCCCGTGCGCAGGCGTTCGGGCAGGACGCCTACCAAACGCTTCCGCTGAAGGCTGCGGCGCTCCTGCATTCGATCGTCCGGAACCACGCGTTGGTCGATGGCAACAAGCGGCTGGGCTGGCTGGCGACGGCGGTTTTCCTCGATCTCAACGGCCACGCCCCTGACCTGGAAGACGACGCAGCATTCGGACTCGTGATGGACGTGGCGGCCGGTGGTGTCGACGTCGAGGCGATCGCCTCACGTCTCCGGGTCCTTCCTCGCTGAGAGGTCCTCAGGGGGCGGGCCGCGCCTGCAGCCGCTTCCGGCCGTCGCTGAAGACACGCGAGTCGCCGGTGTAGTGGCAGTGGCGTGCCGCGCCCGCTTCCACGTCGGTTGGTCAACCGGCGCTGGTCGCCGTGCCCGGTCGCCCGCGAGTTGGCTGTGAAACGCATGTGGCGGGAGCGGACCGGACCGGCCCCGAACCGTCGGTTCTGTCGTCCCGCTGTGTCAGGGTCGGCGCAGCCCGTACCCCTCGGTCGACGTCCGGCCGCGAGCACAGAGGAGCCGTCGTGACCGTCGCCGTCGTCGACGTGGAGATGGCCGACCTCCCTGGGGCGCGCTCGTGACCGCACGGCTGTTCCCCGACGAGCCGCAGTTCGCCTCCGCGGCCGAGCGGCTGCTGGTCGAGACCCTGCGCGAGCAGCTGCCCGACGACGCCGCGCTGTTCTGCAACCTCCGCTTCAGCGACGGCCGGCAGGACCGGGAGGCCGACCTGATCGTGGGCTGGCCCGGGGTGGGCGTCGCCGTGGTCGAGGTCAAGGGCGGCAGCGTCTCGCTGGACCGGGGCGAGTGGCGGCAGCAGCAGTTCGGCGTCGACACCGTCATCCGGCCCGTCGACCAGGCGGTCGCCTGCAAGTACCTGCTCTGCGAGTACCTGGGCGACCACCCGCGCTGGACTGCCGGCCGCCCGCGGACCGCCCACTTCGTCGCGGTGCCCGCGACCACGCTCCCCGATGACTTCATCGCCCCCGGCCTGGCGCGGTGGATGGCGATCGACGCGACCGACGTCCCGCACGCCGCCGCGCGCATCCGGGCGGCGCTGGCCAAGGTCCGCGACGAGCCGGACCCGCCGACGCCGGACGACGTCGACGTGCTCGTCGACTGCCTGGCCGGCGCGGCGATCCCGCAGCAGCACCTGCTGGCCGAGCTGGCCGAGCGCGAGGCCGCCTGCGACCTGCTGACCAAGGACCAGGCCAAGGTGCTGGACCTGCTGGCGGCCTACGACCGGGTCGAGATCCGCGGCGGTGCCGGCTCGGGCAAGACCTGGCTGGCCGTGGAGAAGGCCCGCCGGCTCGCCGCCGACGGCCAGCGCGTGGCGATCATGTGCTACTCCCGCGGCCTCGCCGAGTTCCTCACGCGCCGGGTCGAGACCCTGCCGAAGCGGCAGCGGCCCGCGTACGTCGGGACCTTCCACAACCTCGGCATCGGCTGGGGCGTCGAGCCGGGTTCGGACGACGACAGCGGCTACTGGGAGGAGCGCCTGCCCGCCGCGATGGTGGAGCTGGCCGCGGCGCTGCCGGAGGGCGAGCGGTTCGACGCGATCGTCATCGACGAGGGGCAGGACTTCGCGCAGAGCTGGTGGGACGCCGTCGTCGCGGCGCTGCGCGCGCCGGCCACCGGCTGCCTGTACGTCTTCTCCGACGAGGGGCAGCGCATCTTCGCGCGGCAGGGCCGGCCGACCGTCGACCTGATGCCGATCCCGCTCAACGAGAACCTGCGCAACACCAAGCAGATCGCCGGCACCTTCTCCAGCCTCGCGCCCGAGCAGATGCGCATCCGCGGCCAGGCCGGAGTGCCGGTGCGGTTCGTCCAGTGCGCATCGGAGGACGCCGTAGGTGCGGCCGACGACGTCGCGGACGGGCTGCTCGAGGAAGGGTGGCCGCCGGAGTCGGTGGCGCTGCTGACCACGCATCGGCGGCATCCGGTGCAGGTGGAGCGGCAGGCCGAGGGGCAGGACGCCTACTGGGCCACCTACTGGCAGGACGACGACGTCTTCTACGGCCACGTGCTCGGCTTCAAGGGGTTGGAGCGACCGGCCGTCGTGCTGGCGGTCAACGGCTTCCGGGACGAGGCCCGCGCGAAGGAGATGCTCTACGTGGCGCTGTCCCGGGCCCGCGACCTGCTCGTCGTCTGCGGGGACATGGACCTGATCCGGCGGGTCGGCGGCGAGGCCGTAGCCCGCAGGCTCGCAGGGACTCCCACGTGAGCAAGTACGACCCGCTCGAGCAGTGGCTGCGCGACCCCAGGAGGGGAGACGAGGCCACCCTCGGGTTCGCCGACGTCGAGGAGCTCCTCGGCGCCTCGCTACCTGCCTCCGCCGGTCGCCACCGTGCCTGGTGGGCCAACGATCCGACGCACGTCCACGCGCGCGCATGGTTGCACGCAGGCTGGGTCGTCGATGCGGTCGATCAGCGGTCCCTGCGCGTGCGGTTCCGGCGAGCAGCGTGAGTGGACGTCGGATGTACCCGCTGCGGGGCGGGGCGCATCGAGGCGATCTGCTGCCAGCGCTGCTAATATGCATGCATGCCGGTGTCAGTGACCATCCGCGACGTGCCGGACGAGACCCGGGACGAGCTGGCCGCGCGCGCGGCGCGAGCCGGTCAGTCCCTCCAGGAGTACCTGCGTGGGCAGCTGATGGCGCTGGCACAGCGCCCCAGCCCGGAGGCCCTGTGGGACCGCGTCCAGCACCGCGTCCTCGCCACCGGCAGCCGGCTGTCCGCTGACGCGGTCGTCGAGCTGCGCGACGCCGACCGCAGGTGACCATCGTGGTCGACGCGTCCGCCGTCGTCGCCGCGCTCATCGATGGCGGGCCGGACGGCTCGTGGGCGCGCGCCGGGCTGCGCGCCGAGGACCTCGCGGCACCGCACCACGTGTACGTCGAGGTGTCCAACGTGCTGCGGCGTGCTGTCCTCACCGGCCGGCTCGGTGCAGACGTCGGCGCACTCGCCCACCGTGACCTCGTCGAGCTGCCAGTGACGTGCTTTCCGTTCGAGTCACTGGCCGACCGTGTGTGGGAGCTGCATCCCGGGATCACCGCCTACGACGCCGCCTACGTCGCACTCGCCGAGGCGCTCGATGCGCCGCTGTGGACGCTCGATCGGCGCCTCTCCGCCGCGCCGGGCCCCCGGTGCTCGTTCCGACTCCCGACGGCGTGAGAGGTCGGCCGGCCCCGGGATGAGTTCGTGTCTGCACGGGCAGGGCAGCGCCCGGCGACAGATGTGAGCGTGTGAACACGACGGTCGGCGCCGCGCCTGCCTGCCACCGACGCGACGCCGGCCGGGCCCAGGCATCCCCTGGGCCTGGCCGGCGTCGGCCGAGCTGCTGCTACCGGGCGCCCGGCACCGCCACGTCCACCCACACCAGGCGGTGGTCGGAGCTGGGGAAGCCGTTGGTGTACTGCCGGTCGTAGGTCCCGGTCAGCCGCGACAGGGGGTCGCTCTCCGCCGGCCAGAAGACCCCGGCGTCCAGCACGCGGAGCGGCCGGGAGGGCAGCACGTAGTCCACCCGCAGGTTGCCCACCCCGTTGTCGTTGAAGTCGGCGGTGTCGTAGGCCGGGTCACCCGCGTGCGCCTCGTTGGCGCCTCCCTGCAGCGCCGAGGCCTCGGCCGCTCCCTCGCTGGCCGGGAGCGGGTCGCGGACGAACGGGTGGTCGGTGACCTGCCGGGCCGCCCCGTCAACGCCGCCGCCGTCGTCGGCGGGGTCGGCGTTGAGGTCGCCCATGATGACGAAGGGCTCACCGGGCCGCAGCCCGCCGTGCACCCCCGCGTCGTCGTAGATGTAGCCCGACTGCTCGCCGGGGCTGACGTAGTCGGCCCAGAACCGGATCTCGTCGGCGTTGCGCGTCCCGTTCCGGTCCTCCGGCCCGTCGAAGGACGGCGGGGTGGGGTGGCTGGCCAGCACGTGCACGGTGCGGCCGCCGATCTCGACCGGCACGTCGACGTGGTTCTTGCTCGACAGCCGGAACACCTCCAGCTCCTCGGCCGAGTACCAGTCGGCGGGCTCCGGCGTGCCGGGGTCGTCGGGCAGCCGGGCCCCCGGCATGTCGGCCCAGCGGAACTCCTGGAAGGTCCGGACGGCGTCGGTGTCGATCGGGTACTGCGAGAGGAGCACGAACCCGTACTGCCCGGGGAACTCGCCGAAGCCGAAGGAGTCGTCACCGTAGTCGCGACCGGACGTCCCCACCTCGCCGTCGTGGTCGAGGTCGTACCCGCTGGCGATACCGGTGTTGGAGGGGAATGCGAGCGCGTACGGGTAGTCGATCGCCGCGGCACCGCCCTGCCCGACGGCCAGGAAGTTCTCCTGGAAGCGCTCCAGGGCCAGGCCGCCGGCGTCGTAGTCGAACTCGTTGAGCAGCAGCACGTCGGGCCGCTGCCGCTGGATGATCTCCGCGACGTTGCGCACCTCGACGTCCTGCGCCTCGTCGTCGGCGTCGGCCAGGTCGGCGGCCAGCTCGCCTTCGGTGGCGCGGAACATCGAGACGTTGAACGACGAGAACGTGACGGGCTCCTGCGGAGCGGCAGCGGCCGGGGCGGCGAGCAGCACGGGGAGCGTGAGCACGCCGGCGAGTGCGGCACCGGCGGCCGCCCGCCGGCGGGCGGGACGTGGGTGGGACATCGAACCTCCAAGGGGTCGTGCATCGGATGTCGGCCGCACCTGCGCGTGCAGGCGGCCCGGGGTGCCTGCCGTCAGGCGGGTGTCAGCACCTGCTGGTGCGCGACGTTGCCCGCGACGTCGCGCAGCTGGACGGTCATGACGCCGCTGGCCCCGTCGACGTGCACGTGACCGAGGAACTGCAGGCCTTCGCTGGGTGGCTGGTTCGGCCGGTCCGCGAAGCGCGAGAAGACGACCTCCGGACCGAACGTGCCGTCGAGCTCGTTGGGGCCGAAGGTTCCGGCGTGCAGCGGCCCGGAGACGAACTCCCAGAACGGGTCGAAGTCGCTGAAGGCGGCCCGGTCCGGGTGGTAGTGGTGGGCTGCGGTGTAGTGGACGTCGGCGGTGAACCAGACGACGTTGCGGACGCCGGACCGCTTGATCTCCGACAGCAGCCGGGCCAGCTCCAGCTCGCGGCCGAGCGGCAGCCCCGGGTCCCGGTTGCCGATGCCCTCCTGGTTCACCGGGCCGTCGGGGACGACCAGGCCGATCGGCATGTCGGACGCGATCACCTTCCACAGCGCCCGCGACGAGCGCAGCTGCCGGCCCAGCCGCGCGAGCTGGTCCTCGCCGAGGATGCGCGTCTCCGGGCCGCCGGTCGCCAGGTTGGCGGAGTTGGGGCCGCGGTAGGTGCGCAGGTCGAGGGAGAAGACGTCGACCAGGGGGCCGTAGGACAGTGTCCGGTCGATGCGGTCCCCGCCGATCGGCATGTACTCGAGGAACGCCTGCCGGCCGCGGGCGGCGAGGGTGTCGACGTCCTTCACCGTGTACCGGTCGTCGGTGAGGACCTCGCCGGGATACCAGTTGTTGGTGACCTCGTGGTCGTCCCACTGGACGAGCTGGGGCACCTGGGCGGCGAAGCGCCGGACGTTGTCGTCGAGCAGGTTGTAGCGGTACTGGCCGCGGTACTCGTCGAGGGTCTCGGCGACCTTGCTCTTCTCGGGGGTGACGACGTTGCGCCACACCGTGCCGTCGGGGAGCGGAACGCGCTCCTGCAGCGGCCCGTCGGCGTAGATGCTGTCGCCGGAGTGCAGGAAGAAGTCCGGGTCCAGCCGGCGGATCGCCTCGAAACCGGTCATGCCGCCGGTGTCGGGGTTGATGCCCCAGCCCTGGCCGGCGACGTCGCCGGACCAGGCGAAGCTGACGTCGCGCCGGTCGGCCGGGGCGGTGCGGAAGGTGCCGACGAGCGGCTCGCTGGCGTGCCCGGCGTTGCCGTGCTCGGCGAAGCGCACCCGGTAGAACAGCTCCGTGCCGGCGGGGAGACCGCCCAGCAGGACCTTGCCGGTGTGGTCGGTGTCCGGGCCGACGTCGACCCTCCACCGCCCGCGAGGGCTGCGGAAGTTCTCCGTGGCGGCCACCTCGACCAGCATCCGGGCCGGACGGTCGGTCTTGGACCACACGACCGCCGAGGACGCGGTGACGTCGCCGCTCTGCACCCCCCACCGCACCTCCGGCCGGGACACACGCATCCCAGGGCTGCCGAACGCGGCCGGGGCCGGGCCGGCGAGGGTGGCGAGGCCGGCTGCTCCGCCGACGACGGCTGCGGTCTGCAACAGCCGCCGGCGGGAGAGCACCGGATCGAAAGGGGGAGGCGGGGTGGGATCGGGCATCGTCGGCTCCGTTCGGATGACGCGTTGCGGGATGCCGGTCACGCTCCCGGCCCGAGGCGACGGCCCGACGACGCACGGGCGAACGGAGTCGGAAGACGGGGCAGCGCCGTGGGTACCCGTGTCGCGCGAACGCGGGCACGCGCCGATGAACTATCCGCCGGTCCGCCGGTTCGATGCCGAGGGCCGGCGGGTGGCTCTCATGTGGCCGGGCTTCGCGACAGGCGGGCGCCTACCGCCACGTGCTGCGGCCGGACGCCCTGATCGGCACCCGCGCCCTCCACGGCCTGTCGCTGGTGGTCCGCCGTTCTCGGGCGGCTGCGATCGCGGCGGTCCGTGCCGGTCGAGGTCGCTGGTGCCGGAGCTCTCAGAACGGGATGTCGGGGGTCCGCGGGGTCGGGCGGCTGTTCGCGATGGCGGTGCGTAGGTCGTCGTACCGCTGACGGCCGGTCCGTGGCGGCGGCGCCTCGACGCGGGTGTCGCCGTCGTCGCTGCCGAACGCCGGCGGGTAGGTCGTGATCGTCCGCCCGCTGGGCAGGGTCCAGACCAGACCGCCGTCGGCGGCGCGGTGCAGGCGCCAGCCCGGTGCCTGGTGCGAGAGCCGGTGGTGGTGCTCGCACAGGCACGCCAGGTTGTCGTGCGCGGTGTCGCCGTGCGGATGGGGCATCTGGTGGTCGAGATCGCAGCACCGGGCGCGCTGCCGACAGCCCGGGAAGCGGCACCGTCGATCGCGCAAGCGGACGAAGCGGTACAACGGGTCGGTCGGCCGGTAGGTGTCCGTGCCGCCCGGGGGACCGAGGCACTTTCCCGCGGCGGCCGCTGTTCGGAGCTCGATGCTGTCGGTGAGCGAGAGCAGGGTTCCTCTCAGCTGGTCGACCACCGCGATGCGCGGTCGCTCGGCGAGCGCGGTGTCGATCAGCCGGCGGGCGTCCAGCAGGCGGGTGAGCGCCGCCCGTACTGCTGATCCGGTGTCCGTGCCCGTCGACCGGCCACCTGCGGCGTACGCGGCGGTCAGCTCCTCGGCCGCGGTCAGTTCCTCGTGGCGCAGGGCGGCCAGCCGGGCGTCGTCCTCGTCCGCCGAGGTGGAGTCGGTGGCCGGGGCGGCGGACTCGGCGACCGGGCTGGTGGAGTGAGCTTCTGGAGCGGCGGAGCACGGGGCGTCACCGACGGCGGCGGGCGTGGACCCGGGCCGCGGCAGCAGGCCGAACTGGTACGCCAGCTCCCGCACCTGCGCCGCGGAGACCAGGTCGCCGTCGAGCTCTCCGGGTTCGTCGGCCCCCGCGCCGTGCCCGGTGAGCGTGTCCACGCCCGCGACGAG
Source organism: Blastococcus saxobsidens (assembly GCF_002938435.1). Classification (GTDB taxonomy): domain Bacteria; phylum Actinomycetota; class Actinomycetes; order Mycobacteriales; family Geodermatophilaceae; genus Blastococcus; species Blastococcus saxobsidens. Next base: position 49,785 of record NZ_POQT01000013.1, read on the forward strand.
CGTGAGCACCACCTGCACGGCGGGGTGGTCGGCGTGCGGCCGCAGGATCAGGTCGGCCAGGCAGTCGGCCATCCGCTGGTCGTGGGTGCGCGGATCGCGGTTGCCGTCCTCGTCGACCTCGCACGCCTTCGCGTAGGCGCTCAGTGCCTCGCGGCAGGCCCGCCCGACCGGCGTCGACAGCAGCGCGGTGAGCGTGGACGTGCCGTCGTCGCGGGCGTCCAGCCGGACGTGCCGGTCGCGCGCCGCCTTCGCCAGCCGGTCGGCGGCCGCGCCGGCGTCGATCCGGGCGACCGCTCGACGGACGGCTGCCCGCAGTGCCGCAGGGGTCTGCCGCGCCGCTCGCGGCAGGACGGCGTCCTCGACCTCCCGGCGCTTCGCGGGGTCGGCCACCGGACCCGCCAGCTCCACCATGATCCGCGCGTGCGCCGGTGAGATGTCTCCCGCGCTCAGCGCGGCCAGGGTGGCGGGCAGGCCCTCCACCAGGGTCACCGCGTCGACGAGCATCAGGGAGGCCGCGCGACCGGAGACGCCCAGGGTCGCCGCCGCCTCGTCGACCGCCCACTCGCTGACCTCGGTGAGTGCGGCCGGCCGGGACGCCCGCGACGTCGCGGACGCGGCACCCTGCTCGCCGGGAACGCGGTCGAACATCGCAGCCGGGCGGCTGCGGGTGAAGGCGGCCAGCGCGCGGACGCGGACCGCCTCGTCGCGCGACAGCTGCTTCGCGGCCGCCACGGCGTCGTCGAGGTGTGCTGCTCCGGAGGTCAGCAACCGCGCTCGTGAGTCGAGGAACCGCTGGTGGTCGTCGCGCACGAAGTCGGCCGGATCCGGGTAGGCGGCGTCGAACTCCGTCTCGAGGCAGGCGATGACGAAGGAGTCGTACTCCTCCGGCGTCAGCACCACCGCGTCGTCGAACACGTGTTCGATCATACCGGGGAGTCGCCCGTCTGACCAGGGGGGATTCCGGAGGAGTGGGCCGGTCGACGGCCGGAACGCGGCGGCCGGCGAGGCTCGGGATCACGAGCCGAGCGGCTCGGCGGGTGTGCCGACCTCTTCCTCCGGCTCTGCGACGTCGGGCCGAACGGTTGCGTCGATCGACATCACCGATCGGCTCGTCCGGCTGGCCCCGGCGCCCGGCGAGCAGTCGACGGCGGGGGAGCGGGTCGTGGAGACGGCGCTGCCGATGCCGCGCGCCTCTTCCGCGCCGGGCACCGCCTGCGGCTGCAGGTCTCCGGCGGTGTGCACCCGCGCTGCGCCCGCAACCTCGGCGCAGCGGAGCCGGCGGGGGAAGTCGCGCCCGGCGTCCCGGTGATGCACCGGATCTGCTCCGGTAGCGCTGCGCCGTCGTCGGTCACCCTGCCCGTCGGCCGATCCGCCCAGCAGGGCCGAGGAGACTCGTCGAGACGTCGACGTGTCGACTTCTCGACATGTCTCAGTTGCCCCGCTGGTCCCACCCGTCCGAGACGCCACGGCGGGTGTCGCGCCGCGCCCTGTCCGCTTCGTACCGTGGAGTCGTGGCCAAGCACTTCACCGACGAGACCGCCGAGTTCGCGATGCCCCGCCTCGGGCGGCACGCCGCTCCCGACACCGGCGAGCTCGAGCTGACCCAGCGCTTCGACCCCGGCTTCAAGCGGCAGCGGCCCGCCGTCCCCGCGCCGCAGCCGACCATGGGCAACGACGCCCGCTGACGCAGGCGCGCCCCACGGCGTCCCGGCTGCAGCCCTCAGGCAGCGGCCAGGCCGGAGCCCTTGAACACCTGCTCCGTGTGCCAGGCCACGTGCTGCTCCGCCGGCAGAGGGGTGCCCCGCCGGGGCGACAGCCGTTGCCCGTGGAGGTCGTAGATCCTCCGGCCCGCCGGCGTGCGGGCGGAGAACCGTTGCGACACCACGACGGCGGAGTCGGCGTCCAGCCCGAGCACGCCGCGGTCGAGCAGCTTGTGGTGAAGCGAGCAGAGGGCCGGCCCGTTGTCGAGATCGTCCGGGCCGCCCTGCGTGAACCAGCGGACGTGCGCGGCCTCGATGCCGACCACGCCACCCCCGGCCGCGCCGTCGAAACCGCAGAAGGCGCACTGCCTGTCCCACGCCTCGATCACCGCCGTCGGCCACGCCCGGCTGCGTCGGCGCTGCTCCCTGGTGTCACCGCCGCCGGCGGTCACGCCGTCCAGCAGCTCGGGGTCCAGGCCCACGGCGACGAGGACGTCGGGGCCCACGGCCGCGGGGAAGTGGCTCTCGACCAGTCCGCGCGCCGCCGCGTCCAGCAGGTCCGGCCGGGCTCTCAGAGCCTTCTCGAGCGACGCCTCGAACTGACCGGTGACGCCGTCCCGCAGCGGGCCGACGGCGTCCATCGGGACGTCGCGGTCCAGCGTCCACACCCCGTCGGCGCGGAGGCGGGTGAAGGGATAGGCGGCGCTCTGGGCTCGCCCGGTCCTCGACGTCGGCCCGAACTCCTCCAGCAGGTCGGCCAGCCGCCCCTCGGCCTCCGACCAGGGCAGCGCACTGCTCCCCGTCTCCGCCAGCCGGCCCAGAGCCAGAAGGGTCAGGAGGGGCTTGTGCGGGGATCTCCGGCCGTCCCGCTGGTGCTGGCGGAGCGACGCGAACTGCTCGAGCACCTCGCGGGCGCCGGCCTCCTCCACTGACACGTGGCCCACCCTGCCGCAGAGGCGCGACCCCAGCGCGGAGGGGGCTCCGTCACACGATGGTGTCAATACAGTGACCCTCGTCCGTGAATGGGTTTGCGCCATCTGATCGCGCGGCATCAAGCGCTGGTGACCCACAACACCCTGGGTCGGTCGAACACAACGGCCGAGCCCTCGCTGGCTGTCCTGGTGGACAGCTACACGCCCCGTGCGCTCAGTCTGGCCCGTCGCATCGTGGGCTGCGACCGCGTCGCCGAGGACGTCGTCCAGGAGGCCTTCCTCGCCTACTGGCGCAACCCGGCCGCCTTCGACGCCAGTCGTGCGTCGTTCGCCGCCTGGTTCCTCTCGATCGTGCACCACAAGGCGGTCGACGCCGTCCGGCGCGAGACCGCCCTGCGCCGCCGGACCGACGCGTTCGCCGACCTCGACGGGCAGCAGGTCGCCCCCGACGTCAGCGAGGTGGTGGCCGACCGCATGGCCGACGCCCGCACCCGGGCAGCCCTCGCGGCGCTGCCTGCCGTGCAGCGCGAGGCGCTCGTGCTCGCCTACTGGGGCGGGTACACCCAGCGGGAGATCGCCGAGCGCACCGGCGCGCCGCTCGGCACGGTCAAGACCCGGATGCTGGCCGGCATGCGCCGGCTGCACGAGGGGCTGAGCCCGGCGACCTCGGCCGCCGTCCTGCCGTCCACCCGGCAGTCCGGGCTCGTCCAGGAGGCCGTCTGACCATGCAGGCCGGCCCGGCAGCCACCCGGGTGGGTGGGACCGGGGGCCGAGGCTCAAGGGATGGGGCGTGTCGGCCGAACTCCTGGGGGTGAGCCGGTCCGCAGCGCCCGAGGTGGCGACGACGCGCGTCATGGCGCGCACGCTCGCCACCTTCTACGCCTTCGGCGGGACCGCCGGCGTCTGCATCACCTCGGCCGCCGAGCCGGGCAACCGCCGGCTGGTGCTGCTGATTCTCTCCCTCGTCGCCCTGCTGGCGGCCGCAGGGGTCGGCCGGTGGGGCGCCCGCTGGCCGCGGAGCCTCTTCCACGGCGCGGTGGGTGTGGCGACGGCCCTCATCGTCACGGCAGTGCTGGTAGCTCCCGATCCGGTCACCTCCTTCGCCGCCGCGACGCTGATCGCCTTCGTCGTCGTCGATGCGCACTTCTTCTTCTCCGGACGCCAGGCGCTCGCCCACCTCGTGGTCGCCGTCGCCGGCGTCACCGCGGCGCTGCTCGTCTCCGACGGCGTCCCGCTGGGTGCGACGCTGGGCCTGGACCTCGTGCTGACCGGCATCGGCATCGTCATCCACCGCCTGGTCGTCCTCGCCTCGAGCGCGAGCATCGATCCGCTGACCGGGCTGAGCAATCGGCGCGGCTTCGACCAGGCGCTCGACGAGCTGATGTCCGAGGCGGCCCGGGTGCGCGGCGTGCTCTCGGCGGTGCTGATCGACGTCGACCACTTCAAGTCGGTCAACGACACCCACGGCCACGAGGCCGGCGACCGGGTGCTCTGCCGGGTCGCCGACGTGTGGCGGCACGAGCTGCCCGCCGGGGCCATGTTCGCCCGGCACGGCGGCGACGAGTTCTCCCTGCTCCTGCCCGGCATGCCCGGCCCCGAGGCGCTGGCCCTCGTCCGCCGGATCTGCGCGCTGCACCCCGACGTCTCGCTGTCGTGCGGGGTCGCCCAGTACCGCTCCGGGGACAGCGCCTCGCAGCTCATGCGCAGCGCCGACCGCGCTCTCTACGACGCCAAGATCCGCGGCCGCGGACGTGCCCAGCTCTTCACCGGCGGCAGGAACACCCGCCGCTCGGACGGCGCCGTCCCCGTCTGACCGGAGCGCCTCAGGGCAGCCCGGCGTGCGGGACGGCGACCCGCGTCGTCACCAGCACCGCCTCGCGCACCGGCGCCCGCGTGTGCTCGTAGAAGTCCGGCGCGCAGCACAGCAGCAGCGTGCGGCCGTCGTCCCCACCGAGCGCGCAGGCGAACACCCCCATGCCGTCCGGTGCGGCGATCTCGTCGACGATGCCACCGCCGGGCGCCACCCGCAGTACCCGCGAGTTGAGCCCGTCGGCCACCCAGATGTGCCCCTCGGCGTCCAGGGTGCAGCCGTCGGGGGCGACGACGACCTGACCGATCAGCTCCTCCACCGAACCGCCCACGGGCTCCGGCCCGAGCTCGGCCCACACCCGCCGGTTGGTCAGCGAGCCGTCGGGCGCGAGGTCGAAGGCGGTGAACCGGTTGCCCCACGTCTCGCCGACGACCAGCGTGCCGCCGTCCGGCGTGATCACCGAGCCGTTCGGGAAGAGCAGGTCCTCGGCCACCACGGTCACCGTGCCGTCGGGGTCCACCCGCTTCACCGACGCAGGCTTCGGCGCCCCGCCGCCCATCAGGTCGAAGCCGAAGTCGCCGACGAACGCCCGGCCGGTCGCGTCCACCACCATGTCGTTCATCAGCCCGCCGCAGACGCCGGACAGGTCGGCGTGCGTCGACACCTCGCCGTCGGACACCCGCAGCAGCCGGTGGTCCTTCATGGAGACGACGAGCAGCGACCCGTCGGGCAGCCAGCCCAGCCCCGACGGCTGGTTCTCGACCTCCAGGACGACGATCTCCGCGCCGCCCTCGGCCGGCACCCGGCTCACGGTGTGCCGGTAGAAGTCCGACACCCACCACTGGCCGTCGCGCCACCGCGGCCCCTCGAAGTAGGAGCCACCCTCCAGCACCGTCCGGAACGCTCGACCCGTCATGATCGGAACCTACGGGCCGGGCCGGTCCGCCGCGAGGGCCGCTGCTCCGCCGGCGTCGGGGCCCCGCGGGTGCTGCCGCGGCCGCACCCGGCCAGGTTCGCGTCTCAACCCGCGACAACAGCTAAACACTCCACTCGCTCGTGCACCGCCGCGGCCGGGGCTCGGCGACCACCGCGTCCGGCTACCGCCGATCGACCGGACGAGCGCCACGGAGGCGGACTCCGGCACCCCACCGGCATGCGGCCGGCCTGCTCGCGCGTCCATCGAGCTCCCCGGTGTCGACCAGCAGCACCTCGTCCCAGGCCGGGCCGACACCGAATCGGACGACGTCGGCGAGATCGCCGGTGAGCACGACGGCGCGTGCCGCGGTGAGTTCGTCGAGCACCGGCAGGCAGCCGGGCCCGCCGCATCCGTCGTCGCCGTCGAAGCACGCGGACACGGAGACCGTGACGCAGTCGCCGGCGGAACTCCCGTGCAGCCGGTGTTCCTTGCCGCGGCTCCCGGCCGCCGCCTGGTCCAGCACGGCGCCGTCCGCGGCCACCACCTCGACGCGGCAGAGCACCCCGTCCGTCATCCCCATGCCGCGGCCGGGGCCGTGCAGCACCCGCAGCGTGCCGCCGGCGCCGCTGTCGAGGAACCGGCGGTCGTCGGCTTCGGTGTAGTCGTACGGATAGGTGCCGGATCGTCGCCGTCGTCCCATCACGCCTCCCGCAGTCCGCGCTCCATCCTGACCCGTCATGGCGAGGCGCCCGGCGCCGACCTCGGCGTCGTGGGGTGCGGTGGCGTCGGCCGCCACCGGGATGACCGACCGGCCCCGTGCCCTCGCTCGCCGGAGGCAGGACAGGATGGCCGGGTGACGAACGCGGCCGACGACGTCGTCGAGCGCCTGCGCGGCGTGCGGGATCCGGCGTGGCTGCGGCTGATCGACGAGGCGGCGCAGGTCTCGGTGACGCCCGACCCCGACGTCGTCGAGCCCTACCGCTGGTTCCTCGCCCGGCTGGGCGACGGAGTCGCGCTCACCGCGGCCGGCTACCTCCCGCCGGCCGTGGTCCAGGAGACCATGCAGGCGCTGGGATGGGACGTCGACTGGATCGGCGCCGCCAACCGGGAGGATCTCACCGTCCCGGTCGCCGACCTCCGCCACTCGGCGCGCCTGCTCGGCCTCACCCGGGTCCACCGCGGAACGCTGCTGCCCACGACGCTCGGACGCCGGTTCGCGGAGGACCCGATCGGCCTGTGGCAGCACATCGCCGGGAAGCTGCCGCTCGGTCGCAGCGACGTCGAGCAGGACGGCGGTGTCCTGTGGTTGCTGGCCACCGCCGCCGGCCGGCAGGACCCCGACGAGCTGGTCGCCCGGGGGCTGGGCCTGCTCGGCTGGGCCGGTCGGGACGGGTGGCGGTCGCCGGACAGCCGCGATGTGCACGTCGTCGTCCGCCGCACCCGGACGGTCTTCGACCGGCTCGGCCTCCTCGGCTCCTGGAGGCGGTCCCGCGAGCCGCTCCCGGACGCGGCGCGGACCCTGGCCCGCACCGCGGTGTTCCGCGACGAGGCGCCCCGGACCGGGCGGCCGGCCGATGCGGCGCCGATGCGGGCGCCCGGCGATGCCGCCCTGGAACTCACCGTCACCCTGCAGGACGTCGAGCCGCCCGTGTGGCGGCAGGTCGTCGTCCCCGCCTCGCTGACGCTGCGCGAGCTGCACGCCGTCCTGCAGACCACCTTGGGATGGCAGGACGCGCACCTGTTCCTCTTCCGCGTCGGCGAGGTGCTCTACGGGGACGTCGAGGACTTCCCCGGCGAGGTGGGGGACGACACGACGACGACCGTCGGCGACGCGGCCGCCGTCGGCCCCGAGTTCGGCTACGAGTACGACTTCGGCGACGGCTGGGAACACGTCATCCGCGTCGGGCAGCGACTGCCCGCGGTAGGCGTGCTGACGCCGCACTGCACCGCCGGTGCCCGCGCCTGCCCGCCCGAGGACTGCGGCGGCCCTCCCGGCTACGAGCACCTGCTGCACGTGCTGGCCGACGGGAGCCACCCGGACCACGCCGAGATGACCGCGTGGGTGGGCGGAGGATTCGACCCGGAGGCCTTCGACGTCGCCGCCACCAGCGAGCTGCTGGCCCTCTACGACCGGCACACCCGAGGGCGTCGCCGGGGCTGAGAGGGAACTCAGCCGGTGCCCTCGGCCGCGATCAGCTCGGTGATCTCCTCCGGCGGGCTCGAGCAGTCGTCGTCCGACGGTTCCTGGTCCGAGGCCAGCCCCTCGACGCCGGCGTCCTCCACCGGCTGGAAGCCCAGCCGCTCGATGTGCGGCGGCACCCGGGCCTGGGCGTTGAGCACGTGCGACCGGGACAGCCAGCCGAGGCCGTCCTCCACCTGGAAGTCCATGCCGCCACCCGGCGCCCGGCGGACGTGCCCGGGGGAGGGCAGCAGGCCGACCAGCTGCACCGCCTGACCGACGGACAGCTCGCCCGGCGGGGAGTCGAAGTAGTACCAGCCGGCCGCGCAGACGCCGTAGACCGTCGGCCCGAACTGCGCGTAGTTCACGTACAGCTCGAGCATCCGGCGGTCGTCCACGAACGCGGCCAGCTCGACGGCCAGCCCCGCCTCCACCGCCTTGCGCCAGGCGCTCATCTCCTGGTTGAGGAACAGGTTCTTGGTCACCTGCTGCGGGATCGTCGAGCCGGCGGGGTCGTCCTCACCAGTGACGTGGGCGAACGCGCGGCTCCACAGCTGGCCCCACTCGAAGGCGCCGGAGCGGTAGGGCAGCGCGGCGTCCTCGTGCGCGATCACCGCGGCGAGGAAGTTGCGCGAGACGTGCTCGACCGGCACCGACTCCTGGATGGAGCCCCCGGGATTGGCCGCCATGAAGGCCGTCGTCGGCGGGTCCACCCAGCGCAGCGACAGCACGACCAGGGCCTGCACGACGGCGAGCGCGGCCAGCAGCCGGACGACCCGGCGGAGCAGCCGACGGCGGGGGCGGCCCCCGACGCGGTCCCGGCGACCCCGGCGGCCGTCGTCCGGGCGGACCGGCGGCAGAGGACGCTGCGGGCGGGCGCGGCGCGGGGGAGGACCCGGCGGGAACTGGCGCTCGGGCGGGAGCCACGGGGCCCGCGGCTGCTCCTGCGCCGGGGGCCGGACGGCACCGTCCGGTGGGGGGACGTACCAGCCGGACGGCGGCGGCTGGTCGAACCGGGGACGACGCGGCTGCTCGCCGTACGGCGGCTGCGGCTCGTAGGGCGGCTGCGGCCGGGGCAGCGGCTCGGGAGGCCGGCGGCGCAGCCAGCGCGTCGACCGGGGGTCCGGCGGGTCGGAGGCCATGGCGCGGTCCCTCCCTGGTCGGGTCGTTCGTCCAGATTAGGGCGGCAACCTGTGAGCGCCCCCGGACCGGCCGGTCAGCCCGGGGCGGCGAGCCAGGCCTCGACCCGGTCCAGCTCGGCGTGCGTCAGCCCGGTGGCGACCTCCGGGGCGACGACGAGCACCTGCCCGTTCGCGGCCAGCCACTCGCTGGTGTCCTCGGCCTGGTCGGCCAGGTCGTCATCGATCCACACGATGCGGCGGCCGGGCTCGACCTCGGCGACCGCGCGGGCGGCGGCCAGCTTCCACCAGCCGGCCACCCCGCCGAGGCGGCCGCCGAAGCCGGTGGGGAGCACGGCCTCCCGGGCGTGGGTGCGCAGACCCCGCGGCAGGCCCATGGGCTCGGCCAGCAGCCGGTCGGCCAGCTCCGTCCACGTCGTCAGCCACTGCAGCTCCACCCGGCCCGACTCGTGCCACTCCCGGAGGCGCCGGACCACCGTCGGGTCCCACGACAGCACGTAGCCGTTGAAGGTCCCGCGCCGCCAGCCCTCCGGCAGCTCGTGGCAGAGGGCGTTCAGCACGCCGTCGACGTCCAGCAGCAGGACCGGCGGGGGAGGAGGCATGACGCCGTCATACCCGACCGGCGGTCCGGCGTCCCGGAGAAGAACGCAGAGTCTCGCAACCGGGCGACTGCGCCCTGTCACGCCACGCATGCAGGTCGTCCGGACGGGGCGCGGAGGGGGTCCCCGGGCGGGCGATCCCTGGCAGCTTCCTGCGCGTTCTCGGGGACCAGGACGTGGAGGAGTGGGCATGCGGTATCTCAGGACGGCGACGGGCGCGGCTGCGGCCATGGCGTTGGTCGTCGTGTCACCGGCGACATCGAGCGCCGAGGACGCGAACAGGCACAGCCGCGGCGAGGCCATCACCACGGTCGCGACCGGGCTCGACGGGCCTCGTCAGCTCAGCGACTACAAGGGGCGCCGGCTGATCGTCGCCGAGGCCGACAGCGGTGAGGTCAGCTGGGTCGACCCGCGGTTCGGCACTTCCCGGACGATCCTGACCGGGCTGGGCAACGCCCAGGGCGTCGACTACGTGCGAGGGCTGATCTACGTCGCCGTCGGCGAGGCCGGCCCGCCGCCGGAGGACGAAGGCGTCGCGTCGGCCGCACCCCCCGCGGGCGGGTACAGCCAGGTGCTGCTCGAGGCGACGCCGGGCGGGCGGATCCTCCGCACCTGGGACCTCCTCCAGTACGAGCTCGGCCACAACCCGGACGGCCAGCAGCAGTTCCTCGACGAGGCGAAGCAGGAGCCCGTCGAGACGCTGTCCAACCCGTTCTCGGTGCTCGCCCAGCCGCACCGGATCCTGGTGGCCGACGCCGGCGCGAACGCCGTGCTCTCCATCGACCGGCGCACCGGCGAGATGAGCACCTTCTTCGTCCCGCCGGTCGTCACCGGCGGGGCGTGCGAGGGCGTGCCGAACAACCCCGGCACGACGGGGTGCGACCCGGTCCCCACCGAGATCGCCGAGGGGCCCGGCGGCAAGATCTACGTCGGCACCCTGGGCGCCGAGGCACCCGGGGCCGCGAAGGTCCACGTCCTGGACAGGTACGGCAACCAGGTGGACGTGATCGATGGCCTGACCGGCGTCACCGGGGTCGCCGTGGGCAACCACGGCACGGTCTACGTCTCCAACGTGCTGGAGGGGGCGCCGATGGGTGAGGGCCCGCCGCCGGAGGGCTTCGACCCGTCGTCGGTCGGCCGGCTCACCCGGATCTCGCCGGACGGCGCGCGTGCCACCGCCGAGGTGACGATGCCCACCGGCCTCGAGGTCGAGAGCGGCGACCTCTACGCCTCGGCATGGAGCATCGCCGGCTTCCTCGGCCTGTCCGGCCGTGGTGAGGTCCAGCGGATCGGGCCGGCGGCCTTCGTGCCCGTGCCCTGACCCAGCCCCGGCACGCCGTGCCGGCGGGCGGGGGGCCGTCGGGCTCCCCGCCCGCCGTCGCGCCGGGGGCGCTCCGCCCCCGGCCACGGACGCCGTCGTTTCGGCGCGCGCGGGCTGGGCACGGGCCGGACATGGGTCGACGACCGGTGCGAGCGGTGACCGTGCGGAGCCGGTTCGAGCGGATGGTCTCGGCCGTCGAGCGCGCGCAGGTGCTCGACGCCCCGAGCTACCAGGTCGAGCACGGCGTCTCGCTGACCTTCCTGCTCGCCGGCCGGTACGCCCGGCCGCTGCAGGACCTGCTGCACGGCGTCTGGCTCGGCCACCCCGTGCACCCCTTCCTCGTCACGGTTCCCGTCGGGGCGTGGACCGCCGCAGCGCTGCTCGACGGCCTCGACGCCACCGGCCGCGGCGGCCCGGGCACCGCCCAGGCGGCGCAGGCCGTCGTCGGCCTGGGCGTCGCGGGTGCGGTGGCGTCGGCGGCCACCGGGATGACCGACTGGCAGCACGCGCACGACGAGGCCCGCCGGGTCGGACTGGTCCACGCGGCCCTGAACAGCACGGCGCTGGCGCTCTACTCCTGGTCGCTCGCCGACCGTCGGCGGGGCCGGGCGGTCCGGGCGCGGGTGACCGCCGCCGTCGGGTACGCCGTCGTCCTGGCCGGCGGGTATCTCGGCGGCACGCTCTCCTACCGCCACCGGCTGGGCGTCGACCACTCCGTCGGCAGCCGCGAGCCCCGACGGTTCACCCGGGTCGCCGATCTCGCCGACCTCCCGGACGGCGAGCCGGTGGGCGTAGACGTGGCCGGCGTGCCCGTCGTGCTGGTCGGCACCGAGGGGGCCGTGCGGGCCGTGAGCGGCCGCTGCCCGCACCAGGGGGCGCCCCTGGGCGAGGGCTGGCTGCACCGCGACGAGCTGGTCTGCCCCTGGCACGGTTCACGCTTCGACCTCGACACCGGGGAGCCGGCGCAGGGGCCGTCGACCGCGCCGCTGCCGTGCTACGACACACGCATCCGCGACGGTCGCGTCGAGGTGCGCCGGCGGGCGCACTGGCGCTCGGCCACGGCGCTCACCACGGTCGAGGAGGCCTCACGATGAAGGCCGACGAGGTGCTGATCGCCCACCACGACGTGCTGCGCGGGCTGCTCCGCGAGCTGGCGGGGACGACGGGGGCGGAGCTCGGACGGCGGGAGGAGCTCCGCGACCGGCTGCTGCGCGAGCTGGAGATCCACACCCAGATCGAGGACGAGCTGTTCTACCCGGCGGTCGTGGACGTCTCGCCGCTGCTCGCCCTGGCGCACGCCGAGCACCGGCAGATCGACGACCAGCTCGCCACCGTCATGCGGCTGCCCGTCGACGACCCCGACTTCGGCGCCGAGGTGCGCATGCTCGAGAAGACGCTGCGCCACCACACCATGGAGGAGGAGGAGCGGATGTTCCCCCAGTCCCACTCGCTGGGCGAGGCGCGGCTGGAGGAGCTCGGCGAGCAGCTGCGCGAGCGGCAGCGCGAGCTGGCCGCGTCCGGCGGCATGCGGCTGGTCATGCGGCTCAAGCGGGCGACGCTGCGCGTCACGAAGGCCTGACCCCCGGTGCCCCGGTCGCACGTCGCCGACCGAGGCACCGGACGGGCTCAGACGACCCGGCGCGCGGTGTTGTAGCCCCACATCGAGTCGACCGGCACGACGGAGACCGGGTTGCCGTAGGTGGAGGAGTGCACCATCTGCCCGTTCCCGACGTACATGCCGACGTGGCCGACCGGGTCGTAGAAGAAGATCAGGTCACCGGGCTGCAGGTCCGCCCGGTCCACGGGGACGCCCGCCGTCGACTGCGCCCGCGACGTGCGGGGGATCGACACGCCGGCAGCCTGGTACGCCGAGTACGTCAGACCCGAGCAGTCGTACCCGCCCGGTCCGGTGCCGCCCCACGCGTAGGGCGCCCCCAGCTGTGCCAGCGCCGTGTCGACGGCCACCTGCGCCGCGGTGTTCGGCGCGGCGGCCAGGGCGACCGGCGCCGGGGCGGCCGGCGCCACGGCGCCGACGGAGGCGGACGCGGTGAGGGGGGTGAGCGCGATCCCCGCGCCGGTGACGAGGGCGAGCGCCGCCCCGCGGAAGGAACGACGGGTGAGCGTGAACGTACGAGTGGTCGTCATGGACGACGGGTTCTCCTGTTCTCCATCGACCGCCTACCGGGTGAGCTGACGGGTTCGGGCGGGGAGATCGCCCGGCGCGACCGGCGGGATCCGGTCGAGCTTCACCCCAGGACTGCGGTGGGTCCCCGGCCCGGCACCGGAGGTCTCCGGCGCCGGTTCGGCGGTGTCCGGTCGGGTGCCACCAGGTGCGGTGACGACGGGGCCTCGGCCGGACGGCGACGACGCTAGGTCCGTCATCGGGGCGTCACAAAGCGGCCGTGACGGCTTCCCCGAGCGCCGGGCGGACGGCCCTGGAGGCACGCCGCGAGGACGACTCGCGGCCCGACCACGACCGATCCCGGCGGCGGTCCCGGGTCGCAGCGGGCTCGTCCCCACGGAGAGCGATCGGCCGCATACTTCGCCGCGGCGGCGTGGCGCGACAGAGCGTCCGTGCACGGTCGGCGCGGCGCCGTTCCCGGCTGGATCGGGACGACGACCCCATGACGCCGGGACACGTCCCGCCCCACGGTGGTCCTCGCCTGCCGGGAAGGCCCCGGCAGCGTTGGAGGTGGACCCATGACCGCTGAGCCCCTGACCCCGGCTCCGCCCGCGACCGGACCGGGACGGCTGCCCGTTCCCCGGCCGGCGCCCATCGGCCGGCGCACCGCCGTCGTGTGCCTCGTCGTCGGATCGGCGCTGAACCTCGCCGAGGCGCTCATCGGCCGGGTGGTGGGCCAGAACGGCTCCGTCGCCGGCAGCCTCGAGGCGTGGGAGCAGCAGCCCACCCTGGCCTCGATCGGTCTCGCCGTCGGCACGATCGCCGTTCCGTTCCTGCTGCTCGCCATCGTGGCCATGGCCCAGCTCGTCCGGCCGCACATGCCCCGCCTGGGCGCCGTCGCCGCCTTCCTCGGCTACGTCGGCGGCCTGGGCTTCCTCGGCATCCACGCCGTCTCGATCATCGACCGCGCGGCCGTCGACCAGCCCGACCGGCAGGCGATGGTGAGCCTGATCGAGTCGGCGCAGAGCAGCCCGCTCGCCATCCTGATCCTGGCGCCGTTCATGCTCGGCCTGATGGGAGCGGTGTTGCTCGTCTCGATCGGCTTCCTGCGCACCCGCGCGGTGCCGGTGTGGATCCCCGTCCTCCTCCTGGTCTTCCTGGTGCTCGACTTCGGACCGTTCTCCACCGGCCCCGTCGACCCGCACTGGCTCTTCGTCGCCGCGTCCTTCGGCCTGGCCGGATCGGTGGCGCAGCGCAGTGACCGGCAGTGGTGGACGGGTGCTCCCGACCGGGACGTGACCCCCTGACCCGGCGCCGGGTTCTCCGTTAGCGTCCGCCGCGGAGGCGACGAGTGCTGAGAGGTCGCACGACCGGAGAGGGCCGGGCCGCCACCCTGGCGGCCCGGCTCTCCGCCGCGGCCGCGATCGGCTGGTTCGCCGTCGGGCTGGTCGCGCACGTCGGCACCCCGGCGGCCGACCGGGTGAGCCTCTTCGCGTCACCCGAGCCGGTCGTCGGCCCCGCCATGGCGGTCGTCGGCGCCGTCCTGCTCGGCCGGGTGCCCGGCCATCGCGTCCTGCAGCTGATGACCTTCATCGGCTGTTCCGCCTGCCTGTACGCCGGGAGCCTCGGTCTTGCCGTGTACGGCTTCACCGGCAGCGACGACCCGGCCCTGGTGTTCCGGATCGCCGCCTGGCTCACCCTCTGGACCTGGGTGCCGTCGTTCGTCTCCTTCGTCACCCTGCTCCCGCTGATCTTCCCGGACGGCCGGCTGCTGTCCCGCCGCTGGCGCCCGGTCGCGATGACCGCGGTCGCCCTCATCGCCACGATGGCGCTGGTCACCGCCTTCACCGACGTCCAGCCCGAGGGCGACCAGCCGGCGAACCCGATCGCGATCGCGGTGCCGGAGCCGTTCCTCGACGCCCTCCAGACGGTGCTCGACCCCGTCGTCCCGGCGCTGGCCTTGCTGGGGCTGGCGAGCCTGGTCCTGCGGTTCCGCCGCGCCGACCCGCAGGGACGGCGGCAGATCGCCTGGGTCGGCTATGCGCTGGCGGTGGCCATCCTGGCGTCGTTCGTCGCGCCGGCGCCGCTCAACGTCGTGGCCACGGTCGCGGTGCCGGTCGCCATCGGCATCGCGGTCGTCCGCTACCGGCTGTTCGGCATCGACGTCGTGCTCAACCGCACCCTCGTCGGGACGGCGCTGCTCGCCTGCTCGGCGCTCGTCTACGTCGCCGTGGTCGGCTGGCTCGGTGGCCTGGCCGGCGCCCCGAACTCCGTCATCGGGTTCATCGGGGCCGTCGCGGTCGCCGCCGTCTTCCATCCCCTCTACGTGCGCATCCAGCGCGCCGTCGACCGGCTCCTGCACGGCTACCGCGGGGATCCCTACCGGGTCGTCGGCCGGGTCACCGAGGTGCTGCGCGACGCCGCGTCGCCCCGCCAGGCGCTGGCCCGGGCGGTCGCCACGATCGCCGCCGATCTCAAGCTGCCGGCCGTCACCGTGCAGGTCGAGCGGCCGGACGCGCCGCCGGTCGTCGAGTCGGTGGGGGAGCCGGGGCTCGCCGTGCACGCCTTCCCGCTGCGGTGGCACGACGACGTCGTCGGCACCGTGCACGTGGCCCACCGCGCCGGCACCGACGGCCTCGGGCCGCTCGACTCCTCCCTGCTCACCGACCTCGCCGCGCAGCTGGCCGCCGTCGGGTTCGCGCTGCGGCTGGCCACCGACCTGGAGCGCTCGCGGGACCGGCTGGTCACCGCCCGCGAGGAGGAACGCCGGCGCATCCGCCGCGACCTGCACGACGGGCTCGGCCCCCAACTGGCCTCGGCCGTCATGGCCCTGGACGTCGCGAACCGGGCGCTGGGGAGAGATCCCGAACGAGCCGCGCCGCTGGTGACCACCGCGCGCGACCAGCTCCAGGAGGCCGTCGGCGACGTACGCCGCATCGTGCACGGCCTGCGCCCGCCGGCGCTCGACGACCTCGGCCTGCTCGGCGCACTCCAGGTCACCGGCCCCGGCCTCCTGCCGCAGGACGACGGCGCGCCGCGCATCCGGATCGAGGGCAGCGGGTCGCTCGACGGGCTGCCCGCTGCCGTCGAGGTCGCGGCCTTCCGCATCACCCAGGAGGCCATGACCAACGCCGTCCGGCACGCCGGCGCCGAGCACATCACGGTGCGGCTGGCCGGCCGGCCCGGTGCCGTCTGCATCGACGTCGCCGACGACGGCCGCGGTTGCCCGGAAGGGGCCCCCGCCGGTATGGGCCTGCAGTCGATGCGCGACCGGGCCGCGGAGCTGGGCGGCACGTGCGCGATCATCCCGGAGGCCGGCGGCGGCACCCGGGTGTCCGCCGTCCTGCCGTGGGGAGGGAACCCGTGATCCGCGTCGTCCTGGCCGACGACCACCCCGCGTTCCGCGCCGGGCTCCGCCTGCTGCTGCAGGACAGCGGTCTCGACGTGGTGGCCGAGGCCGCCGACGGGCCGGCGACCCTCGAGGCCGTCGTCGCCATGCGGCCCGATGTCGCTCTGCTCGACCTGCAGATGCCCGGCCTGACCGGGGTCGAGGTGACCCGGCGGCTGCAGGAGGTGGCGCCGGGGACCAGGGTGCTCGTGCTGACGATGATCGAGGCCGACGAGACGGTGCTGGCCGCCATCCGCGCCGGTGCGTGGGGCTACCTGCTCAAGGGGGCGGGGCAGGAGGAGATCGAGCGCGCCGTCCGCTCGGTCGCCGGCGGGCAGGTCGTCTACGGTGCCGGCGTCGCGGAGCGCGTGATGGCCTTCTTCGCCGCCCGGGGTGGCGCGGCGGGGAGCCCGTTCCCGCAGCTGTCCGATCGGGAGCTGGACGTGCTGCGGCTGGCCGCCGAGGGACGGGGCAACGCCGACATCGCCCGGCGGCTCTTCCTGTCGGAGAAGACGATCCGCAACCACGTCTCCAGCATCTTCGCCAAGCTGGGCGTCACCGACCGGGCGCAGGCGGTCGCCCGTGCCCGCGACGCCGGGCTCGGCGGACAGCCGTGACGCCGCCCCGCCCGGGTGGCCGACGAGGCTGCACGGTTGGCGATCCGCCCGGGCGGGCAAGGACGACCGAGACGACAGAAGGAGGAACACCATGGCAGGCATGATCCGCAAGCTCATGATGTCCGGGATCGCGGCGAAGGTGATCCAGGAAGCCAAGAAGCCGCACAACCAGGCGAAGATCAAGAAGTTCATCTCGGACTTCCAGAACAAGAACAAGGGTGGCACCGGCCGCACCCGCGGCTACTGACCCCGCGTACGACAGCGCCCCTCCCCGGGAACCCGGGCGAGGGGCGCTGTCGTCGGTGCCTTCGGGACCGTCGACCCGTTCGGGTGGGCGCACCCGCCGGCCGCTCCGCCCCGGGAGCGGAGCGGCCGATGCATCCTGGGATGCAGGTGCACCAGGAGGGAGACGGCGTGGACGGGGGACCGAACGGGCAGCCCGATGCCCTCCGGACGTCGCCGACCGGCCGCGTCCCCCAGTGGGTCCTCGACGAGGCAGCGGGCCGGCCGACGGCGGACGAGGGCTGGCGCGCGTGGACGCCGGAGCCGCCGCAGCGGCGCCGCCGCCGGCTGCGCGGGTTCCTCGCCGTCCTCGTCGTCGTCGTGGTCGCGCTCGGCGCGGCCTACCTGGCCGAGCCCGGACTGCTGGTCGGCGACCCGCCCGTCGCGCAGCAGCCGGCCACCCCCGGGCCGCCGCCCGGCCACGAGTCCACCGACGCCCCGCTCGGCGCCCCGCCCCCGGTGCCGGCGGCCGGCGGCACGCACGCCTTCGTCGCGACCCAGCCCGACGGCTCCGGGCCCGTCGCCTTCGACCCGTGCCGGCCGATCCACTACGTCATCCGCCCCGACAACGCCCCGGTCGGCGGGGAGCTGCTGCTGCACGAGGCGTTCGCCCGCGTCACCGAGGTCACCGGCCTGCAGTTCGTCTACGACGGCGGCACCGACGAGCCGCCGGCGGAGAAGCGCGAGCCCTACCAGCCCGACCGCTACGGCGACCGCTGGGCGCCGGTCCTGGTCTCCTGGCAGACCGGCGAGGAGAACCCGGACTTCCTCGGCGACGTCGCCGGCGAGGCGGGCAGCCACTGGCGGTCGCTCGGGTCGAGCCCGCAGGTCTACGTCACCGGCGGCGTGGCGCTGGACAGCGCCTTCTTCGCCGAGCTGATGGCCTCCCCGGACGGGTATCCGATCGCCCGGGCGATCGTCCTGCACGAGATCGGGCACCTGGTCGGCCTCGACCACGTCGACGACCCGGGCCAGCTCATGTTCCCGACGGCGAGCGGCGGCATCCTGGACTTCGCCGAGGGCGACCTCACCGGGCTCAGCGCCCTGGGTGCCGGGGCCTGCGTCCCGGAGCTGTGAGCCGGCGTCCGCCCCCCAGGTCACGCAGCGGTCGCCGTAGGCCGATAACCGTTCCGTGCCCCGACCCGTCCGCCGCCGGGCGACCCGGGCCGCCGCGGCCCTGATCGCCGCCGCCGGCCTCGCCCTCTCCGCTGCCTGCGCGCCGCAGGCCACCCCCGCGGCGGCCGCAACGCCGACCACGCCGGCACCGCCACCACCGCCGCCGACCTACCCGTGGCCGCTCACCGGCGTGGAGACCACCGACCCGGTGCACCGCCCCGCGCTCGCGGTGAAGATCGAGAACTCCGTCGACTCCCGCCCGCAGTCCGGGCTCAACGCCGCCGACATGGTGTGGGAGGAGGTCGTCGAGGGCGGGATCACCCGCTTCGTCGCCGTCTACCACTCCACCCTGCCGCCCGAGATCGGCCCGATCCGCTCGGTGCGGCCCATGGATGCCGCCATCGCCGCCCCGCTGCGCGGCCTGTTCGCGTTCTCCGGCGGCCAGCGCCCCTTCGTCGACGCGGTGACCAGCGCCGGCATGCAGGTGATCAGCCACGACGCCGGTGCCGGCGGCTTCTACCGCAACCAGAGCCGGTCCGCGCCGCACGACGTCTACGCGAACCCGGCGGACTTCCTCGCCCAGGCCGATCCCGCGCACGCCGCCGATCCGATCGAGCAGTTCCGGATGGCCACCGCGGCCGACCAGCCCAGCGCCCCCGCCGTCGGCACGCCCGCCGTCGTCCTCGACCTGAAGCTCTCCGGCGCCAGCCGCCCGAACTGGACCTGGAGCCCGCCGGAGTCGGCCTGGCTGCGCGCCGAGGGCAGCACGCCGGCGACCCAGGCCGACGGCCGGCAGCTCCGGGCCACGAACGTCGTCGTGCTCCGCGTCGACGTCGTCAACACCCGCTACACCGATCCGGCCGGCAACCCGGTGCCCGAGACGGCGATGGTCGGCGGTGGGGAGGCCCTCGTCGCGACCGCCGGGCACACGCTGCCCGCCACCTGGTCCAAGGCGGGCGAGGGTGACCGGGTCGTCCTCACCAACGCGCAGGGCGCACCGATCCTGCTCGCCCCCGGCACCACCTGGGTCGAGCTCGTGCCGAAGGCCACCGGCGCGGTGACCGTCCGCTGACGGGAACCCGCCGCATGCGGTAGACCGTCGGCATGCCTCGTATCGCCGTCCTGGACGACTACCAGTCCGTCGCCGCCGACTTCTGCGACTGGTCGCGGGTGCCCGGACCGGTGGAGGTCGTGGAGTTCTCCGACCACGTCGGCGACGAGGACGCACTCGCCGAGCGCCTGCAGTCCTTCGACGTCGTGGTCGCCATGCGCGAGC
Organism: Blastococcus saxobsidens; assembly: GCF_002938435.1. GTDB lineage: Bacteria > Actinomycetota > Actinomycetes > Mycobacteriales > Geodermatophilaceae > Blastococcus > Blastococcus saxobsidens. Next base: position 69,182 of record NZ_POQT01000013.1, read on the forward strand.
GCACCGACTTCCGCCGCAGTCTGCTGGAGCGGCTGCCGAACCTGCAGCTGCTGGTCACCACCGGCATGCGGAACAAGTCCATCGACGTCGAGGCCGCCACCGAGCGCGGCATCACCGTCTGCGGCACCGGCTCCAACGCCACCGCCACGGTGGAACTCACGTGGGGGCTGATCCTCGCCGCGGTGCGGCACATCCCGCAGGAGGACGCCGGCATGCGCGCCGGCGGCTGGCAGCGGACCGTCGGCGGCGACCTCGCCGGCGCGCGGCTCGGCGTCATCGGCCTCGGCCGCCTCGGCAGCCGGGTCGCCACCATCGGCCAGGCGTTCGGCATGGACGTCGTCGCCTGGAGCCAGAACCTCACCGACGAGCGCGCCGCCGAGGTGGGGGTGCGCCGGGTGGAGCGCGACGAGCTGTTCGCCACCGCCGACGTCGCCACGATCCACCTGCTGCTGTCCAAGCGGACCCGCGGGCTCATCGGGGCCGCGGACCTGGCGCTGATGAAGCACACCGCCGTCCTGGTCAACACCAGCCGCGGCCCGATCGTGCAGCAGCAGCCCCTGCTGGACGCCCTGCGGGAGGACCGCATCGGCGCGGCCGCCCTGGACGTCTACGACGAGGAACCGCTGCCGGCGGACTCCCCGCTGCGGACCGCGCCGCGCACCGTCCTCACCCCGCACCTGGGCTACGTCACCCGCGGCACGTACGAGGTCTTCTACGGCGAGGCGGTGGAGGACGTCGCCGCGTTCGTCGCCGGGGAGCCGATCCGCGTCCTCGGCTGACGGCTAGCGTGGACGGCGGTGACGAGCAGGGAGGAGCGCTGGCAGGAGCGGCTCGCCCTGCCCGTGCTCGTCGCGGCGCTGGCCTCCATCCCGGCGATGTTCCTGACCGTCGCCGAGGGGACGCTGGGCACCGCCGGCCACGTCATCGACATCGTCAGCGGCGCCGTGCTGGTCGCCGAGACGGTCATCCTCTTCGTCGTCGCCGAGCACAAGCGCGCCTGGATCCGCGGGCACCTCGGCCTGATCGCCCTCACGGTCGCGGTGGTGGTCGCCGTCGTGTTCGCCCTCGGCCCGGTGCAGGTGCTGCGACTGGCCCGCACCGTCGGCGCGCTGCGCATCCTCCGCGCCGGGCGGATCGTGAAGGCCGCCCGGGCGGTCGGGCTGCGGCACGGGTTCACCGGGCGGCTCGCGCAGCTGCTGGCCGCCGGTGCCGGGGTGCTCGTCGCGGTGTTCGTCGGCGTCGTGCTCTCCGACCCGACGTCCCGCTCGCGGGACCTGCTGACCGATGTCCTCGGGACCGTCGACACCGGCATCGTCGTCGCGCTCTCCGCCGTCGCCGGGATCGTCCTGGGCGGGGCGACGTACCTGCTGGCCCGCGACCCCGGCAGCGGCGCCGACGAGGAGCCGGACGCCGCCCGACCGGCCTGAGCTCAGCCCGTCGGCGGGTGCTCTGCGATGCAGAAGAGGTTGCCCTCCGGGTCGGACAGCGTGGACCACTGCACCCAGGGCACCTCCTCGAGCACGTCCCACCGGTGGGTCGCTCCCAGCCCGACGGCCCGGTCGACCTCCGCCACGCGGGTGCCCCACGGCACGGTGAGGTCCAGGTGCTGGCCCTGCCGGTCCGGACGCGCATCCGAGCGCAGCCGGAAGAACATGGCGAAGCCGCCCGGCTCGCGGGCGGACACGTAGGCGAACCCGGCGTGATCACCCGCAACCGTGCCGCCGAGCAGCTGTGCCCAGAAGGCCGCCAGCGCGTGGGGGGCGTCGGCCTCGACGTTCACCGCTCCGAGGGTGATCGCTGATGGGGGGCTCATGGCGCGGACGCTACGCCCGAGCGGTGACAGGTTCAGACGAGGAAGCGGTAGGCCGTCGTCCCGGGGGCGACGTGCTGGATGCGCAGCGGGCTGGCCGCGATGCGCGCCAGCAGCTCCGGCAGGCCCTCGGCCCGGCCCAGCTCGATGCCGGTCAGCGCCGCGCCGGTCTCCCGGTTGTCCCGCTTCACGTACTCGAACAGCACGATGTCGTCGTCGGGGCCGAGGACCTCGTCGAGGAAGCGGCGCAGCGCGCCCGGCTCCTGGGGGAACTCGACCAGGAAGTAGTGCTTGAGCCCGCGGTGCACCAGCGACCGCTCGACCACCTCGGCGTACCGGCTCACGTCGTTGTTGCCGCCGGACAGCACGCACACCACCGTCTGCCCGGGGTCGACCGTCACCAGCCCGCCGCTGAGCGCCGCCGACGCCAGCGCCCCGGCGGGCTCGGCGATCACCCCGTCGGCCTGGTACAGGTCGAGCATCTCGGTGCAGATCTGGCCCTCGGGGACGGCCAGCAGCTCGGCTCCCGAGTCGCGGACCAGCGGATAGGTCACCGCCCCCGCCCGCCGCACCGCCGCGCCGTCGACGAACGTGTCGATCTCCGCCAGCTCCACCGGCTCCCCGGCCGCCAGCGCCGCCGCCATGTTCGCCGCGCCGGCGGGCTCGACGCCGACCAGCCGGGTGCCGGGGGAGTGCTCGCACAGGTACGTGCCGGCACCGGCCAGCAGCCCGCCGCCGCCCACCGGGAGGACGACGACGTCGGGCGCGCACCCGAGCTGCTCGAGGATCTCCACCGCGACGGTCGCCTGCCCGGTGACCGTGGAGAGCGCGTCGAACGCCGGCACCAGCGTCGCCCCGGAGGACGTGGCGAACGCGGCCGCCGCGGCCGCCGCCTCGTCGTAGGAGTCGCCGGTGACCACCAGCTCCACCATGTCCCCGCCGAGCGCGGCGATCCGCTCGCGCTTCTGCCGCGGCGTCGTGCCGGGCACGAAGACCCGACCGTGCACCTGCAGCGCGCGGCAGGCGTAGGCCACGCCCTGCCCGTGGTTGCCGGCGCTCGCGCAGACCACGCCCGCCGCGCGGTCGGCGTCGGCGAGCTGGGCGATGGTGTTGTAGGCGCCGCGGATCTTGTACGAGCGGCCGACCTGCAGGTCCTCCCGCTTGAGCCACACGTCGGCGCCGGTCAGGCCGGACAGCCGCGCGTTGCGCTGCAGCGGCGTCCGCTCGGCCACGCCGGAGAGCCGGCGGACGGCGTCCCGCACGAGCGCGGGAAAGGCGTCGGGGGACTCGTCGACCGTGGCACTCACCCCGTCATCGTCGTCCACCGCGACGGGCGGACCGGAGGGAGGGTGCCGCGCCGACCGCGGCCGGGGCGCTCAGCTCTGCAGCAGGCGCAGGTGCGGCTGCTGGGGAACCAGCCGCTTCTCGAACGTGACGCGGTGGTGGCCGTCGTCGTCCTGCACGAACTGCAGCCGGTCGACCAGCGCATTCATCAGGATCAGGCCCCGGCCGCGCTCGGCGTCCGTCGGCTGGCCGCCGGTCTGCACCGAGCCGGGATCGAAGCCCTCGCCCTGGTCCAGCACGCTGATCCGGCACAGCTCGTCGTCGATGGAGACCTCGACCTGGTAGGCCTCCTGGTCGTGGACGTGGTCCACCACGTTGGCGCACGCCTCCGTCAGCGCGAGCACGATCTCCTCGATGACGGTCTGCGGCACGGCCAGGTGCTCCAGCGCCTGGCGCAGCAGCCCGCGCACCAGCGGAACGCTGTGCGCGTCGGTCGGCAGGCGGACGCTGAAGTCGATGTTGATGGCCGTTCAGCCCCTTCAGGTCGCGTGGCCTACCCTCGGACGCCGAGGACGACGGAACGAGGGAGGTGGACGGTGCTCTTCGACGTGGAACGGACGACGATCGCCGGGCGTGCGGCCCTTACCGTACGGGGTGAGGTCGACACCGCCACGTCGACTCAGCTCGCCACCGCCGCCGAGGCCCTCCTGGACACCTCTCCCGCCGGCCTGGTCATCGATCTGAGCCCCACCCGGTTCCTCGACTCCTCGGGTGCGCGGGCGCTGGTCGCCATCGCCCGCCGGTGCACTGCCGGCGGGATCGACCTGCACGTCATCGCCCCGCGGACCAACCGGCCGGTCCGCCTGCCGCTGGAGCTCCTGCAGCTCGAGCGGGTGGTCCCGCTGGTCAACTCCGCCGGCGAGCTGCCCAGCGTGAACGCGGGCCGGGAAACGCCGTGACGTCCCAGCGGTGACCAGCCGCGGACCCAGCCGGCTGCCTCCCGTCGAGGCCCCGGTGCCCGGTGGACCGGCCGGCGAGGACGCCCTCCTGCGCTGCGCCGACGAGCCGATCGCCGTCCCGGGCGCCGTCCAGCCGCACGGTGCCCTGGTGGCCGTCACCGAGCCCGACCTCGCCGTCGTCGTCGCCTCGGCCAACGCCCCAGCGCTCTTCGGGCGGCCGGTGGCCGGCACCTCGCTGGACCAGCTGCTCGACGACGAGGACACCGCCCGCCTGCTGGCCGGGCTGGCCGGCGACCTCGCCGAGGTCAACCCGCTGCGGGTGCGGCTCGCCGGCGGCGAGGTCGACCTCGTCCTGCACCGCGCCGACGGCCTGCTGGTCACCGAATGGGAGCCGGTGGGGGGCGCCGAGCAGGCGGGCGCCGCCTGGCACCGGCGGCTCCCCTCGACCCTGCAGCGGCTGTCGGCCACGGCCACGCTGGAGGAGCTGACCGAGGTGCTGGCCCGCGACGTCCGGGCGCTGACCGGGTTCGACCGCGTGATGGTCTACCGCTTCGACGCCGAGTGGAACGGCGAGGTCATCGCCGAGGACCGCCGCGAGGACCTCGAACCCTTCCTCGGCCTGCGCTACCCGGCCGGCGACATCCCCGCCCAGGCGCGCGCGCTGTACGCCACCAACTGGATGCGGCTCATCCCCGACGCCGGCTACCGGCCGGTGCCGCTGGAGCCGCCGGTGACGCCGTCGACCGGCCGCCCGCTGGACCTCTCCGGGGCGATGCTGCGCAGCGTCTCGCCGGTGCACCTGGAGTACCTGGCCAACATGGGCGTCGTCTCGTCGATGTCGGTGTCGCTCATCGACCGCGGGAAGCTGTGGGGGCTCATCGCCTGCCACCACTACGCCGGCCCGCACCGGCCGTCCTATGCCGACCGGGTCGCCACGGAGTTCCTCGGCCGCACGGCCTCGCTGCTGCTGCCCACCCCGGTGGCCGCCGGCGAGCAGAACGGCATGCTCGAGGTCGCGCAGCGGCGGGCCGAGCTCGCCGCGGCGATCGGCCGCACCCCGCGGAGCCTGACCGAGGCCCTCACCGAGGGCGAGGTCACCGCGCTGGACCTGCTGCCCGCCGCCGGTGTCGCGGTCCGCATCAACGGGCAGCTGCGCCTGCTGGGGGAGACGCCGCCCGCCGACCGGGTCGTGCCGCTGGTCCAGGGCCTCCTGGCCGCGGGCTCACCGGTCACCGACGCGGTGAGCCGGGTGCTGCCGGAGGCGGCCGACCTCTCCGGGACCGCGAGCGGTGTGCTGGCCGTCGAGGTGGCCGGCGGACGCGAGGACTTCCTCGCCTGGTTCCGGCCCGAGACGCTGCGCGAGATCACCTGGGGCGGCAACCCGTACACGTCCACGACGGCGCAGACCGACGCCGGCCCGCGGCTGAGCCCCCGCCGGTCGTTCGACGCCTGGAGCGAGACGGTGCGGGAGACCGCGCGACCCTGGCGCGAGCACGAGGTGGATGCGGCCCGGGGCCTGGCCGCCCTGCTCACCGGGACCGCGGCGAACCGGGCCGAGGAGGACAACCGGCTGGCCACCGCGCTGCAGCGCACCCTGCTGCTGGAGCAGCTGCCCAAGGTCCCCGGCGTCGCGCTGGCCGCCCGCTACCTGCCCAGCGAGGAGGACGTCGTCGGCGGCGACTGGTACGACATCGTGCCGCTGCCCGGCGGCCGGGTGTCGATCGTGCTGGGCGACGTCGCCGGTCACGGCCTGGCCGCCGCCGCGATCACCGCCCAGCTCCGGCACGCCCTCCGCGCGCACCTGCTGCGGGCGCCCGGACCGGCCGCCGCGCTGGACGGGCTCAACGAGGTCATCGGCGCGCTGCTGCCGGGGGAGCTGGCGACGGCGATCGTCGCGGAGCTCGACCCGGCCACCGGCGACGTCGTCGTCGCCAGCGCCGGCCACCCGCCGGTGCTCGTCGCCACCGCCGCCGGCACCACGTACCTGCACGAGGGGCGCGGCCCCGCGCTCGGCCTGCTCGACGTCGCCGACTACGCCGAGACGCGCGTGCACCTCGACGGCGACGACCGGCTGCTGCTGTTCAGCGACGGCCTCGTCGAGCGCTCGGCCGACGGGCTCGCGGCCGGCCTGGAGGACCTGCGGGCGGCGGTCGCCGCCGGACCGGCCGACCCGCAGGAGCTGCTCGACGCGGTGCTGGGCGCGCTGAACCCGCCCCGCACCGACGACGTCACCCTGCTGGGCGTCGCCCGGACCTGAGTGTCAGCCGGCGTCCGACCGGTGCACCTTGGCGGCCACCCAGCCGGCGAGGCAGTGCAGCGCCGCGTGGCCCTCCGGGGAGGCGTAGCCCTGCTCGAACCTGATGGCCGCGAGCAGCTCGGCGCTGTCGACGTCGCCGCCGCGGTACAGCCGCTCCATCACCTGGCCTGACTCGATGGGGCTGGTGAAGAGGCTGGCGATGCCCAGGGCCACCGAGTCGTTGACCGCGATGCTGACCGGGGGGTGGTTCATGGATCCGCGCCGGTCCAGCACCTGCTGGATGCTGGCGACCATCTGGCTCTCCGTGGCGGGCACGGTGGCCCGGCAGGTGATGCGCACTGTTCCCTCCGTCCATCCGACGTCGTCGTCCCCGAAGTCATCGGCTCCCCGCGGGCTTCGCTGAAGCGGACCGGCCGGATCGTCATCAGGCCGTCATCCGCGGGCGGGAGCGGGTCAGTCCGGCGGGGCCGGTGCCGCCGCGATCTGCGCCGTCAGCAGGCCGTTGCCCTGCTCGGTGAGCCGGCCGGAGCCCAGTGCGAGCACCAGCGCCTTCTCCAGCACCGGCGTGACCGACGCCGCCCGCCGCTTGTAGCCGAACACCACCGCCGTCGCCGTCAGGAGCTCGTCGCGCCGCATGCCCGCCGCCGCCCGGCACAGCGCCGCCATCGCGTTGGCGATCTCCTCCGGGGCCACGTGCTCGATCGGCCGGTCGGTGCTCGACACCTGGCGCCGGAAGCCGGTCCACGTCGCGCGGTCGGTGCCCTCGGGCCACAGGTAGTCGCCGTCCACGGCCGAGGGCGGCAGCAGCGACAGCAGCGTCTGCTTGCGCGACTCGGTGGCCCGGTTCAGCCCGAAGGCGCCCACGGTGAGCTTCGCCAGCCGGTCGGCGTGGACGGGCCCCTCGCCCTTGATCCCGGCCAGCAGCACGCGGCGCACCGCGCGGGCCGGCTTCGAGGCGGGCAGCTCGTCGAGCACCGTCTTGTCACCGGTCGACTTCGGGATCCACGGCACGAACGGCGTCTCGCCCTCCAGCGGCACCGGGCCGGACGGCTTCTTCGCGACGGCGGACTTCGGCGCGGGACGCGACGGCGTGGCCGGCACGGCCAGCGACGTCACCGACGAGCGCAGCGCCGCCACGCCCTTGAACGACTCCACGGCCGCCGTCGGCAGCCGCACCGGCTCGGGGACCGGCAGCGACGGCACGGGCGCGGCGTCGACGGCCGCGACCAGCCGGTCGAGCACCGACCCCGCCGACGACAGCCACGTCGGCAGCCACACGCGCTCGACCACCGGCCAGCGCAGCATCTCGCCGAGCACCTCCACCGGCACGGCGTCGCGGTCGCCCACGGTGCCGCGGCGGGCCCACGCCGGACCGTCCAGCAGCACGGCCACGAGCGGGGTGTCGGGGTCGACGGGGCGGGAGACCGCCAGGTCGACGCGGAACTCCGACAGGCCCACGTCGGTGCGCACCACCAGCCCGCGCTCGCGCAGCGCGGCGGCGATCTGCTCGCGGTGCCGGTCGACGACGGCGGCCGAGCGCGCCGCCCGCGGCAGCACGTCGGTGCCCCGCTCGGCCATGTCCAGGTAGGCGCGCAGGTGCTTGATGCCGACCGACGACGTCTCCTCCGCCCGCAGCTGTTCCGGGTCGAAGGAGGAGAAGACGACGACCTGGCGCCGGGCCCGGGTGATGGCCACGTTCAGCCGCCGCTCGCCGCCCACCCGGTTCAGCGGGCCGAAGTTCAGCGGCAGCGTGCCGTCGGCGGTGGGGGAGAAGCCGGTGGAGAAGAAGATGACGTCGCGCTCGTCGCCCTGGACGTTCTCCAGGTTCTTGACGAACAGCCCCTCACCGTCGGTGCGGTCCAGCGCCGCGGCCAGCCGGTCGTCGTCGGCGTCGCGCAGCAGCGCCTCGATGTAGGACCGCTGCTGGGCGTTGAAGGTGACCACGCCGATCGACGGCACGACCTCCATGCCGTCCCACGTGGGGACCGCGTCGAAGCGCCGCCGGATCTCGGCGACGATCGCCTTGGCCTCGATGGGGTTGGTGCGCAGCAGCCGGCCGGCGCCCGAGCGGTGGAAGGTGCCGGGCACGCGGACCAGGGCCACCCCGCGCCCGTCGGGCTCCGCGGAGGCCCGCCCGTGCGTGGGCGCCGGGAACGACGACAGCCGGTTCTCGTAGTACTGGGCGTTGGAGAACGCGATGAGCGACTCGTCCTGGCTGCGGTAGTGCCACGACAGCCAGTGCCGCGGCACCCGCGCCTGCACGCACTCGCTGAGGATCGACTCCTCGTCCTCCACGGCCGTCTCGACCTCGAGGGAGTCGTCGGTGGAGGCGGTCGTCGGCTCCAGGAACGACGTCGGCGGCATCTGCTTGGAGTCACCGACGACCACCGCGGCCTTCGCCCGGCCCAGCGCGCCGACGGCGTCGGCCACCCGGATCTGCGAGGCCTCGTCGAAGACGACCAGGTCGAACTGGTCGGCCTTGGCGGGGAAGAACCGTGCCACCGAGTCCGGCGACACCAGCACGCACGGCATGACCGTGGTGATCAGCTCGCCGTACCGGGCCAGCAGCTGGCGCACCCCGAGGCCCCGGCGCTGCTTGGCCAGCTCCCGCTGCAGCGCGCCGACCTGGCCGGTGCCCATCGCCGCGTCGAAGGGCCGCGCGCCCAGTACCGACGCCGGCAGCGCCGCCGTCAGGTGCTCGCGGACCGCGCGGGAGGCGGCGGTGAACCGGTCGATCGCCGCCTCGTGCACCTCGACGTCGAACATGTCCAGCCCGGTGGCGTCCAGCCGCTCGGTCACCGAGGCCATGGCCAGGCCGCGGTCGAGCGCGCGGACGGCGTCGTCGGCGGCGATCCGGCCGGTGATCAGCAGCCGGCGGGCGTCGAACAGGCCCGCGTAGCGCAGCGGCTCCAGCGTGTCGAGGAAGGAGACCCAGCGGCGCAGCGACATGAGCACGGAGCGCTCCCCGCCGGACCCGGGCGGCGTCAAGGTGCCCCGCTCGGGGCGGGTCATCGACCAGCGCAGCACGAAGCCGTCGTCGCCGGCCCACTCGGCCAGCTGGTCCGACGAGCTGCCGCACAGGTCCAGCAGTGCCGCGACGGCGTCGCGCAGCCGGGCCACGGCCGTCGCCGTCCGCTCGCCGGCGGGCATCCCGGCGACGATCAGCTTGCGCAGGGCGACGTGGAAGGCGGACCGGCCGTCGACGGCGATCCCCGCGCGGCGCAGCCAGTGCGCCTGGCGCTCGAGCAGCTGCGGATCGGTGAAGGGGTTCCAGGTCTCGGGGGCGGCCAGGCCGGGCACGGTGTTGACCCGCCCCACGATGGCCTGCACCGCCGTCTGCACCCGCCACAGGTTCTCCACCAGGCCGGGCACGTCCCCGGGCCGCACCTTGGCGCCCGGCCTGAGGCAGGGGGTCAGCTCGTCACGCACCACGGTCAGCCGGCGGCGGCGCCCCCACCAGCTGGACGCCGCGGCGGTCTGCGCGCGCACGTAGATGTCGGCCAGCGGCAGGCCCAGCGCCTCCGGGGAGGCGACGTCGAGCCCCGGGTGCCGGAACGCGGTGAACCCGGCGGCTTCGCCGATGACCGCGCCGGTCGCCGTCGTCCAGCGGCTGCTGAACGTCTCGTCGAGCACGTCGATGCCGACCTGCGGGCCGGACAGCAGGTGCACCAGCGAGTCGAGGTCCTCCGGGGTGCGGGCGTGCCGCATCACCCCGCCGAGCTCGGGGAGGGCCGCGACCTCGCGGACCGCGGTGTCGACCTCGGCGGCGGCCTCGCGGGCGGCGACCAGGTCGATCTCGGGGGAGTCGACGAAGGCCCACGGGTGCCGCGGCGACGGGCGGGTGAGGTCGGCGATGTCGGGCAGCAGGGCGAGCGCCCGGCGCACCGCGGTGAGCACCTCGGCGGGCGCGTTCGCCACGAAGGGCAGCGGCACCGGCAGCGGCTCGACGTCGGTGCCGGCGGTCAGCTCGGCCGTGCGGGCGGTGTACAGCGACAGCCCGACGGCGTTCTCGCCGTGCAGCCGGTCGGCGTAGCGGGCCAGCTGCCGGCGGGCCGAGCGCAGCGCCTCGGACTCCGCGGCGAGCCCCTGCTCGTCGACGGCGACGGCGTGCTCCATGGCGAGGCGGATCTGGGCCCGCACCATCGAGGCGCGACTGCCCTTGTCGTGCAGGTCGAGGGCGAACATGCCCATGCCGACGGCGTCCAGGCGACGGGCCACCACGTCGAGCGCGGCGCGCTTCTCGGCGACGAACAGCACCCGCTTGCCGTCGGCGACCGCGCGGGTCAGCAGGTTGGTGATGGTCTGCGACTTGCCGGTGCCCGGTGGGCCCTCGAGCACGAACGTGCGCCCGGCGCCCGCCTCCGCGATCGCACGCAGCTGCGAGGCGTCGGCCGGCACGGGCAGCTCGGCGGCCAGCGCGTCGAGGTCGACGTAGGCGCCGGAGTCGCGCGCCGGGTCGTCGAACGGCTCGGTCGGCTCGTGCACCAGGTGGGCGACGAGCGGGTTCTGGGCGAAGTCCGACCAGTGCTCGTCGAGGTCCTTCCAGAGCCGGTACTTGGCGAACTGCAGGATCGCGAGGTCCGCCGTGGCCTCCACCCGGTAGGGCAGGCCGTGCCCGACGAGCCCGACCCGCATGGCCTCCAGCGCGCCCTCGACGTCCAGCGTCGGCTCGGCCGACTCCGCCAGCGTCGGGACGACGAGCCCGTGCACCTGGCGCAGCTTCTCCAGCAGGCAGTAGTTCGGCGTGCTCGACCCGGACTCGTCCAGCGACAGCCGGTAGGAGCCGGTGCGCCCGACCGGGGTGAGCACGACCGGCACGAGCACCAGCGGGGAGCGCAGCGGGCGGCCGTCGAGCTCCCACACCAGCGAGCCCATCGCCAGGTAGAGGTTGTTGGCGCCGGTCTCCTCCTGCACCGTCTTGGCGCGGTAGGCGAGGTTGCGCAGCCGCGGGAGGTAGCCGCCGGTGGTGACGTCGGCGTGCACCTCGCGCCGCTCGACCAGCAGCTCGGTGAGCTGCTCGGCCGGCAGCTCCCCGGCCGCGGTGAGCCCGCGCTCCTCCTGGGCGGTGGCCAGCTGGTCGCCGGGCAGCAGGGTGACCGGCGTGCCGTCCTGCACGAGGTTGTCGAGGATCGGCAGCGCGGTCGAGGGCAGGGTCAGCGGCAGGCCCGAGCGCTCGCTGTAGTTGATCAGCCGGTTGCGCAGGCTGAGGTCCAGCAGCGAGTTCTTCCACTGCTGCACCCGCGCGGGTGCCTCGGGTCGGCTGCCGGGCTGCTGGGGTGCCGTGCCGGTGGGGAAGGCCGGGGCGCTGTGCTCGGCCGGGCGGTACTCGACGACCTGCAGCAGACCCTCCGGCGTCCGGGCGCGGGCCGGCAGCGGCAGGATGCCGTCGCGCCGGGCGCGGTGGACGTCGGTGACGCCGAGGACGCGGTCGAGGTCTCCGGCCAGCCAGCGCTCGTAGGCCGGGGTGTGCAGATCGGTGCCGGCCTCGTCCGTGCTGGTGAGCGGCGTGGTCTCGACCAGGCCGACCAGCCCGAGGTCGACCAGGTTCACCAGGGAGCTGACGTCGGTGGTGGCGGCGGACTCGGAGCTGCGCTCCTCGCGCCAGTAGCCGAGGAACGCGTGCGATTCCCCCTCCCGCCCGCCGGCCCCCCCGACCAGCCACAGCAGCGGCCGGATGCCGGCCTGCTCGCACGCGGCGGCCAGCAGGACGACGACGTCCAGGGGGGTGCCGACCCGCCAGGTCAGCACGTCGCCGGGGGAGCGGACCTGCTGACCGAGGTCCGACCAGCTGGCCGGCGGCTCCGAGTGCCGGATCCCGCGGCCCCGCAGCGCGGCGGCCAGTGCCTGCACCACCTCGTCGACCCGCTCGGCGGTGGCCGCGTAGCCGACCATCGCGCCGCTGCCGGTGCGCTGCTCGAGCAGCTCCGACGCCTCGGCGACCAGCCCGGTGATCGCCGGGTGGTTGGGCATGACATGCGCGGCGAGCATCTCCAGCGCCAGCGGCAGGGGAGTGGCCAGCCACTGGTTGGCGGCCAGCACCTGGACCGGGGCGGTGGCCTCGCCGAGCAGCAGGCCGTCGAGCTCGACCTCCACGTCGACGACCCCGGGGCGCTGCTCCTCGACGTGCAGCATCGCGGCCGGGTCCATGACCAGGCCGATGGAGGTGAGCACCGTCGTCCGCCCGGCGTCGACGTCGGCGAGCAGCTCGACGGTCTGCGCGATCGGGCCCTCGGCGTCCCGCACCGACAGCCGCACCGTCAGCCCGCGCTGCGTCTGCTCGCTGGTCAGCGCCAGCCGGGAGACGACCGGGATGCGGTTGTGCGCCAGCGCGTAGCTGAGCACGGGGGTGGAGGTGAGCTCGATGGAGACGCCCGCCGACGGCGCGACGACATCCCCGAGCCGGATGTCGGCAGTGCTCTCCATGTCACCTGTCTACCGGGTCGGACGGACTGGTCCTCCCATGGTCCCCGACAGGAGGGGCGGATGTGACAGGTGCGCATGGTCGTTGCCCGGGATCACAGGTCTCCCGCCCGCCCGCGGTTCCGACCCCCGGTCGCCCTGCCGATCGGGCCCCGTCCGCCCCGGGCTTGCCGGCGGCGTGCGTTGGCCGCAGGTTGCACCCATGACCGACGCGCGACGACACGACTCGGGACTGGCCGTCGAGGACCGCGGCCACGTCCGCCTGCTCACCCTCGACCGGCCCGAGCGGCGCAACGCGCTCTCCACGGGGTTGCAGGCCGATCTGGTGGAGGAGCTGCTCCGGGTCGTCGAGGACGGCGTGCGCGCCGTGGTGCTGACCGGCAACGGGCCGGCGTTCTGCGCCGGCTTCGACCTCGAGGAGATCCGGGCCGCGGACGAGCGGGGCGAGCGCTTCCGCCCGCCGATGAACCGGGCGGGCCGGGCCGTCTTCGAGGTGGTCACCGAGACCCCCGTGCCGGTGATCGCGGCACTGAACGGCCCGGCGGTGGCCGGTGGGTTCGAGCTGGCGCTGGCCTGCGACCTGCGGGTGGCCTCGCCGGCGGTGCACGTCGCGCTGCCCGAGGCGGCGATCGGCATGGGCGCCAACTTCGGCTCCGTCGTCCTGCCCAAGCGCATCCCGGTGGGCATCGCGCTGGAGCTGCTGTTCACCGGGGACCCGCTGGCAGCCGAGGACGCGCAGCGCTGGGGGCTGGTCAACCGGCTGGTCGAACCGGCCGCCGTGCTGCCCACCGCGCTGGAGCTGGCCGACCGGATCGCGGCCAACGCGCCGATCTCGGTGCGGCGCATGAAGGAGACGGCGGTCAAGGCGCTGGAGCTCCCGCTCTGGCAGGGGCTGCGGCTCGACGTCGGCCCCAACCCCTACCTCAGCGAGGACCGCAAGGAGGGCATCGCCGCCCGCCTGGAGAAGCGCGCCCCGCGGTGGACCGGACGCTGACCGGCAGGTTCGTGCGACCGCCGGCGGAACCGGGTCGTTCCCGTGACAGTCGCATAACGGCTCGTCACACGAGTCGAAACGGCGTGACGCGCACGGGTCGGAACTGCCAGTGTCCGCTCGAACGCCCCGTCCGGGGCGCCGAGGAGGTCCCATGAACTGCGCGCACTGTGGAGCCCTGGAGCAGCGTGGCCGGTACTGCATCGGCTGCGGCAAGCTCGTGCCGCCCGCACCCCGCTCGCCCCGCCGCGTGCGGCTGGCGCCGCGGCCGGCGTACGAGATCACCGACGACATGACGCAGCCGGTGCTGCGGTTCGACGTCCGCCCGCGCCGCCCGGTCGTCCCGGGACGACTGACCGCCGACGCCGGCTGACCGCCTCGTCCCTCGAGGGCGTCACTCCCCACCGGGAGTGGCGCCCTCGTGCGTTCTGCCGGGTCCCCGGCGTGACGGATGTCCTGAATGCGGCGGGGAGACCGTCCGGCACGCCCGGCGGCGTTGACCGCCCTCCGCGCCGCCGGCGAGCCTGGGGATCCCATCCGGTCCCTGGGGGGCTCCCGTGCTGAACAGCTTCTTCGTCACCGTCCACGCCACCGCGGCGACCGTCGCCTTCGCGGCCGGGATCGCCTCGGTCGCCCGCGGCCGGTTCCTGGCGGTGTACCGCGCCGCCGTGCTGCTCATGGCCGCCGCGCTGGTCCCTGCCGTGCTGGTCGACTGGAGCGTCACCGATCCGGTCGCCCGAGGGGTGTTCGGCGGGCTGGTGCTGCTGGCCGGGGCCGTGGTGGTGCGCGCCGAGCTGGCCGTCCGCGGGCGGCCCGCGCGGCCGGGCGGCCCGTCGGAGGCCTACCTCCGGCACCTCGGCTTCACCCTCGTCGCGCTGGCCGACGGCTTCCTGGTCGTGGCCGTGATCCGCGGCGGCGCACCTCCCTGGCTGGTGGTGGTCACGGCGGTGTCGGTGGTCGTCGCCGGGCACGCGGCCGTCGGTGTCGCCGTCCGCCGGATCGCGGTCCTCCCCGTCCGTCCACGTACCGGGCGGGATGCCGTTCACCCGAACGGGTGACGAGGCTCACTGCTAGCAATGTGCTTGCTCTTGTTAGCACCGAAGGGTTCCGGGGCACAGAACAACCCGTCAGGTCATCCTCGATCTCTCTGGAGCTGATCCCCTCATGACTGACAACACCAAGCTGATCAACCAGCTGCGCGCCCTCGTCCTGCTCACGCAGACCGAGGAGCAGGTCGCACGCACCCGCATCTCCCAGGCCCGCACCGACGCCGTGCGCCGGGAGCTCACGCAGAACGCCGACAACGCCGCGGCCCGCTCGCTCGAGATCACCGACGCGCTGCGCTCCCTCGGCGGCGTGCCGGACGTCGTCACCCCCGCGATCGGCCGCCTGTCGGCCGTCCTGAAGGCCACCTTCGAGCAGGCCACGCCCATCGAGGAGGCCCTGCTCACCGACCTGCAGCTCGAGCACCAGCTGCTGGACCGCGCCACCTACGTCAAGGTGCTGGCCCAGTCCGCCGAGCAGCCGAAGGTCGAGCGGCTCGCCGAGAAGCTCGTCACCGCCCACAAGGCGACGGTGGAGTGGCTGACCGTCGTGCTGGCCGAGGAGGCCCTCGGTGGCCCCGCCGCGCTGGTCGCGACCCCGCTGCAGAAGGTCGCCGGTGGCGTGGCCAAGGCCGTCAACGCCCCGGTGCGCTTCGTCGCCAACACGGTGAACCAGGCCGTGGACACCGTGCAGCAGGCCGGCGAGGAGACCGGCGACAACGTCCGCGGGGTCGTGGGCCGCGCCGCCGCCCTCGCCGACGCCGCTCGCGAGACCCTCGTGGTCGGCCGCGCCGCCTCGTTGCGTCGCGCCGAGCGGATCGCCCAGCGCGAGGGCAACAAGGAGGCCGCCGACGTCGCCCGGTCCGCCCGCGAGGAGCTCGGCGACGTGACCGCCGACGAGCTGCCCGTCAAGGGCTTCGACTCGCTGAACACCACGGACGCCGCCAAGGCCGTCAAGGGGCTCACCGAGCCGCACGACATCCGGGTGATCATCCGCTACGAGGAGACCCACAAGAACCGGTCGAGCGTCATCAGCGCCGCCCAGGTCGCCCTCGCCGCGGTCGCCAAGGAGGCCGTCGGCGTCGACAGCTGACGCAGCGCCCCCTCCGGTCCGCCGGAACGCGCGCAGGACCCGCACCCCCTCCCGGGAGTGCGGGCCCTCGCCGTCGGGAGTCCCACGCTCCGCGAGCGGGTCCGGTCGGGAGACCGACGATCAGCGGCTCGGACCGGGGAAGCCGGAGACGTCGACGTAGTCGGCGATCGTCTGCAGTTCCGTGCACGCCTCCAGGGCGGTGATGCCGTGGCCGCGTCCGATGCCGCTGCCCTTGAACCCACCGAAGGGCATCGACACGTCGGAGGCGCCGATGCGGTGGACGTTGATGAAGACGCTGCCGCACTCCAGCCGGCGGGCGATCCGCAGCGCGTGCTCCCGGTCCTCGCTCCAGACGGAGGCGGCGAGTCCGAACTCGGTGGCGTTCGCCAGCCCGACGACCTCGTCGTCGGAGTCGAACGGGAGGACGGGGACCACAGGACCGAACTGCTCGCAGCTGACCAGCTCGGCGCCGGGCTCCACGTCGGTCACGACGGTGGGGCGGAGGAAGTAGCCGTCGTCCCAGGTGTCCGGGTCGAGGGCGGTCCCGAGGACCCTCACCGTCGCGCCGGCTGCGCGGGTGCGGTCCAGGAGACCCAGGATCCTCTCGAACTGCGGCCGGTTGTTGACCGGCCCGATGGTGCTGCGGGGGTCCAGGCCGTCCCCGACCACCAGCCGGTCCACGGCGGCGGTGTAGCGCTCGACGAAGCGGTCGTAGTGGGACCGGTGGACGTAGATGCGCTTGACGTTGAAGCAGATCTGACCGCTGGCGGTGAACACGCTCTGCACGAGCTCGTCGACGAGCCTGTCGGTGACCACTGCGCTCTCCAGCACGATGGCCGGGTCGTTGCCGCCGAGCTCCAGGCTCACGTTCTTGAGGTTGCCGGCCGCGGCGCGCATGACCTGCTGGCCGGTGGCGGTGCTGCCGGTGAAGAACACCTTGCGGATCCCGGGGTGGGCGGCGATGGCTGCGCCGGCTTCGCCGCCGCCGGGCACGACGTTCACGACCCCCTCGGGCAGCTTCGCGGCGAGCATCTCCAGCACGGCGCTCAGGGTCAGCGGCGCCAGCTCCGAAGGCTTCACGACGACGGTGTTGCCGGCCAGGAGGGCGGGGGAGATCCCGAGGAAAGCGAGGTACACGGGGCTGTTCCACGGCACGATGACGCCGGTCACGCCCATCGGGCGGCGACCGGAGAAGATCGTGCCGCGGGAGTCGGAGCGGAACACCTCGTCCTCGGCCAGCCGCTCGGCCAGTCCGGTGTAGTACCCGAGGATGTGCGCCGCACCGCCGACGTCGACCCGCGACTCCCAGAGCACCTTGCCCTGTTCGCGGGTCAGCAGCTCCGCGAGCGGGCCGGCGGCCGCGGTGATGGCCCCAGCGGCCCGGGCGAGGTGCTCGGCGCGCTCGTGGGCGCTCAGCTGCGACCAGGCCGGGAAGGCCGCCGACGCAGCGGCGACTGCGCGGTCGACGTGCTCGCCGGTGCCCATGGCCACCCGGCCGACCACCTCGTGCACGCGCGCCGGATTGACGACGGGCTGGAACTCGGAGTCCAGCCGCTGCCCGGCGACCAGGACGGCCGCCTCGTGCAGGACGGTGTCCCCCCGGTCGGCGACGGCGGTGCGGCTCGGCGTCTGCGCCATGTCGGTGCTCTCTCTCGTCTCGTCAGGTGGGCGGGAAGTCGTCCACGAGCGGGGGTCACCATCGCTCGGCTCGCCGCCGTCCTCGGGGAGCTGCCTGCGCGAGCCGGCGCCGAGGAGACCTGCGCCACAGTAGGGCCGTATCGGGTTGGCTGTCCACCAGCGCGAAGACCGCCGACAGGGTATTCCGCATGAGGGAACGGCGGCGTCGGGTCGCCGGGGTCGAGACCGGAACGGTCGACAGCGGACGCGTGCTCCGGGGAGCGCCTCGCCGTCTGGACGGTGCTACCCATGACTGCAGGCTTCCGCAGTGCGGAAAAGTTGCACATTCGGTTTCCTCTGACCGCTACGGGAACTAGTGTCCTGCCTCACCACTGCGTCGAGACCGTGGCCCGTCCGCGGTCATGTCGGAGGCTTCCTGAGCCGGCCGGTGGCTCCGACCCGATCTCTGCCCCCGTCTCTGCCCGAGGAGCACCACGCATGAGCACCGACCCCGCCACGCCCCGCACCGGAGGCGCTCAGGGCTACCTGCGCATCGCCACCGAGGAGGCGTTCGCCACGCCGGACCTCTTCGACGCCTGGGCGCGGACCATGGAGCGGACCGACGTGGACCCCGGGTTCGCCGGGTTGGCCGGCTTCTACACGACCAGCCAGGCCGAGCGCCCCCGGACCATCAAGCGGCGGCTGCTCGACCTCGGTGAGGAGCGCATCGCGGACATGGACGCCGCCGGGATCGACCGGGCGCTGCTGCTCCTGACCGCCCCGGGCGTGCAGTGGCTGGACCGGGGCGAGGGCGTGGCGCTCGCCGCATCCACCAACGACCAGCTGGCCGATGCCTGCCGCCGGCACCCCGACCGGTTCAGCGGTCTGGCCGCGGTCGCCCCGCAGGACCCCGCGGCGGCGGCGGAGGAGCTGCGCCGGGGTGTGACGCAGCTCGGGCTGCACGGCGGGGTCATCAACGGTCACACCCAGGGCCGCTACCTCTCCGATCCGGAGTTCTGGCCGATCTTCGAGGCCGCCGAGGACCTCGACGTCCCGATCTACATCCACCCGACCGGCCTCCCGGCGAACATGCTGGAGCCGTTCCAGGAGGCGGGCCTCGACGGGGCGATCTACGGGTTCGGCGTCGACACCGGCCTGCACCTGCTGCGCATCATCACCGCCGGCGTCTTCGACCGGTTCCCGCGGCTGCGCATCGTGGTCGGCCACGCCGGCGAGGCGCTGCCGTTCTGGCTCTTCCGGCTGGACCACATGCACGCAGCGACGGTCCGCGCCGAGCGGTACGAGTCGATGAAGCCGACCCAGCGCACGATCAGCGAGTACATGCGCGAGAACGTCTACATCACCACCAGCGGCATGGCGTGGGAGCCGGCGATCCGGTTCTGCCAGCAGGTCCTCGGCGCCGACCGGGTCATGTACGCCATGGACTACCCGTACGAGTACGAGGTCTCCGAGGTCCTGACCCACGACAACCTCGACATCGACGCGGAGACCAAGCGGATGCTCTTCCAGACGAACGCCGAGCGGGTCTTCGGCCTGAACGTCCCCGCCCCGGCGTGACCTCCGGGGGTGGTGGCCCGGGGGACGGCGAGCCCGTCCGGTCACAGGTCGTCATCGTCGGCGGAGGCCCGGTCGGGACGGGGCTGGCCATCGGGCTCGGGCAGCTCGGCATCCGGTGCGCGGTGATCGAGCGCCGGGCCGAGCCCCAGCTCGTGCCGAAGGGCCAGAACCTGACCCAGCGGACGATGGAGCACATGCGGGCCTGGGGGGTCGAGGACCGCGTCCGGGCCGGCCGCGCCATCCCGGTCGGGCACTCCCGGGGGCTCACCGCGTACGGGTCGTTGCTCGGGGAGTACTCCTACGAGTGGTTGCGGCGCGGCGCCGTCCGCCGGTTCTACGCGACGGACAACGAGCGCCTCCCGCAGTACGCGACGGAGCGGGCGCTGCGGGCCCGTGTCGCGGAGCTGTCGACCGTGGCGGTGCACCACGGCTGGCGGGCCGAGGAGGTCAGCGAGTCCGCCGACGGCGTGCGGGTCCGCGCGCGGGACGCATCCGGCGCGGTGCTGGAGGTCCTCGCCGACCACGCGGTCGGCTGCGACGGCAGTCGCTCGGTCGTCCGCGAGGCGGCGGGCATCGGTCAGGACGGGACGGACCACGAGCAGCTGATGGTCCTGCTCGTCTTCCGCTCCCGGGAGCTCGACGGTCTCCTGGCGCGCTACCCGGGCACGTCGTTCTTCAACGTCCTGCACCCGGACCTGTCGGGGTACTGGCAGTTCCTGGGGCGTGTGGACGCCACGGAATCGTGGTTCTTCCACGCCCCCGTCGACGTGGCGGACCCAGGGGCGGACTTCCGGCCGCTGGTCTGGCGGGCGGTCGGGGACCGGTTCGACATCGACGTCGAGCACGTCGGCTTCTGGGACATGCGCTTCGCGCTCGCCGACCGGTACCGGCAGGGCCGCATCATCCTCGCCGGCGACGCCGCGCACAGCCACCCGCCTTACGGCGGCTACGGCATCAACACCGGCTTCGAGGACGCCGCCAACCTCGCGTGGAAGCTCGCCGCCACGCTGCATGGATGGGGCGGACCCGGCCTGCTGGACTCCTACGACGCCGAACGGCGCCCCGTCTTCGCCTCCACCCGTGACGACTTCATCGCCCGGTCCATCCAGGTCGACGCGGACTTCCTCGCCACCCACGACCCCACCACCGACCGGGAGGCGTTCGAGGCGGCGTGGGCCGCACGCGCGGAGGGAGCCGCGGCGGAGGTCGCCGCGTACGAGCCGCACTACGAGGGGTCGCCCGTCATCGCGACCTCCGGCGGGGGGCGTCCCGGCGCCTACGGCAGCCACGAGACGCGGGCTCGCCCGGGTCACCACCTGGCGGCCCAGCCGGAAGGCACGGGCGTGGACCTGTTCGACCGGCTGACCGGGGTAGGGTTCGTCCTGCTGCGAGCCGGAGGGCAGGGGGCGGGGCTGATCACGGCCGCCGAGCGGGCGTCGGTGCCGCTACAGGTCGTCGGCATCGGCGAGCACGTCCGCGCCGCCTACGGCGCGGACCTGGTGCTGGTGCGCCCGGATCAGTACGTGGCGTGGGTGGGGGACGAGTGCGTGGACCCCGATGCGGTGATCGCCGCCGTGACCGGGCACGCCCCCGGATCGGGATCCTGGGCCCTCGTCGGCTCAGGTGGCGGTGTGCAGCGACCGGGTGATCTGGTCCCGGGCCTCGAGCAGCATGGGGGCGAGCGTCCGACCCGCTGACGCGTCGGGCAGGCGACCGGACGGGACGACGACGGCCAGCGCCACCAGGGGGGTTCCGTGCGGGTCCGGTACGGACGTGCCCACGGCGCTGATCCCGTTCTCGCCTTCTTCGATGTTGATCGCGTACCCGCTGTCGCGGATGGTCTGGAGTTCGTCGAGGAGTGCGTCCAGCCTGGTGATGGACGCGTCCGTCAGGCCGCCCAGTTCGCCGTCGGGGTACAGCCGCCGCAGGCCGCCGGGCGACATGCCGGCGAGGATGGCCTTCCCCGCCGCCGTGCAGTGCGCAGGCATGACCACGCCGGTGCGATCGCCGACGCGAACCGGACGCGGGCTCTCGACGCAGTCGATGAAGCGGACGCTGCGCCCCTCGAGGAGGCACAGGCTCACGGTCTCCTGCGTCGACTCCGCGAGGTCCTCGAGGATGGGCCGGGCGACCCGGCGGATGTCGATCCGGCCGATCGCGGCGAGCCCGATGGCGTTGAGCGCCGGACCGGGGCGGTAGGCGCTGTGCGGCTTGTCCTGGAGCACGAAGCCCCGCTGGCGCAGGGCCGTGAGGAGGCGGTGAGCGGTCGACCCGGCGACGCCCAGCGCGTCAGCCGCCTCCGCCACCCGCAGCACCTGCCGTTCGCCGATGAGGTCCAGCAGGCGCAGCGCGTTGTCCACCGACCGCAGGCCAGCCCGGTCGGAAACGGGATTCTCCATAGCAGAAAGCTAGCAGCCGAGGCGTCCACACGTCGGTCGACCGAGCCGTTCCGGGTGGGCGGAGTCTCGCTGGTGTTCCCCGTGCGGACCGGTACGAGGGGCGTCGTGGCCGCGGTGTGGCCACCCGCCCGCCTGTGCCGGAGCCGGCTGCCCGGGGGCGAGCGGCCGGAGGTGCGGGCAGGTCCGCCTGTGGCGCCAGTGGGTCCGGAAACCGCCGGCACAGTCATCCGACCGTGACCATATTTCTTCCATGCAGAAATCTGCGATGCTTTCTTGTCACTTGAGGGAAGAGTGAGCTAGCTTACGTGGCGCCCGACACATGGATGCGCCGATGGCGCAGAGGGGTCGTCGGGACCGGCGCGCGGCTCCCGTCGCCCCGAGAAGAGGCCTTCGGGTCGTGCCGAACGGATGGAGAAGCGGGTGCTGCGTTGGCCGTGCGCGTAGCGGAGAAGGCGTCCTCCGCGCCCCCTCAGCAGGCCGGAACCGGCTCCTCGGCCGGACGAGGCCGTGGCAGGGTGCTCGGAGGCCGCCTCCGCGACTGGGCGCCCCGTCTCATGGGCATCTCGGCGATCCTCGTGGTGCTCGAGGTCTGCTCCCGCACCGGCGTGCTGCCGCGGGAGTCCTTCCCGCCGGTGAGCGAGATCTACGGTTCGCTGCTGGGCCTGCTGGTGGAGCCGGGGCTGTGGATCGAGGTCGGCCGGACGATGCGCGGCTGGGCCGTCGGGCTGCTGCTCGCCGCCCTGCTCGCCGTGCCGCTGGGCATGCTCCTCGGCGCCAGCAAGCGTGCGTTCCAGATGAGCCGGCTGGTCATCGAGTTCCTGCGCCCGGTGCCGTCTGTCGCGCTGATCCCGCTGGCCGTCCTGGTCTTCGGGGTCGGCCAGGACATGAAGGTCTTCCTCGTCGCGTTCGCCTGCTTCTGGCCGATCCTGTTCCAGAGCATCTACGGCGTCCAGGATGTCGACCCGGTCGCGAGGGACACGGCGCGGTCCTACGGGCTGCCACCGCTGGCCCGCTTCGCCCGGATCATCCTGCCGAGCGCTGCTCCCTACATCGCCACCGGCCTGCGCATCTCGTCGGCCATCGCGCTGATCCTCGCCCTGACCGCGGAGCTGGTGGTCGGCGCCCCGGGACTGGGGCGGGCCATCGTCGTCTCGCAGATCTCGGGGTCGATCACCCAGATGTACGCGCTGATCCTGGCCACCGGTCTGCTCGGCTGGCTGCTCAACACCGTTTTCCTGTCCGTGGAGCGCCGGCTGCTGCGCTGGCACCCCTCCCACCGGGAGGTGGCCCTGTGAGGACTGCGCCCCGCGTCAGCGACTTCCTGCTCCAGTTCGTCCTCCCGGGCGGACTGCTCCTGGGCTACGGGGTGTGGAGCGCGCAGGCGGACAACTTCTACTTCCCGCCTCTGACGGAGATCGGGTCCACGTTCGCCGACACCTGGCTCTTCGAGCGCGTGCCGGTCGACCTCCTGCCCAGCGTGTCGCGGCTGGTCGCGGGCTACAGCCTCGCCGTCGTCGTCGGCGTCGTCGCGGGCATCGCCCTGGGGCTCTCCCGCCGGGCGCGCCTGACATCGGAGCCGGTCGTGGAGTTCCTGCGTGCGCTGCCGGCTCCGGCGCTGATCCCGTTCGCCCTGCTGCTGTTCGGCACGGGGACCAACTCCAAGGTCTTCATCATCGCGCTGGGCACGGTGTGGCCCATCCTGCTGAACACGATCGACGGGGTGCGTGGCCTGGAGAGCCAGCAGCTGGACATGGCGCGCTCCTACCGCATCCCGTCCCGCAGCGTCCTGCTGCACATCATCCTGCCCGCGGCCAGCCCGCGGATCTTCGCCGGCATGAGGACCAGCCTGTCGATCGGCATCATCCTCATGGTCATCTCGGAGATGGTCGCCAGCGCCAACGGCCTGGGCTACTTCATCCTGCAGTCGCAGCGCGGGTTCGAGATCCCCGAGATGTGGACCGGCATCGTGGTGATCGGGCTCCTCGGCTTCGTCCTCAACTGGCTCTTCCTCCGTGTGGAGGCCCGCGTCCTCTTCTGGCACCGGGGTGCCAAGGGCCTGCTCGGCGACTCCGCCGCCGCACCTGCGGTCGAGTCCTCCGCCGACGGCCACGGGCCGGACGACGCCGAGGGCCGTGGGCCGGAAGCCGCTACCGCACCGGACGTCCCGTCCACAGCGCGCTCGTCGCGCCCCGTCTCGTAACTCTCAGGAGGTCCGACGTGCTCGAGGTGTCACACCTGCGCAAGGTCTACGGCAGCGAGGAGACCGGCAACGTCGCCGTCGGCGATCTGTCGTTCGTCGTGGGGGAGAAGGAGTTCGTCTGCATCCTCGGCTCCTCCGGCTGCGGCAAGACCACCATGCTCCGGTGCCTGTCGGGGCTGGCGCCGGCCACGAGCGGCCAGATCCTCGTGGAGGGCAGCCCGGTCGACGGCCCGCCCGAGGACCTCGCCTACGTGTTCCAGGACTACAGCCGCTCGCTGCTGCCGTGGATGACGGTGGAGCGCAACGTGTCGTTCCCGCTGCGCTACAAGGGGATGTCCAAGCAGGAGGCGAAGATCGCCACGGCCGACGCGCTGGACGCCGTCGGCCTGGGCGACCGGACCAAGGCGTTCCCCTGGCAGCTGTCCGGCGGCATGCAGCAGCGGGTGGCCATCGCCCGCGCCCTCGCCTACCGGCCGCGGGTGCTGCTGATGGACGAGCCCTTCGCCTCCGTCGACGCCCAGACGCGGTCGGACCTCGAGGACCTCCTGCTCGGGATCTGGGAGCGATATGCCGTGACGATCGTCTTCGTCACCCACGACATCGACGAGGCGGTCTACCTGGCCGATCGGGTGCTGGTCCTCAAGGCGCCGGCGACGGTGACCACGGTGGCCGACGTGGACCTGCCGCGGCCACGGGACCAGATCACGACCAAGGCGCTGCCCGAGTTCGCCCGTCTGCGCAGCGAACTGCTCTCCGCCCTCCGGCACTGAGGCGCGGTTGCACCCCCGCTCCACCCGCACGGCTCCTGATGGATGGGCACCGACGCCCCACGCACCTCCCGAGTCACCTGGAGAAACCCGATGAAGTCCTCGACGTACGCCTGCACGGCCCTGACGGCCACCGCCGTCCTGCTGCTCTCCGCCTGTGGTGGATCGGAGGGCGGCGGCCTGTCCGACGCCCCGGACTCGGGCAACACCCCGGCAGCCGCGGGTGGCGGCGAGTGCGGCGGCGACGGGCTGACCGCGCTCACGATGGCCGAGACCCCCGGGGGTCCGCTCTCCTTCGTGGCGTACGGCGTCCAGCAGGGCAACTTCGAGGAGGAGGGCATCGACCTCACGGTGACGCCCAGCCCGGGAGGCGGCACCACCAGCGTGCCGGCGCTGCTGCAGGGCGAGTACGACGTCATGGGCCTCGACCTGGTGTCGGCCATCACCTCGATCGAGGCGGGGCTGCCGCTCAAGATGGTCTCGGGCGGGAGCTCCACCTCCGACGAGCCCGAGGGCGACTTCTCGGGAGTGCTCGTCAAGCCCGACAGCCCGATCCAGAGCCGTGAGGACCTCGAAGGCGTCCGGATGGGTGTCAACGCGCTCGGCAACGTCAACGAGCTCGCGATCAACGACATCATCGAGGAGAACGGCTCGGCCGAGGGCGCGATCAGCCCGGTCGAGCTGCCCTTCCCGGAGATCGTCGCTGCCATCGGCCGGGGTGACGTCGATGCCGGCATCCTCATCGAGCCGTTCGTCACGATCGCCGAGAACCAGGGGCTCCGCGTGGTCGACCGCCCGTGGGTGGGCATCAAGCCCGGCCTGCAGATCGGCACGATGATCATGACCGAGGAGAAGATCGACGAGTGCCCGGAGGTGGCGGACAACTTCGCCGCCGCCGTGCAGGCCACCGCGGATGACATCAGGGAGGACCCGGAGGCCTTCCGGGCGGCCCTGCCGGCGCTCATCGACCTCGACCCGGCGCTGGCCGAGGAGATCAACCTCATCCAGTGGCGCGGTGCGTCGGACATGGAGTCGATCGAGCTGACCGGTCAGCTCATGGCCGAGTACGGCCTCATCGACGAGGAGATCGACTACGAGGACGCCGTCATCAACTAGCCGGTCGCGCCACCGGCACCACGTCCCCGGGGCCGCCGCCCGGCCGCTCCGGGGACGTCCGCCGCTCCCCGCGAGCGGCGCAGCTCTCGACCCGGTCCCCGGCCGGGGCAACTGGAGGACATGCCATGACCAGCTCCGCGCAGGCCCATGACGACGCCGAGCTCGACGCGCTGTACCGGGACCTCGCCGCGGTCGACCTGCGGCCGCTGTGGACGATCACCGAGCAGCTGCTCACCCCGACCCCTCGCCCCCGGGCCATCCCGTGGCTGTGGTCGGCGGCGACGATGAAGCCGCTGGCCCGACGGGCGATCCAGCTGGTGCCCGTCGAGCGGGGCGGCGAGCGGCGGGTGCTGTCGCTGCAGAACCCCGGCCTCGGCGGCAAGCCGTACGCGGCCGGTTCGCTGTGGGGGGCGCTGCAGTGCCTCGGGCCGCGGGAGACCGCCCCGGCACACCGGCACACCCCGGGAGCGGTCCGGTGGGTGCTGGAGGGCGAAGGCGTCTGGACGACGGTGAACGGCGACGCCTGCGACATGCACCCCGGTGACCTCGTGCTCACGCCGTCGTGGAACTGGCACGACCACGTCAACGGTGGCGACTCGGAGATGTTCTGGTTCGACGGCCTCGACCTCCCGATGATCGATGCCCTCGACGGGGTGTTCTTCGAGGAGTACCCGGGGCCGGGGGAGAGCCAGCCGGAGCCGGCCGAGCACAACACCTCCGAACGCACCCACGCCGGCGGCACCCGCTACGTGGAGGGTGAGGTGGAGGGCGTCGTGTCCCCGACGGCGTCACCCCTGCTCGTCTACCGGTGGGCCGACACCGCGGCCGAGCTGGACCGGCGGGCCGCAGGATCGGACGAGCCGCTGATCGCCGTGGAGTACGTGAACCCGACGACCGGGGCCAGCGTGCTGCCTACGCTCGCCTGCGCCGTGCACCGCGTCCGCGCAGGCGCGCGCACCCCGGCGGTCCGCCGTTCGGGCAACGCCGTGTACGTCGCCTTCCAGGGTTCCGGGTCCTCGGTCATCGACGGGCAGCGCTTCGACTGGGGCCCGGGGGACATGTTCGTCGTGCCCTCGTGGTCCGCGGTGGAGCACGCCGCCGACGAGCAGGCCGACCTCTTCCTCCTGACCGACGCGCCAGTGCTGCGCGCACTGGGGATCTACCGGCAGGAAACGCTGCCCGAGCCGCAGTCGGTGACGGGGGTCTTCCTCCCGCGATGACCGTCCTCGGCCTGCCCGCGCCCGCGACATCGGCGCCGGCGTCCCCCCCGACTGTTCCCTGGAGTCCCTCGTGAAGCTCGCTTTGTTCGATGACCATCGGCTGGGGGTGGTCTCTGCCGACGGCCGGGCCGTCGTCGACGTCACCGATGCCCTGCCGTGGCCGCACGATCCCGACCCGCTGACCGCCGGGTGGTGGCGGGCGCTCTGCCGGGACTTCCGCACTCTGGCCCCGGCGCTCGCGGCGGCCGCGGAGCAGGGAGCCCCGCGCGCGGTGACCGACGTGGCGCTGCGCGCCCCGGTGCTGGGCCCCACCAAGGTGGTCGCGGCGGCGAGCAACTACGGCAAGCACGTCGCGGAGATGCACGGGGTCCAGGAGCGGACGCTGGGCCGCGTCGAGGCCTGGATGATGGAGTTCGACGTCTTCCTGAAGGCGCCGTCGTCGATCGTGGGCCCGGGCGCGGACATCGTGCTGCCGGCCGACGTGGTCGAGGCCGGGCACGAGGTGCACCACGAGTCCGAGCTCGTGATCGTGATCGGCTCCGGCGGGAAGGACATCCCGGTCGCATCGGCGATGGAGCACGTGCTCGGGTTCACCGCCGGCCTCGATATCACGGTCCGCTCGGCGGCGGACCGGTCGCGGCGGAAGAGCTACGACTCCTTCAGTCCCCTGGGCCCCTGGATCGCGACCACCGACGAGGTGGGGGACGGCTCGGGGCTGGACATCGGGCTGACGTGTGGGGCAGCGGTGCGGCAGTCGGTGAACACCCGGGACCTGCTGGTGCCGGTGCCGCAGATCGTGGCGTACGCGTCGACGATCATGACTCTCAACCCCGGTGACGTGCTGTTCACCGGGGCTCCGCCCGGGGTCGGCCCGATCGCCGCGGGGGAGGAGCTGGAGATGTCCATCAGCGGCATCGGTGCCATGACCGTCCAGGTCCGGTGACCCGTCGATGACGGTCGTCGACGCCGGAACGGGGCCGGTCTCCTCATGGGCGACGCCGATCCGGGTGGGCGTGGAGCTCGTGGAGCTCCGCCGGGCCGACGGCCTGCCGATCGACGCGCTCTGGTACCCGGCTGACGAGCCCACGGTCGGGATGCTGCACGTCCACGGCAAGGGCAGCAGCGTCCTCAACGGACCCTCGCGCTTCCTGCCGCCGCTGCTGCCGGGGATCGCCCACCTGGCGGTCAACATGCGCTGCCACGACCTCGGCTACACGGTGGGCACGGACGACTGGGCCGTCGAGGGCGGCATGTGGGAGGACCTCGCCACCGGACACCTCGACCTGGCCGCCGGCGTCGCGCACCTGCGCGAGCGCGGCGTGGACCGGGTCGTCGTCTGCGGGCACTCCTCGGGGGGCTT
The DNA here is from genome assembly GCF_002938435.1 of Blastococcus saxobsidens. Lineage (GTDB taxonomy): Bacteria > Actinomycetota > Actinomycetes > Mycobacteriales > Geodermatophilaceae > Blastococcus > Blastococcus saxobsidens. The sequence continues at coordinate 97,296 of NZ_POQT01000013.1, forward strand.
CTACGCGGCCGACCTCATGCCGAGGGACCCTGCGATCGACGCGTGGGTCCTCCTGTCGCCGCTGACGACGAACAAGAACCCCTTCCCGCTGTGGTGGCCGGACCCGGCCGACCAGGTCCGGGCCGCCGACCTGGCCCGGCGGATGGTCGCCGACGGCCGGGAACGCGACCTCATCCCGGTGCCGGGCTGGTACCACGCCATCAGCGCCGGCAGCCTCGTCCAGCGGCTCGAGGAGCCCGAGGGCGTCTGGCTGGCCAACGTGTCGCATGCCACCGCGCCGGTGCTACTGGCCTGGGGCGACGCCGAACCGCGGCACGCGCTGTGGCACTCCGTGTTCAACGAGTTCGCCGGGGAGGGCGACCGGCGGCTCGTCCTCGCCGGTGCGGAGCACTACTACCGCGGGCAGGAGTGCGAGCTCGCGTCCGGCATCGCGACGTTCCTGGACGAGGCCGTGGGGGCCAGCCCGTGGCCGGACGAGCGCCGACCGGAGGTCTGACGCATGGCGATCTGCAACCCCATCGAGCCCATCACCGAGGACGACGAGACGCTGCGCCGCGTGCTGCGTGACGCCGACCTGCCGCCGTTGCTCCCGGCTCTGGCGCACATCACCGGCGATCTCACGCTGATCGCCCCGGACCTCCAGCCACCGCGCCGGGCCAAGGACGCGTTCATCGCACCGCAGGGCGGCATGGACGAGGAGACCCAGGAACGGGCGCGCGAGGCCGCGTTCCAGGCGCTGCGCCGGTTCCGCGACGGCGGCTGCCGGGTCGCCGGTGACCTGGGGACGGCGGAGATGCGTCGGCTGATGCGCTTCCTCACCGGGGAGGTCTCCGAGGACTACGAGCCGCTGCTCATGCAGGAGCTCGGCCTGGCGGAGGACGTCGGGCGCCGGCTCGCGACCACCCCGGGGGCCGGTGCCCAGGTCGACCACGCGGTCGTCGTGGTCGGAGGGGGCATGTCCGGTCTCGCCGCGGCCCACCACCTCGACCAGGCCGGCCTGTCCTTCGTCGTCCTCGAGCGCAACGACGACGTGGGCGGGGTCTGGTTCGAGAACGACTACCCCGGCTGCCGTCTGGACACGAACAACTTCGCGTACAGCTACTCGTTCGCGCAGAAGGACGACTGGCTCCAGCAGTACTCCCGGCAGAGCGCCATCCAGGGGTACTTCCGGGACGTCGCAGGGGAGTTCGGCCTGCGCGACCGGATCCGGTTCGGCACCCAGGTGGTCGAGGCCAGGTTCGACGACGAGACGTGCACGTGGACCGTGCTGACCCGGGACCGCGACGGCACCGAGTCGTCGGTGACCGCGCAGGCCGTCATCACCGCCGTCGGCCAGCTGAACCAGCCGAACTACCCGGACGTCCCGGGGCGGGACAGCTTCGCCGGGCCGTCCTTCCACACCGCCCGATGGGACCACGACGTGAAGCTGGCCGGGCAGCGGGTGGCCGTCATCGGCACTGGGGCCAGCGCCTACCAGGTCATCCCGTCGATCGCCGACGAGGTCGCCGAGCTGGTGGTCTTCCAGCGCACTCCTCCGTGGGCGCTGCCGGCCCCCACGTACCACGACGACATCGCGCCCGGTCTGCAGTGGCTGTTCCGGCACGTGCCCTACTACGCCCGCTGGTTCCGCTTCTACCAGTTCTGGATCGCGGTGGACGGCATGCACGCCTTCGCCGTCGTCGATCCCGACTGGCGGGAGCCCGGCTCGGTGTCGGCCCCGAACGCCCGCCTCCGGGCCCAGCTGACCGAGCACATCCGGAGCCAGTACACCGATCGCCCGGACCTGCTCGACAAGGTGGTGCCGTCCTACCCGCCGTACGCCAAGCGCATGCTGCGGGACAACGGCGTCTGGGCCTCCACCCTGAAGCGGGACCACGTCTCCCTCGTCAGCGTGGGCATCGCCGAGATCACCGAGCGGGGCGTCCGGACCCGCGACGGGGTCGAGCACGAGGTGGACGTGATCATCTACGGCACGGGCTTCAGGGCATCGGACTTCCTGTCGTCCATGACGGTCACCGGGCGGGCCGGCCGGGACCTGCACGAGCACTGGAACGGCGACGCGCGTGCCTACCTCGGGATCACGGTCCCGGGTTTCCCGAACTTCTTCTCCCTGTACGGGCCGAACACGAACCTCGTCCTCAACGGCAGCATCTTCATGTTCTCCGAGCTGGCGATGAACTACGTGCTGGAGTGCCTCCGCCTGCTGGGCTCCACGGGGCGACGCGCGATGGAGGTCCGCGCCGACGTCGTCGACGCCTTCAACGAGCGGATAGACCGGGCGAACCGGTCGATGGCCTGGGGGATCCCCGAGGTGCGCAACTGGTACAAGAACGCCACCGGGCGCGTCTCGCAGAACTGGCCGCTGCACACCCTCGAGTACTGGCGGCTCACCCGCCGGCCGGCCCCCGACGACTACCTGTTCCTGTGACGGACGACCCCCCGGGCCGGAGCTGCCCGACGGGAACCGGGGCTGCGCCGGCGATCCAGCCGCAGGTGGCCACCCTCGACGTGGCGGGGACGGGCGTCCACGTGCTGAGCGGGCCACGACCGGCCCGGGTGAGTGATTCCGGGGGCGTCCGCGTGCCGCAGGTCGCGCGCATCCGGGTTTGCCACGCCGGGCCGGACGGGGACCCTTCTCCCATGAGCATCACACCCGAGGCCCTCGAGGCGGAGTTCTCGCTGACGACGGCCGCCACCCGGCTGGACTTCCTCAGCCGGCGCGACAACGGCGACACCGCCCTGAACACCGTCCGGGACGCCGACGCCGACTCCTGGTCCAGCCTGATGGACGACCAGACGCAGCTCGACGTGCACGAGTCCCTGGAACTGCTCGCGCTGGGCGAGGTGATCGCCCGCAAGGCCCACGACAGCCAGCTGGTCGGCATCCGTGCCGCACTGCGCGGCGGTGCGGACTGGGACGAGATCGCCAGCGCCCTGGGTGTCAGCCCGCAGCGGGCCTGGGACTCCTACACCGAGTCGGTGGCCCGTCAGCTCGACGCCGATGCGGCCGCCTCGGCCCGCGAGCTCGCCGGCACCCGTCCCGGGCGCTGACGGCGCCGGCTCAGCGCACCTCGACGCCCTTCCAGAACGCGACCCGCCCGGTGATCTCCCGGGCGGCGTCCTCGGGCTCCGGGTAGTACCAGGCGGCGTCCGCGTTGACCTGGCCGTCGACCTCCAGGCTGAAGTAGGACGCCGTCCCCTTCCACGGGCACACCGTCTGCTTGTCCGACGGTCGCAGGAGGTCCTCCTTCACCGCGGCCCGGGGGAAGTAGGCGTTGCCCTCGACGGTGACGATGTCGTCGGACTCGGCGATCACGGTGCCGTTCCACGTTGCGGTGGTCATGCCGCGATAGTCCTCCCCGCAGGTCGATCGGTCATCCCGGATCGCACAGGTCGCGCGTGGACGGTGTCCAGGGAGGGCATGCCGGGGAGGACGCGTGATCCGCACGGTCCGAATCCCACGACTGGCAGGAGCACTCCCATGACCGGTTCCCACCCCGCCGGACGCCCCGGTGACGAGCGCGACCCCACGGAGACCGGTGAGCCGCAGATGTCGACCGAGTCGAGCCGTCGCCGTGGACGCATCCTGCTGCCGGCGATCTTCCTCGGCGGGATCGCGCTGATCTTCCTGTTCGCCTTCCTGGTCAGCCAGCTCGGCCGGTAGCCACCGGTCGCTCAGCGCTCCAGCAGCGCGAAGGTGGCCACGGCGTGCACCAGGTCCTTGCCGTCCTGCTGCACGTCGGCCTCGCACACCGTCAGGTGCTCGCCACGGGTGCGCAGCCGGGCGCTGACGGTGAGCGGTCCGGGCCTGCCCGGGCGCAGGTAGGTCACCGTCAGCTGACTGGTGGCGGGCACCTCGTCGTCGCCGGTCGTGGTCCGCACCGCAGCACCCATCGCGGTGTCGACCAGCGTGGCCAGCACGCCGCCGTGCAGCGTGCCGGCCGGGTTGAGGTGCTCGTCGGTCGCCTCGAACGCGATGCGCGACGAGCCGTCCGCCGCTGCCTCCGGCCGCGCTCCCAGTCGTGCGGCGAACCCACCCGTGGCCACGTCGTCGCTCATGGCCGGGCCCTACCCCCGGCCCGGCGTCCGCACGCCCGGCCGCCGGTCCGGTGCGGCAGCCGGCGCCGGGTCCCGGCGCTCCAGGAAGTAGGCCCCCAGCGCGCCGGCCAGCGTCGCGAACACGGCCACCGCGTACACGCCCAGGACGACGTCGAGCACGCGGGCCAGCGCGGTGCGGGCGGACAGCGGCTCCCCGCTGATGGCGGCCAGCGCCGCGTCGTAGAGCGCTGCGCCGTAGGAGTCGTACATGCCCAGGACGTAGAGCAGCTGGCTGACGGCGAGCACCACGACGACCGTCACGGCGCTCAGCCAGCCGATGCGCCCGCTGAGCAGCCGGCCGGCCGAGCGCGACCCGCGCACGGCGGCCGACAGCACACCGCCCACCCGGGCGGCCCGCAGCAGGGTCAGCGCCCGGGCGAAGCGGAGGAACGGCAGGGCGAGGAAGAGCAGCTGCCACCAGTTGCGGGTCCAGAACCGCCGTCGGTCCCGCGCGGTGACCGCCCGGAACACGAACTCGGCGACGAAGACCGCCCAGAGCACCCAGCCGACGATGCTCAGCGTGGTCACCAGCCAGGCCTCGCGGGCCAGCGACTGCCCGAGCACGACGAGGACGAAGACCAGCCCCAGCGCGCCCATCGGCTTGTCCAGCCGCCGCGCCAGGCCCTCGACCTCGGAAGGCGCGGCCGAGCCGGCCTCGAGCGGGGATGGGTCGAGCGGGTCCGGGAGCGGCGTGCGTGGCATCCCCGGCGGCTACCCGGTCCGGCCGCCGCTCGACCGGTCGCACGGCCGCGGGATGGGTGTGACGAGTGGTGCGGGCGGGTCCGCCGGGGGCCTGCGACCTGCCCATCCGGTGGAAAACGGTCCTGGTCGGGGCCGCGTGGGACAGGATCTCGCCGTACGCACATCGACTAATCACCAGGAGCACCCATGAGCCACCCCGGACACGGCCCGGACACGAACCCGTCCGGCCAGCAGCCGGGCCAGCCCGTCCCGCCCGGTCAGCCGTACCAGCCGTTCGACCAGCAGCCGGGTCAGCCCGCCGGGGCCTGGACCCCGCCGGGTGGCGCCTCGGCCGCGGGTGGGCCGCAGAAAGGCAGCACCCTGAAGAAGGTGCTGCCGATCGTCGGTGGCGTCGTCGTCCTGGGCGTCGCGGCGTCCGCCTTCGGCCTGTTCGGCGCCGGTGAGCCCGAGGTCGGGGACTGCATCAAGGGCGCCATGGGCGAGGACGTCGAGACCGTCGACTGCGGTTCCGACGAAGCCGAGGCCAAGGTCGTCGGGGTCGACGAGCAGGAGATGACCTACGACGAGTTCATGGCCACCGGGATGCTCTGCACCGAGTTCGCGACCGCCCAGTCGGCCATCTGGTACGGCCCCGAGGACGAGAACGCAGACGGCAAGATCTACTGCGCCGAGCCGGTCTGACCGCTGCTCGCTGCGAGTGCCCCGCCGGTCCGCCGGCGGGGCACTCGTCGTCTCAGGGGGTGGGCCGCTCCGCGGGCAGCCGCCCGAGCAGCACCCGGGCCAGGGCGACGGCGGCCGGATCGGGCGTGCCCGCGGCGGCCGAGGCGGCGAGCCAGGCGGCGAGGGGCTCCGCCACGGCGGGGGAGAGGGCGGCGATCCACGCGGCCGAGCGGGTCCGCGCCTCCGCCACGTGCTCGGTGCCGCCGTCCGGTGCGTGCGCGACCACCTCCGGCCGGCTGGCCAGCAGGCCGCCGACGCGCCAGTCGCCGGCCGTGCTGCGGACCGCGAGCGACCGGAGCCGCCCCGCCGCGGCGAGCAGGGTCGCCGCCTCGTCCACCGTCACACCCCGTCGCGGCGCATCGGCACGTGCGGGATGCCGTCCTCGACGTAACCGGGTCCGCTGAGCCGGAAGCCGAACCGCTCGTACCAGGGCTCGAGGTGCGCCTGCGCGCCCAGGGTCAGCGGGCCGTTCCCGTAGTCGGCCACGGCGGCCTCGATGAGCTGCGCCGCCAGGCCGCGCCCGCGCGCCGTGGCCGCGGTCGCCACCCGGCCGATGGCGTGGCTGTCGCCGTCGTCCAGCACCCGGATGGTCGCCAGGACCTCGCCGTCGGTCTCGAACCACAGGTGCTCCGTCGCCGGCTCCAGGTCCCTGCCGTCCAGCTCCGGGTAGGGGCACTCCTGCTCGACGACGAAGACGTCGACCCGGAGCCGGCACAACCGGTACACCTCGAACGGCGTGAGTTCGGCGAACCGGGCGCGGCGCAGGATCGGGGCGGAGCTCATGCAGGAGTTGTAACCCAGGCCTCCGGCCGCCGGACGCGCGGTGGTAGATCAGGGGAAGATCCCGGACGGCAGGGGAGTGCCGGGCCGCGGCGGGGTAGGGAGCGGCGCATGTCGATGTCCAGCCCCTTCGAACCCCACCTCGGCCAGCAGGACGAGGAGATCCCGGCAGCGGATCCCGGAGCCGGCGCGCCGCCACCCGCGCCGGGATTCGGACCCGGGGGTGAGGAACCCGACCGCGCCGAGGACACCGGTGCCGCCGCGACCGGCGGGCCCGGCGACGACGGTGAACCGCCGTTCCGCACCCCGGACCCGCACGAGGTGCGGCGGGCCGGGGAGGACTGACCGGTCAGAGGCCGAGCGCCGCCGTCGCCCGGTCCACGAGCTGGAAGTGGCCGACGGCCCACAAGACGGCGGCAGCCGCGGCCAGCCCGCCGACGGTCACGGCCAGGGAGCTGACCGGGTGCTGGCGCGCGTGCCGCCAGGCCGCCACGGCCTTGCGCCGGAAGACGGCGAAGAACCGGCGGGCCCAGTCGAACTCCGTCGACCACACCCAGAGGCCGGCCAGCACCGGCGGGATGGTGAGCGGGCCGGGCAGGACCGTGAGCGCGATGCCCAGCATCACGAGCAGCAGTCCGGCGGTGAACACGGCGACGCGCCAGGTGAGGGCCACCGCGGGGTTGCTGTGCACCCTCTCCCGGAACGAGCCGGGCTCGATCGGGCGCGGCTTGCCGAGCCCGTCGGTGCAGTCGGCGCAGACGGTGGAACCGTGCCCCGGCGCCTCCTGCTCGGCGGCACCGTTGCCGGTGACGCGGACGTCGGTGGTGCCGGCGGTGGTCTGCGGTGCGGAGGTCATGCGCACTGCGTTACCCGCCGCACCGCCCCGTCACTCCGATGGTGCACAACCGATCCACGTCCGGCCCCCGGCTCAGGTGCCGTACCGCACGGCGGCCCGGGCCCGGGCCCTGGCGGCCTCCACCTCGCGGTCCTTCGGCGGGGCGGTGGTCACCAGCGACTCGAGCAGCCGGGCCGACGCGGCGGTCACCTCGGCCACCGCCCGGTCGAAAGCCTCGACGTTCGCCCGGGACGGCCTGGCGGTCCCGCTGATCTTGCGGACGTACTGCAACGCGGCGGCCCGGATCTCGTCGTCCGCCGCGGGCGGTTCGAAGTTGGCCAGCGGGCGGATGTTGCGGCACATGCGGTGCAGCCTAGGAGCAGGCGGGCCGGTTCAGACCAGGTCGAAGCCTGCGCGGTCGACCTTCCGGTGGTAGCGCTCGCCGAGCTTGCCGCCGAGGATCGCACCGAGCAGCGTGACCAGCAGGATCGCGACGAGCGTGATGATCCCGGCGGTGGTGGCGGTGCCCTCGTCGACCGGGATGCGCGGCAGGTTGAGCTGCTGCAGCACGTTGTACTGCGAGCCGAGGATCGCCCCGGCCGCGGCGAGCGCGAGGACGACCAGCAGCCCGATCAGCCAGACTGCGAGGCCCTGGCGGACGCCGTCGAAGCGGGCCATCCGGCCGGCCACGTAGCCGCCGGCCAGGTAGGCGAGGAAGAGGACGACGAGGACGGCGATGCCGCCGCCGATGCCGATCCCGGTGCTGACCTGGTCGGCCGCGGCGTCGGCGGAGTCGACGCCCTGTGCCAGGCCGAGCGCGACGCCGGCCGCCGACAGGAGCGCGACGAGGATGACGGCCAGACCGTTGGCCGACAGCCAGCCGAAGAAGGCCGCGCCCCACTTGATGCCGCCGTAGCGGTCGTGCTGGGCGGTGACGGCGTCGCGGGCGACCCCGCGGGAGACCGAGGCCCCCTCGGTGGCGCCCACGGTGGTGTCGCGGTCGGAGTGCGTGTGATCGTGGTGGTTCCCGGCCATGGTGGTTCCCTTCGTCGGAGCCGCCGTGAATCCCCCGGGCGGTGATCAGGTTGCATGCCCGAGGGGCTCCGCGCGGAAACGACGTCGCGCGAGGACCCCCCGGTAGGAGGACGGATGACGGTGCTGCTGGTCGACGTGGCCAACGTCGTCGGGTCGCGGCCCGACGGCTGGTGGCGGGACCGCGCGGGTGCCGCCGGCCGGCTCCTCGCCGGGCTGGCGGCGCTGCCGGGGCGGCTGCCCGGACCCGGCGGTGCGGACGTCGGGCTGGACGGCACCGTGGCGGTCGTCGAGGGCGCC
>NZ_POQT01000014.1 GCF_002938435.1 Blastococcus saxobsidens
CTGCGCACGGTGCTGAGCCAGGTGGCCGGGTCCGCTGACGCGGTGGCGGCCAGCAGCGAGGAGCTGTCGGCGTCCTCGGCGCAGATCTCGGCGGGTGCCGAGGAGACCTCGGCGCAGTCCGGTGTCGTCTCCGGGGCGGCCGAGGAGGTCAGCCGCAGCGTGCAGACGGTGGCCGCGGGTGCTGAGGAGATGGGTGCCTCGATCCGGGAGATCGCCACGAACGCCGCGGAGGCCTCCGAGGTCGCTGCCCGCGCGGTGACCGCCGCGGAGACCACGACCGCCACCGTCGCCAAGCTGGGCGAGTCCTCCGCCGAGATCGGCAACGTCGTCAAGGTGATCACCAGCATCGCCGAGCAGACCAACCTGCTGGCGTTGAACGCCACCATCGAGGCCGCCCGGGCCGGGGAGGCGGGCAAGGGCTTCGCCGTCGTGGCCAACGAGGTCAAGGAGCTGGCGCAGGAGACGGCGAAGGCGACCGAGGACATCGCCCGCCGGGTGCTGGCCATCCAGGGCGACACCACCGCCGCCGTGACCGCCATCGGTGAGATCAGCTCGATCGTCGCCCAGATCTCCGACCGGCAGACCACCATCGCCTCCGCGGTGGAGGAGCAGACCGCCACCACCAACGAGATGTCGCGTTCGGTGCAGGAGGCGGCCAGCGGCACGACCCAGATCGCGGAGAACATCTCGGGGGTCTCCACCGCCGCGGACTCCACCACCCAGGCGCTGACCCAGACCCGCACCGCCGTCGACGAGCTGTCGCGGATGGCCGCGGACCTGCGTACCACGGTGGGGCGCTTCACCTACTGATCCGGTGCACCGGGCCGTGGGCCCACCTGCGGAGGCGTGGGAATCGAGCGATCGGTTCTCACGCCTCCGTCGCATTCCGGCTGCACGGCACCGCTCGACGGCACCCATTTCCAGACGCCTTGTCGACACGGGAAATGCGGTCGCCGACCATTCTTCCGCGGCGCACGCGACACGTGCACATTTCTGTCTTCTCAGGTCCGGAGTTCTCCTATGGTCCTTCCATCGCGCCGCACGTGCGTGATGAAGATCAGGACGACGAGCGCCATCGTGGACGCGCGATCCCGATCGACTCGTACCGATCCTTCGCCCTGGAGAACCACGATGACCGTTCCTGCACGCACCACCCGCTCCGGCCGGGGAGGCTGGTTCGCCGACCGCCCCGTCGCCGTCAAGATCGCCGCCGCTCTGGCGGTGCTCGCCATCGTCGCGTTCGGTGTGACCGCGCTGGCCATCCAGCGGATCGGCACCCTGGCCGACGCCGGCGACACCCTCTACGAGGACTCGATCGTCCCCCTCGAGCGGCTGGGCGAGGCCCAGCGCACGTTCCAGGGCATCCGCGCCCGCAACAACGTGTACGGCCTGTCCGACGCGGCTATCCAGCAGAGCCTGCAGGCCGACCTGGCGTCCCGTACGCAGCAGTTCGCCGACGAGATGCAGGTCTACGTGGACACGCTGGGCAACCCGGCCGACTTCGCCCCGGTCCAGGAGGCGGCCGACGCCTACTTCGCCGTCGTGGAGGGGCAGCTGTACCCGGTCGCCGCCACCGGCGACCGCGCTGCGGCCCAGGAGGTGGTCAGCGGCCCGCTCGCCGACACCGGCCGCGCTCTCTCCGACGCCTTCGGCGCCGAGCAGGCCCGCCAGGGTGTGGACGCCAAGGCCGACGCCGCCGCCGGGCAGGAACTCGCCTCCACGGCCCGCGTCACGCTGTGGACCGCCCTCGCCATCGGCATCGGCGCCGCGGCCCTCGTGGGCGTCCTCGTCGTCCGGCAGATCGTCGCCACCGTGCGCTCGGTGCAGAAGTCGGTCGACGCCCTCGCTGCCGGTGACCTGACCGTCACCCCGGACGTGCGCTCCGGTGACGAGCTGGGCCGCATGGCCGCCTCGCTGGGTGCCGCGCAGGAGAACCTGCGCACGGTGCTGAGCCAGGTGGCCGGGTCCGCTGACGCGGTGGCGGCCAGCAGCGAGGAGCTGTCGGCGTCCTCGGCGCAGATCTCGGCGGGTGCCGAGGAGACCTCGGCGCAGTCCGGTGTCGTCTCCGGGGCGGCCGAGGAGGTCAGCCGCAGCGTGCAGACGGTGGCCGCGGGTGCTGAGGAGATGGGTGCCTCGATCCGGGAGATCGCCACGAACGCCGCGGAGGCCTCCGAGGTCGCTGCCCGCGCGGTGACCGCCGCGGAGACCACGACCGCCACCGTCGCCAAGCTGGGCGAGTCCTCCGCCGAGATCGGCAACGTCGTCAAGGTGATCACCAGCATCGCCGAGCAGACCAACCTGCTGGCGTTGAACGCCACCATCGAGGCCGCCCGGGCCGGGGAGGCGGGCAAGGGCTTCGCCGTCGTGGCCAACGAGGTCAAGGAGCTGGCGCAGGAGACGGCGAAGGCGACCGAGGACATCGCCCGCCGGGTGCTGGCCATCCAGGGCGACACCACCGCCGCCGTGACCGCCATCGGTGAGATCAGCTCGATCGTCGCCCAGATCTCCGACCGGCAGACCACCATCGCCTCCGCGGTGGAGGAGCAGACCGCCACCACCAACGAGATGTCGCGTTCGGTGCAGGAGGCGGCCAGCGGCACGACCCAGATCGCGGAGAACATCTCCGGGGTCTCCACCGCCGCGGACTCCACCACCCAGGCGCTGACCCAGACCCGCACCGCCGTCGACGAGCTGTCCCGCATGGCCGCCGACCTGCGCACCACCGTCGGGAGGTTCACCTACTGACCCTCTGACGACCTTCCCCCGGCACGGGCCGGGTGGTGACCCCTTCCCCGGTCGCCACCCGGCCCGTGTCCGTTTCCGGACACGAGTCGGCGGTGCCGCATGTCGACTCGGGTAATGCGGTCACCGGCCTTTCTCCTCTCGTCCGGGGACACGCGCAGAAATCCGGCCGGGGCGTTCCAGGGAGACCTATTTTCACACCAGTCACTTCTTGCACACCGGATCGGTTCATCGAGGACGACGCACCATTCCCGCCCGGTCGACGATCCCGTCGCCCGCACTCCTGGAGCCATTCGCGATGACCGTTGCCCGTCCCGATCGCACGCCCTCCGCGGGCCGCACCGGGATCCCGCTGTTCCGCCGGCTCGGCGACGCCCGGGTGGCGGCCGACCTCCGTACGACCGTCGGCCGCTTCACCTACTGACCGGTCGTCCTCCTCCCCCGGCATGGTCGGTCGTGGGCCACGGACTGCCGATAACACCGCTGACGGCGCCGGCCGCGGGGTTCACCTTGACTCCGCGCCCGGCCCGCCGATGACCCAACGGGGCCGCCTGTGCCCCGACGCAACCAGAGAGAAGGCAACAGTGGACGGTCTGGACGACATCGTCGAGGAGTTCCTCGTCGAGAGCCACGAGAACCTCGACCAGCTCGACACCGACCTGGTGGCGCTGGAGCAGGAGCCCAACTCCCGTGAGCGTCTGTCCAGCATCTTCCGCACGATCCACACCATCAAGGGCACCAGCGGCTTCCTGGCCTTCAACCGGCTGGAGGAGGTCACGCACGTCGGCGAGAACATGCTCAGCCGGCTGCGCGACGGCGAGCTGGACCTGACGCCGCACCGCACCAGCGTGCTGCTGCAGATGGTGGACACTGTGCGTTCGCTGCTGACCTCGATCGAGGCCACCGGTGGCGAGGGCAGCGTGGACGTCTCCGCCGTCGTCGCCGGGATCAGCGCCGCGATGGAGAACGGCGACGGACCGGCCGCTGACGCGCCGGCCGCCGCCCCGGCGCCGGTCGCGGCCAAGGCCCCCGCCGCGGCCAAGGCCCCCGCCAAGGCCCCCGCCGCGGCCAAGGCCCCCGCCAAGGCCCCCGCCAAGGCCGCGGCGAAGAAGGCCCCCGCCAGGAAGAGCCCCGCCACGGCCGCCGCTCCCGCGAAGCGGGCGCCGCGCGCCAAGGCGGTCCCGAAGCCCGCTCCCGTCGCCCCGGAGCCGGTCGAGGAACTGCACGACGACCTGCCCGTCGAGCCGGTTCTCCCGGCCGCCGTCGCCGAGGAGCACCCGGTGTCCGAGCCCGCCGTCGACCACCCCGAAGGGGAGGCCGCCGCCCCCGACGCCGCCGGTGGGCAGACCCGCCGCGCCGTCGCAGACAGCACGATCCGCGTGGACGTGGACCTGCTCGACGAGCTCATGCTGCTCGTCGGCGAGCTGGTCCTCACCCGCAACCAGATCGTGCAGAACGTCGCCCGGCAGACCGACACCGACCTCATCCGGGCCTCGCAGCGGCTGAACCTCATCGCCAGCGAGCTGCAGGAGGGCGTCATGAAGACGCGCATGCAGCCGATCGACCACATCTGGTCGAAGCTGCCGCGCGTCGTCCGCGACCTCGGTCTGCAGCTGAAGAAGTCCATCCGCCTGGACATGGAGGGCCGGGAGACCGAGCTCGACAAGACCCTGCTCGAGGCGGTCAAGGACCCGCTGACCCACCTGGTCCGCAACTCCGTCGACCACGGCATCGAGGCCCCGGAGGACCGGAAGAAGGCCGGCAAGCCGACCGAGGGCGTCCTGACGCTGCGCGCCCGGCACGAGAGCGGTCAGGTCGTGGTCGAGGTCGCCGACGACGGCGCGGGCATCGACCCGGTCAAGCTCGGTGCCAAGGCCGTGCAGCGCGGGCTGCTCGCCCAGGACGCGCTGGCCCGGATGAGCCCGGCCGACATCCTGCAGCTGATCTTCCTGCCCGGCTTCTCCACCGCCGCCGCGGTCACCAACGTCTCCGGCCGCGGTGTCGGCATGGACGTCGTGAAGACCAACATCGAGGCCATCGGCGGCACGATCGAGGTCGAGTCCGAGGCCGGCCGCGGCACCGTCTGCCGGCTGCGGATCCCGCTGACCCTGGCGATCGTCCCGGCCCTGACCGTCGAGTGCGCCACCGACCGCTACGCCATCCCGCAGATCAGCCTCCAGGAGCTCGTCTCGCTGGACGCGGAGAAGGCCGCCAACGCCGTCGAGGAGGTCGGCGGTGCGCAGGTGTACCGCCTGCGCGGCGAGCTGCTCCCGCTGGTCCGGCTGACCGACGTCCTGGGCCTGACCTCCGAGCGGCACGACGGCCACGTCGTCATCGCCGTGCTGCGCTCCGAGGGCCGGCGCTTCGGGCTCGTGGTCGACCGGGTGATCAACACCGAGGAGATCGTCGTCAAGGCGGTCGGCGGCCAGCTCAAGGCCATCGGCCTCTACTCCGGCGCCACGGTGCTCGGTGACGGGACCGTCGCGCTCATCCTGGACGTCCAGGCCCTCGCCCGGCGCGCGCTGCGCACCGAGACCACCGAGCGCCAGGAGTCCCGCGCCTCGGTGGCCGCGGCGGCGGCCGCCGAGACCGACCGCCAGCGCATGCTGCTGGCCTCCATCGGCGGCGGCCGGCGCGTCGCCATCCCGCTGGACACCGTCACCCGCCTCGAGCAGGTGCGCACCGACGCGGTGGAGAAGGTCGGCAACCGCGAGGTCGTGCAGTACCGGGGCGCGATCCTGCCGATGGTGCGCCTGGACCGGCACCTCGGCGCCTACGGCGAGACCGACCGCGAGGTCCTCGAGGTCATCGTCTACGCCGACCACGGCCGCAGCGTGGCCATCGTCGTGGAGGAGATCCTCGACATCGTCGACGGCGAGGCAGCGATCCGCAGCGACATCGACGACATGGGCCTGCTCGGCTCCGCCGTCCTGGGCGACAAGGTGACCGAGCTGCTCGACGTCCGCGCCGCGATCCTGGCGGCCGACCCGCAGTTCTACTCGGCCCACCCCGCCACCCTGGCCCCCGCGGCCTTCTCCCCCTCGGCGCCGTCCGGCGTCTCCGACTCCCTGCTGGAGGTCTGACGTGACCGCACCGACCCTCTCGAGCAGCGCGCCCGCCACCAGCGGGCAGCTGGCCACCTTCTGGCTGGACGGTGACCTCTACGGCATCGAGGTCGAGCACGTGCAGGAGGTGCTGCGCAGCCAGCAGCTCACCCGCGTGCCACTGGCCCCGACCGCCGTCGCCGGGCTGATCAACCTCCGTGGCCAGGTGGTGACCGCCATCGAGCTGCGCGAGCGCCTCGGCCGCCCGCCGCGCCCGGAGGGCACGGACCCGGTCGTCATCGTGGTCCGGCTGCACGGCGAGGCCGTCAGCATGCTGGTGGACTCCATCGCCGACGTCGTCGACGTGGACGCCGGGGACTTCGAGGCGCCGCCGGACACGCTGGAGGGCCAGGCCCGCGACCTCATCCGCGGCGCCTACAAGCTCCACGGGCAGCTGCTCCTGGCGCTGGACGTCCAGAAGGCCGTCAACAGCGCCTAGTTGATCACTTTCCGTGATCGCCCGATAACACAGCTCACCCGGACACGCGGCCGTCGCTCCCTCGCTCTCCTGCGAAGGGGTGACGGTCGCGTGGCTTTTCGGGGGCCGGGGCACCAGCATGGGACTTTCGACCGGTCCCGAGACGCTGGAGGCGCCGCCATGCCCTACTCGCTGGTGAGTGCCGCCACGCTCGGCTTCGACCTGGTCCGCCTGCCTGCCGGACGCGCGGTGGCGGAGGTCCTCCTGACCGGCCTGGGCGCCGACGAGGCCGGCTTCGCCCGGCTGGCGGCCGTCCATCCCGGTCGTGGGCTGGACCGCGAGCAGCGCGGTGTGCGGGTGGTGCGCTCCCGCCGGGCCCGGGAGATGGCAGCCGGGGTGCCGCACATGCGCTCGGCGGCCGAGGCCGGCCGAGGGGCGGGTGACCGCACCGCGCTGCTGGTCGCCCAGCTGGAGCAGGGCACCATCGGTGACGCGCCCACGCTGGAGCGGCTGCTGCGCGAGGACGTGCTGGGGCACGAGCACGCGCTGCGCGCTGTCGTCGACGTCGACGCCTGGGACGAGGCCACCGAGGTGCTCGCCGATGCCGCCGTCGGCTTCTGGGCCGCCGGGGTGCTGCCCCCGCTGGTCCGCCGCGACCTGACCGCCGCCTTCGACCGCGCCCAGGACGCCGGCTCGCTGGCCACGCCCGAGGGCTGGGGCCTGGGCCCGGCGGCCGGCGAGCTGGCTGCCTTCCTCGACGCCGTCCGCGACCTCGACGACGCCGGCCGGACCCGCTGGCGGCTCGCGGTCGACGAGGGCCGCGCCGCCCACCGGCCGTGGGCCACCGCCATGCACGAGGCCTCGTGGGGAGCGCACGTCTCGGGCCGCACGCGCGCCCTGGCGGCCGCGCAGCTGCTGGCCGTCCAGGCCTTCCTCGACGGCGGGTTCGACCTGCGCGACGGTGCCGCCGGTGTCTGGAACGCCGTGGCCGGGTGCGTGCAGGGCATCGTCCTGGCCGACCTGCTCGGCGAGGAGTCCGCGGTGGTGCTGCGCGCCCCGCGCGACCGGGTCGTCGGCCTCTCCTGATCATCGCCGGAGTTCCCCGCCGGAACTGACCACCGGCGGTCGCCGGGTATTGCCGGGGACATGTGTCGATTCCCGGCGCGACGGTGATCTCGTCGCCATTCGTCGACGCCAATTGTCGGCGAAAAGATCGCGTCAGACCTTCTGCGTGTCGGCTGAATTCACAGCGATCGGCGCCGAGAATCTTCCCGACAGCGCCAGTCCGCCTCGAACCCGTGCCACCGCAGCCAGGGGGCCGAGGCGTGCCGCGAACGCCCGGACCACGTCGTCCCCCACCTCCTCCGCCCGGTGAACCCGGGCGCCGGTGGCGTGCCCGACGCGTCCGGGGGCCGCGCTGCGCCGTGGCGTCGTCCGTCCTCGTCCCGCCCTCGGTGGGGAAGGAGTGGCGTCGCGGGCCGTCGCAGGGCTCAAGCCGGGCGCGGACATGCCGATACAGATATCGCCCCCGCACATCGACGGGGGCGGGCCCAGGAGGACGTGTGAATCCGATCAAGGTGATGGTGGTCGACGACTCGGTCGTCGTCCGCAAGATCGTCACCGACGTGCTCTCCGAGGACCCGGGGATCGAGGTCGTGGGCACCGCCGTCAACGGCAAGGTCGCCCTGGGCAAGGTCGAGCTGCTCAAGCCCGATCTGATCACCATGGACATCGAGATGCCGGAGATGAACGGCATCGAGGCGGTCCGCGCGATCCGCGCCACGCGCAACCGCGTGCCGATCATCATGTTCAGCACCCTCACCGAGCGCGGCGCCACCGCGACCCTGGACGCGCTGTCCGGCGGCGCCAACGACTACGTCACCAAGCCGGCCAACGTCGGCAGCGTCGCGCAGTCGATGGAGAGCGTCCGCGAGCAGCTGATCCCCAAGATCAAGGCGCTCACGGGCCGGCCGGTGACCCCGCCCCGCTCGGCGTTCGCGCCCCCTCCCCCGCCGCCGCGGGCCGCCGCACCGCGCACCGGCCCGCACAAGGTGCCCGCCGTCCTGGTCATCGGCTCCTCCACCGGCGGCCCCGAGGCGCTGGCCCGGGTCCTCCCGGCGTTGCCGGCGAACCTGCCCGTCCCGGTCCTGCTGGCCCAGCACATGCCGCCGGTCTTCACCCGCCAGTTCGCCCAGCGGCTGGACCGCCTGTGCCCGCTCCGGGTGGTGGAGGCCGTCGACGGCACCCCGCTGGTGCCCGGCACCGTGCACCTGGCGCCCGGTGACCACCACCTCGTCGTGCGGGCCAACGGCCGGTCGTCCTTCGCCACGTCCCTGAACCAGAACCCGCCGGAGAACTTCTGCCGGCCCGCTGTCGACCCGCTGTTCCGCTCCGCGGTGGCCGCCTTCGACGGCGCCGTCCTCGGGGTCGTCCTGACCGGCATGGGCGCCGACGGCCGCAACGGCTGCGGCGAGATCCGCAACGCCGGCGGCACGGTGGTCGTGCAGGACCAGGCCACCTCGGTCGTGTGGGGCATGCCGGGCGCCGTCGCCCAGGCCGGCTACGCCGACGAGGTCCTGCCGCTGGACCGGATCGCCGAGGCGATCCACCGGCACCTCGCCGGCACCGCGACCGTCAATTCCGCAACAACCATGGCCGTGGGAGGTCGTCGATGAGCCTGACCGCGACCAGTTTCGACTGGGTCCGTGAACTCGTCCGCAAGGAGAGCGCCATCGTTCTCCAGCCGGGCAAGGAGTACCTCGTGGAGGCCCGCCTCCTGCCGATCGCCCGGCAGATGGGACTGGCCGACGTCGGCAAGCTGGTGGAGACCGTGCGCGTGCGCCCGGACGCCGACAGCATGCGGCGGATCGTCGAGGCGCTGACCACGAACGAGACCTCCTGGTTCCGCGACGGTGACCCGTTCACCGCGCTGACCTCGACGGTGCTGCCGTCCCTGCTGACCTCGCGCGGCGCCAACGAGCGCCTGCAGATCTGGTCGGCCGCCTGCTCGAGCGGGCAGGAGCCGTACACGATCGCGATGCTGCTGGACGACGCCCTGCCCAACGCCGCCTCGCGGGTCTCCATCACCGCGACGGACCTGTCCCGGGAGATGGTGCAGCGCACCCGGGCCGGGAAGTTCAGCCAGCTGGAGGTCAACCGGGGACTGCCCGCGCCGATGCTCGTCCGCCACTTCCAGCGGACCGGCAACGAGTGGGAGGTCTCCAGCAACCTCCGGCGCATGGTGAACGCCAGCGAGTGCAACCTGGCCGCACCACTCCCCCGGATGGGCCCGTTCGACGTTGTCTACCTGCGCAACGTGCTCATCTACTTCGACCTGCCCACCAAGCAGTCGATCCTCCGCCGTGTGCGGGACCTCATGCGGCCCGACGGGTGGCTGTTCCTCGGTGCTGCCGAGACCACCCTCGGTGTCGACGACTCCTGGGAGCGGGTCGTCATCGGCCGCAGCTCCGCCTACCGCCCTGTGAAGGGGGCCTGACATGCGTGCCTTGGTGATCGACGACTCCCGTGCGATGCGCCGGATCGTCACCAGCATCCTCACCGGTCTCGGCTACGAGGTCCGCGACGCCGGCCACGGCCGCGAGGGGCTCGACGTCCTCGACGAGGGCTGGCGGCCCGACCTGGTCTGCGTCGACTGGAACATGCCGGTGATGGACGGTCTGCAGTTCGTGTCCGCCGTCCGGTCCAACCCGAAGTGGCGCTCGGTGACGATCATGATGGTCACCTCGGAGAGCGAGCACACCCAGATCGTGCGTGCGCTGGCCGCCGGCGCGCACGAGTACGTGATCAAGCCGTTCACCGCCGATGCCATCCGCGACAAGCTCGCGCTGCTCGGCCTGCTCCCGCAGGAGGTCGCCCTGTGACAAGCACCGACACCGGCCAGCGCCGTCGCAGCAGCGACGCGCGCCCGGTCATCCCGGACCTGATCGACGAGGCCACGATCCTGTCGATCGTCGAGGAGGCGTGGGTCGCCCTCGTGGGGGAGGACGAGGTCCTCGTCCCCCTCGCCGGCGACCTCCCGGTGGACATCCTGTCCAGCTGGGTCGACGTCGTCGGCCCCTGGACCGGCAGCGTGGTCCTCACCACCGGCCGCGACACCGCCGAGGAGCTCTCCCGCGCCCTGCTGGGCGAGGCCGCTCCCGAGGTGCTCGAGCACGAGGACGTCGAGGACGCCTTCGGCGAGATCGCCAACGTGGTCGGCGGCAACGTCAAGGCCGCCCTCCCCGGTCCGTCCGGCCTGAGCCTCCCGCAGGTCGGGAACGCCCCGGTCGTCCGCAACCCCGCCGACGTGTGCCGCGTCGACGTGGTGTGGCGCGGCGAGCCGGTCTCCATCTCCGTGCAGGGCGCGCTCCCGCCGCTGCCGGTTTCCTCCCCCACCCACTAGTCCCACTGCGCGAGAACGAGGTGCCACTGTGAAGATCCTGATCGCCGACGACAGCCGCGTGATGCGGCAGATCGTCATCCGGACCCTGCGCCAGGCGGGGTACGACGACCACGACATCGTCGAGGCCGAGGACGGCGCCGACGCGCTGGCCAAGGTGGGCTCGGAGAACCCCGACCTGGTCCTGTCGGACTGGAACATGCCCAACATGACCGGCATCGAGTGCCTCCAGGCGCTGCGCGCGTCCGGCTCGGCCGTGCCGTTCGGCTTCGTCACCTCCGAGGGCTCGCCGGAGATGCGGGAGAAGGCCGCCAACGCCGGCGCCATGTTCCTCATCGCCAAGCCGTTCAACGAGGACACCTTCAAGGAGCACCTGGACGGGGTGATCGCGTGACCGCCCCCGCGGGCGTGCAGCTGCCCGCCGCCAAGGACGTCCGCGACATGCTGACCGGTCTGGTCGGCAAGCCGGTCACCGTCTCCCCGGGCGCTCCGGTGACCCCGACGCCGGACCGCCCGGTGTCCGTCGCCGTCTACGTCGACCCGTACATGAACGTCAACGCGCTGTGCCTCATGGACCTGGGCGCGGCCGCCTACACCGGTTCCGCCCTGGCCCTGCTGCCCCCCGGTGGGGCCCAGGACGCGGTCGAGGAGGACGGCGAGCTGTCCGGCATGCAGGTCGAGGCGCTGCACGAGGTGGTGAACGTGCTCTCCGCGCTGTTCAACACCCCGGGCGCCCCGCACTCCAAGCTGCACAAGCTGTACGCCCCGGGCGAGGAGCTGCCGGGGGACCTGGAGGGCATGCTGGCCGCCTTCAACCGGGTCGACCTCGACATCGAGGTGCCCACCTACGGCAAGGGCTCGCTCTCCTTCGTGATCCCGTGACGAGATGACACCGTCGTCCTCCGGACGACACCGCGACCAGGTGCCGTCCCCTGCGGCGACGAGCCGCTGATCTACGCCTGCGCGGGACCCTCCGGGCCCCACTCGGCGTAGGCGCTCCGCGCGTTCCCCGCGACCCCCGTTGCTCCGTGCAGCGGGGGTCGCGGGCGTTTCGCTCTCAGGCGATCGCTGGTTCCCGGTCGTCGACCTCGGTCGGGAGGCAGGCCCAGACGTGCTTGCGGTCCTCGTCCACGTACCAGCCGTGCGCGACCGACAGCCGGGCCACCAGCTGCAGACCCATGCCGCCATGGGCGGGATCCCGGTCGCAGGTCGGCGCGGGCATCGAGTGCGGCGCCCGGTCGCTCACGTCCAGCAGCCACCCGCCGCTGCCGGCCACCACGGTCGCGACGACCGGCCGCGCGCCGTGCCGGAGGGCGTTGGACGCCAGCTCGTCGAAGGCGAGGATCAGCTGCTCGCTGGAGGGGTCGTCGCCCCCGGGAGGACGACCCACGCCGCAGAGCCGGGCGCGCAGCCCCGCCCGTGCGGCGGAGAGCTCGGAGAGGCGGGCGAGGCGCCAGCGCCACACCTCGCCGCGGCCGTCGGGCAGCGGGCGCACAGGCCACACGAGTCGCACCATGCCTCCCCCTCGGCTCGGGTCTCGACGGGAAGGGTGGTGCCCCGGATGACGCCGCGCCAACCGCCGGTCGCGGGTATCTCCGGATCGACTGTGCGCAGGGTCACCCCGATCGGGGGAGGGTGACCTCCGGGCGGCCGCATTGATCTGCGTGGGCTCACCATTCAGGCTTGCGTCATCTGCTGCCGGTCGGCGCGGCCGACCGGGGGAGCTGTGGCATGGGGCGGGACGACACCACGCCGGTGCGTGGCGATCTGCTCCTGCAGGCCGTCGAGGGCATGGACCGCCCGCTGTTCGTCCTCGACGAGTACTGGCGCTGCGCCTACGTCAACCCGGCCGGGGCCCGCGTGCTCGACCGGGAGGTCGCCGACCTCGTCGGCAGCGACATCTGGGCGGAGTTCCCGGAGGCCGTCGGGGGTCCCTTCGAGTCCCTCTACCGCTCCGTCCTCCGCACCGGCCGGGCGGACGGTGTCGAGGCGTGGTTCGAGCCCCTGGGCAAGTGGTTCCGTGCGGACGCCTTCCTGACCGATGCCGGCCTGGTGGTGAGCTACGACGACGTCAGCGAGCGCCGCCGGGCCGACGACGAGCGGGTGGCCGCCGTCGCCGCGCGCGAGCAGGCGGTGGCCGAAGCCGCGCGCGCGGCGGGTGCCGCCGAGGAGGCCGGCCGGCACCTGATGCTGCTCGGCGACATCAACCTGGCGATGACCTCGACGTTCGACACCGACGAGGCGGTGGCACGGTTCGCCGAGCGGGTGGTCCCCCTGCTGGCCGACTGGTGCCTGGTCAGCGTGGTGGACGCGCACGGCACCCGGCGCGATGTCGGCCGGGCCCATCGCGACCCGGCCCTGGTCGAGGCCATGCACCGGTACGCCGACTCGCGCGTGGCCACCAACGACGCGACGGCGCCGGTGCCGGTGGCGCTGCGCGACGGGCGACCGGTCGTCATCCCCGAGCTCGGCGAGCACCACTTCCGGACCATGATCACCAGCGACGAGAGCCGCGCGGCGCTCGCACCGCTGGCCCCCTCGGCCGTGGCCACCTTCCCGCTGATGGCCCGCGGCGAGGTGTTCGGCGCGCTCACCCTGGTCAACGGGGTCGAGCGCGGGCCGCACACGCCGGCCGAGCTGCGGACGGCGGAGATCGCCGCCCGGCGGGCCGCCCTGGCGCTGGACAACGCGCGCCTGGCGCTGGCCAGCCAGCAGGTGGCCGAGCGGCTGCAGATGAGCCTCCTCTCACCGCCGGTGCAGCCGGACAACCTGGAGCTGGCGGTGCGCTACCGCCCGGCGACCCAGGGCATCTCCATCGGCGGCGACTGGTACGACGCCTTCCTCCAGCCCGACGGCGACACGGTGCTGGTCATCGGCGACGTCATGGGCCACGACATCGAGGCCGCTGCGGCCATGGGCCAGGTGAAGACCCTGGTGCGCGGTATCGCCTTCGACCGGCAGGAGGCGCCGGCCGACCTGCTGAGCCGGGTCGACCACGCGCTGGTCGGACTGGGCGTGCCCGCCATGGCGACCGCGCTGGTGTGCCGCATGGAGCACGACGAGGACGACCGCGCGGCGGGCGTCCGCCGGCTGCACTGGGCATCGGCAGGCCACCCCGACCCGATGCTGCTGCTGCCCGACGGCCGCGTCCTCGACCTGACCGTGCGCGTCGGCCCACCGCTGGGCATCGGGTGGTCGGGCGCCCGGCGCGACGGCACGGCCGAACTGCCGGACGGCGCCACCCTGCTGCTCTTCACCGACGGGCTCTTCGAGCGGCGCGGGGTGCCGCTCGACGACGGCCGCGCCCAGGTGCGGGCCCTGCTCGAGCGGTCGGCGGGGCTCTCCCTGCGCGAGGTCTGCGACCGGCTGCTGGAGGAGATGCTCGGCGAGGGCGTCGAGGACGACGTCGCCGTGCTGGCCGTCCGGGCGCACCCGCTCGGTGCCGACCGCCCGGCAGAGGCCGGTCCCGAGGTCCTCCCGCCCGTGGGCTGACCGGTGCTCCGGCGCGGTTCCGGCGCTCCCCGCGGTCGCCGGCCAGGGTTGACCCGCGCGGGCGTCTCCCGGGCCGCGCCATGGCGCGGCTCGACGGTCGCCGGCGAGGGTCGACCCGGGCGGGCGCACCGGGCAGGGCGAGTGGTGGGGGGCAGCGGGGTCCTTCTTCAGTCCGGGTGGCGCAGCAGGTACCTGCCGAAGTGCGGGACGGTGAAGGCGATCTGGCCGCGCTCGGCGGAGTAGACCAGCCCCTTCTTGATCAGCGAGTCGCGCGCGGGGGAGAGGGACGCGGGCTTCCGCCCCAGGGCCGCGGCCACCTCGGAGGTGGCCACGGCGGCGCCGCTCGGTCCCCCGAGCTCGGCCATCGCGTGCATGTACTCGCGCTCGGCGGGCGTGGCGCGGTCGTAGCGCGAGCCGAAGAACCCGACGGCGAGCTCCGCCTCGGCGGCGGGGGCGGCCATGGCGACGTCGTCGGCGGTGATGGGGGAGGAGGCGGCGACGTCCCAGGTGACCTTGCCGTAGGCCTGGACGAAGTAGGGGTAGCCGTCGGCCGCCTCGTAGAGGGCGTCGAGCGCCGCGGGCTCGAAGGTGACGTCCTCGCGCTCGGCGGGGGCGAGCAGCGCGCGGTCGGCCGCCTCGCGGTCCAGCCGGTCGATCCGCAGGTACCGGAACAGCCGCTCGGAGTAGCTCTTGGAGGCGGACAGGACGGCCGGCAGGTGGGGGAGGCCCGCGCCCACGACGATCAGCGGCGCACCCTGCTGGGAGAGCTCGTGGCAGGCGGCGCAGATGGCCGACACGTCGTCGGGCGCGATGTCCTGCATCTCGTCGATGAACAGCGCGATCCCGCTGCCGATGTCGGCGGCCACGCCGGCGGCGTCGCTGAGCAGCTCGACGAGGTCGATCTCCATGTCGCCGGAGTCGGCCCGTCCGGTGGCGGCGGGGACGTCGATGCCCGGCTGCCAGCGGTCGCGGACCTTCGCGTCCGCCGGCGCCACCCGCTGGGCGAAGGCCTTCACGACGCCCAGCACCTCGGCGACCGAGTCCTGGTCGCCGTGCCGTGGGCCGAGCTCGCGCAGCGCCATGTGCAGCGCCGAGCTCACCGGCCGGCGCAGCGACTGCTCCGGCCGCGCCTCGATCTTGCCGGTGCCCCAGCCGCGGGAGATGGCCGCGGAGCGCAGCTGGTTGAGCAGGACGGTCTTGCCGACGCCGCGCAGCCCGGTCAGCACCAGCGAGCGCTCCGGGCGGCCGTGCGCGATGCGCTCGAGGACGACGTCGAAGGCGGTCAGCTCGGTGTCCCGGCCGGCGAGCTCGGGCGGGCGCTGGCCGGCGCCGGGGGCGTACGGGTTCCGCACGGGGTCCATGTCGACCACCGTATGGCTTTCTCTACCCCAGGCCTTAGAGATCGGTAGAACGGTCTAGCGCGTGTCGGCCACCGGCTCCAGCCGCGCCGCCCGACGTCCAGCCGCGTCACGGCGCGGCCATACGTCGGCCCCACCGGCTAAACCTCCGACGGGTGTTCGTCGATCGGCGTCTGGGCGCCTCTAGTGACGACGCTAGAGACGCCGATATCGGTCCAGATCCCACGACGGCGGCCCGGGCACCGCTAGCGTCGCCCTCGTGATCAAGTTCCTGCTCAAGGTCGTCGTCCTCGGGGCGGTCTTCTTCGCCCTCACGAAGTACGACGTCCTGCCGGGGTTGGACGTCGTCGAGAACCCGGACAGCCCGCTCGGGGTGTACGGCACCTACCTGTGGATCGCGCTGATCTTCGGCATCGTCAACGCGATCGTGGGCCCGCTCCTGCGGCTGCTCTCGCTGCCCTTCGTCGTGCTGACCCTCGGACTGTTCCTGCTCGTCATCAACGCGGCCCTGCTCGGCATCACCGCAGCGCTGACCAGCCGGCTGGAGATCGACGGGTTCGTCACCGCGCTGCTCGGCGGCCTGATCCTCGCCCTGGCCGGCTGGGCGGCCGACCAACTGCTCGACCGCTGACCCGCCGCCGTTCCGGGCTGCCCGCCGCGTCGCCATGACGCACCTCTCACCGGGCAGTAGCGTGGCCTTTCATGGCCAGTGACACCGGTGTCGCCCCGGAGATCCCGGTGCGCGACCGGAACAGCGGCTCCCCGGGCGGCTCGCTGACCGAGCTCGCCGCGCTGGAGGCCGCTCGCGAGGAGAAGCGTCGGGTGCTCGCCCGGGCGGCCCAGGTCGCCGCCGGGGGAGCGGGCCCGGACGGGGCGCTGCCCGCCGGCTGCCGGGCCGAGGACCTGCCGGCGCTGATGCGGCGCTACTACTGGAGCGAGCCGGCCGAGGAGGTCGTCGGGCACGACCCGACGCAGCTCGCCGCGCTCACCCTCGGCCACCTGGCGGTGGCCGAGGTACGGCCGCCCGGCGCCGCGACGGTGGACGTCCAGCAGGCGGCGGGCGAGCGCGCCCGCGCCGTCGTCCGGCTGGTCACCGACGACATGCCGTACCTGGTCGACTCCGTCACCGCCGAGGTCGTCCGCCAGGGCTTCGCGCTGGAGCACATCGTGCACCCGGTGCTCGTGGTCCGCCGTGACCTCCGCGGCCGGATCACCGAGTTCTGCGACAGCGGTGACGTCGCGGCCTGCGGTGCGGACGCCGTCGCCGAGTCCTGGATGGCCGTCGTGCTCGACGGGCCGCTCGACGCCGAGGCGGCCGAGGACCTCGTGGCCGGCCTGCGCACGGTCCTCGACGACGTCCGGGCCGTGCACGAGGACACCGCCCGCCTGCGCGAGCGGGTCCGCGAGCTGGCCTCTCGGCTCGACCGGATGGCGCCCCCGGCGGCCGGCACCTTCACGCCGTCGGACGACCCGGCCGAGGCCGCGGCGCTGCTCCGCTGGCTGGCCGACGGCAACTTCGTGCTGCTGGGTGCCCGCGAGGTCGAGCTGCCCGCCGGTGCCCGGCCCACCGCGCGCCCCGTGCCCGGCACCGGGCTGGGCGTGCTGCGCAGCGACGCGGACATGAGCGGCAAGGCGGTCACCCCGGAGGCGGGCCAGGCACCGGCCGACCACCTGCTCAGCGTGACCAAGGCCGACACCCGCTCCTCGGTGCACCGGCGCGCCTGGCTCGACCTCGTCGCCGTCACGGCCCCGGCGGACGCGTCGGGTGCCCGCCGGCAGCACCGGTTCGTCGGGCTCTTCCCGTCGTCGGCCTACACGAGCAGCGTCCTCGACGTCCCCATCGTGCGGCGCCGGGTCGCCGAGGTGATCTCCCGCTCGGGGGTGCCCGCCGACAGCCACACCGGCAAGGAGCTCCTCGACGTCCTGGAGACCTACCCGCGCGACGAGCTGATGCAGCTCGACGCGGACGAGCTGCTCCCGGTCGCCACGGCGGTCCTGCACCTGCAGGAGCGCCGGCAGACGCGGCTCTTCCTGCGGCAGGACCCGACCGGCCGGTTCTGGTCGGCGCTGGTCTACCTGCCCCGCGACCGATACACCACCGAGGTGCGGCTGGCGATGCAGAAGCTGCTGCTCGAGCGGCTGGGTGGCACGAGCATCGAGTTCACCGCCCGCTCGACGGAGTCGGTGCTGGCCCGGCTGCACTTCGTCGTCCGGCTGCCGGTGGGGCGCAAGGGCGCCCCGCGCCGGGTGGACGTCGACGTCGACGCCCTGCAGGACGAGCTGGCAGCCGCCGCGCGCAGCTGGGGCGACGAGCTCTCCGACGCCCTGGCCGCGCGGTTCGGCGCGGACGCCGAGACGGTGTTCGCGCGCGTCGCGGACGCCTTCCCGGCCGCCTACCAGGAGGACTTCCCGGCCGAGCGGGCCGTGGAGGACCTCGCCCGGCTGGAGGGCCTGCAGGCCGGCGACCTGGCGCTGCGGCTCTGGACGCCGAGCAAGGCGGCGCCGGGGGAGCGCCGGCTGAGCGTCTACCGGGTCGGTGAGCGGCTGCTGCTGTCGCAGATCCTGCCGATGCTGCAGAACATGGGCGTCGACGTCGTCGACGAGCGTCCCTACGAGCTGGACCGGATCGGCGCCCCGCCCACCTGGATCTACGACTTCGGCGTCGCCGTCCCGCAGGTCGAGCTGCCGCTGCTGCGCTCGCTGCCCGAGCGGTTCACCGAGGCCGTCGGCGCGGTGTGGCGCGGCGAGGCCGAGGACGACGGCCTGGGCGCGCTGGTCATGCTGGCCGGCCTGAACTGGCGCCAGGTCACCGTGGTGCGCGCCTACGTCCAGTGGCTGCGCCAGGCCGGGCTGCCGTTCAGCCAGGCCTACGTCCAGCAGACGCTCGCCGCCCACCCCGGCGTGGTGGCCCGGCTCGTCGCCCTGTTCGAGACCCGCTTCTCCCCGGGACGGGTCACCGGGCGCGAAGCCCGGCAGGCCGACCTGGTGGAGGCGCTGCGCCGCTCCATCGGTGAGGTCGCCTCCCTGGACGCCGACCGGGTGCTCAGCTCGCTGCTGGCCGCGGTCACCGCGACCCAGCGGACGACGTACTACGCGGGCGGACCGTTGGCGCTCAAGCTCGACCCCGCCGAGGTGCCCGACCTGCCCGACCCCCGGCCGAAGCACGAGGTGTGGGTCAGCTCGCCCCGCGTCATGGGGGTGCACCTGCGGTTCGGCAAGGTCGCCCGTGGTGGGCTGCGCTGGTCCGACCGCCGGGAGGACCTGCGCACCGAGATCCTCGGCCTGGTCAAGGCGCAGATGGTGAAGAACACCGTCATCGTGCCCACCGGCGCCAAGGGCGGTTTCGTGGTCAAGCGGCCGCCGGCGGAGGGGGCCTCCCGGGACGAGGTGCTCGCCGAGGGCCAGGCCTGCTACAAGCTCTTCATCGGTGCGCTGCTGACCCTCACCGACAACCTGGTCGGCGGCTCGATCGTCCCGCCGGCCAAGGTCGTCCGCCACGACGGGGACGACTCCTACCTGGTGGTCGCCGCCGACAAGGGGACGGCGACCTTCTCCGACCTGGCCAACTCGGTCGCCCTCGAGCGCGGCTTCTGGCTGGGCGACGCCTTCGCCTCCGGCGGCTCGGTCGGCTACGACCACAAGGCCATGGGCATCACCGCCCGCGGCGCGTGGGAGTCGGTGACCCGGCACTTCCGCGGGCTGGACCTGGACGTGCAGCGCGAGGACTTCACCGTCGTCGGCGTCGGTGACATGTCCGGTGACGTCTTCGGCAACGGGATGCTGCTGTCGGAGCACATCCGGCTGGTGGCCGCCTTCGACCACCGGCACGTCTTCGTCGACCCGACGCCGGACGCCGCGACGTCGTTCGCCGAGCGCACGCGGCTCTTCGAGCTGCCGCGGTCGAGCTGGGCGGACTACGACCCGTCGTTGATCAGCGCCGGCGGGGGCGTCTGGCCGCGCACCGCCAAGGCGGTGCCGGTCTCCGAGCAGATGCGGGCCGCGCTCGGGCTCGCCGACGGCGTGACCTCGCTGAGCCCGGTCGACCTCATGCGGGCCATCCTGCTGGCGCCCGTGGACCTGCTGTTCAACGGCGGCATCGGCACCTACGTGAAGGCCGCGGCGGAGAGCCATCTGGAGGTCGGGGACAAGGCGAACGACGCCCTGCGGGTCGACGGCGGGCAGCTGCGGGTCCGCGTCGTGGGGGAGGGCGGCAACCTGGGGCTGACCCAGCGGGGCCGCATCGAGTACGCGTTGTCCGGCGGCCGGGTGAACACCGACGCCATCGACAACTCCGCCGGCGTCGACACCTCCGACCACGAGGTCAACATCAAGATCGCGCTGAACCGGCCGGTGACCGAGGGCCGGATCGACCCCGAGGGCCGGGCGGCGCTGCTGGGGGAGATGGCCGACGACGTCGCCGCCGCCGTCCTCACCGACAACCACGCGCAGAACGCCACGCTCGCCGCCGAGACGGCGTCGGCGCGCAGCCTGATGGACGCCCACGAGCGCTTCATCCGGTTCCTGGAGCGCTCCGGGCGGCTGCTGCGCGCCGTCGAGGCGCTGCCGGACGACCGCGCGCTGACCGAGCGCCGGCGCGACGGCCAGGCGCTCACCAGCCCCGAGCTCTCGGTGCTGCTGGCCTACGCCAAGCTGCAGGCCGGCGACGCCGTGCTGCAGTCCGCGCTGCCCGACGACCCGGCGTTCGAGGAACTGCTGGTCGACTACTTCCCGGCACCGCTGCGCGAGCGCTTCCCGGCCGCGGTGACCGACCACCCGCTGCGCCGGGAGATCATCGCCACCGCGCTGACCAACCGGGCGGTCAACGTCGCCGGCGTCACCGGGCTGTTCCGCCTGGTCGAGGAGACCGGCGTCCGGCTGCCGGCGGTCGTGCGCGCGCACGCCGTCGCCCGCGCCGTCTTCGCGATCGACCGGATGTGGGACGCCGTCCGGCCGCTGGACAACCGGGTGCCGGCCGCCGTCCAGGTGGAGGTGCGGACCGAGGCCACCCGGCTGGCCGAGCGCACGACCCGCTGGCTGCTGCGCCAGCCGGATCTCACCGCGGAGAACCCACCGCCGCTGGCCGAGGTGACGGCGAGGTTCGCCGACCCGGTGGCGGCGGTGCAGGCGGGCCTGCCGCAGTGGCTGCAGGGCAGCGAGGCCGAGGCCTACACGGCACGGGCGACCCGGCTGCGCGAGGCGGGGCTGCCCGAGGAGCTCGCGGCACGGGTGTCGGCGGCGTCCCTGCTGCCGGCCGCGCTGGACCTGGCCGTGGTGACCGAGCGGACGGGCGCCCCGGTGGCGCTGGCCGGGCAGGTCATGCAGCTGCTGGGCGAGCGGCTGGGCCTGGTCGCGCTGCGCGACCTGGTGACCGCGCTGCCCCGTGACCGGCGCTGGCCCTCGATGGCCCGGGCCTCGCTGCGCGACGACCTGGCCATGGAGCAGTCCTCGCTCACCGAGGACGTCCTGGGCCTGCGGTCGGGCGACGACGCGAGCCCGGCCGACCTCGTGGCGCGCTGGGAGGAGGGCTGGGACGGAGCGCAGCGACGCGCGGCGGGTCAGCTCGCCGACATCACGGCGGGCGACCGGCAGGAGCTGGCCGAGCTGCTGGTCGCCGTCCGCACCCTGCGAGGTCTGCGCAAGCGCCGTCAGGCCCGCCGCATCCCCCGCCCCGGTGAGGAGTAGCCCGGTACCTCTGGGCACCTCTGCACCTCTCTAGCTCCCACGCTAGAGAGGTGCAGAGATCGGTCGTCGCGGGACCGTCACGTGCCGAGGGGGTTGCGCGCCGCCGGCGGGGGAACGGTCCAGGGCGACCTGTCGTCCAGCCGAGGACTGCCTTGCCCATGCGCCCGCTCGTCCGAACCGACGGATTCCTGCCCATCGAGGACCACGGCCTGATCGGGGACGGCATCACCTGCGCGTTGGTGGGCCGGGACGGCTCGATCCCGTGGCTGTGCCTCCCGGACTTCGACAGCCGGCCGTTCCTGGCGGGCATCCTCGACACCGCGCGGGGCGGCAGCTTCGACGTCGCACCCGTCGACCTGCGGGAGTCGGGCCAGCGGTACCTGCCCGACACCGGGATCCTGGTCACCGAGATGCAGGGCCCCGACGGGCGCCTGGAGCTGACCGACTGCCTCACCCTCCGCTCGGGCGCCGACCTCTCCGAGCCGGTGCCCTCCGGTCGTGGCGAGCTGCTCCGGCTGGCCCGCGCCGTGGGCGGCCCGGTGGAGGTGGACGTCCGGCTGGCCCCGATGGACGGCGTGCTCGTGCGGGAGGAGCTCGGTGCCTGGCGGATCTCCTGGGCGGCGCAGCCCGGCCTGGAGATCCTGCTCTCGGCATCCGCCCCGCTGACCGTCGGCCGCGACGGCGCGATCCGTGGCCGGGTTCCCCTGCGCGACGGCGAGCGGCTCACCGTCGCGCTCCAGTGGTCCGGCCAGACCCAGTCCCGGTTCCGCACCGACCCGGACCAGCTCGTCGACCAGACCGCGGCAGCCTGGCGCCGGTGGGCCGGTTCCCTGCAGTACACCGGCCCGCGGGACGCCCTCGTCCGCCGGTCGGCGCTCACGCTCAAGCTGCTCGACCACGCGCCGACGGGGGCGATCATGGCGGCGGCCACGTCGTCGCTGCCCGAGGAGATCGGTGGCGGCCGCAACTGGGACTACCGGTTCACCTGGGTGCGGGACGCGGCCTTCTCCAGCTACGCGCTGCGCCGGATCGGCATGCAGGAGGAGGCCGACGCCTTCCTCGCCTGGACGCTGCGCAACGTGGAGCGGGACGACCGCGCGAGCATCTGCTACACCATCGACGGGCGGCGCCCCGGCATGGAGTGGGAGGACCTGGCGCTGTCGGGCTACCGCGGGTCCGGGCCCGTCCGGTGGGGCAACGGCGCGGCCCGTCAGGTGCAGAACGACGTCTACGGCGAACTGCTCGACGTCGCCTACCAGTGGGTGCGCTCGGGCGGCGTGCTGGACGAGCCGCTGTGGGCGACCCTGCAGGAGCTGACCGAGCAGGCCATCGCCCGGTGGCAGACCCCGGACAACGGGATCTGGGAGATCCGCGACGCCGGCCGCCCGTTCACCTACTCGGTGGCGATGTGCCACGTCGCCGTCGACCGCGCGCTCCGGATCGGCGAGCTCTGCGGGCTGCCGCACCCGCGTGGGCGGTGGCGCCAGGAGGCCGGACGGATCCACGGCACGCTGCTCGAGCGCGCCTGGGACCCCGATCGGAAGACGTTCACCGAGCACCTGGCCCCGCCCGGCGAGGCGAACCGCGGCGGCCTGGACGGCTCGCTGCTCACCCTGCCGCTGCGCCGGCTCGTCGCGGCCGACGACCCGCGGATGGTCGCCACCACCGAGGCGGTGCGCCGGCACCTCGACGCCGGGGACGGCCTGCTCTACCGCTACCTGCACACCGAGTCGCCGGACGGTCTGGAGGGCGGGGAGGGGGCGTTCCTGCTCTGCAGCTTCTGGCTGGTCGACAACCTGGCGGGGCAGGGGCGGCTGGACGAGGCGCACGACCTCTACGACTCGCTGTGCGGGCGGGCCAGCGAGCTGGGCCTGCTCGCCGAGGAGATCGACCCCTCCACGGGCGCGTTCCTGGGCAACTTCCCCCAGGCCTTCAGCCACGTCGGGGTCATCACCAGCGGCTGGAACCTGGCCCGCGCCGAGGAGGCGCGGCGTTGACGCGCTCGTTCCTGGTCCTCGGCGGCACCGGCGACCTCACCGGCCGCCTGCTGCTGCCCGGCCTCGCCGAGCTCGTGGCCGCCGGCGTCCTCGCCGAGCCGGTGGGGGTGCTCGCCGTCAGCCGGGAGGACTGGACCGACGACGAGTACCGCGACTGGGCGCGCGGGCGGCTGGCGGAGCACGCCGGTCACGTCCCGGAGGAGTCGCGGGAACGGCTCGTCGGCCGGCTGGGCCACCGGCGCGGGGACGTGACCGTCGCCGCCGACCTGCGGGCCGCCGTCGAGCGCGCCGGCGGCGTCCCGGTGTTCTACCTGGCGCTGCCCAACACCGTCTTCCTGCCCACCCTCGAGGCGCTGGCCGAGGCAGGGGTGCCCGAGGGCGCGGTCATCGCCGTCGAGAAGCCGTTCGGCCGGAGCCTGGAGGACGCCCGCCGGCTCAACGCCGTCCTGCACCGGCTGGTCCCCGAGGAGCGCGTCTTCCGCACCGACCACTTCCTGGCGATGCAGACCGTGCTCAACATCCTGGGGCTGCGGTTCGCCAACCGGATGTTCGAGCCGGTGTGGAACGCCCAGCACGTCGAGCGGGTCGACATCGTGTTCGACGAGACGCTGGGCCTGGAGGGGCGGGCCGGCTACTACGACACCGCCGGGGCGCTGCGCGACATGCTGCAGAACCACCTCCTGCAGATGCTGGCCGTCGTGGCGATGGAGCCCCCGGCCGCGCTGGACGCCCGCAGCCTGGCCGCCCGCAAGGCCGACGTCCTGCGCGCAGTCCGCTCGCCGGAGGACGTGCGGCGGGACACCGTGCGCGCCCGCTACACCGCCGGGCGCGTGGGCGGGCGCGAGCTGCCGGACTACACGGCCGAGGACGGCGTCGAGTCCGACCGCGGCACCGAGACCTACGCCGAGTACACCGTCGGCATCGACAACTGGCGCTGGGCCGGCGTCCCGTTCCGGCTGCGCTCGGGCAAGGCGCTCGGGGCCGACCGGCACGAGATCGTGCTCCGGTTCAAGCCGGTGCCGCACCTGGCGTTCGAGCAGGGGACGGCGGCCGGCGGCCAGGTCCCGCCCGACGTGCTGCGGCTGCGGCTGCTCCCGGACGGCATCAGCCTGGAGCTGAACCTCAACGGTGCAGGGCGCCCGTTCGACCTGGAGCGCCGGTCGCTCGAGGTGGACCTGCCACCGGCCCGGCTGTCGGCCTACGGGCTGCTGCTGCACGAGCTCCTGGCGGGCGAGGCGGCGCTGTCGATCAGCGACGTCGAGGCCGAGCAGTCGTGGCGGATCGTCGAGCCGATCCTCGCCGCGTGGGCCGCCGACGAGGTGCCGCTGCTGGAGTACCCCGCCGGCTCCGACGGGCCGGTCTCCGGCTGACCGACGCATGCACCCGCTCCCGCCGATATGCGCATGCGCGCGGTTATCGGGCGGCCATGACCGCGGCCATGCGCATATCGGAGGTTCTCGGGTCGTCTAGCGGAGGCGCTAGAGAGGCGCAGAAGCTTTAAGCGTGGTGAGCGCGGCGGCGGCCATGTCGGCAGCGTCGCGGACGCCCGGGTGCGTGGGGCCGTCGCGACCGGGGAAGGATGGGCGCCGATGAGCGACGAACGAGAGACCCCCGGCGACGGCGCCAGCTTCGAGAACCTGGGGCTGCGTCCCGAGCTGCTCGCCGCCCTGGCCGCCCTCGGCTACGAGGAGGCCACCCCGATCCAGCAGGAGGCGATCCCGCCGCTGGCGGAGGGGCGGGACCTGCTCGGGCAGGCCGCGACCGGCACCGGGAAGACCGCCGCCTTCTCGCTGCCCGTGCTGCAGCGCCTGGAGGCCCACCGCACCGACCGTGCCCCGGTGGCGCTGGTGCTGGTGCCCACCCGCGAGCTCGCCGTCCAGGTGTCGGAGGCGCTGCACCGCTACGGCAAGGACCTCGGCGCCCGGGTCCTCCCCGTCTACGGCGGTGCGCCGATCGTCCGGCAGCTGCGCTCGCTGGAGTCGGGGGTCGACGTCGTCGTCGCCACCCCGGGCCGCGCGCTGGACCTGCTCAACCGCGGCGCGCTGAATCTCGGCCAGGTCACCACGGTCGTGCTGGACGAGGCCGACGAGATGCTGGACATGGGCTTCGCCGAGGACCTCGAGGCGATCCTGGAGGCGACGCCGGAGGACCGGCAGACCGTGCTGTTCTCCGCGACGATGCCCCGCCGGCTCGACGCGCTCGCCCGGCGGCACCTGTCGGACCCGGTGCGGATCACCATCGCCAAGGAGCAGGCGGTCGCGGGGGAGGCCCCGCGTGTCCGGCAGACCGCCTACGTGGTGCCCCGGGGGGCCAAGCCGGCCGCGCTCGGCCGGATCCTCGACGTCGAGGCGCCGACCGCGGCCATCGTCTTCTGCCGCACCCGCGAGGAGGTCGACACCCTCACCGAGACGCTCAACGGCCGCGGGTACCGCGCCGAGCCGCTGCACGGCGGCATGAGCCAGGAGCAGCGGGACAAGGTCATGGGCCGGCTGCGCAGCGGGACGGCGGACCTGCTGGTCGCCACCGACGTCGCCGCGCGCGGCCTGGACATCGAGCAGCTCACCCACGTCGTCAACTACGACGTCCCGTCGGCGCCGGAGTCCTACGTGCACCGCATCGGCCGGGTGGGCCGGGCCGGGCGTGAGGGGGTGGCCATCACGCTGGCCGAGCCGCGCGAGCACCGGATGCTCAAGACGATCGAGCGGGTCGCCGGGGCGCCGATCAAGGTCGAGAAGGTCCCCACGGTCGCCGACCTGCGTGCCCGCCGGCTCGACCTCACCCGGGCCGCGCTGCGCGAGACGCTGCTCGAGGACGACCTCGACCGCTTCCGCGTGGTCGTGGAGACCCTCGCCGACGAGTTCGACCTGGTGGAGGTCGCGCTGGCGGCGGTGAAGCTGGCGCACGAGGCGGCCGGCGGCACCGACGACGACGAGGAGATCCCCGACGTCGCATTCCGCCCCGACCGCGGCGAGAAGGCCTCCGGGCGTCGTCCCGACGGCCCGGCCGGCGGCCGGGGCGCTCGGAGCGAGGCGCGTGGCGACGGCCGCGGCGAGGGCCGGGGTGGCCGGTCGTCGGGCGGCCGGGTGGCCCGGCTGTTCGTCGGCGCCGGCCGGGACGCCGGCATCCGGCCCGGCGACCTCGTCGGGGCGATCACCGGCGAGACCGGGTTGTCCGGCCGCGACGTCGGCTCGATCGAGATCCACCAGCGGTTCGCGCTGGTCGAGGTGCCCGAGTCCGCGGCCGACGAGGTCGTCCAGGCGCTGCGCGCCACGATGATCAAGGGGCGCAAGGCGCCGGTCCGCCGCGACCGGAGCTAGTCGCCGGGCAACCGCTCCGGCGGGACGGTCGGCGGCACGCGGTTCGGGCCGGCCTCGACCGGCCGGGGGCGGTCCTGCGGGTGCAGGCGCACGGCGACCAGCGCGACGTCGTCCTCGGGCCGGCCGTGCACCAGGCGCTCGAGCAGCTCGTCGAGCAGCACCTCCAGCGGCAGGTCGGCGAGCTCGATCAGCGCCTCGCGCAGCCGGACGATGCCCTCGTCCAGGTCGGAGTCCCGCCGCTCGACCAGCCCGTCGGTGTAGAGCAGGACGGTCGCGCCGCGGTCGAGGGTGACCACCGACTCGCGGCGCTTGACCTCCGGGTCGACGCCGAGCAGCAGGTCACCGTTCCACTCCGCCAGCTCCGCCACGCTGCCGTCGGGGTTGATGACCAGCGGCGGCAGGTGCCCCGCGTTGGCCCAGCGCATGCGGGTGATCCCCCGGGAGAGCTCGTCGGGCGTCTGCTCGAAGCGGGCCACGGCCGCGGTGGCCAGCGTGGTCATCTGCAGCGTGGTCATCGAGGTGTCCAGCCCGCGCAGCACCTCCACCGGTCCGGCATCGCTGTAGGTGGCGATGCCGCGCAGCAGGCCCCGGAGCTGCCCCATGGCGGCGGCAGCCTCGGTGTCGTGGCCGACGACGTCGCCGATGACCAGCATCGTGGTGCCGCCCGGCTGCAGAAAGGCGTCGTACCAGTCGCCACCGACCCGCGCGGCCTCCGCGGCGGGCAGGTAGCGGACGGCGATCTCGGCGTGGTCGGGTTCCGGCGGCTCGGTGAGCAGGCTGCGCTGCAGCCCTTCCGCCAGCTGCTGCTGCGCCCCGTAGAGCCGGGCGTTGTCCAGCGCCAGGCCGACCCGCTCGGCGACGTCCTGGGCCGTGGAGAGGTCCTCCTCGCGGGCGGGCGTGCCGTCGGCGTAGTAGACCGTCAGCAGGCCCAGCGTGCGGTTGCGGCCGCGCATCGGCAGGACGACGGCCTCCCGCGGCGCGAGCCGGGCGGCGAGGTCGCGGGCCTCCCCGGGCAGCAGGAGGGCGACCACGTCCCGCCCGTCGCGGCGGACGGCCACGCCGCTGCGCAGGGCGGTGAGCGCCGGGGAGTCCGGGGGCATCGCGTCCAACCGCAGCTGCGTGTAGCGGTCCAGGACGGGGCGCATGTCCTCGTCGGCGTGCCAGGAGCCGACGTCGCGAGCGCGGCCGTCGGCGCCGACGACCGTCACGATGCAGAAGTCGGCGAGCGCCGGGACCACGAGTTCGGGCAGGTGGGCCGTCGCGGTCTGCGGGTCCAGGGCACCGGCGAGGTCGGCGCTGACACCGGCCAGCAGTGCCAGCCGCCGGGCCGACCGCTCGGCCTGCTCCTGCGCCGCGCGTCGTTCGGTCACCTCCAGGAAGTACACCGACAAGCCGTCGGGCGTCGGCCAGGCGCTCAGCTCGTACCAGCCGTCCAGCGGCTGCGGGTAGTAGGCGTCGAACAGGACGGGATCGCCGTTGCTGACGGCCTCGCGGTAGCTCTGCTCGAAGATGCTGCCGCGCGTCGCGGGGAAGGCCTCCCAGAGCACCTCGCCCAGCAATTCGTCGCGGCTGAGCCCGAGCAGTCGCTCCGCCTGCGCGTTCACGTGGGTGAACCGCCATTCGCGGTCCAGGGAGTAGAAGCCGGCCGGCATGGCCTCGAGCACCCGGGTGACGCGCGTCGACGCCTCGCGCTCACCGGTGGTGTCGTACGCCGCGCCGATGAGGTGGTCGGTGCGCCCGTCCGGTCCGGGGACATGGCGCCCGCGGGCGTGGATCCAGCGGGTCTGGCCTCCGGGGAGCACGATCCGGTACTCGACGTCGTACTCGCCGAGCGTGTCCACGCTGGCCTGCAGGGCGTCGGCGTGCCACCCCATGTCGTCGGGGTGCACGCGGGCGTTGAAGGCGTCCAGCGACCGGTCGAACGTGACCGGGTCGTAGCCGAACATCCGCTGGAGCTGCTCGTCCCACAGGAGCAATCCGGTGGAGGGGTCGAAGTCGAAGGTGCCGACCTCGCCCGCCTCCTTGGCCAGCTCCCAGCGCAGCCGCTCGTTCTCGTACTGGCGCAGCAGGGCCGACAGCTCCAGCTCGGTCATCACCGAGGCGGCCAGCTGCTGCAGCGTCGCGATCTCCGACGGCGCCCACCGGCGCGGCTCCGGGCCGAAGACGCAGAGCGCGCCGACCGGCTGACCGCTGCCGTCGGTGAGCGCGGTGCCGAGGTAGGAGCCGACGGCGCCCGCGCGCACCGGCGGCAGGTCGGCGACCCGCGGGTCGTCGCGCGCGTCGGTGACCACGAGGCACTCGCCCGCGGGCAGCGCCGCGGTGACGGTGCAGAGCGACTCCTCGAGCGGGCCGGTGCTGCCGACCGCGGCCGCGCCCGTGCCGGCGGCGATCAGCTGGTGGTCGACGAGCAGCGACACCTGGCTGCCCGCCGTGCCCATCAGCCGTGCGGCGAGCTCGGCCAGCCGGTCGAGGCCCGGGCGGTTCCCGGTGGGCAGCAGGCGCTGCGCGGCGCCGACCCGGACGGGGTCGCGGCGCAGTCGGGTGGCCGCACGATCGGCGAGGGAACCCTCCGCGGCGATCATGCGGTCCGTGGGTCCGTCCACCGATGCCCTTCTGCCCGGCCCGTCGCCGGAGTCGCGGACCGCTGTTCCCGACTGTTGGAGTGGCGCGGTCCCCGCAGTTATGTCACGGCTGACCGGTTGGGCGCAACCAACCAGGCGAACAGGTCGAGAGTTCTGGCTCACTCGGCCGGGACGACGAGCGTCAGGGCCGTACCGCCGTCATGTTCCACGTGCAACCCCGCCCGCCTCAGCAGCCGCCGCAGCGCTCCGACGTCGGAGGGTTCGGCGGTCGTCGTGGCCAGCAGCCGGGCGAGGCGGCCTTTGTGCGTCTTGTTGAAGTGGCTGACCACCGCACGGGTGCCGTCGGCGCGCTCGCTCAGGACCGAGACGGTCACCGCGCCCGGTACCGGGGCGAGCGCGGCGTAGGAGCCGCTGCGCAGGTCGACGACGAGCCCCTCGAACCCGGCCAGGACCGGGCCGAGCGCCGGCTTCCACAACGAGCGCAGCGTCGGCAGGCCCGGCAGCGCCGACCCCGCGGACAGCCGGTAGGCCGGGATGCGGTCGCCCGCGCCGACCAGACCGAACAGGGCCGACCCCACGGCCAGCCGGCGGTCGGCCCGGCCCCGCTGGGCGCGGCTCAGCGAGCCGACGTCGAGCGCGTCGTAGAGGACGCCGGTGTAACGCTGCAGGGCGGGCAGCGTCGGCGCCGACCAGAGCGCGGCGTTCCTGGCGATCTCGGCGTCCTGCTTGGCGGACAGCCCCAGGGCCGCCCGCGCGGCCGGCACGTCCCCGGAGAGCTCGACGAGCGACTCGACGAGTTCGGTGCGCACGGGGGTGAGCTCCGCGGCGGAGAGGGCGGCGAGGTCCAGGGGCGCGCCGTCCCCTCCGGGAGCCTTCGTCTCCGAGGGTGGCAGCAGCACGAGCACGGACGCCTGCCTCAGGTCAGGTCGACGACGACCGGCGCGTGGTCGCTGGCGCCCTTGCCCTTGCGCTCCTCGCGGTCGATGAAGGCGCCCTCCACGCGAGCGGCCAGCGCGGGCGAGCCGAGGACGAAGTCGATCCGCATGCCCTCGCGGCGCGGGAAGCGCAGCTGCGTGTAGTCCCAGTACGTGTAGACCCCCGGCCCGGGGGTGTGCGGCCGGACGACGTCGGCGAAGCCCGCCTCGACCACGGCGCGGAAGGCGGCGCGCTCGGGCTCGGAGACGTGCGTGGAGGAGGCGAACACCGACATGTCCCACACGTCGTCGTCCTGCGGCGCGATGTTCCAGTCGCCCACGAGGGCGACCGGGGTGGACGGGTCCTCGGCCAGCCAGCCCGCCGCGGCGGAGCGCAGGGCCGTCAGCCACTCGAGCTTGTACTGCAGGTGCGGGTCGGCCAGCGTGCGGCCGTTGGGCACGTAGAGGCTCCACACCCGGACGCCGGCGCAGGTCGCCCCCAGCGCGCGGGCCTCGGCGGCCGGCTCCTGGCCCTCCTTCGCCGACCACGTCGGCATGCCGGGGAAGCCGACCTGCACGTCCGCCAGCCCGACGCGGGACAGGACGGCGACCCCGTTCCACTGCGAGTGGCCGACGTGCGCGACCTCGTAGCCCAGGGCGTTGAAGACCATCTCGGGGAACTGGTCGTCGCGGCACTTGGTCTCCTGCAGCGCCAGCACGTCGACGTCGTGCCGCTGGAGGAAGGTCGCCACCCGGTCGGCGCGGGTACGGATGGAGTTCACGTTCCAGGTGGCCAGGCGCACGGGACCGCAGTCTACGGAGGCGGAGGGACGCTGCCGGGGCGGCCGTGTCCCTGGATCGGGCGGTCCCGCCGGACGACGACGTCGGAGGCGCCCCCACCTGCTCGAACGGTGCGATCATGGCGGAATGGAGCGGCGGCGAGAGGTGGCGGGATGACCGTCGGGACGGCACCGCCCATGCCGGGGAGCGATGGTCAGGGACCCGAGACCCCGGGCCGTCGGCGCGGCTTCGGCGCGGCGCTGGGCTGGACCGCCCTCGGCGCCCTGGTGCCGGGGGCCGGCTACCTCGCCGCCGGTCGCCGCCGTCTGGGCGCGATCGTGCTCGCCGTCTTCCTGCTGCTCGCCGCCGGCGCCGCCTGGCTGGCGACGGGTGGGCAGCGGCTGGCCGCCCGGACCGCGGTCGACTCCGACGTCCTGCTGTGGGCGACCGCCGGCATCGGCGTCCTGGCGCTGCTCTGGATCGTCGTGGTGGTCACCGGCTACCGGATGCTGGTCCCGCGGGGCATGCCGCGCGGGCGCCACGTGCTGGGCGCGTCCGTCGTCGCGCTGCTCGTGGCGGGGATCGCCGTGCCCGCCGCGCTGGCCGGGCACGTCGTCGTCACCTCGCGGGACCTGATCGACGGCGTCTTCGCCGACGACCGCCGGTCGGCCACGCTGCCCGAGGCCCAGGACCTGTTCGGCAACCGGGAACGGGTGAACGTGCTGCTGCTGGGTGGCGACGGCGGCGAGGGTCGTGAGGGCGTGCGCACCGACACGGTGATCGTGGCCAGCACCGACACCGAGACCGGCGACACCGTGCTGTTCAGCCTGCCCCGCAACCTCGAGGACCTGCCGTTCCCGGCGACCTCCCCGCTGGCCGAGGTGTACCCGGAGGGCTTCGACGCGGGCAGCGAGAGCGAGAGCCTGCTCAACGCGGTCTACCGCAACGGCCCGGCCGCCCACCCCGACATCCTCGGCGCCACGGACGACCCGGGGGCGGACTTCCTCAAGCTGGGGGTCGGCGAGGCGCTCGGGCTGCGGATCGACTACTACGTGCTGGTGAACCTGGA
Organism: Blastococcus saxobsidens; assembly: GCF_002938435.1. Taxonomy (GTDB): domain Bacteria; phylum Actinomycetota; class Actinomycetes; order Mycobacteriales; family Geodermatophilaceae; genus Blastococcus; species Blastococcus saxobsidens. The sequence goes on from NZ_POQT01000014.1 coordinate 31,855, forward strand.
GGGGTTCAGCCGGCTGGTCGATGCGTTGGGTGGCATCACCGTCAACGTCAACTACTACGTGCCGATCAACGGCATCCCGGACACCCGTCAGCTCCCCGACGACTACATCGCGCCCGGGCCGAACCAGGAGATGGACGGCGCCACCGCGCTGGCCTTCGCCCGCGGTCGCTTCGGGCTGTCCGACTACGACCGGATGGCGCGGCAGCGCTGCACGATCGACGCGATCGTCGAGGCGGCCGACCCGGTCACCCTCCTGCAGCGCTACCAGGAGCTCGCCGCCACCACCGAGGACATCGTCAGCACCGACATCCCCCGCTCGGTGCTCGACGACTTCGTCGACCTGGCGTTCCTGGTCAAGGACGCCGGGATCCGCAGCGTCGTCTTCGACGACACGGTGATCGACCCGGCCTACCCGGACTACGACCGGATGCGGCGGCTCGTCCAGGACGCCATCGACCCGCCCGCCGTCGAGCCGTCCGCGCCGCCCGCGCAGGAGACCCCGCCGGCGGACCAGGTCGGTGGCCCGGCCCCGGAGGCCCCGCCCGCCCCGGTCGACGACGTCACCGACGCGTGCGCCTACGACCGGGCGCGGGCGGAGGAGGCCCTCGCGCAGGGCGAGCCGCCGACGCGGCAGGGGTGAGCGCTCAGTTCATCGCGGCGATCTGCAGCAGGTTGCCGCAGGTGTCGTCCAGCACGGCGGTCGTCACCGGGCCCATCGCCGTCGGCGGCTGGGTGAAGGTGACGCCCAGGCCGGTCAGCCGGTCGTACTCCGCCTGCACGTCGGCGACCGTGAACGAGTTGTACGGGATGCCGTCGCCGACCAGCCCCGCCTTGTAGGCCTTCGCCGCCGGGTGGTCGTCGGGCTCGAGCACCAGCTCCACGCCGTCGGGCTGCTCGGGGGAGACGACGGTGAGCCAGCGGTGCTCGCCCATCGGCACGTCGTTCTTCTTCACGAAGCCGAGCACGTCGGTGTAGAAGCGCAGCGCCTTCTCCTGGTCCTCGACGAACACGCTGGTCAGGGTGATCCGCACGGTTCCCTCCTCAGGGATCGATCCGCCACCGGTCGGTGATGGCTCTCAGCGGGGCGGTGTCCAGCTCGTGGAACTTGTAGCGGCCCTCGCGCCGCGTCCGGACCAGCCCGGCGCCTTCGAGGACCTCCAGGTGCTGGGAGACGGCCTGCCGCGTGGAGGTGAGCCCGTGCCGGGAGATCAGCCGGGTGATCAGCTCGAACAGCGTCTGGCCGCTCCGCTCCTGGAGCTCGTCGAGGATGGCCCGCCTGGTCGGATCGGCGAGGGCCTTGAACACGTCCCCCACGCGGACACCATAGGCAAGCACCTGCTTGCATGACAAGGCCTCCGACGGCGACCGGGGGACCGCCCCCGCGTGGGCCGGGGCGGGGGAGCGGAGAATGCCGGTGTGCCCGCCGCCGTCGTCCGTCCCGTCACCTCCGTCGACGAGGCGCTCCGTTCGGAGCTCCTCGCCTGCTGGACCGACGTCACCAACGCCGGGGGAGCCGTCGGCTTCGTGCCCCCGGTGACGCAGGAGGACGTCGTCCCGCTGCTGGACAAGCTGCTCGAGGGGGTCCACTCCGGCCGGGACGTGCTCGCCCTGCTGACCGTCGACGGCGGGATGGCCGGCTTCGCCAGCGTCGTCGGGTCGCTGAGCCCGCTGCGCCGCCACTGGGGAACCGTGCTGCGGGTGCAGGTGCACCCCTCGCGCCAGGGCCAGGGGCTCGGCCGGGTCCTCATGGACGGGGTGCACCGGATCGCCCGCGAGCGCGGGTGGGAGTTCCTGCACCTGACGGCCCGCGGCGGCACGGGTGTCGACGAGTTCTACAAGGGCCTGGGCTACCACGAGGTCGGCCGGCTGCCCGGTGCGATCCGCGTCGCGCCCGGTGACGACCGCGACGAGATCGTCATGGCCTGCCCGCTCTGAGCGCCGCGCCGGCGGGGCTCGCCACCACCTCAGACCTCGCCACCACCCTCAGACCTGGACGGGCGTCTCCCCCTTGGCCGCCATGCGGGCCCGCATGCGCTCGCGGCTCTCCACGAACCTGGTCGCCTGGGCGTCGAGCCCGGTCAGGAACTCCGCCAGCCGCTCGCGGGCCTGCTCGCCCTCGGGCCCGAAGTCGCTGCGGTCGAACACCTTCCAGGTGCGCAGGATCGGGGCGACCACCTCGTCGTGGTGCAGCCGGAGGTCGTAGATGCCTGCCTTGGCGATGATCGTCGAGTTCTTCCGGAAGTTCGCCATGTTCGCGCCGGGCATCTCGAAGTTCATGACCTCGGTGGCCACGGCCTTCATGGTCTCGTCGGGGTCGATGTCGAACGCCGCGGTCACCAGGTTCCGGTAGAAGATCATGTGCAGGTTCTCGTCGGTGGCGATGCGGGCCAGCAGCTTGTCCGCGACCGGGTCGCCGGTGGCCCGGCCGGTGTTGCGGTGCGAGACCCGGGTGGCCAGTTCCTGGAAGGAGACATAGGCGACGGCCTCGAGCGGGCTCTTGTCGCCGGAGTCGTAGCCGGTCGTCATGTAGTCCATCCGGGCCCGCTCGAGCTCCACCGGGTCCACGCCGCGGGTGACGACGAGGTAGTCGCGCAGTGCGATCCCGTGCCGCCCCTCCTCCGCGGTCCAGCGGCCCACCCACTGGCCCCAGGCGCCGTCCCGCCCGAACCGGGTGGCGATCTCGCGGTGGTAGCTGGGCAGGTTGTCCTCGGTCAGCAGGTTCACGAACATCGCGGCCTTGGCCGTCGCGTCCAGCCGGGACTGCTCGGGCGACCAGTCCTCGCCACCGAGGAAGGCGAAGTTGCGCCCCTCGTCCCAGGGCACGTAGTCGTGCGGGTGCCACTCCTTGGCCATCCGGATGTGGCGGTCGAGGTTCTCCGCGACCACCGGCTCGAGCTCGGTCAGGACGGCTGCCTGCGGGGACGTCTGGGGCACGGGGACCTCCGGGTCGACTCCACCTTCGTGCTCGCAACCTACGCCGATCCGACCGCCCGGCGCGCCCCCAGCGGGGGCCCGGCGCGGCCCGCCGTCCCGCCGCTCGCCGGACCCGGCCGACCGCCGATGACCGCCCGTGGGCGGATGCGGCAGGGTGGGGGCATGTCTGCGCACGAGCCGTCGCCGTCGCCGTCCCCCCGTGCCCCCAGCGGGCGGCTGGTCGGGCTGCTCCTCGTGGGGATCGCCGTCGTGCTGCTCGTGTCGTCACCGACGTGGTTCGCCGGCGACCGGGTCGTCGTCGGGGTCGCCCAGCTCCTCGTGGCCGTCGTCCTGGCGGCCGCCGGGGCCTTCCTGCTGCGGCGGGCCGCCCGCGGCTGAGGTGCCCATCCCGTTGCGGTGCGGTGTGACCGGCAGCACACTCCTGGGAACCGAGGGATGGAGGATCCAGGTGCTGCTGGCCAAGGAGGAGCTCGTGCGGGTGCTCCGCACGGAGGGCGACAACGACACCGCCGACCGGATCGAGGGCAGTGGCCTGCCCGAGCAGATCGACACCGATCAGCACGGGGACGAGCTCGCCGCGGCGGGCCTGGACCGCACGCAGCTGATGGCCAAGCTGGCCGGCGGTGGCTTCGGGACGACACTCAGCCCCTGACCCCCGCAGCCCCTGACCCCCTCAGCCGGTGTAGGGGCGCTCCCGGGCCAGCTCTTCCTTCGCGACGCCGCGGATGTGCACCGCATCCGGGCCGTCCACGATGCGCAGGGTGCGCGCGCTGGCGTAGAAGCGGGCCAGCACCGTGTCGTTGCTGACCCCGGCGCCGCCGTGCACCTGGATGGCCCGGTCGATGACGTCGAGCGCGACCTTGGGCGCGGCCACCTTGATCGCCGAGATCTCGGTGCGGGCCCCCTTGGCGCCGTACTTGTCGATCAAGTCGGCGGTCTTGAGGACGTAGAGCCGGGCCTGGTCGATCTCGATGCGGGAGAGTGCGATCGCCTCGCGCACCGTGCCCTGGTCGGCCAGCGGGCGACCGAAGGCGACGCGGTTCTTGCTGCGCGCGACCATCAGCGACAGCGCGCGCTCGGCCATGCCGATGGCCCGCATGCAGTGGTGGATGCGGCCGGGGCCGAGCCGGGCCTGGGCGATCATGAAGCCGTCGCCCTCGCCGGAGAGGATGTTGCTCACCGGCACCCGGACGTCGGTGAACCGCAGCTCGCTGTGGCCGTGCTGGTCCTGGTAGCCGAACACCGGCAGGTGGCGGATGATCTCCAGCCCTGGGGTGTCGCGGGGGACGAGGACCATCGACTGCTGCCGGTGCGGCGGGCCGTCGGGGTCGGTCTTGCCCATGACGATGAAGATCTGGCAGCGCTCGTCGGCCGTTCCGGTGATCCACCACTTGCGGCCGTTGATCACGTACTCGTCGCCGTCGCGGACGATCGAGGTCTGGATGTTGCGGGCGTCGGAGCTGGCGACGTCGGGCTCGGTCATCGCGAAGGCGGAGCGGATCTCGCCCTCCAGCAGCGGGTTCAGCCACCGATCCTTCTGCTCGGGCGTCCCGAACAGCATGAGCGTCTCCATGTTGCCGGTGTCCGGCGCGCCGACGTTCATCGACTCGGGGGCGATCACCGGCGACCAGCCGGTGATCTCGGCGACGGAGGCGTACTCGAGGTTGGACAGCCCGCCGACCTCGTGGTGGAAGAGGTTCCACAGGCCGCGCTTGCGCGCCTCCGCCTTGAGCTCCTCCAGCACCGGCGGGTGCTCGTGGTTGTCGTGGCCGCGCTCGGCACGCCAGGCGTCGTAGACCGGCTCGGCGGGGAACACGTGCTCCCGCATGAAGTCCCACGCGCGCGCGCAGACGTCCTCGGCCTTGGCGGAGAGAGCGAAGTCCATGCCCGGCAACGTAGCGCCGGGACGTGACCGTCGTCGCATCGGGGTGCGCCCGCATCCCGGCGTGCAACGCCGAGGAGCCGGGCCCCGCCGCCCCTGGGGACGACCGGACCCGGCTCCTGCGCCGGTGGCCACCGTGGTGGCCCCGAGATGTGTCAGGCGCGCGTGCGACCCGTCACGGCGTCCCGCACCGGGCCGAGGGCCATGACGAGGCCCACGATCGCGGTGGCGATGTGCAGGACGTTGTCGGCGGCGTTGATGCTGAGGAAGTCCCAGGTCTCGCCGATGGCGATGAGGCCGTAGACGAACGCGGCGCCGTAGCCGACCGCGAGCAGCCAGCCGTAGGTCCGGGCGCCGGCCAGCGTGCGCGAGAGCGCGATGCCCACGGCGCCGATCAGGATGTGCACGACGTTGTGCATGCCGTTGATCTCGAACACGAGGAGCGTCTCGCCGGTGTCGTGGGCGAAGAAGTCGTCGAAGCCGGTGACGAAGAACCCGACGATCCCGACGAGCAGGTAGATGACGCCGAACGCCAGCGCCAGCATCTGCGGCCAGGTCATGCCCGGCCGGTCCGCACCGGTGTTGCCGTGTGCTGCAGACATCGTGTCCTCCCATGTGGTCGACCCGCCAGGTCCTGGCGGGTTGCTGTCGGGCCGGTACCCCTGCCTGAGCAGGAGTAACGGACGTCCCCCGTTGGGGCGACGGTCGATGCAGAACCGTCACCTGCGCGACGGACGGCCGTGCGGCCCTCGTCCCGGCGTTCGGCTGCGAGGGCGCGGGCGGTTCAGTCCAGGCCGGTGCGGGAGGTGGCCTTCGACCGCCGCACGACGAACGGGCCGATCGCCAGCAGGTCCACCGGAGCGGACCCGAAGCACTCCAGGGCGTCGCGCGGGTCGTCGACCATCGGGCGGCCCGCGGTGTTGAGGCTGGTGTTCACCACGACCGGGATGCCGGTGCGCCGCTCGAAGCACTCGAGCATGCGGGCGACCAGCGGCTCCTCGGCGCGGTCCACGGTCTGGATGCGGGCGGTGCCGTCGACGTGGGTGACGGTGGGGATGCGGTCACGCCACTCGGCGGCGACGTCGTGCACGAAGAGCATGTAGCGCGAGGGGATGGGACCGCGGCTGAAGATCTCCGGCGCCCGCTCGGCCAGCACCATCGGCGCCACGGGGCGGAACTGCTCCCGCCCCTTCACGTCGTTCATCCGCTCCAGGTTGGCCTCGTAGCCGGGGTGGGCCAGCAGGGAGCGGTGACCGAGCGCGCGCGGGCCGTACTCGCTGCGGCCCTGGAACCAGGCGACGATCCCGTTGTTCGCCAGCACCTCGGCGACGGCGTCGGCGACGTCGCGCGGGCGCTCGTACTCGATCGCCGCCGTCGTCAGGTACTGCTCGATCTCCTCGTCGGACCAGCCGCGGCCGAGGTCGGCGCCCGGCATCGGCTCGGTGGTCTCGCCGAGGCCGCGGGCGACGTGCAGGGCGCTGCCCAGCGCGGTGCCGGCGTCGCCGGCGGCGGGCTGCACCCACACCTGCTCGAACGGCGTCTCGGCGAAGATGCGGGTGTTGGCCACGCAGTTGAGCGCGACGCCGCCGGCGAGGGTGAGCGTCCTGTCCCCGGTGCGCTCGTGCAGCCAGCGGGCGAGCTCGACCAGCACCTCCTCGGTGCGCTGCTGCACGCTGGCGGCGAGGTCGGCGTGGTCCTCCGTCCAGTCGTCGCCCTTGCCCAGGCGCGGCGCGAACTCGGAGAAGTCGATCTTCGGGGTGCGGAAGCCGCCGTCCTCGGTCGCGACGACGAGCTCGGACAGCTCGCCGGCGAACCGCGGCTTGCCGTAGGAGGCCATGGCCATGACCTTGAACTCGTCGCTGCTGCGCAGGAAGCCGAGGTGGTCGGTGAGGTCCTCGTAGAGCAGGCCGAGGGAGTGGGGGAGGGCCTGCCCGGCCAGGATCTCCAGCTGCCCGTCGACGTAGCGGCCGGCCAGGTGGCTGTGCGCCTCGCCGCGCCCGTCGAGCACGAGCACGGAGTTGTCCTGCGCGGGTGCGGCCAGCCCCGCCGAGGCGGCGTGCGCCACGTGGTGCTTCACGAAGCGGACCTTCGCGGGGTCCAGCCCGGGCAGCGCGTGGGCGAGGAACTCCGGCGCCTTCTCCGCGTACATCTTCCGCATGACGTCGCCCGGGTCGTTCAGCCCCGAGTCCTCCGGCGACCCCATGAGGGCCGGGTCGAAGGAGTAGGCGACGGCGTCGAGGTCCTCCGGGTGCAGGCCGGCCTCGGCCAGGCACCAGGCGGCCGACAGCTCGGGCAGCTCCCAGGCGCTCCAGGGCAGCGGGCGCTTCCCGTGCTTGCGGCGGCTGAACCGCTCCTCTTCGGCGGCGGCCACGATCTTCCCGTCGACGACGAGCGCCGCCGCCGGGTCGTGGTAGATCGCGTTGATGCCCAGGACCTTCACGCGCGCACTCCTTCTCCTCGGGTCACTGCCCGTCTGTTCGAGGCCTCGACCCGTCGTCCTGCTGATGATCAAGCCCGGGCGCGCGTCCCGCAGCCCGAGCGCTCCCGCCCTGGGGGCCGCTCAGGCGCGCGTCCGGAGCAGGTCGTGCTCGAGCACGGCGGCTAGCGCGAGCGTCTTGTAGCCGACCTCGTCGAACAGCACGGTGACCCGGTCGTCCTCTACCCGCATCACGACGCCGTGGCCCCACTCGGTGTGCTCGACCGGGGTCTCCACCGGGAAGGGGGTGTCGTGGTCGTCGGCACCGGGGTGCTCCTGCGCGGTGCCGGCGGAGCAGTTGTCGCAGTTGCCGCAGGGCTCGTCGAGCTGCTCGCCGAAGTAGCCGAGGAGGAACTGCCGCCGGCACTCGGTGGTCTCGGCGTAGCCGCGCATCATCTCCACGCGGCTCTGGTCCACCTTCTCGTGGTGCTCGGCCAGCTGCCGGGCCTGCGTGGCAGCCGCGGCGGGTGAGGGCGCACCCTCGGCCGGGAAGGCGGCACCCTCCTCGTCGAGGACCACCGCCGAGACCTGCTCGAGCAGGTTGAGGTCGCGCGCCAGGGGGGTGGCGGCGCGGCCGGTCTCCTCGCGCAGCTCCTTCACGTCCACGCCGTCGTCCATGCCGGCGGCCGCCGCGGCCTGGACCAGCCCGGCCACCTGCTGCAGCTCCTCCTCGGCGGGTGTCCCGGCGGCGAAGAAGCGGCGGAGGCCGAGGTCCTCCTGGCGGTAGACCAGGACGGCGAGCGCCGGGTCGCCGTCGCGGCCGGCCCGGCCGATCTCCTGGTAGTAGCTGTCGATCGAGTCGGCCGGCTCGGCGTGGACGACGAAGCGGGTGCCGGGCTTGTCGATGCCCATGCCGAACGCGGTGGTGGCGACGACGACGTCCAGCTCGTCGTCCATCCAGGCGCGCTGGGTGTCCTCGCGGTCGGCCTTCTTCAACCCGGCGTGGTAGTGGCGGGCGCGCAGCCCGCGGTCGGCCAGCGCGGTGGCGACGTCCTCGGTGCCGCGGCGCGTGGCGCTGTAGACGATGCCCGGACCGCGGCCCTCACCGACCTCGGCCAGCACCCGGTCGAGCACGCCCTGGTCCTTGCCGTGCGCGTCGGCGTGGTGGTCGACCTCCAGCCGGATCTCGGGCCGGTCGAAGCCCGCGACCACGATCTCCGCGTCCACCATCCCGAGCTGCTCGACGATCTCGGCGCGGACCGGCGGGGCCGCGGTTGCGGTGAGAGCCAGGGCGGTGGGGTGGCCGAGCTGCTCGATGACGCCGCCGAGGCGCAGGTAGTCGGGGCGGAAGTCGTGCCCCCAGGCCGAGACGCAGTGCGCCTCGTCGACGACGAACAGCGCCGGCTTGGTCTCGGCGACCGCGTCGACCACGTCCGGCTTGGTGAGCTGCTCGGGGGCCAGGAAGAGGAAGCGGACCGTTCCGTCCCGCAGGCCGTCCAGGGCTTCCCGCTGGTCGGCCGCCGAGAGCGTGGAGTTCAGCTGCGCGGCGGCCCCGGCCTGGTCGGCGAGCTCGGCCAGCCGCTCCACCTGGTCCCGTTGCAGCGCGATGAGCGGCGAGACCACCACGACCGGCCCGTCGAGCAGGTGTCCGGCGACCTGGTAGATCGCGGTCTTGCCCGCCCCCGACGGCAGCACGGCGAGGGTGTCCCGCCCGCCGACCACGGACTGCATCGCGCGCTCCTGACCGGGGCGGAAGCCGTCGTAGCCGAGCACCTCGCGGGCGAACTGCCGGATCCGGCGGGTGCGCACGGAGGCGCTCGCCCCGGCGGGGTTGTCGTCGGCCGAGGAGGGGGTGGAGGCGCGGGGCACCGGCTCCCTCTCCCCGTGCCCCGAGATCGACAAACTGTGTGCAGGTGCACGCGGCGTTCCCGCGGGAACGTCCCCGGTCAGCCATCGACCGGAACGCCCGACTCGGCGGCGAGCCGGCGGACGAGGTCGCGATTACCCATGAGCACGCCGATGGCGTGGGCCATGTCCAGCCGCTCGTACGGGGCCTGCGGCGGGCCGGCCGGCGCGGGCGCGCCCTCGGGGAAGAGCACCTCCTCGACGAGCGGAAGCCGCGTGCAGGTCTCGACCACCGTGCTGACGGTCCCGCGTGAGCCGCGGATCACTGCCCCTGTCGCGGTGCGGAGGCAGGTCCTGCGGGGGTGCTGGCCTGTGCCCGACCTCCGGTGCGACCTCCGGCGCGAACGCGGCGTGCGCGATGCGGTCCCGGCGCCGGCACGTCGTCGGGACGATGCGGTCGGCGGGGTCGGCGGGGTCGGCGCGGTCGGCGCGGCGGGGTCCGGATCGGGGTTCGATGTCACGCTCGCTCCAGCCGTGGCGCGGCCTGCCGCAGGCGCCGCGATCGGCCGTCGGCCGATCGTCGTGTCGAAGGGGTGGACCCCGGCGTACACGTCGTCGCCCTGGACCGGCTCCGGTGCAGCCCCGGCGAGTCCGCTGGCGAACGCCGCGTCGGCAGCACCCCACACGCGGAGGCCGTCGGGAGTGCTGACCACGAGGCGGCCGTCGGCGCGGCTCATGACCAGGTCCTGGTCGTGGACGAGTCCGTGGTCGACGTCGCACAGCAGCACCATGTTGTCGAGGTCGGTCCTGCCCCCGAACAGCCAGTGCCGCAGGTGGTGCGCGTGGAGGCGCTCGATCCGCGTCTCGGGGCAGCCGGGTCGGGCGCACCCGCCATCACGCCGGAGCAGCGCGCGCCTCTGCGGGCGCGTGGCGCGGCGCTTCCGGCGGCCCACGGCCAGCGGTTCCCGCCCCTGCTCGATCATGGCGACGACCGTCGCCTCGCAGAGCATCCGGCGTGCCTGGGCGCCGGTGATCGCCGGCCCACCCTCGAAGTGGGCCCGTCCGGCAGCGGTGTCATCGGCCAGGACCGTGGCGTCGACGTGCACGACGACCTCGCGCCGGGGTGGATCACCGGGGCGGCGGTCGGCATGCGTCCCGGCCTCCACCAGCTCGGCCAGAGCGGCGATGCGACGGGCCGCGGCGCGCTCGCGGGCCATGCCGACCTCGGCGTCCCCGGCGCACCGATCCTCCACGTCCTCGTCCACGGTGCCGCCCGCCTGCCGGATGGCGGCATGACCGGCGGCCGCCTTCGTCGCCAGGGCCCTGTCGCGGCGCAGGTCCCGCTCGGCCCGCGCCTCGACCGCCGTCAGCAGCGGGGCGCCCTGCTCGGCGGGCATGCGGATCTTGAGCACGAGGAACCCGTCGTCGTCGGTCCAGGACTCGAACGACTGGTCGAGGGCGGCCCGGCTCTGGTCGCCTGCGGCCGCCTTGTCGTCGATGCGCCGCCACGTGCGGCAGAAGCGTTCGGTCTGGTGCGCGGTGGCCGAGAGGGCGAACTCCAGGAGCGCTGCCTCCGAGTCGGGCTCGGCGATGCGGGTGAGGGCGCGCACCTTGGAGTAGGACAGCCGACCGGAGCTGAACGCGGCCTCGATCCGGGGGAGGGCGGGTAGCGCCCGGGCCACGCGCACGTGCTCCCGTGCGGCGCCGGGGCCCATGCCGCACTGCCACGCCAACCAGTGACCGCAGGAGCGGATGCCCACCCCGTGCCAGCCGCCCCGGGCGTCGAACTCGGCCACCATCCTCAGCCAGGACGCGGTGGCCGCTGCGAGTCGCACGGCTCCGGAGGTGATCGCCGCCGCCAGTTCGTCGAGCGGCCGGACGCCGCCTTCATCGTTCGAACGCATGTTCGGACGATAGGTGACCCCACTGACAGAATGCCGCGGTCCCGCCCCGCCCGACGTTCCCGCGGGAACGTCTCGGAACGCGCGGGGTGCGGGGCCGGGGCGACGGGTGAACCTGTCGGACCGGGAACGTGGCCGGGTGGGCGTTCCCGCGCGGGAACATCTCGGAATCGGGAGGGCGCGGCGCGCTCAGTCCAGCGACTCCCGGCGCGCTGCCACGTCGGCCTGCTCCGCCGCAGCCCGGCCCGCGTACCAGCCACCCGCGTCGACCGAGGCACGGCTGCGGGTGGCCCGCACGCGGGGGAACAGCTCGGCCGCCCTGGCCTCGACGGCGGCCTGCTGTGACCGGAGCACGGGAAGGAGATCGACGCCCCGCTCGGTCGCTGCCTCGGCGGTCGCCTGACGGCGGGCGGTGGTCAGGCGCTCCCCGATGCGGTGTGCGTAGCCCAGCAGGAACGCCCGGCGGAAAGTCCGTGCCGCCGAGCGCAGCCCGGCGGCCCGTTCGGCGGTGGAGAGCGCCTGCGACACCTGGAGCAGCAGCGAGGTGAAGAGCAGCTCCACCGCGTCCAGAGCGGTGGGCACGCCGACCAGGTTGGCGATCCCCAGGCCCTGGTACCAGACCAGCCGCACGCCGTTGGCCTCGGCGACCGCGGCCAACAGCTGCATCTTCGCCCGTACGTAGGGATCGGCCACGTGGACCCGGCGGGTGCCGACGTGGGTGCTTGCGGGAGTGGCCTCCGCCAGCAGGGCGGCGTCGACCGCGTGCCGGGTCATGAGCTCCTGGGCCTTGGCGGTCAGCGCCTCCGCCTCCTCGGCGAACTCCGTCGACTCCGCCTTGGCCAGCAGGCCGCGGATGCGCCGCAGAGCGCGGTCGTCGTCGGCGGCCGGCCGGTCCGGGCGCACGCGCGCGGCGCCCCACCGCGACGGCGGCGGTACGAGGACCTCGATCCGGGGCGTGGTGCGCAGCAACCCGACCAGCAACAGCGCGATGCGCCACGCCTCGGCCGGCGCCCGCCGCTGCAGCCGGTGGCAGGCCGTCGGCACGGGGGAGTCCCCGGCCTCCCGTGCGCCGAGCTCGGCGAGCTGGGCCACCCAGCCGTCGGGTGCCCGCGAGATCGCGTCGGTCCGCCGGGCGTGCTCGGCGATCAGCGCCACGACCAGCGGCACCGAACCGGCTCCCACCTGGCGGCGGGCGGCGTGTGCGACGTCGGCCGGCTGCCAGCCGCGTTCCCAGGTGTCGTCGAGCGCGGCGAGCAGCGCCTGCGGAAGGAGGCCGCCGGTGCCGAGGTCGACGCCCGCGGTCCCGAGGGTGGTGGCCAGCTCGCCTATCCCGGCGTCGGAGAGGAGGAGGGCCCGGTCCTGCAACAGGCCCGCGAGCCAGGCTTCATCGATCACGTGGGGCATGCTGCCCCCGTTCCGCCGACGGGTCCCGCGGCGGTTGTGGACGGTCGGGCCGCGTCCACAGATGCGCCAACGGTCTGGCCGGGCGCTCCCCGGGGGTCCCTCCGCCACTGACCACGGGCGCCGGTCCACGTCGCCTAGCCGGCCCTGACCGCGTATGCGGATCGATGGGCGTTGATCGTCCGCACATGCGGAACTATGGTGGCATGGTGGCTGCTGAATACCGGATCGCTGAGGCCGCATCCCTGCTCGGTGTCAGCGACGACACGGTGCGCCGGTGGATCGACAGCGGCCGGCTGTCGGCCCGGCGGGAGGGCGGGCCGACCGTCGTCGACGGCCCCGGCCTCGCGCGGCTCGCGACCGAACTGCGCGAGGCGCCCGAGCCGGGGGCCACTCCGTCGTCGGCGCGCAACCGGCTCGCCGGCATCGTCACCCGCGTCGTCCGGGACGCGGTGATGGCCCAGGTGGAGCTGCAGGCGGGCCCCTTCCGGCTGGTGTCGCTGATGTCGCGGGAGGCCGCCGACGAGCTGGGGCTGGAGCCGGGCGTGCGCGCCGTCGCGACGGTCAAGGCCACCCAGGTCAGCGTGGACGTGCCGTGAGGCGGCGGCTCGCCGGGCTGGCGGTCCTCGCGCTGACCGCCGCGGGCTGCGCCGGGGCGGACGGAGCGGAGCCCAGGGGCGGTGACGAGCTGACCGGCACGCTCACCGTCTTCGCCGCCGCCTCGCTCACCGACGTCTTCACCGAGCTGGGGGACCGGCTGGCCGACGACCACCCCGGCTTGGAGGTGCGGTTCAGCTTCGCGGGCAGCTCGGCACTGGCCACGCAGATCTCCCAGGGTGCACCGGCCGACGTGTTCGCCTCGGCCGACGAGGCGCAGATGGCCGTGGTCACCGACGCCGGCCTGGCCGACGGGGAGCCGCAGGTCTTCACCCGGAACGTGCTGGAGATCGTCGTGCCCGCCGGGAACCCGGCGGGCGTCACCGGGCTGGCCGACTTCGCGCGCGAGGAGCTCGCGCTGGCCGTCTGCGCCGCCGAGGTCCCCTGCGGGGCGGCCGCCGAGGACGTGTTCGCCGCGGCCGGGGTGACCGCGCGCCCGGACACCCTCGAGGAGGACGTCCGCGCCGCGCTGACCAAGGTGGAGCTCGACGAGGTGGACGCCGCCCTGGTGTACGCCTCCGACGTCGACTCGGCGGAGGGCGCCGTCGAGGGGATCTCCTTCCCGGAGGCCGAGCAGGCGGCCAACGACTACCCCGTCTGCGTGCTCGCCGACGCCCCCAACCCGGCGGCCGCTCGCGCGTTCGTCGAGCTCGTGCTGTCCCCGGAGGGGCGCGAGGCGCTGGCCGGCGCCGGCTTCGCCGCCCCGTGAGCCGCCACGACGGCGCCCGCGTCCCGGCGCCGCTCCTGGTGCCCGCGGCCCTGGGGGTGCTGTTCCTCGCCCTGCCCCTGGTCGGCCTGCTGGTACGCACGCCGTGGTCCCAGCTGGGCACCCAGCTCGGCGCGCCGGGCGTCGGGGAGGCGCTGCGGCTCTCCCTCGTCTCGGCCACGCTCGCCACCGCCGTCTCCCTGCTGCTCGGCGTCCCGCTCGCCTGGGTCCTCGCGCGGTCGCGGGCCCGGGGCCGCACCGTCCTGCGGGCGCTGGTCACCGTGCCGCTGGTGCTGCCCCCCGTCGTGGGCGGCGTCGCGCTGTTCCTGGTCCTCGGCCGCCAGGGCATCGTCGGGTCGTGGCTGGACGAGGCCTTCGGCGTAACCATCCCGTTCACCACCACCGCCGTGGTGATCGCCGCGACGTTCGTGGCGATGCCGTTCCTCGTCATCAGCGTGGAGGGCGCGCTGCGGGCCGCCGACGCCCGGTTCGAGGACGTCGCGGCCACCCTGGGCGCCGGCCGGTGGACGACCTTCCGCCGCGTGACCCTGCCGCTCGTCGCACCGGGCGTCGCGGCCGGCGCGGTGCTCTGCTGGGCCCGGGCGCTGGGCGAGTTCGGCGCGACCATCACCTTCGCCGGCAACTTCCCGGGGACGACGCAGACGATGCCGCTGGCCGTCTACCTGGCGCTGCAGCGCGATCCGGACGCCGCCATCGTGCTGTCGGTGCTGCTCCTGGCGGTCTCCCTGGCCACCCTGCTGCTGCTGCGCGACCGCTGGCTCGGGCGGGCGACGGCGTGAGCCTCCGCGCAGCGGTCGCCGTGCGCCGCGGGACCCTCGACCTGGCCGTGGACCTCGAGGTCGCCGACGGCGAGGTGCTCGCCGTCCTCGGCCCGAACGGCGCGGGCAAGTCCACGCTGCTGCGCGTGCTGGCCGGGCTGCTGCCGCCGGACGACGGCGTCGTCGTCGTGGACGGGCGCACCTGGGACGGGGACGGCGTCCACCTCGAGGCCTTCCGCAGGTCGCTGGGCATGGTCTTCCAGGACGCGCTGCTCTTCCCGCACCTGAGCGTCGCCGACAACGTGGCCTTCGGCCTGCGCACCCGGGGCACCGCCAAGGCGGCCGCGCGGGCGGCCGCCGAGGCCTGGCTGGAGCGCGTGGGGCTGGCGGGCACGGGCGGCCGGCGTCCCGCGGAGCTGTCCGGCGGGCAGGCGCAGCGGGCGGCGCTCGCCCGGGCGCTGGTGGGCGGGCCCGCGCTGCTGCTGCTGGACGAGCCGCTGTCGGCGCTGGACGCCCGTACCCGGCTGGTGGTGCGGGCGGAACTGCGCCGGCACCTCGCGGACTTCCCCGGCAGCACCGTGCTGGTCACCCACGACCCGGTGGACGCCCTGGCGCTGGCCGACCGCGTCGTCGTCGTGGAGGACGGCCGGGTCGTGCAGGCCGGGACGCCGGAGGAGATCGCCCGCCGGCCGCGCACCGACTACGTCGCCCGGCTGGTGGGCCTCTCGCTGCTCCCCGGCACGGGGGAGGGCAGCCAGGTCCGGCTCGACGGCGGCGCGACGGTCGCGGTGGCCGAGCACGCGACGGGCCCGGTGTTCGCCGCGGTGCGGCCTGAGTCGGTCGCCCTCTACGTAGCCCGGCCCGAGGGCAGCCCGCGCAACGTGTGGCGGGCGCGCGTCGTGGGCGCCACCCCGCACGGCGCCACGGTCCGGTGCGACCTGGCGGGGGAGGTGCCACTGGTCGCCGACGTGACCGCCACCGCGTTCGCCGAGCTCGGGCTGACCGTCGGCGCGGAGGTGTGGGCGACGGTGAAGGCCACCGAGGTCGCCGTCTACACGCGCTGATGATCAGGGAAGCTGATCGTTCTGGGTCCTCCCTCACCGTCGACCGCGAGGGAGGACCCATTTCGATCAGGAGACCTGATCGTCATCCGCGGGGTCCTGGGAGGGTGGGGGCATGAGCAGCGTCGCCGCCGTCGTCCTCGCCGCCGGGGGCGGCCGCCGCTACGGGATGCCCAAGGCGTTGGTCGAGTACGAGGGCAGCCTGCTGGTCGAGCGGGCGGTGCGGACGGCGCGGGCGGCGTGCGACGTCGTGCTCGTCGTCCTCGGCGCACGGGCCGTCGACGTCTGGCGCGCCGCCGACCTCACCGGGGCCACCGTGCTGGCGAACGAGGACTGGGAGACCGGGATGGCCTCCTCGCTGCGGACCGGCCTCGACGGGCTGCGCGCCTTCCCGGGGACCGTCGACGCCGCGCTGGTCACGCTGGTGGACATGCCCGGCATGACGCCGGCCGCGCTGGCCGCCCTCGCCGCGCACGCCGCCCCCGACGCGCTCGCCGTCGCCACCTACGACGGCGTCCGGGCGCACCCCGTGCTGCTCGGCCGCGACCACTGGGCCGGCGTGATCGCCACCGCGACCGGCGACGAGGGCGCCCGCCGCTACCTGGCCGAGCACGAGGTGGTCGAGGTCGACTGCGCCGGTCTCGCGGATCCGGCCGACCTCGACGTCCCGCCACCCGGAGTACCTTCGGCGCCGTGATCGCCCGGGTCGTCGACGAGCCGCTGTCCGTCGCCCAGCACGAGGACGCCGTGGCCGACAAGGCCGCCGGTGCCGTCGTCTCGTTCTCCGGCGTGGTCCGGGACCACGACGGCGGGCGGTCGGTGACCGAGCTGGAGTACGTCGGCCACCCCACCGCCACCGAGGTGATCGTCGAGCTGGCCGAGGAGTTCGCCGCGCGGCCCGGCGTGCACGCGGTCGCGGTCAGCCATCGGATCGGCCTGCTGGGCATCGGCGACGTCGCCCTGGCCTGCGCGGTCAGCGCCTCGCACCGCGGCGAGGCGTTCACCGCCTGCGCCGAGCTCGTCGACGAGGTGAAGAAGCGGCTGCCGATCTGGAAGCGGCAGGTCTTCACCGACGGCCAGGAGGAATGGGTCGCCTGCCCGTAGGCCGGCCGCTAGCCCGGTCGCCTGACCCAGCCCTGCCGCTGCAGCCGCTCGAACCCGTCGAGCAGCAGGTCGAGGGCGAACTCGAACTCGAACTGCTCGTCGCACCCCCCGCCCACGCCTGACAGGTCGCCGTCGGTGGCGGCCATGGCGATCTCCAGGATGTGCGGGTACCGCTGCGCGAACTCCCGGGCCATGGCCTCCTGCTCCTCGGCGGTGGGTGGCAGGGCGTCGTCGCCCCGCGGCTCGTCGAACAGCTCGGGGGTGAACCCCCAGATGCGGTTGCCCAGCGCGTGCATCACGTGGTGAGTGAGGTGGGCGGAGAAGCCGCCGCCGCGGAACGCCCCGGCGAGGGAGTCCATGTAGCCGAGGACGGTGGGCGTCCGGCGGGTACGGGACTCGATCGCGAGCCGGGCCCAGGGGTGGCGCAGCACCGCGCGGCGCGCCGACAGGACGCGCGAGCGCACCCCTGCCTTCCAGTCCAGGCCGTCGGCCGGCGGGTCGAACTCCTCGATGACCAGGTCGACCATGCCGTCGAGCAGCTCGTCCTTGTTCGCGACGTGCTTGTAGAGCGCCATCGGGACGACCCCGAGCTCCTGGGCGAGCCCGCGCATGCTGATCGACCCGATGCCGGCGGCGTCCGCGCGCGCCACGGCGGTGCGCAGCACCCGGTCCCTGCTCAGCGGCGCCCGACGGGTCGGCTCGGACTGCTCCGCCACGCACCCACTCTCCTCGCAGCTCTCGGGGAGGTTGACAGGTGTACATCGTACACCTACCGTGACGACTGCCAGTGTACGCCGTACACCTCGAAAGGGAAGCTGGGGACATGGGCTCGACGAGACGGACCGCGATGGTCGCGGGTGTGTTCTTCCTGGTGGCAGCTGCCGCCTCCATCCCGGCGCTGGGGCTCTTCCAGCCGGTGCTGGGCGACGCGCGCTACGTCCTCGGTGCGGGGGCCGACGGGCAGGTGCTGCTGGGCGCGCTGCTCGAGATCGTCACGGTCGCCGCCGTCATGGGCACCGGGATCGCGCTCTATCCCGTTCTCCGGCGCGAGCACCACGCCGCCGCGCTCGGCTACGCCCTGGGCCGGCTGATGGAAGGCGCCCTGATCGCCGTCGGCCTGGTCGCCGTCCTGGTGGTCGTCACGCTGCGCGAGGACGCCTCCGGTGCCGACGACGGCGCGCTCCTGGTCGTCCAGGAGGCCCTGGTGGCGGTCAAGGACTGGACGTTCCTGCTCGGGCCGAACGTCGCGCTGGGGCTGAACACCCTGCTGCTGGCCGGGATCATGCACCGGTCCGGGCTGGTGCCGCGGTGGATCGCCACCCTCGGGCTCGTCGGCGGGCCGCTGATCCTCGCCTCGGGCGTCGCCGTGCTCCTCGGCCGCTACGAGCAGGTCTCGGTGGTCGGCGCGCTCGCCGCGCTGCCGGTGTTCGCCTGGGAGATGAGTCTCGCCGTCCACCTGCTCGCGCGGGGCTTCCGGTCCTCGCCGCGGGCCCTCGTCCCGCCGTCCGGGACGGCGGCGCCGGTCCCCGTCTGAACCGGCGGTCTCAGCCGGCGAAGGTGCGGGCGGGCAGGCCCCGCACGCCGGTGTCGACGCGGAACAGCGCTCCGGCCAGCGGGTCCTCGCCCGGCGCCATGCCCTCCTGCGACGTGGTGACGAACAGCTGGTCCAGCCCCGGCCCGCCGAACGTGCAGGCGGTCACCTTGGGCGTGGGCACCTCGACCACCGCGTCGAGCCGGCCGGTCGTGTCGTACCGGTGCACGGCGCCGCTGCCGTAGAGCGCCACCCACACGCCACCCTCGGCGTCGACGGTGAGCCCGTCGGGCAGGCCGTCGTCGTCGAGGGTGACGAACGGGCGGCGGCCGGTCAGCCCGCCGTCGGAGTCGTAGTCGAAGACGTCGACGCGGTGCGTGGCGGTGTCGTCGTAGTAGGCGAGGGCCCCGTCGGGGCTCCACTCCAGGCCGTTGGAGACGGTGACGTCGGCGAAGACCTGCCGCGCGTTGCCGTCGGGGTCCAGCCGGTACATCGCGGCGGCGCCCGGGGTCTGGTCGTAGGCCATCGTCCCGCACCAGAACCGGCCGTCGGGGTCGCAGCCGCCGTCGTTCATCCGGACGCCGTCGTCGGTCCAGAGCTCGCCCAGCGGCGTGAGGGCACCGTCGGCGGCCTCCAGCAGGAACCCCCGCTCGACGGCGATGACCGCACCGCCGGCGCGCCGCGGGCGCAGCGCCGCCGCCACGGCGCCGACGTGCACGCGGTGGACCGTTCCGTCCGCTCCGAGGGAGAGGACGTCGCCGACGGTCAGGTCCACCCAGCGCAGCCCGCCCCAGCCGGGCCACCAGACCGGCCCCTCGCCGTGCTCGGCCACCGGCCCGGTCACCTGCTCGGCGCGCACCTGCTCCCCCTCCGCCTGGTGCGCCGATCCTGTCGCAGGTCGGCGGCGGGTGCGCGCTCAGGCGGACCGCTCCTGCGGCACCACCAGCGGCGGGGGTTCCATGCCCGCGGCCATGAGCGTGCTCAGCATCCGGCCGGCGGCCTCGACCACCGTCAGCTCCCGGGCGGCGCTGCGCGGCTTGGCCCGGTAGGCGATCCCGCAGAGCGTGCCGAAGAGCTCCAGGTCCCCGGTGACCAGGGGGACGCCGACGTAGGCGGCGATGTCCCGGATCGCCCCCGAGGTGCGGGAGGCGTAGGCCGGGACGGCGGCGGTGACGGTGGCCAGCCGCGGGCCGCGGCCCTCGACCATGGCGCAGCACAGGCTCTGCGTCCACGGGATCTCGGCGCCCGGCGGCACGCGGTGCTCCGGCCAGGCCCGGAGCACCACCTGCCGGTCGTCGACGAGCTGGGTGACCAGCCAGACGTCCCAGCCGACGTGCCCGTGCAGGAAGCGCAGCGCTCCGTCCGCGGCGGACGCCCAATCCCGCCACGGTGCGACGTCGGCGACCCCCGCCGGAACCATGTCGTCCATTATTCCCGCCGTACGGCGGCCGCACACAGGGACGAACGGCCCTGCCGGACGCCGCTCGGCGGCCCGGGCTAGCGCGCGCCGGCGAGGCCGTCGTCGTCGGCCGGCCGGTCGGTGCCGCGCTCCAGCGCTTCCTCCTCGGCCTCGGCCTCCATGACGTGCGCCTCGCCGGCGACCGTGGCTGCGGCATCCCCGTGCGACCGGCCGTACAGCTCCTCGGCGCGGCCCAGCAGTTCCTCGGCCTTGGCCTTCGCCTTGTCAAAGATGCTCATGCGCTCATCCTCCGGTGCGGTCAGCCGCCGGCAAACGGGGGGAGCACGTCCACCACCGCTCCGGGGGACAGCGGGGCGGTCCGGTCGCGTGCCTGGGCGCCGTCGATCAGGAACGAGCAGGCGGTCAGCACGCGCTCGAGCCGTTCGCCGTGGTCGGCGACGATCTGCCCGACGAGCTGGTCGAGACTGGCCGCCTCGCGGGCCTCGGTGCCGGTGCCGGCGGCGGCCCGGGCCCCGGCGAAGTAGCGCACGGTGACGGGAGGCACGGCACTCATCCCCCGATCGCCGACATCGGCCGGGACGGTTGCAGGAAGCTCGGGTCGTCGATGCCGTGGCCGGGCAGCTTGCCGAGGGTGGCGATCCGCCAGCGGTCGGCCAGCTCCTCGTCGGAGGCGCCGTCGCGCATGGCGGTGCGGAGGTCGGACTCCTCGCGGGCGAACAGACAGTTGCGGATCTGCCCGTCGGCGGTGAGCCGGGTGCGGTCGCAGGTGCCGCAGAAGGACCGCGTGACCGAGGCGATGACGCCCACCGTCCCCGGGCCGCCGTCGACCAGCCACCGCTCCGCGGGCGCCGAGCCGCGCGCCTCGGTGTCCGGCGTGAGCGTGTGCGCCGCGGACAGCCGCTCCAGGATGTCCTCGGCGGTGACCATCTCGCCCCGCGTCCAGGCGTGGTGGGCGTCCAGCGGCATCTGCTCGATGAACCGCAGCTGGTAGCCCTGCTCCAGGCAGAAGTCCAGCAGCGGGACGGCGTCGGCCTCGTTCATGCCCCGCATGAGCACGGCGTTGACCTTGACCGGGGTGAGCCCCGCGCGCTGGGCGGCGGCGAGACCGGCCAGCACGTCGTCGAGCCGGTCGCGGTGGGTGAGCTGCTTGAACCGGTCGCGGTCGAGGGTGTCCAGGCTGACGTTGATGCGGTCCAGCCCGGCCTCGGCCAGCGCGGGGGCCACGCGGGCCAGGCCGATGGCGTTCGTGGTGAGGCTGACCTCGGGCCGGGGGCGCAGCGCGGTCGCCGCCGCGACGATGCCGACCAGGCCGGGGCGCAGCAGCGGCTCCCCACCGGTGAAGCGGACCTCGCGGATGCCGAGCTGCTCCACGCCGATGCGGACCAGCCGGGCGATCTCGTCGTCGGTCAGCACCTCGACCTTGGGCAGCCAGTCCAGCCCCTCGGGCGGCATGCAGTAGCTGCAGCGCAGGTTGCAGCGGTCGGTCAGCGAGACCCGCAGGTCGGTGGCCGTGCGGCCGTACCGGTCCACGAGCCCGACACCGCCCGGGGCGGCGGCCACGGCAGGGCGCACGCGCGGATCCGGTAGCGGGCTGCTCGTCATCACCTCAATGTAGTGGCGGTCCCGGGTTGCCGGCGGATCCGGCCGCTGCTGTCATGGCCACGTGCTCACCTCGGACGATGCCCTGCGGCTGTGTGCCGCCGCCTGCCGGTCCGCCACCGACCTCGGGGTGCCGATGTCCATCGCGGTGATGGATCCCGGAGGGCACCTGATCGCGCTGGTGCGCATGGATGGCGCCCCGTGGATCAGCGCCGACGTCGCGCAGGGGAAAGCGTGGACCTCCGCCGCGTACGGGGTCCCGAGCGCGGCGCAGAAGGAGAAGATGATGCCCATGCCGGCTTTCGCCGCGGCCATCACGACCGTGACCGGCGGGCGGTTCACCCCCCAGACCGGTGCCGTCCCCGTGTACCGGGGCAGGACACTGCTCGGCGCCGTCGGCGCCAGTGGGGGCACCGGCGACCAGGACGAGGCGGTGTGCGCCGCGGCGGTGCAGGCCGCCGGGTTCGCCACCGCCTGAGCGTCCGCACCGGGGCCTCCCCGGCCGGCGTGGGGCGGCGGGCGACGGGGACGGTGCCACAATGGGTGCCGTGGCGGAGGGTCCGTCCGGCACCGTGCAGTCGGTCAACCGGGCGTTGTTGCTGCTCGAACTCCTCGCGCAGGGCGGGGGTCGGCTGCCCGTGTCCGAACTCGCCCAGCGCAGTGGCCTGTCGTTGGGCACCGCCCACCGGCTGTTGGCGACCCTCGCCGCGCGTGGCTACGTGCGCCAGGACCACGACCGCCGGTACGCGCTGGGAGCGGCGCTGCTCCCGCTGGGAGATGCCACCCGGCGGCTGCTCAGCAGTTGGGCGCTGCCGTTCCTGTCCGAGCTGGCGCAGGACTGCGGCGAGACGGTCAATCTCGCCGTCCTCGAGGACGACCACGTCGTCTACGTCGCGCAGGCGCCGGGGCGCCATCGGATGCGGATGTTCACCCAGGTGGGCCGCCGGGTGCTCCCGCACAGCACCGCCGTGGGCAAGGTGCTGCTCGCCTGGCACGAGGAGGATCAGCTCGGCCGGGTGATCTTCCGGCTGGGGATGCCGCGGCACACCTCGCACACCCTGACCAGCCTGGGGGCCTTCCGGGCGGAGCTGGCGGCGGTCCGGGAGCGAGGTTGGGCCGTCGACGACGAGGAGCAGGAGCTGGGCGTGCGATGCCTGGCGGTGCCGGTCGGTCCGGGCGCTGACGCAGTTGCGGCGCTGTCGGTGTCGGCTCCCGCCAGTCGCCTGGACCACGGCCAGCCCGAGGTCGTGCAGGCGCTCCACCGGACCGCCGATCAGCTCGCCCGCGCCTGGCTGCGGCACACGCCGGGCGGAGGCCGGCGGGTTTCCGAGTAGCGGAAAGGGTTTTCCGGAAGGGATGGCGCGGGCGCCGGGCGGTGCATCAGAGTGCGTCCACCGCCCATGCACTCGGCGCTGGTACCGCCGCCGTAGCAACCGAGGAGAACCTCCCATGAGCAGTGCCCCCCACGTCCCTGGCGTCGAGGTCCGGGGGGAGTGGCGCGACGGCTACGAGCAGGTGCTGACGACCGAGTCGCTGGAGCTGATCGCCCGGCTGCACCGCGAGTTCGAGCCTCGCCGGCAGGAGCGGCTGCGGGCCCGGCAGGAGCGGCTCCGGGACCTCGCCGCCGGCGGCACGCTGGGCTTCCTGCCCGAGACCGCGCACATCCGTGCGGACGACTCGTGGCGGGTGGCCGACCCGGCACCCGGTCTGGTCGACCGCCGGGTGGAGATGACCGGCCCGACCGACCGCAAGATGACCATCAATGCGCTGAACTCCGGCGCCAGGTGCTGGCTGGCCGACCAGGAGGACGCCAACTCCCCGCTGTGGGAGAACGTCGTCAACGGGCCGCTGAACCTGATGGACTCCATCGACGGCACGCTCCAGTTCACCAGCCCCGAGGGCAAGGAGTACCGCGTCCGCGACGACGTCCAGCTGCCCACGATCATCGTCCGCCCGCGCGGCTGGCACCTGCCCGAGAAGCACATCACCGTCGACGGCGAGCAGACCTCCGGCAGCCTGGTCGACTTCGCGCTCTACCTGGCCAGCTGCGGGCGGAAGCAGGTCGACCGCGGCCAGGGGCCCTACTTCTACCTGCCGAAGATGGAGAGCCACCTCGAGGCGCGGCTGTGGAACGACGTGTTCGTCCTGGCTCAGGAGCACCTCGGCATCCCGCGTGGCACCATCCGCGCCACTTGCCTGATCGAGACCTATCCCGCGGCGTTCGAGATGGAGGAGATCCTCTTCGAGCTCCGCGAGCACTCCGCCGGGCTGAACGCCGGCCGCTGGGACTACATGTTCAGCGTCATCAAGACCTTCCGGACCCGGGGCGGGGACTTCACTCTCCCCGACCGCAACTCGGTCACGATGACCGTCCCGTTCATGCGGGCCTACACCGAGCTGCTGGTGCGCACATGCCACAAGCGCGGGGCGCACGCCATCGGCGGCATGTCGGCCTTCATCCCCTCGAAGGACCCGGCGAAGAACGAGTTCGCGTTCAACAAGATCACCGAGGACAAGACCCGTGAGGCCAACGACGGCTTCGACGGCTCCTGGGTCGCCCACCCCGGCATGGTCGCGACCGCGATGGACGTGTTCGACAAGGTCCTCGGCGACAAGCCCAACCAGCTGGACAAGAAGCGTGAGGACGTGCGGGTCGCTGCCGAGCAGCTGCTCGACGTGCGCTCCACCCCCGGGGAGGTCACCGAGGCCGGCCTGCGGGCCAACGTCAGCGTCGGCATCCAGTACCTGGAGTCCTGGCTGCGCGGCCAGGGCGCGGCCGGCATCAACGGCCTGATGGAGGATGCCGCCACGGCGGAGATCAGCCGAAGCCAGGTGTGGCAGTGGCTGCACAACGACGTGCAGCTGTCGAACGGGGAGACGGTCACCCGCGAGCTGGTCGAGCGTCTCACCGACGAGGAGATGCAGGCCATCGAGCAGGCCCGCGGCGAGGCCTTCGCCTCCGGCCGCTGGGACGACGCCCGCGCGCTGTTCCTGGAGACCGCGGTGGCCGACGAGTACCAGGACTTCCTGACCCTGCCCGCCTACGAGCGGATGCCGTGACGCCATGACCGCCGTCGCCGAACCGTCGGTCTCCGACCTGACCGCCGCCCTGGCCGAACGGCTGCGGGCGACGGTCGGCACCGAGCGGGTGCTGACCGACCGGACCCAGACCCGGACCTACGAGTGCGACGGCCTGGCAAACTTCAAGGTCACGCCGGCGATCGTCGTCCTGGCCGAGAGCCGCCAGCACGTCGTCGACACGGTGCGGCTGTGCTCGCAAGCTCGCGTCCCGTTCGTCGCCCGCGGCTCGGGCACCGGCCTGTCCGGCGGCGCGCTGCCCAGCTCGGACGGCGTCCTGCTCGTGCTGTCCCGGCTGCGCTCTCTCGGCGCGGTCGACGCCGACAACCGTCAGGTGACCGTCGAGCCGGGCGTGATCAACCTGTGGGTGACCCGGGACGCAGCACCCTACGACCTCGCCTACGCACCGGACCCGTCGTCCCAGCTGGTGTGCTCGATCGGCGGGAACGTCGCCGAGAACGCCGGCGGTGCGCACTGCCTGAAGTACGGCTTCACGGTGAACCACGTGTTGGGCGCTGAGGTGGTGCTGCCCGATGGCGAGGTCGTGCACCTGGGCGGGCGCGCTCCCGAGCACCCCGGCTACGACCTGCTGGGCGCCTTCATCGGCAGCGAGGGCACCCTCGGGGTCGCGACCGAACTGACCCTTCGGCTGATCCGCGTCCCCGAGGCGGTGCAGACGATGCTCGTCGGGTACCGGTCGGTCGAGGACGCAGCCGGCACGGTCAGCGACATCATCGGGGCCGGCATCGTGCCCGCCGCCGTGGAGATGATGGACGCCCTGGCCATCGAGGCCGCCGAGGCGGCTGTCAACTGTGGCTACCCTGCGGGCGCCGTGGCGGTGCTGGTCATCGAGCTCGACGGTCCGCAGGTCGAGGTCGAGGCCCAGTTCCGGCAGGTCGAGGAGATCGCGCAGCGGCGCAACGCCTTCGAGGTCCGGATCGCGGCCGACGACGCGGAGCGGGCGCTGATGTGGAAGGGGCGCAAGTCGGCGTTCGCCGCCGTCGGCCGGATCAGCCCCTCCTACTACGTGCAGGACGGCGTCATCCCGCGGACCAAGCTGCCCGAGGTGTTGGCCGAGATGAAGCGCATGGCCGACGCGAAAGGCCTGCGCGTGGCCAACGTGTTCCATGCCGGGGACGGCAACCTGCACCCCCTGGTGCTCTTCGACGACGCGGTGGAGGGCCAGGCCCACGAGGCGGAGGAGCTGGCCGGGGCGATCCTGGAGCTCTGCATCACCTCCGGCGGCTCCATCACCGGCGAGCACGGGGTGGGCCAGGAGAAGCGCATGAAGATGGCCAAGCAGTTCACCCCCGAGGACCTCGACACCATGCAGCTGCTGCGCTGCGCCTTCGACCCCGACGGCATCGCCAATCCGGGCAAGGTCTTCCCGACCCCGCGGTTGTGCGGCGAGCGGCCCGGCGTCCGGAAGGGCGAGCACCCGGTGCAGGCGGCCGGGCTCGGCGAGGTCTTCTGATGAGCGGGCGTGCGAGCTCACCAATGGGTGGAGCACCGTCGGGCACGCGGCCGACGAGCGCCAGCGAGGAGGACTCGTGACCGCTGCCACCGAGATCCGCCGGGCCGGCGGTGCCGACGACGCCGTCGGTGGCGTCGTCCCGCAGGAGGTGGTCCGGCCGGCGACGGTCGATCAGGTCTCCGAGGTCCTGCGGGCCGCGGCGGCCGACGGGCGCACGGTCGTGCCGGTCGGGGGACGCAGCAAGCTGACGTGGGCCGCGCCGCCGGACTCCGCCGACCTGCTCCTGGACCTGACGGGTCTGGACCGGATCGTCGAGCACGTGGCCGGAGACCTCACCGTCGTGGCCGAGGCCGGGGTCCGCCTTCCCGACCTGCAGGCGCGGCTGGGCGAGGCCGGCCAGCTCCTCGGCCTCGACCCGCCCGAGGACGGCGCCACGCTGGGCGGGGTGGTCAGCGCCAACGCGTCGGGGCCGCGCCGGCTGCGGTACGGCACCACCCGGGACCTGCTCATCGGCATCACCGTCGTCCTGGCCGACGGCACCGTGGCGCACGCCGGCGGCAAGGTGGTCAAGAACGTCGCCGGGTATGACCTCGGCAAGGTGTTCACCGGGGCCCACGGGACGCTCGGCGCCGTCGCCTCCACCACCTGGCGGTTGCACCCGGTGCCGCCCGCGCGCCGGGTGGTCACCCTGGAGCTGCCTGACGTCGCGGCTGCCGGGCCGCTGTCGATCGCGCTGGCCCGCTCGACGCTGACCCCGTCGGCCGTGGAGCTGATCGGGCGCGCCGACGGCGCCGCCCGGCTGGTCGTGCTGTTCGAGTCGATCGCCGAGTCCGTCGATGCCCAGGCCGGCGCCGCCGTCGCGCTGCTCGGCGGTGGGGAGGAGTCCGACGACGTGCCGGAGGGCTTCGGCCGGCGGCCCGGCGGTGTCGACGACGTGCTGCTGCGGCTGGCCTACGCGCCGGCGGCCCTCGCGTCGGTGGTCGGGGCGCTCCCGGCCGGTACGGCGCTGGCCGCGCACGCCGCCACCGGGGTGTCCTACGCGGCGCTCCCGGCCGACGCGGCGGTCGAGGCGCTGCCCCGGCTGCGTGCCGCCCTGGCGCCGCACGACGGGACGGCGGTGCTGCTCCGCGCGCCGGACGACGTCCGGGACCGGCTGGACCACTGGGGCCCGGCCGGCGACTCGCTGGACCTCATGCGGCGGGTCAAGGAGAGGTTCGACCCCGAGCGGCAGATGTCGCCGGGCCGGTTCGTCGGAGGGCTGTAGATGACCGAGATCACCCCGGGCAGCACCGGCCACGGTGACTCGCCGCCGCCCGGTTCCCCCGGCGCCTCGGCGAACGTCAACCCGGTGCGCGACGGGCAGCGCGACCTGCCCGACGGTGCTGTCACCGGGGCCCAGCGCGCCGCCGACCAGGCGCCGGCCGAGGTCGTCGGGGCGCGCCGTCCGCTGGACATCGGCCAGGACATCGACCTGCCCGCCGGTACCGGGGCCGCCACCGTGGGCACCCCGACCCTGCTCGGCCTGCCCATGACGCGGCAGGCGGTGCAGCCGGCCTTCGACGAGCACCACCCGCCGGACCCCGCGCTCATCGGTGACTGCGTGCACTGCGGGTTCTGCCTGCCCACCTGCCCCACGTACGTGCTCTGGGGTGAGGAGATGGACAGCCCCCGCGGGCGCATCTACCTCATGAAGGAGGCGCTGGAGGGTGAGCCGCTCGACGACTCGATGGTCCGCCACTTCGACCAGTGCCTGGGCTGCATGGCCTGCGTGACGGCCTGCCCGTCCGGCGTCCAGTACGACAAGCTCATCGAGGCCACCCGCCCGCAGATCGAGCGACGGTACGAGCGGTCGCGGTCGGAGAAGCTCTACCGCGACCTGATCTACAACCTGTTCCCCTATCCGAAGCGGCTGCGCGCACTGCGCGGGCCGTTGCGCGCCTACCAGGCCAGCCGGCTCGGCAGCCTGCTCACCCGCGCAGGACTGATGCGCAAGCTCCCGGCACCCCTGCAGGCCATGGAGTCGCTCGCACCCAAGCTGGGCCCGGTGGAGCGCATTCCCGAGCGGACGCCGGCCGTGGGCGAGCGGCGGGCGGTCGTCGGGCTGCTGGCCGGCTGCGTGCAGGGCACGTTCTTCCCGGACGTGAACGCGGCGACCGTGCGGGTGCTGGCGGCCGAGGGTTGCGACGTCATCGCGCCCAGGCGCCAGGGCTGCTGCGGCGCGCTGCCCGGGCACGGCGGGCGCGAGCAGCAGGCGCTGGACTTCGCCAAGCGGACGATCGAGACCTTCGAACAGGCCGGGGTCGACTACGTCGTCGTGAACGCGGCCGGCTGCGGCTCGAACATCAAGGAGTACGGGCACCAGCTGCGCGACGAGCCGGAGTGGGCCGAGCGCGCCGAGACGCTGGCCCGGAAGTCACGGGACATCAGCGAGTTCGTCGTCGAGATGGGGCCGGTCGCCGAACGGCACCCGCTGCCCATGACCGTGGCCTACCAGGACGCCTGCCACCTCGCCCACGCGCAGGGCATCCGTGAGGAGCCGCGCCGGCTGCTGCGCGGCATCCCCGGCGTGGAGCTCAAGGCGCTCACCGAGGCCGAGCTGTGCTGCGGCAGCGCCGGCACCTACAACATGCTGCAGCCAGAACCGGCGCGGGAGCTGGGCGAGCGCAAGGCGGCGGCCGTGCTCGCCACCGGGGCGGACCTCATGGTGACGGCGAACCCCGGCTGCTGGATGCAGGTGGCCACGACGCTGGCCCGGATGGGGAAGCGGATGCCGGTCGCCCACACCGTCCAGGTGCTGGACGCCTCGATCCGCGGCGTCCCCGTCGAGGACGTGCTCGAACATGCACTCTCCGGGCCGGGCACCGCCCTGGCCCGACCGGCCGCACCCGCCCGCTGACCAGACGGAACCCGATCGAGAGGCGTCACCGTGGACAACCTCGCTGTGCTCAGCTTGCTGGCCCTGGCACCGATCGCGGTGGTCGGGATCCTCCTGGCCGGGCTCCGGTGGCCGGCGAAGTGGGCGATGCCGGTCGGATTCGTCGTCGTGGTCCTGGTGGCCCTACTGGTGTGGGGCATGTCGCCGACCGCGATCGCCGCCTCCGCCGTGCAGGGCCTCCTGGTGGCCGTGACGCTGCTCTACATCGTCTTCGGCGCCCTGCTGCTGCTCGAGACGCTGACCAAGAGCGGGGCGATGGCCACCATCCGCGCCGGGTTCACCAGCATCAGCCCGGACCGCCGGGTGCAGGCCATCATCGTCGGTTGGCTGTTCGGCAGCTTCATCGAAGGTGCCTCCGGGTTCGGTACACCGGCCGCCGTGGTGGCGCCGCTGATGCTGGCCCTGGGCTTCCCGGCGATGGCGGCGGTCATGGTCGGGCTGATCATCCAGAGCACCCCGGTGAGCTTCGGCGCGGTCGGGACGCCGATCCTGGTGGGCGTCAGCGGTGGGCTGGGCGGGGCCGCGCCGGTCGACGAGCGGCTCTCCGTGCTGGGCCTCGACCTGCCCGCGTACCTGGAGGTCATCGGCCTGCGGGTCTCGCTCCTGCACGCCACCATCGGCACGCTCATGCCGCTGATCCTCGCCTGCATGCTCACGGGCTTCTTCGGCGAGCGTAGGCGGTTCGCCGACGGGCTGGCCATCGCCCCGTTCGCCCTGTTCGCCGCCTTCGCCATGACCGTGCCCTACGTGCTGGTGGCCTGGCTCCTCGGGCCGGAGTTCCCCTCGCTGCTGGGCGGCCTGACCGGTCTGATCATCGTGATGTTCGCGTCGAGCCGGGGCTTCCTGATGCCCAAGCAGATCTGGGATTTCCCGCCCCGCCACCGCTGGGCGAGCAACTGGATGGGCAGCCTGCACCCCGAGGACGAGAAGGACGTCGCCGAGCGCCGGATGAACATCTGGCTCGCGTGGACGCCGTACGTCGTCGTCGCCGCCCTGCTGGTGCTGACCCGCACGGTCGACCCGCTGACCACGTTCCTGCGGGATGGCTGGCGGGTCCTCAGCGTGGAGAACATCTTCGGCGTGCAGGGCATCTCGCAGGCGCTGGAGTACCTGTACCTGCCGGGTTTCGTGTTCATCCTGACGTGCCTGATCACCTACGGTCTGCACCGGATGAACGGGCGGCAGATCGCGGCATCGTGGAAGGTGGCGGGCAGCCAGCTCGCGGGCGCGGCGGTCGCTCTCCTGTTCGCCCTGCCGCTGGTGCGGGTGTTCATCAACTCCGGTGACACCTACAACGACTCCGGGCTGGCGTCGATGCCGCTGGTCCTGGCCGAGGGGGCCGCGGCGCTCGCCGGTGACGCCTGGCCGGCCTTCGCCCCGTGGATCGGGGCCCTCGGCGCCTTCGTGGCCGGCAGCAACACGGTCAGCAACCTGATGTTCTCGCTGTTCCAGTTCTCCACCGCCGAGCAGATCGGCGTGGCTCCGGAGACCGTCGTCGCGACCCAGGCGGTCGGCGGCGCGGCGGGCAACATGATCACCGTGCACAACATCGTCGCCGCGTCCGCCACGGTCGGCCTGGTGGGCCGGGAGGGCGACCTGATCCGGAAGACGATCCTGCCGACGATCTACTACTGCCTCATGGCCGGTGGCCTGTCGCTGGTGGCGATCTACGGCTTGGGCGCGAACGTGAGCACCCTGTGGCTGGCGCTGCTGCTGGGCGCCCTGGTCGGACTGGTCCTGGCCATGCGCCGCTCACCGGGGAAGCCCAACCCCGAACTGGTCCCCGCCGGACACGGCGACGGCAGCGGCACCCAGGGGGACCCGAGCGCGCAGGGCACGGACCTGGGTCCGGACCCGACCGCCAAGCCCGGCGGTCGCTGAGCGGCTCGACGGCCGGCTGCGCGGCGACGCCCGCTGCGCAGCCGGCCCTTCGGTCACAGCTCGACGAGCACGAGCTCCAGCCGAGGAGGGCCGTGTGCACGCCCTCGACCCGCGACAACTCGATGTCGCTGGTGGCGGGCGGGCCGCTGATGAACGTCAGCGGTCGCAGGGGGACCAGCCGGGCCAGCCCCTGCGGGACGCTTCCCACCACCTGCTCGGTGCGGACCACGCAGACGTGCAGATCGGGCACGAGGATGAGGGCTCGGCGGCCCTGGTCGGCTGACGCGTCGAGGACGAGCGTGCCCGTCCCGGCGATCGCGACGGCGCATCCGGTGACGACCACCCCCGCCTGACCCAACGCCGTGACCTCCTCCCGGCGGCTCACGACCGCTCCCGGGCCCACCACTCGCGGAAGGTCTCGGAGGGCGGCACGGGCAGCTCGCGCCTGGCCGTCCAGCCGTCCAGGGGGAACGGCAGGGACGGCATCCGCCCTGACCGGCGGGCGAGGAGGCGGCCGAGCCGGCTGCTGCGCTGGGCGGTCGCCCACCGCCCGGCCGCGCCGGTGGCGTGCAGCCGGCGCGGACTGGTCCGTTGCTACCGTCGCGGTCGCCACCTCGAGAGCCCGGCGGAGCAACGAGCCCGCACTCGCCCGTGGTCAGGAAGCGCGAGAAGAACCGTGTCACCCCGCACCCTCTTGGGCCCGTACCGCAGGCTGTTCGCCGTCCCCGGCGCCTCGTCCTTCTCCCTCGCGGCCTGGCTGGGCCGCTTCCCGGCGCCGATGCTCGGCCTCGGCGCGGTCCTCCTCGTGGAGGGCGAGTCCGGCAGCTACGGCCTGGCCGGCGCGGTGTCGGGCACCCTGGCCCTGGCCTTCGCCGTGGCCGGTCCGCAGTGGGCCCGGGTGATGGACCTGCGCGGGCAGGGCGTCGTGCTGCGCGTGGCCCTGACCGCCACGCTGCTCACGGGCACCGCGTTCGTCGCCGCCGTCGTGGGCGGGGCGCCGCGCTGGAGCTGGTTCCTGCTCGCCGCGGCCACCGGCCTCAGCAGCCCCAACATCGGCTCGCTGGTGCGGGCGCGCTGGTCGGCCGTGCTCGACCCGGCCGGCCGGCAGACCGCTTACGCCTTCGAGGCGGTGGTCGACGAGGTGGTCTTCGTGCTCGGCCCGCCGCTCGTGACGCTGCTGGCGACCCTGATCGCGCCGCCGGTCGGGTTCATGACCGGGATCGTCCTCGGTGTGGTGGGCGGGTGGTGGCTGGCGGCCCAGCGTGCCACCGAGCCGCCGCTGCACCCCGTCGACCCCGGCGCGCCCAAGCGGCGAAGGTCGGTGCTCACCCCCACGCTGCTGGTCGTCGTCGTCACCTACATGGCGGTCGGCACCGTGTTCGGCGCGATCGACGTCGTCGTCGTCGGGTTCGCCGAGGAGGAGGGGGCACAGGCGTTCTCCGGCCTGGTGCTGGCGGTCTTCGCCCTCGGCAGCCTGTTCGCCGGGCTGGTCTACGGCCTGGCGAGGCTGCCCGGGACGCTGGTGTCCCGCTTCGTGGCCACGGCGGTCGCCTTCGGCCTGGCCGCGCAGCTGC
The DNA here is from genome assembly GCF_002938435.1 of Blastococcus saxobsidens. GTDB lineage: Bacteria > Actinomycetota > Actinomycetes > Mycobacteriales > Geodermatophilaceae > Blastococcus > Blastococcus saxobsidens. Next base: position 64,033 of record NZ_POQT01000014.1, read on the forward strand.
TGTGGGGCGTCGGCTCGCTGGCGGTCCTGGTCGGCTGCGGCTTCCTCGCCGGGCTCACCATCGCGCCGGTGCTGGTGTCGGGGACGTCGCTGGTCGAGTCCCGCGTCGCCCAGGGCGTGCTCACCGAGTCGCTGGCCTGGACGATCACCGGCCTCACCCTAGGAGTCACCGCGGGCTCGGCGCTCGCGGGGGCGGCCGTGGATGCCTGGGGCGCCGAGGCGGCGTTCGCCGTCCCGGCCGGGGCCGCCGCCCTCGCGGGAGTGCTGGCGCTGGGCGGCACGGCGCTGATCGCCGAGCGCCGGGCGCCCGCGGAATTGGTTGAGGACCGCAGCACCGGGTAGGCGGAGCCCGGGTCGATCGTGCACGACCGATCGTGCGGTCCGCGGCCCCACCCCCCCCCGAACCGGAAGGACCAGCCTGTGGCTTCGGCAGTACCCACCCTCGACCTGAACAACGGCGTGCAGATCCCGCAGCTCGGCTTCGGGACCTACCAGGTCCCGCCGGAGGAGACCGCGGACGCCGTCTCCACCGCCCTCGAGGTCGGCTACCGGCACATCGACACCGCGGAGATGTACGGCAACGAGAAGGGCGTCGGCGAGGCCGTCGCGCGCTCCGGCGTCGACCGCGGTGAGATCTTCGTGACCAGCAAGCTGAACAACGGCTTCCACCGTCGCGACGACGCCCTGCGCGCCTTCGACCAGACCCTGGCCGAACTCGGGTTCGACCAGCTCGACCTGTTCCTCATCCACTGGCCGCTGCCGGGCATCGACGTCGACTTCGTCGAGACCTGGAAGGCCATGGAGGAGATCTACGCCAGCGGCCGCTGCCGGGCCATCGGCGTCTCCAACTTCCAGGAACACCACCTGCGGCGGCTGATCCAGGAGACCAGGACCAGGCCCGCGGTGAACCAGATCGAGGTGCACCCCTTCCTCGCCCAGGAGGCCCTCCGCGCCTTCAACGCCGAGCACGAGATCGTCACCGAGGCGTGGTCGCCCATCGCCCAGGGCAAGGTGCTCGACGACCCGGCGATCGTGGCGATCGCCGAGCGACTCGGCCGGACGCCCGCGCAGGTCGTGCTCCGCTGGCACATCGAGCGGGGCGACGTCGTCTTCCCCAAGTCCTCCTCGCGCGAGCGGATGGCGGAGAACTTCGCGCTGTTCGACTTCGAGCTGGATACCGGCGACCTGGCCACGCTGACCGGCCTGGACCGGGGCGAGCGCACCGGTCCCGACCCGGACACGTTCAACTACATCCCGGGCTGATCGCACGACGTCGGCGGCCGTCGTTCCCCGTGGGACGGCGGCCGCTGCCGTTCCCGCGGTCAGCGCCCGTGGCCAACGCGGAGTGGACGGGCGCGCCGTGGCTTGAATCCTTGGCAGATGGATACCGCGTATGCATACTTCGTATCCATGTCCATCCGACACGGTCTGCTCGCGCTCCTGCAGCGCGGTCCCAGCCATGGCTACCATCTCCGCGCCGAGTTCGACGCGGCCACCGGCGCCACCTGGCCCCTGAACGTCGGGCAGGTCTACTCGACGCTGGACCGGCTCGAGCGGGACGGTCTCGTCGTCCAGGACGGCGAGCCCGACAGCGACGGCCGGATCGCCTACCGGATCACCGACGTCGGGCAGGCCGAGCTGCGCGGCTGGTTCGCCTCCCCCGTGAGCGCGAAGAGCGCGCCGCGGGACGAGCTGGCGATCAAGCTCGCGCTGGCGGTCACGACGCCGGGCGTCGACGTGCTACGCGTGGTGCAGACCCAGCGCACCGCCACCATGGCCGGGCTCCAGGAGCTCACCCGGCTCAAGACGCGGGTCCCCGACGACGGGGAGCTGGCGTGGTCCCTGGTCCTGGACTCGCTCGTCTTCCGGGCGGAGGCCGAGATCCGCTGGCTGGACCACTGCGAGGCCCGCGTCGCCCGGGCGGCGGCCGAGCGACGCAGCGCCGCTCCCGAGCAGCCGGCACCGGCGACCGCGCCCCTGCCGAGCGGGAAGTGGGGACGGCGATGAGCGCGGCGGTGCTGCGGCTGTCCGGGGTGACCCGGGAGCACGGGCAGGGCGACGTCGTCGTCCAGGCCCTGCGCGGTGTCGACCTGGCCGTCCTCCCCGGCGAGCTGGTCGCCGTCATGGGGCCGTCGGGTTCGGGGAAGTCGACCCTGCTGCACCTGGCCGGTGGCCTGGACCGCCCGACGTCGGGGTCCGTCGTCGTCGAGGGCCGCGACCTCGCCACGCTCACGGCGGCCCAGGTCGCGGCCGTCCGCCGCCGCAGCGTCGGCTACGTCTTCCAGGACCTCAACCTGCTCCCGTCGCTGACCGCCGTGGAGAACGTGGCGCTGCCGCTGGAGCTGGACGGCGTCCGCGGCGGGATGGCCCGGCGCGCGGCGCGCGAGGCGCTGGACGAGGTGGGGGTGGGCGCACTGGCCGGGCGCTTCCCCGACGAGATGTCGGGCGGGCAGCAGCAGCGGGTGGCCATCGCCCGCGCGCTGGTCGGCCCGCGCCGGCTGCTGCTCGCCGACGAGCCCACCGGTGCCCTGGACTCGACCACCGGCGAGGAGGTGCTGCGGGTGCTGCGCGCCCGCTGCGAGGCCGGGGCCGCCGGGGTCCTGGTCACCCACGAGGCCCGGCACGCCGCCTGGGCCGACCGGGTCGTCTTCCTGCGCGACGGCGTCGTCGTCGACCAGAGCGGTCCGGCCGCGGCGGCGGAGTCGCTGCTGCCCGCCGGCGGCGTCGGGTGAGCGGCTGGCTGACGCGCTGGCGGCTGGCGCTGCGCATGGCCCGCCGCGACGCACGACGGCACCGGGGCCGCACCGCGCTGGTGCTGCTGATGGTGGGGCTGCCCGTCCTCGCCGTCGTCGGCGCCGACACCCTGCTGCGCACCTGGCAGATCAGCCCGGCGGAGGCGCTGCCGGCGACGCTGGGCGCGGCCGACGCGCGCATCGAGGGGGTCGCCCGGAGCCCGATCGAGGCCGATCCGCTCACCGGTGAGCCGCTGGTGTTCGAGCCGGACGAGGAGGCGGCGCCGTGGTCCGCAGCCGAGGTGCGCGGCCTGCTGCCGGACGGGGCGGAGGTCGTCGAGCGCACCGTGGGCCGGGTCGCCTACCGGGCCGGAGCCGGCTACGCCGACGTGCCCGCCTACGCCGACGACCTCGACCGGCCGATCAGGGACGGCGCGGTCGAGGTGGTCGAGGGGCGCGTCCCGTCGACGACCGACGAGGTCGCCGTGAGCGGGGCGGTGGCCGAGCGTGCCGGCGTCGCGGTCGGGCAGCCCCTCCGGGTGACGCCCGAGGACGTCCCCCTGACCGTCGTCGGGATCGTCGCGCCAGGCGCCGGTGCGCGGGACGACTTCGTCGTGGTGGCACCGGGGTCGGCGGACCTGCTGCGCTCGCGCAGCACCGAGTTCTACGCGTCGGTGCCCGGTGGGCTGGACTGGCCGGCCGTGCGGGAGCTCAACGCCGCGGGGCTGGCCGTCGTCTCCCGCGCCGTGGTGGCCGATCCGCCCGCGGAGCCGGAGTACCGGTCGGACGGCGGGACGAGTGGCCCGAACACCGCAGAGGTGGCGGTGCTCGCGCTGATCGTGGCCGGCATCCTGCTCGAGGTGGTGCTGCTCGCCGGGCCGGCGTTCGCGGTGGGTCTCCGGCGGCAGCGACGCGACCTGGCCCTGCTGGCCGCGGTCGGCGGGAGCCCCGCGGACCTGCAGCGGACCGTGCTCGCCTCCGGCGTGGTGCTCGGGGGCGGAGCGGCAGTCGGCGGCGCGCTGCTGGGCATCGGCCTGGCGTGGCTCGCTCTCCCGCTGGTCGCCGAGCGGGCCGACGTGCGCTTCGGCCCGTTCGACGTCGCGCCGCTCGACGTCCTCGCCGTCGTCGCCACCGGCCTGCTCGCCGGGCTCGCCGCCTCCGCCGTCCCGGCGACGCAGGCCGCCCGGACCGACGTCGTGCCGGCGCTCGCCGGACGCCGGGGGCAGGTCCGGACCTCCTGGCGGCTGCCGGTCGTCGGCCTGGTCGGCATCGCGGCGGGCGCGGTGCTCACCGTCCTCGGCGCGCAGGGCGGCGAGTTCGGCGTGGCCGCCGGCGCGGTGCTGCTCGTCGCCGGCACCGTCGTGGCGACGCCGTGGCTGGTCGGGCTGCTCGCCCCGCTGGCCCGGTGGCTGCCGGCCGCGGGGCTCATCGCCGTCCGCGACGCGACCCGCAACCGGACCCGCACCGCCTCCGCCGTCGCCGCCGTCCTGGCCACCGTCGCCGCGGTGACGACGATGGCCATCGGCAGCCAGAGCGACAGCACCCAGGCCCGCCGCGACTACGTCCCCCAGGCGCCGATGGGCGCGGCCGTGGTGACCGTCTTCCAGGCCGGCGAGGAAGCCTGGACCGCCGTCGAGGGGATCGTGGCCGAGCAGCTGCCCGGTCATCCGATCGGCCGCATCTGGAGCGTCGCCTACCTGGAGGCCGAGCCCCGCTCGCTGTCGCCGGTCCGGGCCGGCTGCACCGGCGGGCCGGGGGAGTGCCACTGGTTCCCCGAGGACGTGGCGTGGCTGCGGCCCACCTTCGGGGGCGAGGTCGTGGTGGCCGACGCCGGGACGGTCGCCGCGGCGGTGCCCGCCCCGTGGCGCGAGGAGGTGGCCGCGGCTCTCCGGGCGGAGCGGGCGGTGGTGTTCGGCAGCGGCGCGGTGGACGCGGCGGGCGAGGTCACGCTGCTGGGTTCCACGTGGAACGGCAGCTCGGACGAGGTCCTCGGGCGTGCGGCGCTGCCCGCCACCGAGATCTCGATCTCCTCGGGTGCCGAGCTCCAGGTGCCGTCGCTCGTGGTGGTCCCCCCTGCGCTGGCCGACCGGCTGCCGGTCCCGGTGACGACCACCGCGCTGGTGATCGGCGGCCCGGACGCCCCGGTCGGCCCGGCCGCGGAGGAACGGCTGGCCGAGGCGGTGCGCGCGGTGTCGGCCCAGGCGTCCGTGTACGTGGAGCGGGGCTGGACCGACGGGCTGGCCGTCGCGCGGCTGCTGCTCTTCGTCGTCGGCGGGGTGTTGGTGCTGGTGGCCACGCTGACCGCCACGGGGCTCGCGCTGGCAGACTCCCGACCCGATCTCGCGACACTCGCCGCGATCGGGGCCGCGCCGCGGACCCGACGGTTCATCGCGATGGGTTCGGCGGCGGTCATCGGCGTCGGCGGGGCGCTGCTCGGCCTGCTGGTGGGCGCCGGGCCGGGGATCGCGGTGGCCCATCCGTTGACCAGCAACGACTACGGGGCGGGCGCGAGGGCGGTGATCGACGTCCCCTGGCTGCTGCTCGGCGGAGTGGCCGTGGCGGTGCCGCTGCTCGCCGTCGCCGTCACCGGGCTGGTCGTCCGCTCCCGGCTGCCCATGGTCCGCCGCGTCGACGCCTGACCCACGTCCTCCCTCACCGTTCGGGGTCCTCACTCACCGTCGACCGCGAGGGAGGACCCTTGATGATCAGGAAACCTGATCATCAGGGGCAGGTCAGTCGGTCGTGACGAAGTCGATGAGCTCCTCGACCCGGCCGATCAGGGTGGGCTCCAGGTCGGTCCAGACCTTGACGCGGGCCAGGATGCGCTGCGCCCACACGTAGCCGGTGTCGTCCTCCCAGCCCAGCCGCTTGCACACGCCGGTCTTCCAGTCCTCGCCCTTCGGCACCGTCGGCCACGCCTTGATGCCGACGACGGAGGGCTTGACCGCCTGCCAGATGTCGATGAAGGGGTGCCCGACGACCAGCGCGTGGTCACCGGTGATCTGCGCGGCGATCCGCGACTCCTTGGAGCCGGTCACCAGGTGGTCGACGAGCACGCCGAGCCGCCGTCCGGAGGCGGGCCGGAACTCCCGCACGATGCCGGGCAGGTCGTCGACGCCGTGCAGCGGCTCGACCACCACGCCCTCGATCCGCAGATCGTGGCCCCACACCTTCTCCACCAGCTCCGCGTCGTGCTTGCCCTCGACGTAGATGCGGCCCTCTCGCGCGACACGGGCCCGGGCGCCGGCGACGTAGGTCGAGCCCGACGCGCTGCGCGTGGGCACCGACGGCGCGGCCGCCTTCGGCCGCACGAGCACGACCGGCCGGCCGTCGACCCAGAACCCGGGGCCGAGCGGGTAGCCGCGCACGCGCCCGTGGCGGTCCTCGAGGTGGACGACGTCCTTCTCGCACCGCACGACGGCACCCACGAAGCCCGAGCTCGGGTCCTCGACGACGAGGTGCTTCTCGGCTTCGACCTGAGGTGGCGGCTTCTTCTGGGTGCGGGGGTGGACGAGGTCGTCGTACGGCGAACGGGGAGGCACCCGACCATGCTGAGCGCGCTCGGGGCCGCCGCCGTGGAGACGCGCCGACCGGCGGACGGGACCGATCCCTGCCGACACGCCCGCAACGCGGCCGAGGACGCAGAGTCACGACATGTTGATCCGTTGAGCTGGCCAACCGTCAGGTCGATCGTGCGCCATCTGCTGGTCCGTGACCTGCGCAGACGCCGGACGGCGGCACCGGCCCGGGTCCGGGATCAGCTCCGCGGCGGCACGGGAGGGCCGGGCGGCGCAGTCGCCGATCCCGCCCGTTCCGTTTCACGCCCTTGATCCAGGTCACCCATCCGGAGGACGCACCGACCCCGAGCTCAGACAGGAGCGATACCGCATGATCGGCACCGACACCATCAGCCGCGTGATCGGCCAGGACGTGTACGACGAGGCCGGCGAGAAGATCGGCTCGGCCTCCGAGGTCTACCTGGACGACGAGACCGGCCAGCCCGAGTGGGTCACGGTCCGCACCGGGCTGTTCGGCACGAAGGAGTCCTTCGTCCCCATCCGCGACGCCGACCTCACCAACGACGGCGTTCGCGTAGCGGTCAGCAAGGCCCGCGTGAAGGACGCCCCGAAGATCGACACCGACGGGCACCTCTCCCCGCAGGAGGAGCAGGAGCTCTACCGCTACTACGGCCTCGGCGGGCAGACCACCCGCACCGAGACGGCCGGGATGACCGAGACGACCGGCAGGACCGAGACGACCGGCATGGCCGGGACCGCGGGCATGACCGAGACCACCGGTTTCGACGACCGGGGCACCGTCGGCCACGACACGTCCGGCCCCACCACGGACAACGCGATGACGCGCTCCGAGGAGCGCCTCAACGTGGGCACCCGCTCCGAAGAGGTCGGCCGCGCCCGGCTGCGCAAGTACGTCGTCAGCGAGAACGTGACCGAGACGGTCCCCGTGTCCCGCGAAGAGGTCCGGCTCGAGCGCGAGCCGATCACCGACGCCAACGTGGGCAACGCGATGGACGGCCCGGCCATCTCCGAGGAGGAGCACGAGGTCACGCTGCACGCCGAGCGCCCCGTCGCGGAGAAGGAGGCCGTGCCGGTCGAGCGGATCCGTCTGGACAAGACGACCGTCACCGACGAGGCGCAGGTGAACGAGACCGTCCGCAAGGAGCAGGTCGAGATGGAAGGCGGCGACGACACCCGTCGCATGTGATCGCCCCCGGCGCTGACGCCGGGAACCCATGACGGGCGGCGGACGGCCGAGCGACCACTCGGCCGTCCGCCGCCCTCTGCGGCCGCAGCGCTCAGTCGGCGAAGCAGGCGGTGAGCGCACCCACCATGTGCGGGACGTCGAGCGCCGACGTCAGCTCCCGGCAGGAGTGCATCGCCAGCATCGGGGCGCCGACGTCCACCGTGGCGATGCCCAGCCGCGTCGCCGTCAGCGGGCCGATGGTGCTGCCGCACGGAAGGTCCGCCCGGGTGACGAAGGCCTGGACCGGGACCCCGGCCTCCTCGCAGCGCTCGGTGAACCAGCCGCCGGTCGTGGCGTCGGTGGCGTAGGCCTGGTTGGCGTTGAGCTTGAGGACCGGGCCGCCGCCCAGCCGCGGCTGGTGCGCCGGCTCGTGCCGGTCGAACCGCGTCGGGTGCACCGCGTGCGCCATGTCCGAGGAGACCAGCACCGAGCGGGCGATCGCGCGCTGCGCGGCCTGCGGGTCGCCGGGGTCGGCCGCGGCGGCCAGCCGGGTGACGACGTCCTCCAGGAAGCTGCCGCGCGCCCCCGACATCGAGCCGCTGCCCACCTCCTCGTGGTCGTTGCAGACCAGCACCTGGGTGCGCTCGCCGGCCGGCGCGGCCAGCAGCGCGAGCAGCCCGGCGTGGCAGGAGGCCAGGTTGTCCAGCCGCGGCGCGGCCACCCAGGTCCCGTCGGCACCGGCGCGGGCGCTCGGCTGGGTGTCGGCCAGCACGAGGTCGTGCCCGACCACGTCACCCGGCGCCACCCCCGCGGCGTCGGCCAGCGCCGCCAGGAGACCCGGCTCCTCGTCCAGGTCCTGCGACCAGACCGGCACCAGGTGCCGCTGCGGGTCCAGCGTGAGCCCCTCGCGGACGGCGCGGTCGAGGTGGATCGCCAGCGACGGCAGCCGCAGCGGCGCCCCGGGCAGCCGCACCAGCGCCGTCCGGCCACCGCGGACGACCACCCGGCCGGCGACGGTCAGCTCACGGTCCAGCCAGGTGTGCCACAGCCCGCCGCCGTAGGGCTCCACGCCGACCAGCCGGTAGCCGGACTGCCGGACCTCGGACCGCGGGCGGACCTTGAAGGTGGGGGAGTCGGTGTGCGCGCCGACCAGGCGCAGCCCGGTCTCGGCCGGCGTCCCGCTGCCCAGCCGGAAGGCGACGATGCTGCCCTGCCGCACGACGAAGTGCCCGGCTCCCGGCGCCGGGGACCACGAGTCGGTCTCGGCCAGCTCGGTGAACCCGGTGGCCGTCAGCCGCCGGGCCAGCTCGGCCACGGCGTGCGACGGGGACGGGGAGGCGTCGACGAAGGCGCGGAGGTCGTCGCCGAGGGCGAGGGCGTCGGTGGCGGCGGTCGGCATGGGGGCATCGTCCCCTGCCGCCGTCCGCCTGCCCGCCCGGGGGGACGGACGGACGCCGCGACGGCGGAGCGGGTGGGATGCTGCGGGATGTGAGCGAGCGCACTGGTGCCGACCCGGGCAGTCCCGACGCGCTGGCGGCGGCGCTGGAGGCCACCGGCTACCTGCCCGACGCGGGGCTGGCCACGGCCGCCTACCTGGCGCTGGTCATGCGCCGGCCGCTCTTCCTGGAGGGCGAGGCCGGCGTCGGGAAGACCGCGCTCGCGCACGCCCTGGCCGAGGTCACCGGCCGGCCGATCCACCGGCTGCAGTGCTACGAGGGCCTGGAGGCCAGCCAGGCGCTCTACGACTGGGACTTCGGCCGCCAGCTGCTGCACCTGCGCGCCGCGGAGGTCACGCACGAGACCGAGGACACCGCCGAGCTGGAGGCCGGCCTCTACGACCGGCGGTTCCTGCTGGCCCGGCCGCTGCTGCGCGCGCTGGAGGACTCCCCGAGCGTGCTGCTCGTCGACGAGGTGGACCGCGCCGACGACGAGTTCGAGGCATTCCTGCTCGAGCTGCTGTCGGACTTCACCATCTCGATCCCCGAGCTCGGCACGATCCGCGCGCAGATCCCGCCGCTGGTCGTGCTCACGTCCAACCGCACCCGCGAGGTGCACGACGCGCTGAAGCGGCGCTGCCTCTACCACTGGCTGCAGCACCCCGACTTCGACCGGGAGGTGGCGATCCTCCGCCGCCGGCTGCCGGAGGTCACCGAGCAGCTGGCCCGCCAGGTGGCCCGGGCGACGGCGACCCTGCGCACCCTCGACCTGCTCAAGCCGCCCGGCGTCGCCGAGGCCATGGACTGGGCGACCGCGCTGCACACCCTGGGCGCCCGCGAGCTCGACCCCGACCTGGCCGCCCGCACCCTGGGCGCGGTGCTGAAGTACCGGGAGGACACCGAGCGGGTGCAGGCCCTCGGCGCGGCGGCGTTCAGTGGCTGACCCCCCAGGCATGGGAAGCGTCACCCCCCATCGCGCCGCTCAGGACGCATGTTTCGCTTCCCATGCCTCGGGGGGGCGCGACGTCGTCGACACGGTCGTCGGGCTCGCCCGGACGCTGCGGCACGCCGGGGTGCCGGCCTCGCCGGACCGGGTCGAGGCCATGCTCGCCGCACTCGCCCACCTGCGCGTGCTCGAGCCCGCCGACGTCTACTGGGCCGGCCGGCTCACCCTCTGCTCCGGCCCCGACGACCTGGACCGCTACGACACCGTCTTCGCGGCCTACTTCACCGGCACCCGGCCGCGGGCCGCGCGTGCTCCGGCGGTCCCGCTGCCCCGCCTGGCCGCCTACGCACCGCTGGACGCCGGCACCGGCGACGGCGAGGAGGACGTCGACGCCCCGGACCTCGCCGCGCGCGCCAGTGCCGAGGAAGTGCTGCGGCACCGCGACGTCGCCGGGATGTCCGCCGCGGAGCGGGAGCACCTGCGCCGGCTGTTCGCGCTGCTGGCGCCGGCCTCGCCGATGCGCCCGGCCCGGCGCCGCCGGCCGGCCCCGCACGGCGCCGTCCACCCCAGCCGGACGGTGCGCCAGGCGCTGCGCGACGGCGGCGAGGTGAGCCGCCTGCTGCACCGGCGGGCCCGGCCCCGGCCGCGCCGGGTGGTGCTCCTGGTCGACGTCTCCGGCTCCATGACCCCCTACGCCGACGCCCTGCTGCGCTTCGCGCACGCCGCGGTCCGTGCCCGCCCGGCGTCGACCGAGGTGTTCACGATCGGCACCCGGCTCACCCGGCTGACGCGCGAGCTGCGGCAGCGCGATCCCGACCGCGCGCTGGCGGCGAGCGGCCGGGCGATCCCCGACTGGTCGGGCGGCACCCGGCTGGGCGAGGTGCTCAAGGCCTTCCTCGACCGCTGGGGCCAGCGCGGCACGGCGCGCGGCGCGGTGGTCGTGGTGTGCAGCGACGGCTGGGAGCGGGGCGGCACCGAGCTGCTCGGCGAGCAGATGGCCCGGCTGCGGCGGCTGGCGCACGCCGTCGTCTGGGTGAACCCGCACAAGGGGCGGGACGGCTACGAGCCGTTGACCGGCGGCATGCAGGCGGCCCTGCCGTCGGTGGACCACTTCGTCGCCGGGCACAGCATGGCCGCGTTCGAAAGGCTGACGGGAGTGATCTCCGGTGCGTGAGAAAGGACCCCGTCCTCCTCATCCCTCGCAAGCTCGGGACGAGCCTCGGGACGGGGCCGGAGAGGAGCGATCGAATGCGCGATGTTCTTGACGAGCTGGTGGGCTGGTGGCAGGCGGGGGAGACCGTCGGCGTGGGCACCGTGGTCGGCACCTGGCGGTCGGCACCACGACCGGCCGGGGCCTCGATGCTGGTCGGGCCCGACGGCACGGCGGTCGGCAGCGTCTCCGGCGGCTGCGTCGAGGGCGCGGTCTACGAGGAGGCCAAGGACGCCGTCGAGACCGGTGAGCCCACGCTGCGCCGCTACGGGGTCAGCGACGACGACGCCTTCGCCGTCGGGCTCACCTGCGGGGGGATCCTCGACGTGTTCGTGGAGCCGATCTCGCGGGAGTCGTTCCCGGAACTGGGCGAGATCGCCGAGTCGGTCGGGCGGCACGAGCCGGTCGCCGTGGTCACCGTGGTGGCCGGGCCCGACGAGCGCCTCGGCCGGCGGCTGGTGCTCTGGCCGGACCGCACGTCCGGGACGCTGGGCTCCCAGCGGCTGGACGACGCAGTGGCCGACGACGCCCGGGGCATGCTCGCCGCGGGCCGGACGGCGCTGCTGCACGTGGGTCATGACGGCGAGCGGCGGGGCGACGACCTCACCCTGTTCGTCAACTCGTTCGCCCCGCCGGCCCGCATGGTGGTCTTCGGCGCGATCGACTTCGCCGCCGCCGTCGCGCGGGTGGGCGCCTTCCTCGGCTACCGGGTGACCGTGTGCGACGCCCGGCCGGTGTTCGCGACGCCGAAGCGCTTCCCCGAGGCGCACGAGGTCGTGGTGGAGTGGCCGCACCGCTACCTGCGGGCCGAGCTCGACGCCGGGCGGATCGACGAGCGCACGGTGCTGTGCGTGCTCACCCACGACCCGAAGTTCGACGTGCCGCTGCTGGAGGTGGCCCTGCGCGCCCCGGTGGCCTACGTCGGGGCGATGGGCTCGCGGCGCACCCACGACGAACGGCTGGAGCGGTTGCGGGAGGCCGGGCTCACCGCCGGGGAGATCGGCCGGCTGTCCTCGCCGATCGGCCTGGACCTCGGCGCCCGCACGCCCGAGGAGACGGCGGTCTCGATCGCCGCGGAGATCATCGCCGGCCGCTGGGGCGGCACGGGGGAGCGGCTGGCCGCCGTCGAGGGCCCGATCCATAAAGGACCCCTCGGCCCCCCACCCCTCGCACGCTCGCGGCGGGACCCTGCCGAGGGGCCGGAAGACCGCTGAGCACTGATCTCCTCCACCGGTACGACGTGGAGGTCGCCGGGCTGCTGGCCTCGCCGGTGCACCGCTACGACGGGCGACCCGGGACGGCGACGCCGGAGCAGGCGGCCGACCACCGGGACCGGCTGGAGATCCGGGGCGGGACCGGCATCGTGGGTGACCGCTACGCCGGGCGGCCGGCGCACCGGGACGCGCAGGTGACCGTGCTCGCGGCGGAGGCGCTGGAGGCGCTGGCCGCCGAGCTGGGGGTCGCGCCCGTGGACCCGCTGCTGGCCCGGCGCAACGTGGTGCTGCGCGGCGCGGAGGTTGAGGCGCTGCGCGGGCAGGAGTTCACGCTGGACTGCGGCGCGGGGGAGGTGCGGCTGCGCGGCGGCCGGCCGGCGAACCCCTGCGCCTGGATGGACGTCGTCCTGGCGCCCGGCGCCCACCGCGGGCTGCGCGGCCGCGGCGGCGTGCGCTGCGCGGCCCTCACCGACGGGGTGCTCCGGCTCGGGCCCGCCGTCCTCCGCAGCGCCGTCCCACTGGACCCAGGCCGCTCAGGCGCCGCTCGTCCACCGACACGCCGCGACAGGATCGCCCCCGACCGGCCGCGCTGAGCCGCAGGATGTGCCCGCCCGGCACTTCCGGGTTCCGCTTTCGAAGGAGAGACATGCGCATCCGCTCGATCACGGCCACGGCCGGGCTGGCTGTCGCCGCCCTGCTGCTCACCGCCTGTGGCAGTGACAGCCCGCTCGAGGGCAAGACCGGCGAGGAGGTCGCCGCCGCCGCCGCGGACGCCCTCGAGGAGGCCGGCGCGGTGCACATCGCGGGCACCATGACGCAGGACGGCGAGGAGATGGAGATCGACCTCCAGCTGCAGGGCGACGACGCCGCCGGCACGCTCACCTTCGGCGGCACCGAGGTCGAGATCATCAGCGTCGGCGGGGAGCAGTTCCTGCGCGCACCGGTCGAGTTCTGGGCCGGCTTCGGCATGCCCGAGGAGGCCCTCGGCATGTTCGACGGCACCTGGGTGCTCATGCCCGCCGAGGCGGCCGCCGAGTTCGACACCTTCTCGCTGGCCGGCTTCGCCGACGAGCTGCGCGACCCCGACGGCGAGATCGAGGAGGAGACCCGCTCCGAGGAGCTGGACGGCGAGCCCGTGCGCGTCGTCGAGCAGGAGGACGGCAGCACTCTCACCGTCGCCGACGACGACCCGGCATACCCGCTGGAGCTGACCGGCGAGGAGGGCTCCGAGGGCACCGTGACCTTCAGCGGCTACGGCGAGGAGGAGGACATCTCCGCGCCCGAGGACGCCCTCGACCTCGACGAGATGATGGGGGCCTGACCCTCGGCGTCGACCGTCCGGCCGGGACCAGCGCGTCCTGGCCGGACGGCCCGCTGGGCGGACCGCCCCCCGCCGGGCACACTGGGCGCCGTCGACCGCAGGGGAGGAGCCCGGTGAGCAACGGTCTCGTGCCGTCCGACCCCGTCGTGGGCCTGCAGCGGGAGCGCGAGGTGCTCACCGTCGCGCTGCGGACCAACCGGCACGTCGTCCTCGAGGGGCCGCCCGGCACGGGGAAGTCCACCCTGCTGCGCGCCGTCGCCGGCGACACGGGGCACGACGTCGTCTTCGTGGAGGGCAACGCCGAGCTGACCCCCGCACGGCTGGTCGGCTCCTACGACCCGGCCGCGGTGATGGCCGAGGGGTACGTGCCCGGCAGCTTCGTCGACGGCCCGCTGCTCACCGCGATGCGCGGCTCGGGTCTGCTGTACCTCGAGGAGCTCAACCGCATCCCCGAGGAGACGCTCAACGTCCTCATCACCGTGCTGACCGAGGGCGAGATCGCCGTCCCCCGGCTGGGCACCGTCCGGGCGACGGCCGGGTTCCGGCTGATCGCCGCGATGAACCCGTTCGACGCGATCGGGACCGCCCGGGTGGGGCAGGCGATCGCCGACCGGATGTGCCGGGTGGTGCTCGGCTACCAGGACGAGGCGGGCGAGCGGGCGATCGTCGCCGCGGTCACCGGCGGCCGTGCGCGGCCGGTCGAGCTGGCCGTCGCCCTCGTGCGCGCGACCCGCGAGCACCGCGACCTGCGCACCGGCTCGTCGGTGCGGGGCGCCATCGACCTGGTCCTGCTGCTCGACGGGCTCCTTCAGCTGCGGGGGCTGGAGCATCTGGAAGACCCGGGGGCACGGCAGGCGACCCGGGACGCGCTGCACGCCGCCCTGTCCGGCCGGGTGCGGGTGACCGAGGGCGTGGAGCGGACCCCCGAGAGCGTCCTCGACGAGATCCTCGACGGCATCTGCCCCGCCGACGCGGATCCTCCGGCCGACGACGCCTCCGCCACGGCTCCTGACCCATCCGGGGACGGCCCGGGAAAAGCGGGAGGCCTGCCGCCCGAGGCGGCAGGCCCTGACGCCGGCACCCCGGATCCCGCGGCGGCCCGGCGGGAACGGCCGGGCCGCCGCGGTCCCCGGCAGACCGCCCGGCGCGAGCTGCAGCTGCGGCACGCGTCGTTCGACGAGGTCAGCCCGGAGGTGGGGGAGCTCGACGAGGAGGCGTTCGCCGCGCTGATGGGCGCGGATCCGGACGCCGCGACCGCGCTGCTCGCCGACCTGGCCCTCGCCACCGACCGGGAGCTGCGCTCGGCCGCGCGCCGGCTGGCCGCGCGGGTGTTCGTCCAGGTCGGCCGGGTGGGCGCGGCCCGGGCCCGCGGCACGCGGCGGTTGGCGCCGGCCCGTGGTGGGGACGGCGACCTCGACCTGGAGCGCACCCTGGACCGGTGGAGCGGTCCGTGGCCGCCCGCGCCCGAGGACACGGTGGCCCGGCGGTGGGTCGGGTCCCGGCGGGCGGTCTGCCTGGTGGTCGACCGCTCCGGCTCCATGAACGGGCTGGGCGTGGCGATCGCCGCGGTGGCCGCGGCCGGCGTGGTGCTGACGGCCGGCGAGCGGCTGGAGACCAGCGTGCTCGCGTTCGCCGACCGGGTGGAGGTGCTCCAGCAGCACGGCCGGCACCGCGCGCCGGAGGACCTGGTGCTCGCCCTGGTGGGGCTGCGCGGCCACGGCCGGACGGACGTCGCCGCCGCGCTCCGGGCGGCGTCGGCCCAGCTGCGGTCGGCGGCGCACGCGGACGAGCGGATCGTGGTGCTGCTGTCGGACTGCCTGTCCACGGCCGGGGACCCGGCCGGGTCGGCGCTGGCCGGCATCGACCGGCTGGACGTGCTCTGCCCGCTGCCCGCCGGCAGCGCGGAGACCGAGGCGCTGACGGCGTCCCGCGCACTGGCTGCGCGCGGCGGCGGGTCGCTGGCCCCCGTGCGCTCGCTGACCGACCTCGGGCCGGCGCTGACCCGGCTGCTGCACTGAGGGGTGGTCCCGCCGCAGTACCGCTCTGCCCACGGGGGTGGGCGGAGCGGTACTGCGTCAGGAAGGACGGGGCAGCGAGGCCCGGTTAACGGTCGGCGTCGGTGTAGACGATCATCCCGCGGACGTTCTTGCCGTCGCGCATGTCCTGGTAGCCCTGGTTGATGTCCTCCAGGGAGTACCGGGTGGTCACGAGCTCGTCGAGCTTGAGCTGGCCCTCCTGGTAGAGCGAGAGCAGCTCCGGGATGGCGTTGCGCGGCGACAGCCCGCCGAAGATCGCACCCTGCAGGTCCTTCTGCAGCAGGGTGAGCTCGAAGAGGCTGAGCTTGACGTCGATGTTCATCGCGTTGCCCATGCCGGTGACGACCGCGCGGCCACCCTTGCCGGTCACGCTCAGCGCCGCGGCGACGTCCTCGCCCTGGATGTCGCCGACGGTGATGATCGTCTTCTCCGCCATCCGGCCCCAGGTGAGCTCGTTGATCGCGGGGGTCGCCTCCTCGATGGTGGCGAAGGTGTGCGTGGCGCCCATGTCCATGGCCCACTCCCGCTTCTGCGCCACCGGCTCGATGACGATGACCCGCTTCGCGCCGGCCGCCGCCGCTCCCTGGACGGCGTTCATGCCCACCCCGCCGACGCCCATGACGACGACGTTCTCGCCGGGGCGCACGTCGGCCACCTTGGTCGCCGAGCCCCAGCCGGTGGTGACGCCGCAGCCGACCAGCGCGGCCACCTCGAGCGGGATGTCCGGCTCGATCTTCACCACGGACGCCTGGTGCACGGTCATGTACGGCGAGAACGTGCCCAGCAGGCACATGGGGATGACCTTCTGCCCGTTGGCGTGCACCCGGAACCCGCCGTCGGAGATCGCGGTGCCGGCCAGCAGGTTGGCGCCGAGGTCGCACAGGTTCTGCATCCCGCGGCTGCACGGCGGGCAGACGCCGCAGGCGGGGATGAAGGCGGTGACGACGTGGTCGCCCTCCTCGAGGCCGGTCACGCCCGGGCCCACCTTGGTCACGACTCCCGAGCCCTCGTGCCCGCCGATCACCGGGTAGGACTCGACGGGCGTGCCGCCGGTGACGAGGTGCTCGTCGGAGTGGCAGAGGCCGGACGCAGCGAGCTGGACCTGGACCTCACCCTCCTTGGGGTCGTCGATCTCGATCTCCTCGATCGACCATTCCTCGCCCACGCCCCACAGGATCGCACCCTTGGTCTTCAACCGAGCTCCTCTCCATCAGCCCCGCACCGTCGCGGGTTCGGCCACACCCGTGTGCTCTGGCTCACAGACTGCTGAGCGCGGGTGTGCCCGTCAACAGCTGGCCGGCCGGGGAGGCCGCCGCCCGGGTGCCGCACACTGGGCCCGTGTCCGGCGTCCCGGTGGTCGTGGTCGGCGCCGGGCCGGTCGGGCTGACCGCGGCGCTGCTGCTCGCGCGCCGGGGGGTCGGCGTCCTCGTGCTGGAGCGTTACGCCGAGCCGTACGTGCTGCCCCGCGCGGTGCACCTGGACGACGAGGTGTTCCGGGTGCTGCAGGACGCCGGGGTGGCCGACGTGCTGGTTGCGCACACCCGCCCGATGGCCGGCCTGCGGCTGCTCGACGGGACGCACCGGGTGCTGGCGGAGTTCCGGCGCGACCCGGCCGCGGGGGCGAACGGCTGGCCGCAGGGATCGTTCGTGCACCAGCCCGACCTCGAGTCGGTGCTCGCCGCTGCCGTCGCGGCGGAACCGGGGATCGAGCTGCGCCGCGGCGTCGAGGTCACCGGCCTTCGGCAGGACGACGGCGGGGTCGCCGTCATCACCCGCGACCGGACGACGGGGGAGGACCGGTCCGTCCACGCCGCGGCGGTGGTCGGCTGCGACGGCGCCGGCAGCACGGTCCGGGGGCTCATCGGGGCCCGGATGCGCGACCTGGGCCGGGCCGACCGCTGGCTGGTGCTCGACGTGCGCTCCGACCGGCCGCTGGGGCTGTGGCCGGGCGTGCACCAGGTGTGCGACCCGCGCCGGGCCTCGACCTGCATGCCGGTGACCGGCGACCGGTACCGCTGGGAGTTCCGGCTGCTGCCGGGGGAGACCGCGGCCGACCTCGCCGGGCGCGCGCGGCTGGGGGAGCTGCTGGCGCCGGTGGTCCCGGTCGAGGGGGTGGAGGTGCTGCGGGCGGTCGAGTACACCTACCGGGCGCAGGTCGCCGACCGGTGGCGCGACGGGCGGGTGCTGCTGGCCGGGGACGCCGCCCACCTCAGCCCGCCGTTCGTCGGTCAGGGGCTGGGCCTGGGCCTGCGGGACGCGCACCAGCTGGCCTGGAAGCTGGCCGCGGTCCTCGCCGGGGAGGCCGGCGACGACCTGCTGGACACGTACCAGGCCGAGCGGGAGCCGCACGCCCGCGCGCTGATCCGGGTGGCGCTGCTGCTGGGCGCGCTGATGACCGGGGGAGGGCGGGGCGGTGCCGTCGTCCGCCGTGCCGTGCTCGCCGCCGTCCGGCGGATCCCGGCGGTGGCCCGGCTCGCCACCGACAGCCGCACGCCGCCGCTGCGCCGCGGGCTTTTGGTCGAGCGGCGCGGCCGGGCCGGCCGCCGGCTGGCCGGCACGCTGGTGCCGCAGCCCGAGGTGCTGGTCGAGGGCCTGCCGTGCCGGCTGGACGACGTCCTCGGCGACGGCGATGCGGAGCTGACGGCCGGGCTGCTCGTCCGCCGGGCGGACGGGACGAGGGTGCAGGTCGAGGACCCGAGCGGGACGCTGACCGCCTGGCTGCGCGGCGCCACGGTGCGAATCCGCCGGGACCGCATCGTCGGCTCCGCCCGGGGTACCGACCGGCCATGAACATCGACAAGGACCAGATCCTGCAGCTGCTCCGTTCCCAGGGCGACGACGCCAAGGCCCAGCAGGCCGACCAGGAGCTGCCCGGCCAGGTGGACACCGAGCGCGACGCCGGACTGCTGTCCACGCTCGGCATCGACCCGATGGACCTGGTGAAGAAGCTCGGCGGTGGAGGTGGCCTCGGAGGCGCGCTCGGTGGCCTGCTCGGCAAGGGCTGAGACGCCGGAGGCCCGTTCTAGTCCCTGGGGCGGCCGATGCCGATCGCGGAGAGCGTGCCCAGGACGGCGCCCGGCGGGGCCGCAACGTACAGCCACCACGGGTGGACCCCGCCCACGGTGAGCTCGAGGATGCCCCAGACGACCAGGTTCACCAGGCTGACGCAGACCCAGTTGATGGTCAGGACCTTCATCGCCAGCCCAGGGGCGTCGTCGGTGAATGCCCGCCGCGGACCAGGCGGCGGAAGGAGCGCCGGCAGGTCGGCGGTGACCCGCTCGAGCTCACCGCGGGTGCGCGCGGCCCACACCTCGCGCACCCGTTGGTCGAACTCGTCCAGGTCCAGCTGCCCGGCGTCGTGCGCCCGCTGCAGCCCGGAGGCGACGGCGGAGCGCTCGGCGTCGGAGACCCGGAGGTCCTGCTGCCGCACCGGCTCGCTCACGCCGGCGATCCTGCCATCCGGAACGAGCTAGGACTCCTCGCTCGCGCGCGCGACCGTGGTGCCGCCCAGGCGCTGCTCGAAGCCCGGCGGCACTACGAGGTCGTCCCGGGACAGCTCGCCCACCGAGGGCCGGCCGAGGCCGACCATCGCCGAGCCCAGCCCGTCGCGCAGCAGGTCGAGCACGTTCTCCACGCCGGCCTGCCCGTTGGCCGCCAGCCCCCACAGGTAGGCGCGGCCGATCATCACGGCCTTGGCGCCCAGGGCCAGTGCCTTGGCGACGTCGCTGCCGCGGCGGATGCCGCCGTCGAGCAGCACCTCGATCTGGTCCCCGACCGCCTCGGCGACCGCGGGCAGCGCCCGGATCGAGGCCGGCGTGCCGTCGAGGTTGTTGCCGCCGTGGTTGGAGACCGAGATGGCGGTGACGCCCGCATCGACGGCGCGCCTGGCGTCGTCGACCCGCATGACGCCCTTGAGCATGAACGGGCCGTCCCACTGCGCGCGCAGCCAGGCGACGTCCTCCCACGTGGGCATGGGCGAGTTCATCCACATGCCGTAGGCGCCGAAGAACGTGGGCGCCGGCTCCCCCGGCGTGGCCACCATGTTGGGGACGGTGAGGTCGGGCAGCTGCCGGGTCTTCGCGAAGTCCCAGAGCCAGCGCGGCCGCAGCGCCACCTGCGGGGCGTAGCGGCGCACCGCCTCGAGGTCGATCCTCTCCGGGATGAACGGGCTGCCCCAGTCGCGGCCGTAGGCGAACGACCAGTCCAGCGTGGCGATGATGCCGACGGCGCCGGCCCGCCGGGCCCGCTCCATGCGGGCCAGCATCTCCTCGCGGGTGCCCACCCAGTAGACCTGGAAGAACGTCTGCGGGTTGGCCGCGACGACCTCCTCGATCGACTTGCTCGCGAAGGAGGACAGGCCCATCGACACGCCCCGGGCCGCGGCGGCGCGGGCGACGGCGACCTCGCCGTCGGGGTGCACGGCCTGGACGCCGGTCGGGCTGATCATCACCGGCATCGACATCGGCCGGCCCATGACCGTCACGCCCGTGTGGCGCTCGTTGGCCAGCCCCGCCGTGTGCGGCGCGAAGCCGAGCTCACCGAAGGCGGCGGTGTTGTCCTCGACGGTCAGGCCGCGCTCGGAGCCGGCGACCAGCGCGCCGTAGACCCCCTTGGGCAGCCGCCGCTTCGCGCGGCGCTGCGCCTCGGCCACCGTCTCGAACCACGCGTTCGCCATGCCGGTCTCCCGTCGTCCGCCCCGCTGGGGGCAGCGGTGGCACTCAGTGCCACCGTAGCCGGTCCGGCGAGCCGCACGCCACAGCCGGACGTCTCAGCCTGGCAGGCTGGGGAACCCGCCGGCCAGTTCGTCGAACGCCCGGCGCAGCTGGTCGCCGAGGTCGGTGCGCTCGTCGGCCAGCCAGGCGGCGAAGGCGGAGGTGGCCGCGGCCCGCGTGCTGGCGGCCACCAGCCGGGGCAGGAGGGCGGCCGGGTCCTCGGCGGTGCAGCGCGCGACGTGCTCGGCCACGACGCGGTCGATCTCGGCGTACCGCAGCTGCGAGTGTGCCTGCAGCGCCGGCTCGGTGAGGATCAGCCGCATCCGCTGGCGGAGCACCGGCAGGTCGGCGTCGCCGTAGCCGTTGACCTCGGCGTAGGCCGCGCAGATCGTGGCCAGCACCGGCCGGGCGCCGTCGGCCGCGCGCAGCAGCCGTTCGAGGCGGCCGACGTGCGCGGCGAAGTCCCCCCAGACGGCGTCGGCCTTCGTCGGGTAGTAGCGGAAGAACGTCCGGCGGCTGATGCCGGCGGTCTCGGCCACCTCGTCGGCGGTGACCGCGTCGAAGCCCCGCGAGGTGAACAGCTCCAGCGCCGCGCGCTCCACGCGGGACCGCGCGTCCTCCCCCGTCGCGGTCTGCGTCATGCGCCCATCCTGCCGGGCGACGGCGGGTGCGCGATGCTTTCCGCATCCGACCGGGCGGCCTTGCTCCTGGCACTGGGTGCCACTAGCCTCGGCCCGACCCGCCAGTGACCTCGCTCACCCAGGAGTGCAGATGCCCGAGCAGACCGCCGCCGTGGACACCGCCGCCGTCGAGGGCACCCCCGCCGAGGAGGCCCTGGTCGAGGAGTCGCTGGTCGAGGAGGTCTCGATCGACGGCATGTGCGGCGTCTACTGAGCGCCTCCGCTCCCGTGACCGCGCCCGCGACGGCGTTCGACCCGGCCCTGCCCTGGCGGCGATCCCGGTCGGTGGCCCTGCGCCCCGAGCCCTTCGGCGCGCTGGTCTACTCCTTCGCCAACCGGAAGCTGTCGTTCCTGAAGTCGAAGACGCTGGTCAGCGTCGTCGAGTCGCTGGCCGACCACCCCAGCGCCGAGGCGACGCTGGTCGCCTGCGGCGTGCCCGAGGCCCGGCGCGGCGCCTACGTGAAGGCCCTGGCCGACCTCGCCCGCTCCCAGATGATCGAGGTGCGCACATGACCGCCGTCCTGCCGCCCCGCCCGCCCGCACCCGAGCGCCCCGTCGGCGGCCGCCTGATCGACCAGTTCGAGTACGGCCTCGATGCCCCCATCTGCCTGACGTGGGAGCTCACCTACGCCTGCAACCTGGCGTGCGCCCACTGCCTGTCCTCGTCCGGACGGCGCGACCCGCGCGAGCTGTCCACCGCCGAGGCCGAGGCGGTCATCGACGAGCTGCAGCGGATGCAGGTCTTCTACGTCAACGTCGGGGGCGGCGAACCGACGGTGCGGCCGGACTTCTGGCACCTGCTCGACTACGCCATCGGCCACGACGTCGGCGTCAAGTTCTCCACCAACGGCGTCAAGCTGGACAGGACCCGCGCCACGCAGCTGGCGGCCACCGACTACGTCGACGTGCAGATCTCCCTGGACGGCGCGACCGCCGAGGTCAACGACCGCGTCCGCGGCACCGGCTCCTACGCCACCGCGATCCGCGCGCTGGAGAACCTGGCCGAGGCCGGGATGAAGGACTTCAAGGTCTCGGTCGTCGTCACCCGGGAGAACGCCGGCCAGCTCGACGCGTTCAAGGCGCTCACCGACTCCTTCGGCGCCCAGCTGCGGATCACCCGGCTGCGGCCGTCGGGCCGGGGGGCCGACGTCTGGGACCAGCTGCACCCGACGCAGGCCCAGCAGCGGGACCTCTACGAGTGGCTGCTCGCCAACGGCGAGAACGTGCTCACCGGCGACTCGTTCTTCCACCTGTCGGCGTTCGGGGAGGCCCTGCCGGGGCTCAACCTGTGCGGCGCCGGGCGCGTGGTCTGCCTGATCGACCCGGTCGGCGACGTCTACGCCTGCCCGTTCGCCATCCACGAGAACTTCCTCGCCGGCAACGTCCGGGACGAGGGCGGGTTCCAGCGGGTGTGGCAGTCCTCCGCGCTGTTCGCCGACCTGCGCAGCCCGCAGACCGGCGGCGCCTGCACGAAGTGCGCCCACTTCGACGCCTGCCGCGGCGGCTGCATGGCGGCCAAGTTCTTCACCGGCCTCCCGCTCGACGGTCCCGACCCCGAGTGCGTGCAGGGCTACGGCGAGACGGCCCTGGCCGCCCGCGACCTCGAGCTGCTCCCCCCGCGCAGCTCCGTCGACCACTCGCACACCGGGCCGGTGCGGGGGCAGCCGACGCTGCTGGGCGTCCCGTCGATCCCCGCCAGGATCTGCGACGAGTCGCCGCTGGCGGGGTTCCCGGGGGTCTGACCGCCCGTTCCCCACCCGTTCGGGGTGGGTGCCGCGTGCGCGGGCTGGGGAGGCCGCCGCGAGGCGCCGATGCCCCTCGCGTGATCCTCGAACTCCGGAACCGGCTGGTGCGGCTGCTCCCCGAAGGCCGGCGGCTGCCCGACGAGGTCTGGGAGCGGCGTCACTCCGCCATCGTCCGGCTCGCCCTCACCACCGCCGTGGCCCTCGTGCTGCTGGCGTGGGTGTGGGGGTTCGGGCAGCCCGTGGCCGCCGGCGTGTTCCTCCTCGTCGCGGCACCACTCGCGTTCGCCGTCCCGGCGCGCGTGCCGCGGGCCGGCCGGGCCGCCGCCACCACCGTCAGCCTCATGGCCGGCTCGGCGGCGCTGGTCCACCTCTGGGGCGGGGTCACCGAGGCCCACTTCGCGTTCTTCGTGATGATCGGCGTCGTCTCGCTCTACCAGGACTGGGTGCCCTTCGGCATCGCCGTCGTGGTGGTTGCGCTGCACCACGGCGTCGTCGGCACGCTCTTCCCGCACGAGGTGTTCGGCCACTCCGGTGAGCACGACCCCTGGCTGTGGGCGGCCATCCACGCCGGGTTCGTCCTCGCGGCCAGCCTGGCGCACCTCTCGGCCTGGCGGCTCAACGAGGACCAGGTGGTCAGCGACCGGCTGACCGGGTTGGCCAACCGCACCCTGCTGGACGAGGTGCTCGAGCGCTCCCTGCACGGCGACGAGCCCGTGAGCCTCCTGCTGCTCGACCTCGACGACTTCAAGGACGTCAACGACACCCGCGGCCACGCGGCCGGTGACGAGTTGCTGCTCGCCTTCGCCGAGCGGCTGCGCGGCTGCGTGCGCCCCGGCGACGTCGTGGCCCGCACCGCCGGCGACGAGTTCGCCGTCGTCGTCACCGGTGACGTCCAGTCCGCCCGCGCCGTCGGCGAGCGGATCCTCCGCTCCCTGTCGCTCCCCGTGTCCCTGGACGGCGGCCCGGTCACCGTGCACGGCAGCATCGGCGTCGCCGGCCCGGACGACGAGCGCACGGCGGGTGCGCTGCTGCGCAACGCCGACCTGGCGATGCACCTGGCCAAGGCCCAGGGCAAGAACCGGCTCGTGGTCTACGCCGACGGCATGGCCGCGACCGCCCGCCGCCGCGCGGAGCTCCAGCAGGACCTCCAGGTCGCCGTGGAGGGCGAGCAGCTGGCGGTCCACTACCAGCCCACCGTGCGGCTCTCCGACGGTCGCACCACCGGTTTCGAGGCGCTGGTGCGCTGGCACCACCCGCTGCACGGCCTGGTCTCGCCGGCCGAGTTCATCCCGCTGGCCGAGGAGTCCGGCGCGATCACCGCCATCGGGCGCTGGGTGCTCCACGAGGCGGTCGCCCAGGGGGCCGCGTGGTCGCGGGAGACCGGTGAGCCGCTGCGCATGGCCGTCAACCTCTCGCCGCGCCAGATGGCCGACACCGACGTGACCGCCGAGGTCCGTGCCGCGCTGGAGGCCAGCGGCTTCCCGGCCGAGCAGCTCACCCTCGAGGTGACCGAGGGCGTCCTGGTCCGCGACGTGGACCGGGTGGTCGAGCAGCTCGAGGAGCTGCGCTCCTTCGGCGTCCGGGTGGCGATCGACGACTTCGGGACCGGCTTCTCGGGGCTGTCCTACCTGCGTCGGCTGCCCGCCGACATCATCAAGATCGACCGGAGCTTCATCAGCGACCTGCCCGCCGGCCGGTCGGCGGCGACCCTCATCGCCTCGATCGTCGAGCTGGCCCGCACGCTCGGCCTCGACGTCGTCGCCGAGGGCGTCGAGACCGACGAGCAGCGCGAGGTGCTCCGGGCGATGGAGTGCGGCTCGGCCCAGGGCTACTTCTTCTCCCGGCCGGAGCCGGCCGGGCGCGCGGGCGCCCGGCTCGGTCTGGCGGCGGGGACGACGCCGGTCGGCTGACGTCGGGCTAGAACTCGACCTTCTCGTTCTCGCCGGCGTCGATGCGCTCCCCGGTCGCCTTGGCCTTCACGAAGCTGAAGGCCGTGGCGAGCCGGCCCCCGGGGCTGTCCCAGTACTCCGCCGAGTCGCCGTCGACCTTGATCAGCACGACGGCGGGGTCCTCCGGGCCGTTCGGGAACCACGCCTCGACGCCGCTGTTCCACAGCTCCTTCTTCTTCGCGAGGTCGTCGACCACCACGGCGTGCCCGGTGAGCGACACCCAGGTGCCCCCCGATCCGACGCCGACGTTGACCTGCGGCTGGGCGGCGATGTGCGCCACCGGGTGCGAGCCGCGCTCGGCGAAGAACCACAGGTCACCGTCGAACTCCACCTCCTGCAGCGTCATGGGCCGGCTGGTCAGCTTGCCGCCGGGCGCGATGGTGGTGAGGAAGCCGAAGCGCTCCCCCTTGATCAGCTCGGCGACCTTGCGGGTGTCCTCTGCGCTCATGCCCGTCCCGGTGCCCATCCCGGCCGCCACCGACACGCCTCACCGCGCGCCGAGGTACCGCCAGGCGCCGTCCTCGCGCACGAACCGGCTCACCTCGTGCTGGTCGCCCGTCCCCTCGCTGGTCCGCCAGTGCGCCCGGAACTCCACCGTGCCCTCGCGCTCGAGCAGCCCGCCCCCGGCCGTGCGCAGCACGTCGAGGCCCGTCCAGCGCACCGCCGGGTCGAGCTCCAGGGACGCCGGCCGGGTCGTGGAGTGCCAGGTGGCCAGCAGATAGGCAGGGTCGCCGACGGCGAAGGCGCTGTACCGGGCGCGCATGAGCTGCTCGGCGGTCGCCGCCGCCGCTCCGTCGTGGCGGGGACCGCAGCAGTCGTCGTAGGGCAGTCCGGTTCCGCAGGGGCAGCGACGTGGGGGCACGGACCGAGTCTGCCTGCGGGCGCGCCTAGGGTGCGGCGGTGACCTCCCTGGCCGCCGCGACCTTCCCCGACCTGCCTCCGGGGTCGTTGCTCGTCGTCCCCCTGGGCGCGGTCGAGCAGCACGGCCCGCACCTGCCGCTGGCCACGGACACCGTCGTCGCCACCGCCGTCGCCGAGGCCGCGGTGGCGCAGCTGGACGGCGCGCTGCTCGCCCCCGCGCTCGCCTACGGAGCCAGCGGCGAGCACGAGGGCTTCCCCGGCACGATCTCGCTGGGCACCGAGGCGCTGACCGGGCTGCTCGTCGAGTACGGGCGCTCGGCGTGCCGCTGGGCCGGCCGCGTGCTGATCGTGAACGGCCACGGCGGCAACCTCGACGCGCTGCGGGCGGCGGTCCCGCTGGTGCGCGCGGAGGGGCGGGAGGTCGCCTGGTTCCCCTGCGGCTTCCCGGACGGCGACGCGCACGCCGGCCGCACCGAGACGTCGCTGATGTTGCACGTGGAACCGGACGGGGTGCGCGGGGACCGGGCGGTGGCCGGCGCGACCGCCCCGATCGGCGACCTGCTGCCGCGGCTGCGGGCGGGGGGCGTGCGGTCGGTCAGCCCCAACGGTGTCCTCGGGGACCCGGCGGGGGCCACCGCGGAGGCGGGGGAGCGGCTGCTGGCCGACCTGGTGGGCCGGCTGGTCGCCGCGCAGGCGGCCTGGCGGGTGGACCCCACCGGCCGCCTGTGCGGCTGAGCCTCAGAGCGCGTCGGCGAACAGCGGTACGGCGTTCTCGATCGCGTACCGGATGCCCAGCGGCGAGCCGCTGGAGAAGGCGCTGACCAGGGTGGCGTCCTCCAGGACGACGGCGCGGCCGGACTGCACGGAGTCCAGCGTCTGCCACAGCGGCCCGCCGGTGAACTCCGACGCCTGCACGAAGATCGGGAAGGCGACGGTCAGCTCGGCGTCGAGCAGGGGCACCTGCTCCTCGCTGAGCGGCACGAAGAAGTTCTCCGTCGCCAGCTCCTGGATGGCGGGCTTGTTCTCGAAACCCAGCTGCTCCATGAACTCCACCCGGGAGTCGCCGCGCACGTAGGCGCCGTAGCCGGCGGAGGTGAAGGCGGCGACGGCGACCTCGGTGCCGTCGAACTCCGGGTGCTCGGCCGCCGCGTCGGCGAAGTCCTGCTCCACCTGGGCCGCCAGCTCGGTGGCCTCGTCGGTGCGGCCCAGGGCCTGGCCGACGAGCTCGAGCTGCTGCTGCCACGTGGTCTGGTACGGCCCCACGCCCTCGGGCTGGCTGATGGTCGGGGCGATCTTCGTCAGCGCCTCGTGCCGCTCCTGCGTACCCGCGGAGCGGGTGTCCAGGATGAGGTCGGGCTGCAGCGCCGCGATCGCCTCGAGGCTCGGCTCCAGCGTCTCGATGATCTCCGGCGCCTCGTCGTAACGGCCCTCGGCCCAGGGGCCCACGCCCTCGCCGCCGAAGCCCAGCCAGTCGCTGGCCCCCACCGGCTGCACCCCGAGGGCGAGCGCGGTCTCGGCGTCGGACCACCCCAGTGCCACCACCCGCTCGGGCTCCTCGTCGACGGTCACGTCGCCGAAGGCGGTGCTCACGGTGACCGGGAAGCCGCCGGCGGCGCCCCCCTCGGCGTTCCCGGTGCTCGAGCCGCCGTCGTCGCTCGAGCCGCAACCGGCGGCGACGAGGGCGGCGGCCGCGAGTGCGGCGGCGGCGCGGAAGGTGGGACGGACGGTCATGACTGCTCCTCGGTCGAACACAGGTAAGGCTGACCTAAGCATGCCTCGCCCGTGCTCCCGTCGGCGGGGCGGCCGGAGCCGTCGCTAGGGTGCGGGCAGCGTGTCGCCGTGGGCTGCGACGGGAACGAGGAGTGGCATCGATGAGCGGCGGGTCCGCACCGCAGGAGGGCTGGCTGGTCGTCGTCGACCTGCAGAACGTGTTCCGCGACGAGGACTCGCCCTGGACCGCCCCGCGGTTCGACGAGATCCGTCCGCAGATCCGGCAGCTGGTCGGGGCGTTCGGCGACCGCGTCGTCTGGACCCGGTTCGTGGCGCCCGCCGCGCCGGTCGGGGCGTGGAAGGAGTACTACGAGCAGTACGACTTCGCGCTGCAGCCCCCGGACGCCGACCTGTACCGGCTCGTGGAGGACCCCGGCGCGCACCCGGTGGTCGACGCGACCTCCTTCGGCAAGTGGGGCCCGGATCTCGCGGCGGTCGTCGGGCAGGGGCCGCTGACCGTCGTCGGCGTGGCCACCGAGTGCTGCGTGCTGTCCACCGTGCTGCCCGCCGCGGACGCCGGCGTGGGGGTCCGGGTGGTTCCCGACGCCTGCGCCGGCGCGAGCGACGAGGACCACGAGCGCGCGCTGCAGGTCATGCGTGGCTACGCGCCGCTGGTGTCCTTCGCGACCACCGCCGAGGTCCTGGCCGGCGCGTGACGGGCCCGGTGTCGGCGCCGGCCGGGGTGCGGCTGCCCGACGGGTTCGCCGTCCGGCTCGACCCGCGCACCCGCCGGCGGGACGGCGGCGCCACCCTGCTCGGGGGCTCCCCGCTGCGGCTGCTCCGGCTCGCGCCGCGCGCCCGGGCGCTGCTGGCCGTGGACCGGCTCCTGGTGCGCGACGCTGGATCGGCGGAGCTGGCCGGCCGGCTCCTGGACGCCGGGCTGGCCCACCCGGAACCCGGGCCGCTCCCGGAGCCCGACGTCACCGTCGTCGTGCCGGTCCGCGACCGCCCCGCCGCGCTGGCCCGGCTGCTCGCCGCCCTGGCCGCGGACCGGGCGACCGCGGAGCTGCCGGTCGTCGTGGTGGACGACGGCTCGGCGGACCCGGTGGCCGCGACCGGCGGCGTGCGGGTCGTGCGCCATCCCACCGCCCGCGGTCCGGCCGCGGCCCGCAACAGCGGTCTGGCCGCGGCGACGACGGCGTTCGTCGCCTTCCTCGACTCCGACTGCGTCCCCCGCGCGGGCTGGCTGGCCGCGCTGCTGCCGCACCTGGCCGATCCGTCGCTGGCCGCCGTCGCGCCGCGGATCGTGCCGCTGCCCGGGGCGGCACGGGGCTGGGTGAGCCCGTACGAGGACGTCGCCTCGGCGCTGGACATGGGGCCGCACCCGGCGGCGGTGCGCCCGCTCTCGGCGGTGTCCTACGTCCCCAGCGCGGCCCTGCTGGCGCGCCGGGCCGCGCTCGGCGGCGGCTTCGACGCCGGCCTGCGGGTGGCCGAGGACGTCGACCTGGTGTGGCGGCTGGTCGGCGCCGGCTGGCGGGTCCGCTACGAGCCCGCGGCGGAGGTGGCACACGAGCACCCCGCCGTCCTGGGGGAGTGGCTGCGCCGGCGCGCGTTCTACGGCACCGGCGCCGCCCTCCTGGCCCGGCGGCACGGGGCGAAGGTCTCCCCGCTGGTCGTCGCGCCAGGGGCCGGTCTCACCTGGGGGTTGCTGCTCGCCGGCGGACGCGCGGGCCGGGGAGTCGCCCTCGGGCTGCTCGGCGGGACGGCGGTCCGGCTCGCGCAGCGGCTGCGCCGTCCCGGGGAGCGCACGCCGGCGGGCCTGGCCGCCCTGCTCGCCGTCCGCGGGCTGGCCGCCTCCGGTCAGTCCCTGGCCCGTTCCGCCACCCGGCACCACTGGCCCCTGGCGCTGGCGGCCGCGCTGGCCTCCCGCCGCGCGCGCCGCGGGCTGCTGGCCGTCGCGCTGGCCGACGGCGTGCTCGCCTGGTGGCCGTTCCGGAGAAGGGTGGGACCGGTCCGTTCCGTGCTGGCGCGGCGGCTGGACGACCTCGCGTACGGCGTCGGGCTCTGGCGCGGTGCGCTGCGCGCCCGCGACGCGCGCGCACTGCTCCCGGTGCGGCCACCCCGCTGAGCGGTCGACCGCGTCGATGAACGGTGCTTGATCTCCGCAACCAACGGGAATGCACGGGCCGGGCGGCGCCTTGTCGCCCTTCGTACTGCGGTTCGACCAGCGTGGGTCCCGCTCCATCTCGATCGACGGGAAGACCGTGACCACCACCCAGGACCGCCCGGTCGCCGCCGCGCCGGCCGCCCCTGCCGCTGCCCAGCGCCCGGGGGCCGCCCGGACCGCCCTCACGCTCGGCGCCTTCGTCGCCATCGGGCCGCTCACCATCGACATGTACCTGCCGGCGCTGCCCGCGATCACCGAGGACCTGCTCACCACCTCGGCCACGGTGCAGCTCACGCTGACCGGCACCCTGATCGGCCTGGCCCTGGGTCAGCTGGTCCTCGGCCCGCTGTCGGACGCCTACGGGCGCCGCGGCCCGCTGCTGGCCGGCACCGCGCTGCACGTGCTGGCCTCGCTGCTGATCCTGGTGGCCCCGAACATCGCCGTCCTCGGCGGTCTGCGCCTGCTGCAGGGCGTCGGTGCGGCCGCCGGCGCGGTGATCGCGCTGGCGGTGGTGCGCGACCTGTACGTCGGGCGGGCGGCGGCCACGATGCTCTCCCGGCTGTTCCTCGTCCTCGGTGCCGCACCCGTGCTCGCCCCCACGATCGGCGGCGAGCTCCTCCGCTTCACCGACTGGCGGGGCGTGTTCCTGGTGCTCGCCGCCTACGGGTTGCTCATGCTCGCCGTCGGCTGGGCGACGCTGCACGAGACCCTGCCGCCGGAGCGGCGCAGCAGCAGCGGCGTCCGCGGCACGCTGCGCACCTACCGGGGGCTGCTGCGCGACCGCACGTACGTCGGGCTGGTCCTCGTCGCGGGCCTGACCATGGCCGGGCTGTTCAGCTACGTGTCCGGCTCCTCCTTCGTCTACCAGGACCAGTTCGGCCTGGACGAGCAGCAGTTCGGGCTGCTCTTCGGCGCCGGCGCCTTCTGGCTCATCGCCGCCACCCAGCTCAACCCGCTGCTGCTGCGGCGCTGGTCGCCCCAGCAGCTGCTGGTGGCCGGCACGGTGCTCGGTGCGCTGGCCGGTGCGGCGCTCGTCGTCCTGGCGGGCACGGGGACCGGTGGCCTGGTCGCCGTCACCGGGTCGCTGTGGGTGGTCCTGTTCGCCTGCGGGCTCGCGCTGCCCAACGCGCCGGCCCTCGCCCTGTCCCGTCACGGGGAGACCGCCGGCAGCGCCGCGGCCCTGCTGGGCGCCATCCAGTTCGGCGTCGGGGCGGTCGTCTCGCCGGTCGTCGGGGTGCTGGGCAACGACGCGGTCGCGATCGGCCTGGTGGTGGTGACCGCGCTGGTGCTGGCCATCGTCGTGCTGGTCACCGTCGTCAAGCCGTGGCAGCTCCCGGTCGTCGAGGAGGTGCCGGTTGCCGGGCACTGACGCCCTGCGGTCGGACGTGGCCGGGCCGGACCAGGACCGCTCCGGCGGTGTGCGTGCCCTGCCGCTCGCCGAGCGTCCGCCGCTGAGCGCGGGACGGCTGGTGGCCGCGGTCGTGGCGCTCGGCCTCGGCGGGTTCGCCATCGGCACCACCGAGTTCGTCACCATGGGCCTGCTGCCCGACATCGCCGAGGGCATCGGCGTCGACATCCCCACCGCCGGGCACGTCATCTCGCTGTACGCGCTGGGGGTCGTCGTCGGCGCCCCGGTGATCGCGGCGCTGGGCACCCGGCTGCCCCGGCGCGGCCTGCTCCTCGGTCTGATGGCCGCCTTCCTCGTCGGCAACGCGCTGACCGCCGTCGCGCCCGGCTACGGGTCGCTGCTGGTGGCCCGCTTCCTCGCCGGGGTGCCGCACGGCGCCTACTTCGGGGTGGCCTCCCTCGTCGCCGCCTCGCTGGTCGCCCCCCACCTGCGCGGGCGCGCGGTCAGCTCGGTGATGCTGGGGCTGGCGCTGGCCAACGTCGCGGGCGTCCCGGCGGCGACGTGGCTGGGCCAGCAGTACGGCTGGCGCAGCGCCTACTGGGCGGTCGTGGTCATCGCCGCGCTCACCGTCGCCGCGGTCACCGCCGTCGTCCCGGGGGCGCCCGGCAACCGCGCGGCCACCGTCCGCTCGGAGCTCGGCGCGCTCCGCCGTCCGCAGGTGCTGCTGACGCTGCTGGTCGGCGTCGTCGGCTTCGGCGGGATGTTCGCCGTCTACAGCTACATCGCCCCGCTGGTCACCGAGGTGACCGGGCTGTCCCGCGGCCTGATCCCCTGGGTGCTGTTCGCGTTCGGCGCCGGTGGCGTGGTGGGGACGGCGCTGGGCGGCAAGCTCGCCGACGCCGCGCTGTTCCGGTCGCTGGTGGGCGCCAACGTCGTCACCGGCGTCCTGCTCGCCCTGGTGCCGCTGGCCGCCCGCACGCCGGTCTCGGTGTTCGCGGTCATCTTCGCCTTCGCGGTGAGCGCCTCGGCCCTGGTGGTGTGCCTGCAGATGCGGCTCATGGAGGTGGCGGGGGAGGCGCAGATGCTCGGTGCGGCGCTCAACCACTCCGCGCTCAACGCCGCCAACGCCCTCGGCGCCTGGATCGGCGGCGTGGTCATCGCCGCCGGCTACGGCTACACCGCGCCCGGCCCCGTGGGGGCGGGGCTGGCGGTCCTCGGACTGCTCGCCCTGACCGCCTCGGCGGTGCTGCGCCGGCGGGAGCTGCGGGCGCTCGCCGACGCCCGCCCCGCGGCGGCGGCCGCTCCGGTGCAGGTCGCGGCCGGGCGCTGAGCACTTCCGCGCGGACGGGAGTGGCCTGAGTCACTCCTCTGGGTGCAGACTCCGGATCGGACCCACGGTTCACCGTGGGCGCCATCGAGCCCTGCAAGCCTGGCGGAGGACAGATGACCCCGATCACCGTGCGCGTGGACGGCGCTGCATACACCGACGACGTCGAACCGCGGACCCTGCTGGTGCACTACCTGCGCGAGCAGGTCGGCAAGGTCGGGACCGTCGTCGGGTGCGACACCAGCAACTGCGGCGCCTGCACCGTGCACCTGGACGGCGAAGCGGTGAAGAGCTGCACCGTGCTGGCCGTCCAGGCCGACGGCTGCGAGGTCACCACCATCGAGGGCGTGGGCCAGGACGGGCTCCACCCGGTCCAGAAGGCGTTCCACGAGATGCACGGGCTGCAGTGCGGCTTCTGCACGCCCGGCATGATCATGGCCTCGATCGACCTGCTGGAGGACAACCCCGACCCCAGCGACGACGAGGTGCGCGAGGGCATCGAGGGCAACCTCTGCCGCTGCACCGGCTACCAGAACATCGTCCGCGCCGTCCGGCACGCGGCCGCCGAGATGCGCGGCGGAGGCGGTGGGTCCCGGAACGGGCACGTCTCCCCGGCCGTCGTCGACACCGCCGCCGCCCCGCACGTGGCGGTGCAGGCATGACCGCCGTCGAGGACCGCCCCGGCGTCCCGTCCGACGACGCCGCGGCGCCGGAGATCGGCAGGGCGCGGCGGCGCAAGGAGGACGCGCGGCTGATCACCGGGATGACCACGTGGACCGACAACATGGTCCTGCCCGGGATGCTGCACCTGGCCGTCGTCCGCTCGCCCGTGGCCCACGCGCGGATCACGAACGTCGACGTCAGCGCCGTGCGGGAGGCCCCCGGGGTCATCGCCGTCTACACCGGCCAGGACCTCGCCGAGGAGCAGGGCTCGCTGCCCTGCGCCTGGCCGGTCACCCCCGACATGGTCAACCCCGGCCACCCGTCGATCGCCGTCGACCAGGTGAACCACGTGGGCGAGGCCGTGGCGGTGATCGTGGCGCGCAGCAAGGCCGCCGCCCAGGACGCCGTCGAGCTCGCCGACATCGACTACGAGCCGCTGCCGGTGGTCCTGGACATGGAGGAGGCCGTCCAGGACGGCGCCGACCTCGTCCACGACCACCTGGAGTCCAACACCAGCTACCACTTCGTCTTCGACGCCGGCGAGATGGGCACCGGGTCCGACACCGACCAGGCGTTCGCCGACGCCGACGTCGTGGTCAGCCGCCGGTTCGTGCAGCAGCGGCTCATCCCGGCGTTCATGGAGCCGCGCTCGGTCGTGGTCCAGCCCCAGGGCGACAACTACACGATGTGGTCGGCGACCCAGATCCCGCACATCCTCCGCGTGATGGCGGCGATGGTCACCGGCATCCCGGAGCACAAGCTGCGCGTGGTCGCCCCCGACGTCGGCGGCGGCTTCGGCGGGAAGCTGCAGGTCAACCCGGAGGAGATCCTCTGCCTCCTGATCGCGCGGCGGCTCGGCAAGCCGGTCAAGTGGACCGAGACCCGCAGCGAGTCGCTGATGACCGCCCACCACGGCCGCGACCAGATCCAGTACGTGGACGTCGCAGCCGACCGGGAGGGCAACGTCAAGGGCCTGCGCGTCCGGCTGCTCGCCGACATGGGCGCCTACCTGCGGCTGATCACGCCCGGCGTCCCGGCCCTCGGCGCCTTCATGTACCCGGGCATCTACAAGTTCCCGGCCTACCGCTTCGAGTGCGACGGCGTGTTCACCAACAAGGTGCCCACCGACGCCTACCGGGGTGCGGGCCGGCCCGAAGCGACCTTCGCCGTCGAGCGGATCATGGACGAGCTCGCCGTCGAGCTCGGCATGGACCCCCTGGAGCTGCGGCGCAAGAACTGGATCAACGCCGAGGAGTTCCCCTTCACCACCGTGGCGGGGCTCGCCTACGACAGCGGCGACTACGAGACAGCGACGCAGGAGGCGCTGCAGCTGCTCGGCTACGACGAGCTGCGCGCCGAGCAGCAGCGGCGGCGGGAGTCCGGGGACCCGGTGCAGCTGGGCATCGGCTTCTCCACCTTCACCGAGATGTGCGGCCTGGCCCCCTCCCGGGTGCTCGGCTCGCTGTCCTTCGGCGCCGGCGGCTGGGAGCACGCGGCCATCCGCATGCTGCCCACCGGCAAGGTCGAGGTGGTCACCGGTTCGACGCCGCACGGCCAGGGCCACGAGACGGCGTGGAGCCAGCTGGTCGCCGACTCCCTCGGCGTCCCGTTCGAGGACGTCGAGGTGCTGCACGGCGACACCGCCATCTCCTCCCGCGGTCTGGACACCTACGGCTCCCGGTCCCTGGTGGTCGGCGGCTCGGCGGTGGTCAAGGCGGCGGACAAGGTGATCGCCAAGGCGCGGAAGATCGCCGCCCACCTGCTCGAGGCCAGCGAGGACGACCTGGAGTTCGCGGGCGGGAAGTTCTCCGTGCGCGGCACGCCGGGCACGGGCCTGGGCATCCAGGAGATCGCGCTGGCCATCTTCGCGGCGCACGACTACCCGGAGGGCATCGAGCCCTCGATCGACGCCGAGGCGACCTTCGACCCGGAGAACTTCTCCTTCCCGCACGGCACGCACCTGTGCGCGATGGAGGTCGACACCGAGACCGGGTTCGTCAAGATCCGCAAGTACGCCTGCGTCGACGACGTCGGCACGATCGTGAACCCGCTGATCGTGGAGGGGCAGGTGCACGGCGGCCTGGCCCAAGGCATCGCGCAGGCGCTGTACGAGGAGGCCGTGTACGACGACGACGGCAACCTCACCACCGGCACCTTCGTCGACTACCTGGTGCCGGCGGCCTCCGACCTGCCGCACTTCGACACCGGCAACACGGTGCACGCCGCACCGGGCAACCCGATCGGCGCCAAGGGCGTGGGCGAGGCGGGCTGCATCGCCTCCACGCCGGCGGTGGTGAACGCCGCGCTGGACGCCGTCCGGCACCTGGGCGTCACCGACATCCGCATGCCGTTGACACCCGAACGCGTCTGGCGGGCCCTCCACGACGGCGGGGACGGCGGCGAGCGGGCGACCGCACGGACCAACGCCCAGGCCGTCGACTCCACCGACGCCCCGTCCACCTCCGGAGGTGCCCTGTGATCCCCGCGCCGTTCCAGTACGTGCGTCCCACCACGGTGGAGGAGGCGCTGCAGGCCATCGCCGACGGCGGTGAGGACGTGAAGGTCCTCGCCGGCGGGCAGTCGCTCATCCCGGTCATGCGGCTGCGGCTGGCCGCGCCGGAGACCGTCGTCGACCTCGGCCGGGTGGCCGGGCTGCGCGGCGTCCGGGACGACGGCGACGCGATCGTCATCGGGGCGATGACGACGCACTCCGACGTCCTCTCCGACCCGCTGATCGCCGAGCACGCCCCGCTCGTCGCCGAGGCCACCGCCACGGTGGCCGACCGGCAGGTGCGCCACCGCGGCACGTTCGGCGGGGCGCTGGTGCACGCGGACCCGGCCGGCGACCTGCCCGCCGTCGCCCTGGCGCTGGACGCCGAGTTCGTGATCGCCGGCCAGTCGGGCCGGCGGACGGTGCCGGCCGCCGAGTTCTTCGTCGACTACCTGACGACGGCGGTGGAGGAGGGCGAGCTGCTGGTGGAGGTGCGGGTGCCGAAGCTCACCGGCTCCTGGGGCATGCGGTACGAGAAGTTCAACCGCGTGGCGCAGGCCTGGTCGATCGTGGCGGTGGCCGCCGTGGTCAGGCGGGAGAACGGCCGGATCGCCGAGGCGCGGGTCGGGCTCACCAACATGGGGCCGACACCGCTGCGGGCGCGGCAGGTGGAGGAGGCGCTGGCCGGCGCCGAGGCCACGCCCGAGGCGGTCGCGGCGGCCGCGCAGCGGGCGGCCGAGGGCACCGAACCGAGCAGCGACCTGAACGCGCAGGCCGACTACCGGCAGCACCTGGCGACCGTGCTGACGCGCCGGGCGGTGACGGCCGCCGCTGGGCTGTAGCTTGAAGGACCCCCGTGCCCCCCAGCACTCGCAGGCTCGTGCCGGGTCCCTGCACGGAGGCCGTTCCAGTCCGTCACCAGGAGGTCTGTCGTGCAGCTGGAGAACTCGTTCACCGTCCCGGTGCCCGTAGACGAGGCGTGGCGGGTGCTGCTCGACATCGAGCGGATCGCCCCCTGCATGCCCGGCGCGGCGCTGGACTCCGTCGACGGCGACGACTTCACCGGGCGCGTGAAGGTCAAGCTCGGGCCGATCAACCTGACCTACCAGGGCAAGGCGTCGTTCATCGAGAAGGACGAGGCCGCGCACCGGGCGGTCATCGACGCGCGGGGCAAGGACCAGCGGGGCAACGGCACGGCCGCGGCGACCGTGACGGCGGTGCTCCGGGCGGAGGGCTCGGTGACGCAGGTCGACGTCCTCACCGACCTGAACATCACCGGCCGGCCCGCGCAGTTCGGCCGCGGGGTGATGACCGACGTCGGCAACAAGCTGCTCGGCCAGTTCGCCGACAAGCTCGCCGCCCAGCTGGGCGAGGGCGACGCGCAGGGCGACGCCGAGCGGGCGAGCGCACGGGCGGGCACGGCGGCCGAGACGCCGGCGGTCAAGGCGGTCGCGACGGCGAGCGGCGCGGTGGAGGAGATCGCCGCGTCCGCGGAGCAGGCGGCCGGTGACAGCGGGGCGGGCAAGGCGGTCAAGAAGGCTGCGGCCGCGACGAAGAAGGCGGCGGCGGCCACCACCGACAAGGTCGCCGGCACGGACGACCCGGCGGAGGTGTCCGGGAGCCCGGCCAAGGCCGCGGCCACCAAGGCAGCGGCTGCGAAGGCCACGCCGGCCAGGACGACGCCCGGGAAGACCGCCGCTGCCAAGAAGGCGACGGCGCCCGTGACGGCGGTGCCCGCTCCTGCGGATGCGGCGGCGGGCACCGGGAACGGCGCCGCCGAGGACACTGCGCCCGCCGGCAAGGACACTGCGCCCGCCGGCAAGGACACCGCGCCCGCCGGCAAGGACACCGCGCCCGCCGGCAAGGACACCGCGCCCGCCGGCAAGGACACCGCGCCCGCCGGCAAGGCGCCGAGCACGCCGCCCAAGGGCCCCACGGCGCCGCCCG